>CATKXR010000052.1 GCA_949840805.1 uncultured Lachnospiraceae bacterium | reverse complement strand
TGTTCCAGCTGCTGCAGGATCATCCAGAGCTGAAAAAGGTCCATCTGTGTTTAGACCATGATCTTGCAGGGATGAAGGCGGCGGAACGGATACAGGAAAGTCTGGCAGAGGCAGGGTATCCGGATGTGAGGATGGAACTGTCCACATGGAAGGACTGGAATGAGGACATCAAGGCCATGCACGGGATGGAGGCGGTACCGGCAGAGGAAAAGCCGCCTCCGGAGATGACGGAAGAACGGATGCTGCAGATGGCCTTATAATTTCTGTTGCAGCGAGGAACTATGACAGCGAATAAATCGTGCTTGTTGACACATTAAGAGAGGAGTGTGAAAATGCAGACCACACAGATCATAATCCTGGTATGCGCGGGCCTGGGGATGTTCGCCCTGCTGGGGCTGGTCACCTTCCTGTCCAGCCACTACAATCTGGACGGGATCAAATCCAAGACGGTTGGAGACGGGCAGTACGGGACCGCCCGTTTCGCCACAGATATGGAGATCAAAAAGATCTACTCCCATGTCCCATACGAACCGAAGCTGTGGAGGCAGGGAAAGAACCTGCCGGAGACTCAGGGAATCGTGGTGGGCGGAAAGTTTTCCCATAGCGGTGTCACGGCCCTGATTGATTCCGGCGACATCCATCTTCTGATGATCGGCGCTGCCGGTGTCGGCAAAACGGCGAACTTTCTCTATCCCTGTATTGAATATGCCTGCGCCAGTGGTATGAGTTTTCTCTGTACGGATACCAAGGGAGACCTGTTCCGGAACTATGCGGGGATCGCAGAAAAATACTATGGCTACAAGATATCCATTCTGGATCTGCGGAATCCTATCCGATCCGATGGAGACAATATTCTGAGCATGGTAAACAAATACATGGATTTGTGGCTGGAGGATCCGGAGAATCTGGCATACAAGGCCAGAGCAGAAAAATATGCCAAGATCACAGCCAAGACCATCATCAGCTCCGGGGCAGACTCCTCCAGCTATGGACAGAACGCATTTTTTTATGACGCGGCAGAAGGGCTCCTGACCAGTGTGCTGCTGTTGATCGCGGAATACTGTCCAAAGGAACAGCGGCACATCGTCAGCGTGTTCAAGCTCATCCAGGACTTACTGGCTCCCTCACCGGTAAAGGGAAAGAACCAGTTCCAGCTGCTGATGCAGAAGCTGCCTCCGGAGCATAAGGCCAAATGGTTTGCCGGGGCCGCCCTGAACACCGCAGACCAGGCCATGGCCTCTGTACTTTCCACGGCCATGTCCAGACTGAACGCTTTTCTGGATTCGGAGATGGAGCAGATCCTGTGCTTTGACGGTTCCATGGACACGGAGACCTTTTGTAATTCCAAGTCAGCCATCTTTATCGTACTGCCGGAAGAGGACAATACAAAATATTTCATGGTCAGCCTGTTCCTGCAGCAAATATACCGGGAGATGCTGTCCATCGCAGATGAGCATGGCGGGAAACTCCCCAACCGGGTCGTGATCTTTGGGGATGAGATTGGAACAATCCCCAAGATCGAGTCCCTGGAGATGCTGTTCTCTGCAGGCCGCTCCCGGCGCATCAGCATGGTCCCCATCATCCAGTCCTTTGCCCAGCTGCAGAAAAACTATGGAAAAGAGGGCAGCGAGATCATCATTGATAACTGTCAGGACATCCTGTTCGGAGGCTTTGCGCCCAACTCAGAGAGTGCGGAGGTTCTGTCAAAGGCTCTGGGAAATAAAACAGTGCTGTCCGGCTCCATCAGCAGGGGGAAGAATGATCCCAGCCAGAGTCTGCAAATGATCCAGCGCCCGCTGATGACCCCGGATGAACTGAAATCCCTTCCCAAAGGACATTTCATTCTGGCCAAAACAGGATGCCATCCCATGCGGACAGAGCTGCGCCTGTTTTTTAAATGGGGGATTGAGTTTGAAGAGGGATATGTGGCGGAGCAGCATGCGGCGAGAGCAGTCTCTTATGCGGACCGGCTGACCCTGGAGCAGGAGATCCTGCGCAGGCGGATGGATGATGACCTGGAAGAGTTTGAGGAGCCGCCTGCGCCGTCAGGACCGCCTGCAAGCGGCGGTATGGGGCAGGGACAGGTAACAGAGCGGACGGTGCCGTTACAGCCCCACAGGCCCGCAGGCAGGCCGCCGCTGCGGACGGATTAGAGAAGGAGGGGATATGGGATACTTTGAATCCATCTACGCTTCTGGACTGCCCCACCGGGCAGTGGCAGTTTATATGTATCTCCATGACCGGGCAGACCAGGATAAAAGCTGCTGGCCTGCCATCCCTACCATGGCCAGGGAACTGGGGATGTCCCGCAGCACTATAAAACGCGCCCTGAACGACCTTGTCGGCGCAGGGTATCTGAGGAAGGAATTCCGGTATCGGGAGAACGGCAGCCATACTTCGAATTTATATATCATTCTTTAAAGAGGCATTTGCTGCAAAAGAGTGAAACTATTTCTGCAGTCAACCGTTGAAACCCGCCAGGGGAGAAGTCTGCCTTTCTGATTGTGGTGTCTGGAAAGGAAAATGCAGTATCAGGAACCACTTTGTGCCGCTGTTGCTTCCGTTGTGAACCCAGGAGGGGTTCATGGTGAACCGCCCAGAAGGTCCCACTCTAACAAAATCTTATAGACAGAGAAAAACAAAGGAGCAGTTTCTGGATATGAGTGGAAAGGAAAAGAGGGGAGGGCTTTCAGTCCGCTGTTTGTGGTCTTTTTTCCTTTCCGCTAAAGATACTTTTGAAAGGCTGCCAGCTACCTGCTGAACGTGGACTTTTCAAATTTTCTTTTGCCTTAGTAATCCGGGAAATAGGATTTTGGCAACCGGCGGGGCAGAAAACTTTCCCTTCCACTCCCTACACCATCGCATTTTGAAATTTGCCAAATAGGACGAGCAACTTTTTTCTGGCTTCACCTACCTTTTATTTATGGTTGCGTGGCGAATGACAATCTTGAAAAAGGCATTTGAAGATGTACTGGATATGCACTTTGTAGACTTCATCTTCGGTCATGGGAAATCCCCTCACCGATAATAGTGCGGGGCGGCAGCACTCCGTGCTGTCGCCCCTTAATTGTCTGGCTGTAAAGGCAAGGTTGTCAACGGCGGCACGTATGCGCCGTTCAGCTTGACCGTTGACTGGTTCATCGGGCGTTGCTATTTGTTAGACTTAAATCTTATAATCTTCCAGCAAACACTCTGGTCATTCCGCCGTCAACTGTAAGTTCACTTCCTGTGATATAAGATGCTTCATCACTTGCAAGGAATGTAACGGCTGCGGCTATATCTTCAACTGTCCCCAGCCGACCGAGTGGGGCAATCAACGCCCTCTGTTTTTGTTTCCTAGCTTCTTCCTCAGCTGTCCTGCCCAATTCACCGCTGGCTGCTTCTGTGGGAACCACACCCGGAGCCACCGCGTTGACACGGATTTTTTTATCCCTAAAATCGGTTGTTAGGCTGTAAATAAGCGATTTAACAGCCGATTTTGCCGCAGCGTAGATACAAAAATCAGGTAGGCCAATGTCCTCTGTCATAGAAGTGTTCAAGATGATCGATGCTCCCTCTGCCAGAATTGGCAGGACACATTGAATCGTAAAAATTGTCCCTTTGAAATTTGTGTTGAATACACGGTCAATGTCATTCTCGGTAATGGACTCAAATTTGATATAATGGCCTATGCCTGCATTACAGAAAACAACATCAAGCCGTCCTTGTTCTTCGGCAATTACTTCCGCAACATGGGTCATTTTTGCTTTTGAACCAACATCCGCGACAATATAATGCGCTCCATTCCCCAGCCTGTCTACGGCTTCCTGTAATTTTTCAGCCCTTCTGCCAGTGATATAAACGGTTGCGCCTTCTTCAAGAAACCGTTTTGCGGTTCCGAATCCAATGCCTGCCGAGCCGCCGGTTATAAGGGCAACTTTTCCTTTCAGTTGCATTTTAACCGCCTCCTATTTGCCGCTATGGCCGCCGAAAACCTCAAAATCCATTGTGTCCAGCTTTGAATCAATCATGGCAATTTCGTCATTTGTCAAAACGATATTGCCCGCTTCAAAGTTCTCTTTCAGACGTTCAATTTTGCGTGAACCAGGAATCGGCACGATATAGGGCTTTTTGTTTATCATCCACGCAAGCGACAGTTGCCCCATAGTAGCGTTCTTTTCAGACGCCATTTTTGTAAGCATATCCAGAAGTTCTTTTGCCTTCGCGAATCCCTCCTCTGTGTACTGCGGCATAGACGTGCGATAATCCTGGCTGCCCTCAAACTTTGTATCTGGTGTGTACTTTCCTGTAAGAAAACCGTTTGCCATAGGGGAGAACGCAACATAGGCAACATTCAATTCTTCACATACAGGAAAAATCGTTTCATGCCACCGGGCCATCATAGAGTAACGATTCTCAATCGCTGTAATCGGGCAGACGGCGTTCGCCCGCCGCAGATATTCTTCCGTTGCTTCTGAAATTCCCCAGTAGCGGATTTTTCCCTCTTTAATCAGTTCTGCCATAGTTTTGGCAACCGTTTCCGGCTCTACCTTCGGGTCAATCCTGTGTTGGTAATACAGGTCAATGTAGTCTGTCCCCAGCTTTTTCAAACTGTCCTCCACGCTCCGGCGAATGGTTTCCGGGCTGCTGTCCAGTTTTAAAGAGCGGTCGGTATTGTGGCTGACCCCCATTTTCGTAGCGATCACCACTTTGTCCCGAATCCCCTTTACTGCTTCGCCTACAAGTTCCTCATTGTAGGAAATGGTTCCGTCCGGATTTATGCCGGTATAGGATTCCGCCGTGTCAAAAAAGTCATATCCGATCTCATAGGCTTCCCGAAGTGTCCTGACTGCCACATCCTTTTCCGTAGGGTCGCCAGAGGCATGGCTGAATCCCATACAGCCCAGACCAACAGGGTTAATATAGAGTTCGCTGTTTCCGAGTTTTCTTTTTTCCATTTCTAAGACCTCCTTATTTTTGACTTTATTATAGACAGACAAGAGGAAAAGCGGAAGTCCCGTTTTGGAAACTGGTTTATACCAAAGAGTATAAACCGTCATTACAGCGATTTTTGAATGATATGAAGAAAGCGTTTTACTTTATGGGAAGGAGAAGTGCTGTATAACAGGCCATAGGGGATTTCAAAAGGCCACTCCACGGAGATTGTGCGGAGCAGCGGGTGTGCCCGCGACCATGTCCCGGTCGTCACAAGCAGCTTGCCTGTGCTTTCACACTTGTTGAAAACGCTCATATCGTAAAAGTCAAAATCCTCAATCTTTATCTGTGGATGGCTTTCGTTCAAGTAAATCCGCAGCAAATCCATGTTTTTCATCTTTCCCGTACTCAAGAGAAGTATTGTTTCCCCATACAGATCCTCAATGGAAACAGACGTTTTTCCAGCAAGGCGGTGGTGCATGGATATAGCTACCTGCAACGGCTCTCTATAAAGTTTCAGACCATTACACTTTCGGTATTTTAAGAGAACCTCATCAAAAACGCCTCCCACAATATCAATATCCTGTCCGAGATTTTGCAGGATCTCGCTGGCATTTTTAGGTGTGTTCTCAAATGGTATCATTTGAAATTTCAAATGGGGCCATGCCTTGTAGATCACTGGATACAGATTCGTCAAAACATCTGCCGGTGTAGTCGGAGAAACGCCAATCCTCATAACATTATCACTTTCTCCGGTCAATGCCTGTGCCCGTTCTACCGCCTTTGTAGCGGAATCAATCAAAAGCCTTGCGTCATAATATAAGGATTTTCCGCTTTCCGTTAGTTCAAGCCCGTGATGTGAACGTTTAAACAGTAGAGTCCCTACATCTTCTTCCAACGCCTTTATTTGTTTGATCACGGCAGACGGCGTGATGAACATTTCCGTTGCTGCTTTATTGAAACTGCCGGAATCAGCCACTTTTATGAAAGTATCTAAGTATTTATTATATAGCATATTTGTGCCTCTTTCTTTTCTGCGGTTCCCATGCTTTTATATGGCGGTTTTATCTATTGTAGCATACGAATTGCAGTTTTTTCTACCCGATAATTTGGAATAGTGGGCTGCTGTCTATCAAATTCTTGTGTGTTACTTTATGGCACATGAGCATTTCTGCCAGCCTTTATCCGCTCAATGAACCCGATCAGCAGCCGGATATCCTCATCCGACATGGAATAAATGTGTTCGATCGCTTCCTGCTGCGTCAGGGTGGTTTTCCGTTCCTCGTTGAAAAACTCCATAGGTGTCACGCCCAGGTATTCGCAGATATACAGGAATTCACTCATGGACGGCAACGCCCTGCCGGAGGTGATGCTGCGGATATAGCTGGTACTGTGGCCCAGGTCCAAGCTCATCTTTCGTTCCGAGATCTGTTTTTCCTGACGGAGACTGGAGATCCGGTCCCGGATAAATTGTTCATCCATTTTGCTGTCCTCCCAATGTGTTAATCTTAAGCTCTGTATAGGGCAAAAACGAGCGATTATAACGCTTGTTTTGGTTGAAAAAGATAATATTATCGCTTATAATTAAAAAGAACAGGCGATTATAATTTTTACCATGGAGGAGATTTCTATGAGCATGCGGAAGATATATCGGGAACTGGCGAAGAAACATGGGGTGAGTGTGAAGGAAATCCGACAGGATATGCAGGCAGCGCTGACAGAGGCCTATACAAACCCTCTGAATAACAATGCGATCACAAAAGATTACCAGAACAGGGTGCCGCGTCAGGACGAGATCCCTACCCCGGAGGAAGCGGTGCGTTATCTGGCGGGAGAATAGAAGAATTCGCATCTGTTTTCAAAAAGAAAATAACAGAGGAAAAATAAAATGGATATGCAAGGCGTCTGTGGATAACAGACGCTTTTTCTTTTGCATTAGAAAAACTTATCTATGGCATTTGTTATCCGAATTGCTCCAGACGGGTAATTTCCTTAAAATAATAGAGAAAACAGGATAAAGAACGAGGAGGCAATTCGATGAATGAGGTAACAAATCCAAGCGTATTTCCTATGGGTACAGAGATGCCGGAGCAGCTTGGCAGATATTTTGTCGGTCAGGCGTATTTACAGGCGCTGACTGAGCAGGGCGGCCCGATCTCCAATGTGACGTTTGCACCCGGCTGCAGGAATAACTGGCATATCCATCATAAAGGCGGGCAGATCCTGCTTATTACCGGAGGAAAAGGCTGGTATCAGACATGGGGCGGGGAGGCACAGGAGCTGCATCCCGGCGACATTGTAAATATTCCGCCTGAGGTGAAACATTGGCACGGTGCGGCTGAGGATAGCTGGTTTTCGCACCTTGCTGTATCCGTAATGGCAGAGGGCGCGGCCTGCGAATGGCTGGAAGCTGTTTTAGACGAAGAATATGAAAAATTGGTTTAGGAGGATAAAAATATGAACAAAGTATGGTTGATCACAGGATGCAGCGAAGGCGGCATTGGAGCGGGAATTGCAAAGGCAGTTCTGAAAAATGGCTATCAGGCGGTTATCACAGCCAGGGACACGAAAAAAATCGAGAATCTGGTTGCTGGGTATGAGGACCGAGCCTTACCGCTGGCATTGGATGTCACAAAGCCGGAAAGTGTGCAGGATGCGGTAGAAAAGGCAATCGAACGCTTTGGGAAGATTGATGTATTGGTCAACAATGCTGGCTACTGTTATCGTTCATCCGTAGAGGAGGCAGAGGAAGATAGTGTGATGCAGATGTATCAGACGAACTTTTTCGGTGCTGTGCGCATGATCCAGGCGGTGTTGCCGCATATGCGAAAACAAAAGAGCGGTGCTATCATCAACATTTCTTCCATCGGTGCAGTTCGCACAGGTGCCGCATCAGGCTATTATGCCTCCACTAAAGCAGCCTTGGAATTGATGAGTGAAGGTCTGTATGCGGAACTCAAGCCTCTGGGTATCAAGGTAATGATTGTAGAACCAGGAGCCTTCCGCACGCATTTCTATGACAGTTCCTTAAAGGGATCTGAGAATCGTATTACTGATTACAGTGGCACAGCCTGGCTGCGTTCCGTTGCGCAGAGCAAAAATCCCGGTAATCAGCCGGGAGATCCAGACAAGGTTGGCAAAGTTCTGATGGAGGCTGTCGAGGGCGAGGAAACGCCTCTACGTCTGCTTTTGGGCAGCGATGCAGTGAATGCTGTACGAAATACGCTGGAGAACCGGCTGGCGGAAGTAAACAAATGGGAGTACCTGTCAATCAAAACAGATTACGCGGCGGAGTAAGGAGAAAATGTGATGAACAGTTTTGTATATGAATATCCGGTCAAGGTTTATTTTGGGGAAGGTTGTGTAGAGCAGCATCTGAAGCAGTTGCTGGGTTCTTATGGGAAAACGGTACTGCTGGCATACGGTGGCGGTTCCATCAGGAAAAACGGGATTTATGGGCAGATTACGGCTGTGCTGGAAGCGGCAGGAAAGACGGTGGTTGATTTCGCAGGCATTATGCCGAACCCTACCTATGCAAAAGTGCAGGAAGGCGCTTCGCTGGTTCGGGAGAATCATGTGGATTTCATTCTTGCAGTCGGAGGCGGTTCTGTCATTGACTGTTGTAAGATTGTGGCGGCACAGGCCAAAACAGAGCAGGATATTTGGGAAATGGAATTTTCCGGGCATCAGTATCCCCATGAATGGCTTCCTATGGGAGCGGTCGTAACCGCTTCGGGAACCGGTGCAGAAATGAATAACGGGGCCGTGATCACAAATGAGGAAAAGAAGATCAAGGCAGGCGTATGGGGCGCTTATGCGGATTTTGCGCTGCTTGACCCGGCTTATACCCTTTCCCTTCCGATGGAACAGGTGGTTTCCGGCGCATTTGATACTTTAAGCCACTGCATGGAAACTTACTTTGGGAAGCCGGATCATATTACCCTGTCGGATGAGATTTCCGAAGCGGTGATGCGTAATACAATCCGCAATCTCCGTCTTGTGATCCGGCATCCGCAGAACATGGAGGCTCGCAGCGAGCTTATGTGGGCATCGGCTATGGGCGAAAACGGGATTTTGAAAATCGGTAAGGTGACAGATTTTCAGGCCCATCAGATTGAGCATCAGCTTGGCGCTTATACCGACTGCAATCATGGACAGGGACTGGCGGCGATCCATCCTGTTTTATACCGTCATATTTATGAGAGCGCTGTGGGGCGTTTTGCCCGCTTTGCAAAAGAAGTGTGGGGTATCTGCCCGGAGGGGAAGAACGAGAAAGAACTGGCTCTTGCAGGGATTGACGCTCTGGCTGATTTCATTAAAGAGATAGGACTGCCTGCCTCTCTGACAGAAATGGGCATTACAGATAAGAGTATATTGAAGGCGGTGGCGGACACCTGCAATATCACTGCCGGATGCTGCAAAAAACTGAATCACGATGAGATTTTTGAAATTCTCAAAAAATGCCTGTAAAAATAAAACTTATCATACGAGGAGGAAACAGAATGAAAAAAATGATTGGAATGCTTTTAAGCATGATACTGATATTTTCTCTTGCTGCCTGCGGGAACAATGCTCCCGCAGGGAAATCGGAATCTGGAGATGCCGAAACATTGCCTACTTCTCAGGAGGAAATCCTATCAGAAAGTAATCAGAAAACACTTGAACAGGAGGACGTATCCGGGGAACAAGCTACAGATGAAACACCTGTTCCGTCAGAAGAATCGGCCGAGGCCGAAGGCGGCAAAACCCTTGTTGTGTATTTTTCCGCAACGGGAAACACAAAGGATGTAGCAGGGTATATCGCAGAGGCGACAGAGGGGGATATTTTTGAACTTGTACCGGTTGATCCGTATACGGATGATGATCTCGATTACAATGATGATAATAGCCGTGTGGTATACGAGCATGAACATCCTGATGACAGAAATATAGAATTAGAGCAGGTTACAGTGGATAATTGGTCTGAATATGACAAGGTGTTCATTGGCTATCCGATTTGGTGGCACGCGGCTGCATGGCCTGTGGATACCTTTATCAAAGCAAATGATTTTACAGATAAAACGGTGATCCCATTCTGCACATCAGCAAGCAGCGGATTGGAAGACAGTGGCGAGCTTTTGGCAGAAATGGCCGGAACCGGGAAGTGGCTGGAAGGCCAGCGTTTTTCCGGCAGTGCCTCAAAAGAGCAGGTAGCGGAGTGGGTACAGGGGCTTGACGTGAAATGAGAAATAAATAACCACAAAGCGGAGGATATACATGAAGATTTTATATTTTTCAGGAACGGGAAACAGCCTGTATGTGGCGAAGCAGTTTGCCATGGAACCAATCAGCATTACGCAGGCTGTGAAAAATAATGAATTTACATATAAAGATGATGAAATAGGAATTATCTGTCCACTTTATTGCCATATGCCGCCTAAAATTGTGCGGGATTTCCTGAAAAAAGCAATATTGGAAACAGAGTACCTGTTTGTGATCTTTACTTATGGAAACAGGAAGTGTGATGCTTTTGAATGGATGGATACATATATGAAGTCCAACGGAATGGACTGCAGCTATATTGACGCAGTGAAAATGGTGGACAATTTTCTTCCGTCCTTTGACATGGCAGAGCAAAAAGCAATGGATAAGGACATTGAAGGACAGATAAAGAGGATTCTGGCCAATGTGAAAGAACACCGGATCGGCTATGAGAAAACGACATTGGAGGAAGCAGAGCATCACCGGAAGATTATGGAGACAGCCGAGGGATCACCGGAGTTATTCGATGGATCACTGCTCAGGGTAACGGATCAATGTATTGGTTGCGGTATCTGCGTTTACGTGTGTCCAAGGGGAAAATATATGTTGAAAGGGAAAAAAGCGGTAAGGCAGGAGGGCTCCTGTGAGTATTGTCAGGCCTGTGCGCAGAACTGCCCTCAGAAGGCAATCTTTCCCGGCAAGACAGATAAGAACCCCGAAGAAAGGTTTCGCAATCCGCATATTTCTTTGCAGGAGCTTGTGGAAGCAAATTGTAGTGCCGAAAATATCCCAAAAATGAAACAAATAGTTGATTAGTGAAAGGATAGGCGTAAAATGAAAAACTTACCGAAAATCGCAATGGGAGCATGGGCGTGGGGGGACACTGATGGTTATTTTGGAAATACAATGACAGGGGAAGAATTTCGCCCGATCTTTGACGCAGCAGTAAAGGCGGGACTGAGTCTTTGGGATACCGCAACGGCTTACAGCAACGGGGAATCAGAGAAAATTCTCGGTAAACTGGTAAACGATGCAGGTCGTGAAAAGATCATCGTTTCTACCAAGTTTACACCGCAGATGGCGGGTATGTATGGTGACAGTGTGGTTAAAATGTGCGAAGCGAGTCTGGAACGTATGAATACGGAGTATTTTGACATTTACTGGATTCACAACCCTATTGGTGCGCCGGAGTATACAAAGCAGCTCATTCCGCTTCTGCGGAGTGGCAAGGTAAAAAGTGTCGGTGTATCCAACCACAATCTTGCGCAGATCAAAGAGGCAGATGAAATCCTGAAGGCAGCCGGTTTCCGGGTATCTGCTGTACAGAACCATTACAGCCTGCTGAACCGTTCCTCTGAGGAATCCGGAATTTTGGATCACTGCAAGGCAAATGATATTGTGTTTTACGGTTATATGACGCTGGAGCAGGGCGCACTTTCTGGAAAGTATGATGAAGATCATCCGTTCCCGGAGGGCAGCGCAAGGGCAAAGGTATTCAATCCAATGCTGCAGCAGATTGCGGTGATCACCGCAGAATTGAAAAAAGTTGCCGAAGCGCATGGCGTATCTGCGGCCCAGATCGCAACAGCTTATGCAGTAAGCAAGGGTGTGCTTCCGATTCTGGGCGTGACCAAGATGTATCAGGTTGAAGAAGCTGTGAAGACTGCCGATATTGTCCTTACGACGGAAGAAGTCGTATCGTTAGAGGCTGCTGCTGATAAATCAGGAGCATCTTCTGTCCAGTTTTGGGAAAGCAAAATGGAATAAAAAAGCTGTGAAGGAGGTTTCATTCTATGAGTAAAAAAGTTTTAATTTTATCGGGCAGTCCCCGCAAAGGCGGAAATTCCGATCTGCTTTGTGACGAGTTTCTGCGGGGTGCGCAGGAAAGCGGCAACCGTGTGGAGAAAATTTTCCTGCGGAGTAAAAAGGTGGCTCCCTGCAATGCCTGCTATGCCTGCAAAAAAGGCTCTTGTGCTATCAAGGACGATATGGCGGAAATTCTGGACAAAATGCTGGATGCCGATGCCATTGTCATGTCCAGCCCCGTCTATTTCTATTCCATTGATGCCCAGATGAAGGCGCTTATTGACCGTACTGTGGCCCGATGGCTGGAAATCAAAAACAAGGAATTTTACTATATCATGACTGCTGCAGAAAACAGCGAGACGGTGATGGACTGCACGTTGGAATGTTTCCGGGGTTTTGCCGCCTGTTTGAAAGGTTCCAAAGAGATGGGTGTGATCTATGGCAAGGGTGTTTATGAGGCCGGAACGATCAAAGGAACGCCTGCCATGCAGGAAGCCTATGAAATGGGAAAACAAGTATAAGGAGGAGATCAATTATGGTAACAGAAGCGGCGAAAGCCTATCATGAAAAAATGTTTCCTGGCAGTCACTCCACAATAATGGAAACTGATCCGGAGTTTATGGAGCGGTTCTATAATTTCGCTTATGATGAAGTAGTGAATCAGGACGATTTGGATGACCGTACCCGTTATATGGCAATCCTCGCCACGCTGTTAGGGTGTCAGGGCGTTGGAGAGTTTCATTGCCAGATGGGGGCGGCATTGAATTTCGGCGTGACCCCGGTGGAGATCAAGGAGATCGTCTATCAGGCCACTGCCTATTTGGGTATTGGCCGGGTATCTCCCTTTCTGGAAGTGGTCAATGAGGTGCTGGCTGAGCGGGGCGTGAAGCTGCCTTTGGAATCCCAAAGCACCAATACCGCTGAAAACCGGGTGGAGACAGGGGAGCAGGTTCAGGTGGAGATTTTTGGTGAAAAGATGCGGGGATTTGCACAGTCCGGGCCAGAGGAGAGCCGTCATATCAACCGCTGGCTGGCAGGCAACTGTTTTGGAGATTATTACACTCGAAAAGGGCTGACGTACCAGCAGCGGGAAATTATCACATTCTGTTTCCTTGCGGCACAGGGCGGGTGTGAGCCGCAGCTTACCAGCCATGCAGCCGCAAATATGCGGATTGGCAACGATAAGGCGTTTCTGATCAAAGTGATTTCTCAGTGTTTGCCGTATATTGGTTATCCCAGGAGCCTTAACGCTCTGCGCTGTGTCAATGCGGCGGCAGAATAAAGTCAATAAGATGGTAGTTTCATTTTTTTTCATGGATTCTTTATGATGATGTCCTGCATGAAAAAAGGTGAAACTGGAAAGGTTGAACAAAAAAAGAAGAATTGCTAGTATAAAGATATAAAGAAAAACGATCCGGAACGTTTCTCGAATATGCAGTCAACAAACTTATTATTCAAAAATTACTAAGGGGAAAAGAGATGGACAGAAATCAAGAAATAGCAATTCGCGTTTTAGCAGCAGTTGGCGGGAAAGAAAATGTAAGCAGCGTCCAGCACTGTATGACAAGATTACGCTTTCGTTTAAAAGACGAAACAGTTCCAAAGGATGAAGATATCAAAAAAATAGAAGGTGTACTGGGCATTGCGCGTTCTGGTGGGCAGTATATGGTGATCATTGGACAGAATGTGCCAAATGTTTATAAAGCAGTATTATCTGAAGGAGGTTTTGCCGCAGCAGAAACAGTGCAGGAGAACCTGGATGAAAAAAAGGAAAAGATGACACCTGGGAAGCTTGGCATGAATATCATGAATTATCTTTCCGGGAGTTTTGTCCCATTGATCCCGGTATTCATCAGCGCCGCATTATTCAGGACGATCGCGATTGTTTTTGGACCGGTCATGCTGAATGTGATCACAGAAACAAGTGACTTGTACATTATGTGTGATTTTATGTATGATGCAGGTTTCTATTTTATGCCGGTGTTCTTGGGCTACACTGCCGCGAAAAAGATTGGGGCATCCCCTGTGCTTGGTATGCTGTTGGGGACATGTTTGTTAAGTCCCGATTTTGTCGCCATGATAGGTGTGAGGGAGAATATCGAAATATTTGGTCTTCTTCCGGCTCCGGTAGCAGGTTATGGACAGACGGTTCTTCCAGTAGTTATATCCGTATTCTTTTTGTATTATGTGGAGAAATTTTTCAAAAAGTATGTGCCGGAGATGCTCTCTACAGTATTTGCTCCATTCCTGACTATGGTTGTCATGGTTCCGATTTTATTTTGTTTTGCAGCTCCATTAGGATCTTGGGTAGGTACTCTGCTTGGAAATATTCTCTTCTGGCTTGCTGATCATGGCGGATTCTTAGCAGTAGGTCTGATTGCGGCTGTATATCAGTTTTTGGTGTTGGTAGGTATGCATCATGTGATTGGGACATTATCTATTGCAGTTATGTTGGAGCGTGGTGTAGAGTTCTGCTGCCGTCCTGCTTCCTGTATTGCAAACTTTGCCTGTTATGGGATTGCCCTGGGCGCGTTTTTACGCATGAGAAACAAGAAAGAGAAAGGACTTGCTCTGGGGTATTTTGTTACTGGTTTGTTTGGCGGGGTTTCAGAACCAACGATGTTTGGTATCGGGATCCGTTATAAACGTCCATTTATCGGAATGGCTGCGGGTGGTCTGCTGGGTGGTCTGTATGCAGGCATTACTCATGTTGGAAGCTATACCTTTTCCTCTCCGGGATTTTTAGGAGTAGTCGCTTTTATCAATGGTGGAACTGCTAATTTTGTCAATGGTACGATTGCCTGCGTTCTGGCAACCATTACATCAGCAGCCGTAACATTTGTTCTTGGTGGTTTTGAAGAAGGCAGCACTCCACTATTAAACAGGAAAAAACAAAAATAAAACGTGAGATCGTGAGGAGGAAAAACATGGCATTTCGAAGTGACTTTTTGTGGGGTGGAGCAACTGCGGCTAACCAGTATGAAGGCGGTATGCAGGAAGGCGGTAAGGGTTTGTCAGTGCCGGACGTAATGAGTGGTGGGACCAGAATGACGCCCCGTTACATTACCAATGGGATTTTACCGGGATATCATTATCCCAGTCACGAAGCGGTAGATTTTTATCACCATTATAAAGAGGATATCGCACTGTATGCGGAAATGGGATTTCAATGCTTTCGTATGTCCATCAACTGGGCACGGATTTATCCAACGGGAGAAGAAGCAAAGCCGAATCAGGAAGGGCTGGATTTTTATAGAAAGGTATTTGAAGAATGTAAAAAGTACGGGATCAAACCACTGGTGACATTGAGCCATTATGAACTTCCCTACCATTTGGCAAAAAAGTATGGTGGCTGGGCAGATCGGAAACTGATCGAGTTATTTCTTCGCTACTGTGAAACCGTATTTACAGAGTACAAAGAATATGTAAAGCATTGGATCACTTTTAATGAGATCAATATTCTGGCCATGGGTGTTTATGGAAACATTATGGGCGGAGGTATTTTGCCGGAAGGAGAGGCTGTGGCAGTAGGGACCGCAGTAACGGTGGATGAAAGCTGGGATATTCCCCAGAGAAGATATACAGCGCTTCACCATCAACTGCTTGCCAGTGCAAAAGCAGTGCAGATGGCACACCAAATTGATCCAGAAAGCAAAGTTGGCTGTATGATCTTGGGACGGATGGCGTATCCATACACCTGCAATCCGGAGGATGCTTTAAAAGCACAGCAGGTTATGCGCCATGCCAATTACTATTGTGGGGATGTACAGGCCAGAGGCGCTTATCCATCCTTTGCAAAATGGTTATGGAAAAAAGAAGGTGTGACGCTGGAAATAACAAAAGAAGATGCGGATACATTAAAAAATGGAACCGTGGATTTTGTTTCTTTCAGTTACTATTCAAGTACAACTGCTACAGATGATCCCACAGTACCCATTGCCGCCGGCAATATGATGCGGGGACCGGCAAATCCATATCTTACGAGCAGTGACTGGGGTTGGACCATTGACCCGAAGGGGTTGCATTATTATTTGAATGAGATGTATGACCGTTATCAGAAGCCATTGATGGTTGTGGAAAACGGTTTGGGTGCGGAAGATAAAGTGGAGGAAGATGGTTCCATTCATGACACATACCGGATCGAGTATCTGAGGGAGCATATCAGAGAAATGGAAGCGGCCACTGAAGAAGGAGTAGATCTGATGGGCTATACCATGTGGGGCTGTACGGATCTGATCAGTGCCAGCACCGGTGAAATGGCCAAGCGCTACGGTTTCATTTACGTTAACAAGGACAATGAGGGAAATGGCGATATGAGCCGCCTGCGCAAGGACAGCTTTTACTGGTATAAAAAGGTGATCGCGTCTAATGGAAAGGATTTAGAATAAATATCCCTGATATCTGGCTGCAAATGGAAAAGGAGGGGCGTATATGAATCTGCTTCATCAGGTAGAATCGATATCCTATGATTATCGGAGTGGATCAAGGCGTGCAATCGGAGAGTTTATCATAAAAGAAAGCACGCATCTGCATGAATATTCGGTGCAGGAGATTGCGGAGAAAACATTCACTTCCAAAGCTGCCCTGGTACGTTTTGCAAAAGCATTGGGATTTCAAGGCTGGAAGGAATTTTCCAGAGCTTTCGTGGAAGAGCAGAATTATCAGGCAGCTCATTATACAGATATAGACCCTAATTATCCATTTGCAGAGTCAGATTCTACCAGGGATATTATTTTTAAAATGTGTTCCTTGCAAGTGGAGAGTCTTCTGGATACGGCAGACCTGTTGGATGATAAAACACTGGATCAGGCGGCAGATCTGCTGGAACAGGCTGAGCAGATTGCAATCTTTGGCTTGAACCCAAATCTTCAGCTGGCACAGCTGTTTGTGAGGAAAATGCTCAGTATCGGAAAAAAAATCTACATTGCCAGCTTTGGTGATGTGGGAATGATGGCAGGCACGCTGACAGAAAAAGATTGCGCAATTGTTATATCGTATTCGGGCAATACGATCGATCGGGTTCCTATGAATTTGCTGGACTGGGTAGAAAAAAATCATGTTCCTGTGCTGGCGATCACCAGTGCAGGAGAAAGTCAGCTTAGCAGGATCGCGGATTGCGTTTTGAATATTTCATCAAGAGAGAGGTTATTTAATAAGATTGCTACATTTGCTACAGAGAATTCAATTTTGTATCTGTTGAATGTATTGTTCGCATGTTATTTTGTGAGGGATTATCACAAAAATCTGAAATATAAGATAGAACACAGCAGGCAGTTGGAATATGTTACCCGGCACGCAGGAACCAGTGTGTTGGAAAAAGAAAGGACGTAGAGGAAAGCTCATGAGATTATTTGATAAGTTGATGAAAAAGGCTAACTTGGACATTCAGGCGGAAGAAGGAAAGGTTTATGCGCCAATCAGCGGGAACTATATTTTACTAAAAGATATTGCTGATGGAGTATTTTCTTCTGGGGTATTAGGGGAAGGATGTGGTATTGAGCCGACAGAAGGGAAAGTTTACGCGCCGATCGATGGTACGGTCGCTACAATTGCGGACACAAAGCATGCAATCGGGCTAATTGGACCAAAAGGCGAAGAACTTCTGATCCATGTGGGGATGGATACAGTGGATATGAATGGAAAAGGATTTACAGTAAAGACAGCGGTGGATGCCAGGATAAAAGCGGGGCAGCTGCTTCTGGAATTTGATATGGATGAGATTAAAAAAGCCGGACACCCAGTAGTGACTGCGTTTGTGATGGCGAACAGCAGCGATCATCCGGACTTCCGGATCGTAACTGGCAAAACCTATCAGGCGGGAGAGGCAGTAGGAATTTTATAGGACGATATATTTTTGCTCTGATGCAGGAAAAAAAGACATAGAGGAAAAGAGGTTGAGATGATCTGTTATGAAAAATATATTGGAGCCAAAGACTCAAATTGATAAAAAAAGACAACTATTCAGTAACAACGATCTGAAGAAACTGATCATTCCCCTCCTGGTGGAACAGGTTCTGATGTTGCTGGTTGGACTGATCGATACGCTTATGGTAAGTTATGCAGGAGAGGCAGCGGTTTCTGGGGTTTCTCTGGTAAATCAGATCAATTCTATTTTTATTGCTGTATTTACGGCATTGGCTTCTGGAGGAGCCGTGGTGATCAGTCAGTATATCGGACGCAAGGATCAGGCAAATGGGGTGCAGACAGCCGGACAACTGGTGATGGTGTCTGCAGGTGTGTCCATTGTCATTACGGTGCTGATCCTTCTGCTTCGCAAACCTTTGCTGTCTGTCTTATTCGGCAACGTGGAAGTTGCGGTTATGGATGCATGTTTGACCTATCTGTTTATTACAGCCTTATCGTTTCCTATGCTTGCCCTCTATAACAGCTGCTCCAGTATTCTGCGCAGTATGTCCAAGACCAAGGTGACTATGATTGTTTCCATGGTTATGAATATTATCAATATCATTGGAAACTATATCGGCATTTTTGTCCTGCGGGCTGGAGTTGCGGGAGTGGCGATCCCATCCTTGATCTCCAGGATTGTAGCTGCAATTCTGATGCTGATCGTTTGTTCCAATAAAAGTTATACGGTATATATCAGATTAAAAGATGTTTTTGCGTTCCGAAAGGCGTTGGTAGGACGTATTATCCATATTGCGGTGCCTAGTGGGATCGAAAGCGCGCTTTTAGATGTTTCCAAGGTGGCACTAAGCAGTATTATTGCAATGTTTGGGACAACGCAGATCGCAGCCAACGGCGTTGCGCAGAGTTTCTGGTCACTGGCGGCATTGTTTAGTATCGTTATGGGACCTGTTTTTATTACAGTAATTGGACGGTGTGTAGGTGCTGGTGATTATGAAGCGGCGGAATACTATATGAAGAAACTGCTTCGGGTCGCCTACATGGGCTGTATCATTTGGGACACAGTATTTTTTGCAGTGACACCACTGGTGCTGAAACTGTACAGCTTGTCAGACGAGGCTGTACGTCTGGTTATTATTTTATGCTTCATTCATAATTTTTTCAACGCCATCTTCCACCCATCAGGTTTTGTTTTATCTAATGGACTGAGGGCAGCAGGAGATGTGAGGTATACAATGGTAACTTCTATTTTTGCTTCGGTGATCTGTCGAGTTGCTCTTTCCTTTGTATTTGGTGTATGGATGAATATGGGCGTCATTGGCGTAGCGCTTGCTATGGCTTGTGACTGGGGAATCCGCGCAGTATTGATCCGGCTTAGATATCGAATGGGAAAATGGAAAGAGTTTCAGGTGATCTGAGTTATAGTCCCTCAGGTAATACAACTGTGGGATTATAAAAATGAAAAATGCAAAAAACGTATGATATTGACAAAAAATCACGCATTTTACAGAGATATCAAAATGATTTGTTGAAATCTAAAAAGGGATTGGGAATATGAAAAAAATATTACTTGTGGATACAAGTCCAAGAAAAAATGGAAATTCAGAGGTGATCGTAGATACAATTGCATCAGATTTACAGGAATGTGAAGTGATCGTGTTTAAAATGCGAGAGCATATCTGCAATCCGTGTCTGGCCTGTGCCGCCTGCCAGGAAAAAGATACCCAAATGTGTGTGCAGAAAGATGATCTGACGGCAAATCTTGCAGCCATCAATGAAGCAGATGCGATCGTGATCGCAACACCTGTATATAATCAGCAGATGAGCGCCCAAGCAAAGATGTTTATTGATCGTACTTATCCGTTTTTTAATGCAGAGAAAACAGGAAAGACGAATACTAGTAAGCCGGGGAAAAAGGCAGCTTTTGTATGCTCCTGTTGGGCTGGAGACAAGGACGTCTATGAAAAATACGCGGTATGGACAGCAGAAGCGCTGTGGCAGATTGGCGCTACTAATACAAGAGGATATGTGTTTGAGATGATCCCGAATTGCGGAGATATCCTGAAAAATGAAATACATATGGAAAAAGTTCATGAGCTGGCGCAGTGGTTGGCAGAATAGAGATAGAATAGCATTGTTAAAGAGTTTCCTATGGAAAGCTATCAAAATTTATGTAGGATAGGCTGGTGAATGCCGACAGTAATTGCGGAAGTGGTGAATATATGGAAAAATCAAATTTTGTTGGGGTTCAGGTATAAGACCAATCGTTTAGAAAGAAGGTGGTAGCTTGGGAAAATGATAATCGTAACCTTTTCTGACCCGGAGGAACAGGTTGTAGAAAAAATCAAAGCAGTGCTGGCAGAAGATCAGGAAATAGAATGTATCCCCATTGCGGACGGAAAAGAAATGGCATTTGGTGATGTGGAGATACATACAAAGCAAAGACAGGTTTTTCTAAAAGGAAAAGAAGTGGAATTAACCACAAGGGAATTTGATGTTTTGTATACGCTTGCTTACTATCATGACCAGGTACTGACTACCAGACAGATTTACAAAGCGATTACTGGAGAAGATGTAATGGGCGATTATCATGGCATTGAAAGCAGTGTGTACGCCATAAGAAAAAAACTGGGGCATGATATTATTCAGAACGTTCGTGGATACGGATACCAATTAAAAAAAGAAGAGTAAGGAAAAGCCAGAAACAAGCAGTTTGGGATGTTGTTTCTGGCTCTTTATTTATTTTTAAGAAAATCGGGAGAAAAGTGAATTTTCGCTGAAAGTATATTGAAATTTGTTTGATACAATAAAAGAGAAATTAAAACTGATATATAAAAACCGGGGAATCCCGCCAAAGAAAAAAACGGTGCTTTGACGGGTACATTAGTACGCCGGTTGACTTGATTTTATTCCCTTCTGGCCCTGTTTTAGAGCTAGGGGGATTTTATATTTGCAAATAAAATACAGTAATGCTGTTTTTTACATCAGACAGCTAAGAAACTTTAGTATCAATGCCTGTGGTGGCTGGTTAAAAAAATCATCAGCCATGTGCAGGCATTTTTTACACCATATAGTGAACTAATAGAACGGGATAAACATGAACAAATCATAAGCCCAAAGACAGGAACTTTTATCTGTTCGTGTGCCGAGCGTAATTCCTCACTGATTGAAAAATCACTGGCAGTATGGTTCAAGGCTGGCAGCCAGGTAACAGGGTGTCGATCCCCGCCCGTCTTGTTCTTCATTTTTGAAATTTAAAGAAAATGGAGGACAAGCCTATGGCAAAGCCAGGCAGACTGCCGAACTTTCGGAAGATGTACCCGGAGGCCAGCGAAGAAGTAATCGAAGTATTGAAGAAAACAGAGAGAAAAATGCAGTATCAGGAGTACGACCTGAAAGCAGAACAGACTATCATCGACCAGGAAGCACAAGGACTTCGGATGATACCGAGCCGGGAGGACTCCTATGAGCGCCTGCTGGATATGTCCGTACAGTTTGAGGGGGAAACCCCAAGTACAGAAGAACAGGTACTTAAACGTATAGAATCGGAGCAGCTACATAGGGCGCTGTCTTTTCTTTCTGATGAGGAACAGTATCTGATCCAGCAGATATATTTTAATGAGCGCACGGAGCGCGATCTGGCAGAGGAACTGAGATGTTCACAAAATGCTGTCAATAAGCGGAAACAGCGCATTTTGGACAAGCTGCGCCGATTTTTGGAAAATTTTTAAATTTTTTTCGTTTTTAGGGTTGTCAAAACGCTCTGCCAACGTGGAAGTAATTGAGAGGGAAAAGAATCCTTCTTCTGTTCTTTGAAAAATGCCGCCCCAGGCGGTCATATCCAGCAGTTACGATACGTTAGCTGTACAGCGCGAAAGCGCGAAGCGGCGAAGGAGGACACGCCAGGACCACCTGCAGACAGTCAGAGTGTCTGTCAATAAGATGACATCAAAGGTGCAGAGCGGGAACTGTCCGTCCTGAAAATGCCCCGTGGCCGGGGCATACCGCAATGACCTGTACAGCCTATAATGATACTTCCGTCCAGTCACAGCCCCTTTTTAAATAAAGAAGGGAACCGCAATGAGGGCGGCGGCCAGAGATCCTGGCCGGGGTTCGAGTCCCATGACGGTTAGCCAAAACCGGTTGTAACTGACTGCCCAGGCTCCGGGAAGTAGTGTCGAATGGGAGCAGATGAAACTTGAAGATTCAAACAAGTACGATTTTATGGAAAGACATGTTATCAGCTGTCAGACAGATGGCATGCGCGTATAGCAATGCGCTTCCATATCATATAACTTTGCGGCAGTCCGTATCTTTGGACTGCCGCTGTTTAATAAGAAGGGAACCATCCCTTTTTATCCAAACGATAATGGAGGAACAGAAAAAATGACAGGAAAAAGGATACGGCGGGGAGATATCTACTATGCCGATCTAAGGCCGGTGGTGGGCAGCGAGCAGGGTGGGATCCGTCCCGTGGTGATCCTGCAGAACAACACAGGGAATCAGTTCAGTCCCACGACCATAGCGGCAGCGATCACCAGCCGGGATGAGAAGAACCAGATCCCAACACATATCTGGATAGGCAGCCGGCCTTATGGACTGCGCCAAGAGTCCATGATCCTGCTGGAACAGGTACGGACCCTGGATAGAAAGCGGCTTCGGGAGTACATAGGCTGTCTGGATAAAGAGACCATGCAGGCAGTGGACCGTGGACTGGTGGTCAGCCTGGGAATGAAACGGGCCTGGCAGGAAGAAAAGAAGGCAGAGACCGAAAAATCGGGCAGGAAAAAGTGAGAGGACAAAGGAGGCCGAGGATGGAAAACAGAAGGAAGAAAGCATGGATCTATACCCGTATCGATGCGCCGGAGGACAGCCATGGTACCTTAAAGAAGCAATATGAGCAGCTGAATACTTATGGAGAACAGCTCCGGATGGAGATCGCAGGCAGCTCCAGCGATATGGGAGAAACGGCAGGATTGGAGAGACCTGGACTGGACCTGTTCCTGGAGGAAAAGGACAACAGGGGGATTGAAGTGCTGCTGGTTCTGGATTCCTCCAGGATCTCCCGCGACAGAAATCTGTGCAGGGAATTCCTGCTCCAGATGGCGAAAAGCGGGATCGAGGTGTGTTCTCCCCTGGAGGGTATCCTCTCCGCCAGTCCGCAGCAGGCAGCCAGATCGCGAGGTGTATGGATGGATTATAATGTAAAAACAAGGATATTGCTGGCCACAAATTTCAATACCAGAGAATTCAATGACCTGATGTATGAAAGTGCAAAGCCACATATGATAGAGGATATTAAATCCGTGATAGAAGCGGATCCGACCCTTTCCCAATACATTGACGGGGATCTGACCTTTCGTTTTCTGTCTGATTACAGAATACTGCTGAAATATCAGTTCGGATGCAATGATGAGAATGAGGCAGAAGCAGAAAGCTTTTCAAAGTCCTGCGTGGAGGATATCCGGAAAGAGCTGGAAGGGAAAGGATACCGTATCGAGAGGCTCAACTGTACGGCGGAAGAGATGGATATGAAGTGGCTGGATGAGCTGGAGGACATGGTGTTTCCAGAAAAACAGAGTCTTTGATGGCAGTTAGTCCAGAGGAGGATCGAAATAAAGCAGCCAGAAACTGTTTGGGGAAAGGCATGGTATGGGAAAAGAACAGATCTATTACGGAGAACTGATACCGGTCACTGGCGGGGAACCTTTGAAGATTCCAGCTATTGTGATCGTATCAGATGGCATAGAGGAGCCTTGTAATCTAACTGAAAAAGCGGAGGAGATACTGGCCTCCTGCAAAAACGGGCTGTCTATTGCGCCAGGGTATCCGGCTGGCAGGCTGCTCCAGGAAGAGAACCTGACGGTCCTGACGGCTCAGGAATGCTCTGTTGAGAGCAGATGCCTGAAGGAACTGATCGGACATTTGAACGCAACGTCCGTGAGGTATGTGGAACACGCGGTCGCGTCCAGCTTTGGCCTGGGGGAGATCCTGTCGCAGAATGACATCCCGGCAGATAAGCAGAGAGAAAAGGAAGGATAACTATGACCCAGAAGGAGTTTGAATACTGGCAGGCAGTGACCGGAAGCAGCCGGTATCACTGGATGGAGGATTCTGTCACCAGTCGGAATGGACATGGGGTATTGTACTATACAGGCGGGGAGTTAGGTATTTATATCAGGATCACCGAAACGGGACATTTGACAGTGGGCACCTACGAGGGCGCGGTCCCTCATATTGGAGAAGCCTGCTTTACGAAAAAAGCGGAACATGTATTTCAAGATTTTAATGAGGGATTCCAGTACGCCTGTCAGTTAGGAGGCATAAAATTTCTGGCGGACCTGTTCTCCAGCGACCATATCCCCAGGGAAGGGCCGGGGATGTGCTGAATATCGGTTGTTGGTTCTGCCCAGTTTGGGGCAGACATATTTGTTGGGTTTGCGTATGGCTGTCATCACGGCAACACGGTATACTGTGTATGACGTGAAGGAAGGAGGGAAAAGCGGTGAGGAGATACGCGGTGGAGACCATGGTGGATGGCGCAGTAAAGTATTATTTTATCCGGGACTGTGAGACGCTGGAGATCGCCCTGCTCCCCTCTAAATATCTGAAGCATAAGGTAAAGTCCAACCGTTCTCCCAACACGGTGAAGCGGTCCGCCTTCTCCATCTGCTACTACCTGGAATACCTGGAGGCGCTTTCCATGGATATCCCGCAGGTGTGCGGGCTGGACTTTGAGAAACAGAATGACCACTTTGTGGAGTTCCTTCACTGGCTGAAGGCCGGGAACCACACACAGGAAAACAAAATAAGGACGATCAACAATGGGACCTGTAACGCATACCTGGAGGATGTGTTCAGGTTCTATCTTTTTGCCGAGGCCCAGGATGAGCAGATTGGGAGCCTGAAAGTATTGTCCTACAGCTACCACATGGCGGTCAATGCCGTAGGCGTACAGAAAAAACTGCGCTACCAGTCCTTCAAAGGATATCTTAAGGCGGAAGAAAGGGATGTCAGACCGGCAGAGCAGGAGGAGATCGTTACCGTCCTGCAGGCATGTACCAACTGCAGGGATCAGCTCCTCCTGCTGCTGTTGGCGGAGACAGGCTTCCGCATCGGAGAGCTTCTGGGAGTGCGCTACACCCATGACATCGATTATACACACCATATGGTGGGCGTATATTTCCGGGAGGACAATGACAACGATGCCCGCGCCAAGAACGGAGAATACCGCAAAGCCAAGATCAGCAGGGACACCTATGAATTCCTGATGTACTACCTGGCGGAGTACCGGGAACTGCTGCAGCACCAGTCCTACCTGTTCATCAATATCACAGGGAAGACAGCAGGGCAGCCTCTGAAAGTGGATAGCGTGTACGACATGCTGAAGCGGATGGAGAAAAAGACCGGCATAGACCTGACTCCCCACATGCTCCGGCGCTATTTTGCCAACATGCGCCGGAAGGCCGGCTGGCGGCTGGAGATGATCCAGCAGGCCCTGGGGCATAAGCACATCAATACCACCATCAAGTACCTGAACATCGTGGATGATGAACTGATCGAGGCCAGCCAGGAATTCTACGCGAAACATTCGGCGCTGTATGGGGTAAAGGAACTGCTGTAGGAGGTGATGGAGATGCCCGCTTCTGCGATACGGAAAATGGAACTGCCTGCCATAGCGCAGGAAGACCGGATACGGGAGTTCCCGGCCCGGCTGTGTGAGGAGTTGGATGCCTGCACAGAGGTCAGGAGCGTGGAGAGGAATAAGCTTAGAACATTTCTTTTGAAAGAGGGCATCTTAAGCATTACGGAAATGGACTATCCCCTGCGGCAGAGATTCCGGGCGTATCTGGAATACGACCAGCAGATCCAAAGACCGGAACGGTATCTGAAAGCATATGACCGGGTAAAGCAGCATTCCATCCGGGAACAGCAGCAGACCTTAGCGGGCAGACAGCAGTCCAGATGGCAGCTGGAAGATAAGATCCTGTTTATCCCCTATCATCCGGATTCAGCAGTGGTAACGGAATTCGACTCTGTGTGGAACAAACCAAACATGGTATGGGATTTTTCCCGAACCTGCGGTCCGCTTCTAAAACAGCAGATCTTTATCACGCTGAACGCGGTCATAAAACGCTTTAAGGAGCCTCGGCGCAGAGAACAGAGGCTGTCAGGACTCCATTTCCTCTACGATTTCTGCACAGAAAAAGGGATAGAGGACATGGAAAAACTGGAGATGGCGCAGGCAAAGGATTTTGAAGCCTGGCTGGAGCAGGAGGGGAGAACGAACAGCGAAACCAGAAGACAGCAGATGCTGCCCATAATCAATTTCTGCAGAAAGACGGTATTCCTGCAGGACGAGGAGATCCGCTGGGACGCAAATGTCTGGTACCTGGAGCGCCTGCGTCTGTCAAAGAACCGGGTAAACCCCAGCGGCTCCTTCGCGGCTGTGTCCTTCCTGGAGATCACAAGGCCGGACAACCGGAGGTATGCACAGGAATATATGAAATATCAGCTGGGCATCACCGGACAGGCAGTCAGCACTCTGGTAGTAAAATATGAGGGGATCCGCAACTTTCTGGTCTGGCTGGGGAAAGAGGAGGTCAATGTATGTGAATGCACAGAGGACAGGATCGATACATACCTGGACCAGATGGAGGGAAGGGGCATTATCGCGAAGACCTTCAACGAATATCTGTCCGGGATGCACCACTTTTTCCGGTTTCTGGTAGTCCGGGGATACATGGAGCAGGTACCCTTCCACCCGGAGTACCACCAGAAAAAAGTGATACCAAAACACCATGACAGGAGCGTCTCGCCGGAAGCCTGTATGGAGATACTCTCAAAGCTGCATCTCCTGCCGGAGAATCAGCGGTGCATGTACCTCCACCTCTGGTGTCTGGGACTTCGGATCAGCGAAGTGTGTACGCTGAAAGGGAACGCTTACTACCGGCAGGGACAGGATGCATGGATCCAGGTCTATCAGATCAAAATGAAAACCTACAAGCGGATCCCCATCTCAGACGGGCTGTATCGGATCATGCAGGTATACATCAAACGGAAGCAGATCGGCCCGGACGAGTATCTGTTCACAAGCAAAAACGGAGGGCCGTACCGGAGCGCCACCCTGCAGTACCAGATGAAGAAGTTCTGCCGGGAGAACGAGATAGAGGGAGGAGAATATCTTTTTAAATCTCACGATTACCGCCATACGGTAGCCACCTTTTTCTACGACAACGGCGCTTCCCTGCAGAGCGTCCGGGATTACCTGGGACACAATTATGAGGAAATGACCGAGCAGTATCTGGACTTTACTCCCCGGAAACTCGCCAAAGCCAATGAGGAATTATTTGAAGAGCCGGGCAACAGCCTTGCGGCTGGCCTGGAAAGGAAAGGAGGGAGACATGGAAGATAGATTCTACTATCGGGAACTGGAATGCTATATCGAACCGGAAAAGGAACCGCCTCGAAAGAACTGGGAAAATGCTTACTTTGACCTGTCGCTTCTCCCTACAGAGACGATGAAGGAAGAGTTTCGCCGCTATATCCGGTACAGAGGCACCCAGGTGGCTTTGAATACGATACGGCACGATAACATTTATTTCCGGCAGTTCTGTCAGGCATTAAAGATGCGCAGGTCGATTCCGGAAAGCCTGCTGGACTGGAAAGAAGAAAAGTGGATCCAGCTGCTGAAGGCATGGATGATGCAGAATGATATCCCATTGACCAGAGAGAAAAAGAATGTCTATGGGAAGGTCCAGGTAGTAGAAACGAGACTGCCCGGTTATATCCGAAAGGCATGCCGGTTCCTACAGCCGGAAGACAAAAGACCGGAAAGGGAGAAGGACATATGGGAACTGGAAAAACTGGATATTCCCATTGAACAGAACCCGATCTACAAAACGGATACCCTGAACTTTACGGGGATCCTGCAGGAGAAGCTCCGGGAGGAGGTCAAGCTGGCAGTCTACCAGCATCTCAAGTACGAGAAGCTTGGGACCGTGAAGAGGGAACTGACTTCCCTGCGGCAGTTTTCCCGATATCTGAAGGAGAAGCAGATCCGGATAGGTTCCTGCGAGGAGATTGACAGGGACCTGCTGGAAGGATACCTGATCTTTAAGGCGACCAATGGAAGCTCCGGAAGGGGGAACAGCGATGATATCCTAAAACTCCGTTCCGTACTGGAGACGATCGGAAAGCTCTGCGGATATCCCCATCTGGACAAGCTGTTTTTAAACACAGATATCCCTCCGGAACTGGAGCCGGAGTTCAGGGCCTACTCGGACAGCGAGCTGAAACGGCTGAACGCGCATATCACAAAGCTGGATGAGCAGATCACCAGATGTATGGTCATCCACCAGATGCTGGGGACCAGGATCTCCGACACCCTTACCCTGCAGAGGGACTGCCTGTTCCAGTTAAATGGCGTGGATATGATAAGGATCCGGCAGGTCAAGACAAGGACCTATGAAAAACCGGTCAGCGCGGAACTGGTGGCATTGATACGGAAAGCGATGGAATATACCCAGAAGCGGTTTGGAGAGACAGTCTACATTTTTGTGGACGAAAGAGACACCAGGCGTCCGCTGCAGTATACCACCATAAAACATAAGGTCCTCAGCCTGATACAGAGAGAGGATCTGCGGGATGACGAGGGGAAGCACTTCCGGTTCGGGACCCACATGTTCCGGCGCTCCTACGGCGTGAAGCTGACAGAGCTGCACCTGGATGACTGGACCATCGCCAAGCTGCTGGGGCATAAGGGAGTCAACGCGGTCACGCATTACCGGAAGATGAGCAACCAGATCCTGGCAGATGAAACGCGCAGGGCCAGGGAAGCGCAGACCAGGATCCTGCTGGCAAATTTAGAGGGATGGGGTGAGGATTATGAGCAAATACGACAGGATGGTTGAAGTAAACCGGGAACGGAGCAATGAGAAGATCGTAGCGGCAAAGCTGGCGATCCGGAAGATGCTGGAGGAGGGCGAACGGATATCAGTCCCGCAGCTGATGAAGATGACCGGACTTTCCAGAGGCTTCTTTTATAAGAATCCCACCGTGCGGGCTGAGATCAGCCGGGCGCTGGAGGAACAGGCAGGGACCATCGACCCGCGCAGGAATATCCTGGACAAGGCCATGGGAGGCCGGATCGAACTGCTGGAACAGCAGATGAGGGAGCTGAAACAGGAGAACGAGGAACTGCGGAAGGAAAATAAGAGGTTGCGGAAAGGACTTGGGAAGCAGGACAGGAGCGTTTTCAGAAATCTGTAATGGGAGGATGTACATAGAGCCGGCAGGTTGAAAGTAGCCGGCTCTTTGAAGTTGTAACCTTTTCGTTCATACTTAAAAACTTTTTGAGACTTCCGTTTTTGTGGAAGTTCCTGTACTATTAAAAAACAAAGAGAAATGATGTTTCAAATGCTTTGCGGGCATGAAACATCATACAGCACAGGTATTGGAAAAAGAGTATGGAGAATAGTAGAATGAGATTGTATGGAAATGGGCAGCAACGCTATTGGAAATCGGATAAAAGGAACACAAAACACATTTTTGTATAGCGTTGAAGCCGGTATTTTCAATGGGGTCCAGAGGTAGGCTACATTTTAATATCCAAACTGGTGGGCATCTATTCCGATGCCGATAGCATCTTTTTTGGAAGAGTATGATTTTTCAGATAAGACGATTCTGCCGTTTTGTAGTCATGGCGGGGGGGCGTTTTGGCCAGAGCCTGACAGCGATTGCAAAATTGGCACCGGATGCAGCAATGGGAGAGGCGTTGTCTATCCACTATTCCGGCGGCTCCAGTTTGCCGGATGATGTAAGCAGATGGCTGTCATCAAACGGAATAGCAACAAAATAAAGATGCAAATCTGATAAAATCTGAACATTTATGTTGAGGAGGAGATGGAAGATGAAACAAACAAAATGTGTTTTTTTACTGGCACTGAGTCTGCTGATGAGTCTTACCTTAGGGATGGTGACTTTTGCGGCAGAATGGAAAACAGGGGCGGAACCGAATCAGAATCGGTGGTGGTATGATTATCAGGATGGAACGTATGCGCGGGACGGCTGGTTTTGGCTTGATGGGAACCAGGATGGAACAGCTGAGTGTTACTATTTTGACAGTGAGGGCTGGATGCTTGCAAATACTACAACACCAGATGGTTACCAAGTGAATGAAAATGGTGCCTGGGTAGAAAATGGTGTAGTTATGACACAGATACCGGAACCTGCACAGGGAAATCAGCTTATTGTGTATTTCTCGCGTACAGGAACTACAGAGAGAGCAGCCCAGAGGATTCATCAGTTGACTGGCGCGGCCATGGTAAAGATTCAGGCAGCAGAAGATTATCCATCTTCCTATGACGCTACTTTGAGCCGTGCACAGCGGGAATTAGACAGCAGGGCAAGACCAGCGGTTACTACAGTGGTGGATAATATGGAGCAATACAGCGTTATTTATGTGGGATATCCGATCTGGTTTGGGACTGCGCCTATGCCGGTATTTACCTTCCTGGAGAATTATGATTGGAATGGAAAGACAATTGTTCCTTTCTGCACAAGCGGCAGCAGCGGCGCGGCCGCCAGCGTCCAGGATATTCGGAGGAGTTGTCCGAATTCTAATGTAATAGAAGGACAACGTGTGAATGATGTCAGCGGGATTGAAGGCTGGCTTGCCGGAGCAGGGTTGATTCGGTAGTTCAGGTGTTGATATTGTGCCGGTGGTCTATAGATCACCGGCATTTGTGGAGGATGGCAAAAGTGACATATTTGATTCAACCAGGGGGAAAGGGTTCATGCAGGGGATCTGCTGGTAGTTTTTGATCTGGATAAGATTAAAAAGGCTGGTTATAAAGCGACTACCATGGTGCTGGTTTCTAATGCTGCGGATATGGGTGTAATGACGGAACCCGCAATTGGAAAAGTAAACGTTTTAGATAGGCTCTATTCATTTTAAAGTTCTCCGGCGGAAGTGGTTTAAAAGAATTTTAATAAGCTATATGATAGTTCTTCTACTCTTTGATAGTATTAGAATATCTTTCTGTAAGAAAATTGAAAAGGGATTTTAGAGTTTGTTTATTCTTTTGTTAGGCGTGTGTTATTTCTCCTTCTTATAATGGGTCTTGTAAAATTATACCAGTGAAAGGAGCTGACACTATATGATGAGAAGAAAAATCAAGACGGCCATGGTAGCAGCGGCGGCAGCTATGCTTACCATGGGAAATTCCATGACGGCTTTAGCGGACTGGCAGCAGCTAAATGGGGGAGACTGGATATTCACAGACAATTCAGGAAACCGGGTCCGGGATACATGGCGGCAGTCCGGGGAGTATTACTATTATCTGGATTCCAATGGAATTATGGCCAGAAACCGGTGGATTGATGATACCTATTATGTGAATGGGGATGGTGTCCGGCTGTGGAGCCAGTGGATCTATACGGCAGACGGCAGCGGGCCCGGCTATGAGGGAGGCTGGTTTTATCTGGACCAGAACGGAAGGGCAGCTACAGACGGCTGGCGGACGGTTAATGGCCGGAGATACCATTTTGATTCTGACGGAACCATGCAGTACGGGTGGCTGAATCTGGATGATAACCTCTACTATCTTGGGGATGAAAATGACGGCTCCATGAAAACAGGCTGGGTGGCTCTGGACTTTGATGAAGATGAGGGGACAGAGGATGGTACGGTGGCAGATATGGTTTCTTACGGGGCCATGGGAAAGTGGTTCTATTTCCAGGAGAACGGGCGTGCGGTGAGGGCTTCTGGGGGCGATACCTATGTAAGCCGGAGGATCAATGGCTATCGTTACTATTTTGATGAACAGGGAGTTATGGCCACGGGCTGGGTGGATGTGGCAGGCCGCGCGGAAGGAGACCCAAGCGGAATCAGCACCTTGAAATATTTCGGAGGGCCGGATGAGGGCCAGATGGCTACGGGCTGGAGGTATCTTGGGAACCCGGAGGAAAGCGAAGATAATGATTTTCGGTTCAGTCTGGCAACCTCCAGCAATGCCCAGAGATGGGATGAGGATGGAGACCAGAAATGGTATTATTTTGACGGAAATGGTGTGCCGAAATATTTAAGTACTCAGGCAAGGAATCTGGCGGAGGCAACGGTGAGGGTCAACGGAAAGTATTATTTCTTTGACGGATATGGCCGTATGCAGAGCGGGCTTTTGGGATTCCGGTTAGGGGACGGCTCTGTGGTATTTACTTATTTTGGCGCGGATGATTCGGACGGAGCCATGAAGCGGGATCGTCAGACCAATGTTTATGACGGGGACTGGGAACGGGGAACCTACTATTTTAATGGTTCCGGCAGCGACCGGGGCGGCGGATACACGGGTGTAAGAAACGGGTATCTGTATGACAACGGCAGGCTGGTACAGGCCTGGGAGGATGAGGATTTCCAGGTGTTTGACGTGGGAGGCCGGCTGTATCTGGTCAATGAATCCGGCAGGGTACAAGACAGGAACCGGACCTATCGTGTCAACGGGGAGTACCGGTATGAGTACGACAACGGGACGATTTATTATGTCAATGACAGGCAGGAACGGATCGGCCAGGTGACAAGCGGAACCCGAATGCCGGAAATCGGATACAGGGCAGTATATACCTTGTCCGGCGAAGCCGGCCAATAAATGCACTCATGCAGAATGCAGGTTTTTACACAGCCTGCATTTTTGCATAAGTTTATTTAAGAGAATGCTGCTTGACCAAAGGAGACTTATGACAATCCAAAGAAAAATACGGTTATCCAATATTTTAATGATTCTTATACCTGTGATTACCACAGTGCTCCTGGTAGCGGTCAGCCTTCAGACCAGTCTGGGGAATTACTGGTATTCTATGGAGATGATGTATCAGGATGAGAATGGGATTCAGTCGGCCCAGAGCCTGATTTATACTTACCAGCAGGAATTGTGGGAAAACAACTGGGGCAGCGAGACTCCAAAAGAAATCGGGGAGCCGATTCGGCAGAGTGAGAAGATGTATCACCTGGAGGGAAAGCTGGATAAGATGGGCTATCACATTATGGTGAAGAAAAATGGGAACGTCATTTATTCCAATTTTGAGGAGGCTGACCGGGAGGCGGCGAGGCGGACGGGCGGGGAAGCGTTGTGTGAGGCGAGAACCATGACCGTCAGTTCGGGGAATGTCTCTGTGGTAAAGAATACCTTTGATTATCAGGATAAGACATTCTCTGTGATCGCGGTGAATCTGGGGCAGGCCAATGAGGGACAGTCTTATCTGCAGGCATATATATTGAAATACTTTTTCCTTTTTTGCGGAACTTTTTTTGTCATGGTCATCCTTGTCAATGTGGTCTTGTCTTTCTGGGTGTCCAGGAGTGTGCTGGAGCCTTTGGAAATACTGAGTAACGGGACAAAGCGGATTATTGCCGGGGAACTGGAGACAGAACTGGATTATCATAAAACTGATGAGTTTGGGGAAGTGTGCCGGGATTTTGAAGAAATGTGCCGGTATTTAAAACAGTCCGTGGACCAGCGCCTGGAAAATGAAGAGCAGAAGGTAGAAATGATACGGGGGATTTCCCACGACCTTCGGACGCCCCTCACTTCTATCGGAGGGTATGTGGACGGGCTTCTGGATGGGATTGCCAATACGCCGGAGAAACGGAAGCGGTATCTGAACGCGATTAAAATCCGGACCCAGGATATGAGGAGGCTGGTGGACAGCCTGTCGGATTACAGCCGTCTGGGGGCAGGGCGGATGAAATACCGCATGACTCCAGGAGATCTGAAATGTTTTCTGGAGCAGTATATGGGGACTTATGCGGAGGACGCCAGACACAATGGGGTGGAGTTTTATCTGGAGGCAGAAGAACCGTCTTATCCCTGCCTGCTGGACGGGGAGGAGATGAAGCGGGTTATGGACAATCTGTTGTCCAATACAATCCGCTACCGGATAGGGGAGCAGTCCAGGGTGCGGTTAAGCCTGAAACGTAAAGACCAGGGTTCGTGGATTGTCATGGAATATGGGGATGATGGTCCGGGAGTTCCGCAGCACTGCCTGAAACGGATTTTTGAAACCTTTTATCGTGTGGATTCTGCCAGAAGCCATGCAGGGGAAGGAAGTGGGATTGGCCTTGCAGTGGTTCGGAAGATTATAGAGGAGCATGGAGGAACGGTGTGGGCGAAAAATGAGAATGGACTTGTTATTGTTATAGAATTGCCTGAGGGAAAGGAGGGGGTGTAATGGTGCCAAACCGCATTTTAATCGTGGAGGATGATGAGCTGATCGCAGAACTGGAAAAGGATTATCTGGAAGCGGGAGGCTTTCAGGCAGAGGTGGAATTAAATGGAAACCAGGGGCTTAAGAAGGCGCTGGGCGGCGGATATGAGGCGCTGGTTCTGGATGTTATGCTGCCGGGAAAGAATGGGTTTGAGATTTGCAGAGAGGTCAGGGAGGTTATGAATGTGCCAATCCTCCTGGTAACGGCAAAGAAGGAGGATGTGGATAAGATCCGGGGGCTGGGACTGGGGGCCGATGATTATCTGGTAAAGCCGTTCAGCCCTATGGAACTGGTGGCCAGGGTGAAGTCCCACATTCAAATGCACCAGCGGCTTTTGGAGCAGAAGGACAGGGAGGATTTGAAAGGGATCTGCGTTGACGGGCTGGAGATCTATCCTAAGGAACGGAAGGTTTTGCTGGAACGGCAGGTCTTAAGTCTGACCAATAAGGAGTTTGAACTGCTGCTGTTTTTGGCGGAAAATCCGAACATTGTGTTTTCTAAGGAGACATTGTTTGACCGGGTCTGGGAGATGGATTCTGCGGGAACCGTGGCCACTGTGACGGTACATATCAACCGGCTGCGTGAGAAGATCGAGAGGGATAAGGAGAATCCCAGATTTATTGAGACTGTGTGGGGCGCGGGATACCGGTTTCGGGTGTAAATGTGCTGTTTCTGGCAACAGGTCATGGGGCCCAATATTATGCAGTTTCCTGTAAGTTTTGGATTTTTCATTGGAGAAGAGGGCTGTGCAGGATAAGTGGAGGTGTAACATGATACAGAGAGAAACAGGTGTATTGGAATATCAGAATTTAAGGGTGAATCCTCTGGAGCAGACGGTATTTTATTGCGGGGAAGAGATTCCTTTGACGAATCGGGAGTTTCAGGTTTTATATTTGTTTATAAAGTATCGTGGACAGGTGTTTACGAAAAAGCAGATTTATGAACAGATCACAGAGGACGGGGAGAGGGTGGATTATCATACCATTGAGATAACCATATCTAAAATACGCAAAAAGCTAGAGGCCTATTCTGGAAGAAAGGATTTTATCATTACAATTCGTGGGAGGGGATATAAGTTTAGAAAATAAGGAAATGACATTTGTATGATTAGCAGATAGCAGAGTTCGATAAAAAGCAGCCGGGGTTTTGAGGCTGCTTTTTTGGTAAAGAATATTTCAGAAATCTGTAAGGGAAAAAGAGGGCCTTGGAGAAGCTGGGGAGAGGGTAGGGAGAGGTTGGGGGATTAAAAATATACCAGGGGGAGATTACTTCCGCGAGCAATGAGCCAAGTGCCATGCTTGTATGAGCATTTGGCGAATGCCGCGAGAGTGAAATAGCCCATAGCTTACTATGGGTTATTTCACTTATGCAGTCCGACCTGGAGCATGGTTTCAATCATGGCCTGGATAACCTGGAGCTGTTTTTCGTTGCACTGGGACAGTAATCTTGTAATATTTTTTGCGGAATCAGACTCTGTCTGGAATATAATATCGTCTATGGAAATATTCAGGTATCTGCAAAGGGAAATTAAAACAGCGGCGCTGGGAATTGTCCGCTTGTTTTCGATCTCTGCTATGTATGTGGCGGAAACGTCAATGGCTTCTGCAAGCTTCTCTTGTGTCAGCTTTTTGGCTGTCCGGGCCGCTTTGATCCGGTAGCCCAGCTGATGGTCAGGACTTTTCATGTGGTATCACCTCACCTTAAGTGTAATTGGTAAATGGGAAATTAAACATAAACTATACTCACCATTTTATAGGTGGATATAGTGAGGTATGATGTATCGGGGAGAAACACTGCTTTCCCAGGGAAAGTGTAGGGGCTGTAGGACAATTTCATGATAGCTGGTTAAAAGGAACGGTATGGTGCTGTTCCTTTTTTGTTTACAAACCAATACTATATCCCCTTAATAAGAGGGGGAAATACAGTTTCTGGCGCAGGGGGCCGCCTGCCTTTCGGGATTTAGAGAAATTTAAAGACCGGAGGGCAGGAAAGGAATGGATGAAGATATTATAAAGGGCAGTTTTACCAGATATGTGGAGACAGCGCTGAAGCGGTCTAAGAGGGATTACATAAAAAAGCAGCAGAGAAAGGAGAGGATGGAGGAGCCGGTGGACATGGAGCGATTATATTCAGAAGATGAGACGGGGGAGGAAACGGGGACGGATTTTTTGAGGGTTCCAGAGGAAATGCCATGGGAGGCAGATGTAATTAGACATAGTATGAAAATCTGTCTGGGAGAATCTTTGTGGACAGCGTTTTCTTGTCTGACGGATTTTGAGGTGGTGGTTGTGTTTGCGAAGGTGTATAGAAGACTTACTTTCGCGGAGATTGGCATAGTAATGGGAGAGAGGACGGAGAAAGTGGCTGATTCCTACTCTTATGCCCGTAAGAAGATGAAGAAAGGGTGGAAGAAGAATGGAAACTGAGGAATTGTTGTGTCTGGCGAAAATGGGGGATGAGAGGGCGAAAGAGGAGTTGTTTTTGCAGTATCGGCCATTGATTATCAGCCGTTCTATGATAGATGGGCGGTTTTGTGAGGATTTGTTTCAGGAATTGTCCATAACGTTTTTGCGTTGTATAGAAGGGTTTCGCATGAAAGAGACGAAATTGGGA
>CATKXR010000051.1 GCA_949840805.1 uncultured Lachnospiraceae bacterium | reverse complement strand
GGGCAAAGGGCAGAAGAAGAGCAAAGGACAAAAGAAGGGGAAAGGACAAAAGAAGGGCAACGGATAAAAGAAGAGCAACGGACAAAAGAAGAACAAGGAGCAAAGGAAGAGCAACAACAGACTTTAAAGGAAACCAATAAAGGCCGCATTTCCCTGACAGAACGCCTGCAGTGGGAAAATAAGGAGGAATTGTTACAGTTGGGAAAGGAATTCGGGCTGTCAGGGATTTCTTCTCTGAGCAAATTCCGGTTAGCGGAGAAGATAGTGAATCATTTGTTGAGAGAAGATGTGATGGAGGATTATTTTATCGGGCAGGATGAGGAGAAGATTTTGGCATGGGAGGCTGCCGTTGCAATCGGAACACGTCATCAGCCATTGGCCGAGCATGTGGAATTGCTGGAGCAGTTTTATGAGGATAATTATCTGGCAATGTATGAGGATGACACTGTGGAGATTCCGCTGGCAGTGGCTGAGAGGTACCAAAGGATCAATACACCGGAATTTCAGAGCAGGAGGAAGAGGGTTACATGGATGCAGGCTTGTATTCATATGCATGCCATGATTTATGGAAGCGCTCCGGCTTCGGTTGTGATGCGGCTGTACCGGAAGAAACCAGGTTATCGCCTTAAGCAGTCGGAGTTTTATTCGGTTTTTCAGGATGTTCCGGAGAGGGAGAATCCCTGTGTGATTCATGGGGATAAGGTGATTAAGGAGGTTTTTTTGAAGGATGGATATTATGAGAAAATAGAAAAAATGCAGGAACCGTGGGATTTCTTCATACCTGAGGCGGACGAAATCAAAGATTGTTATCAGAACGGATATCCATCAAAGGAGCGGCATTACCGGGAACTGAAGGATTTTCTGAGGAAGGAAATGCAATGGGGAGAGAATAAAATAAAAAACTGTCTGGCACGGATCTGGGCATGGACGACCCAGGGGTATGATTCCCGGGAGATTGAGAGTGATTTAAGGCAAGGGGGACTTGTGCTGAAAAATAAAAGCAAACAGAAGGAATTTATCCGTGTTCTTGAGAAAGCGCAGGAATATACGCGCTGCCTGAAATACAGGGGACATATGCCGGTGCAGATTCAGAGAGCGGGAAATCTGTTCTTTTAAAGATACTGGCGGCGCTGGTACCTTTTCCTGTTTGGGGAGGAGAATCGGTTTTCCGAAATGCAGCAAGAATGATGAAAACAATTTCCGTATTATTTGCTATACTGATCCTGCTGATACATTCATATTTTGCAAAGGAACTTGCCTGAATTCTGAATTTTATCTGCTGCTTGGCAGACGGAAAATGTATTCTGTGTAAGTTGTTTCCGCGGGCAATGGTTCTAAGTGCCAGTGGCGCTTGTTTAGGACAGACCACATATCCCGCAGTTTGTTGTGCTTCAAGCTTGATGTCCCGTCAGATTGCTATGGGGTATCTGACTTTGTGCCAATTGACTGAAAATGAATGTGCCAGTATACTGAGACAGCAAAAGCAAAGGAGAGGATGCGGATGAATCATTGTGACATTGAAAGCGTAACAAATGTGATTGCCTATATCGAAGCCCATCTGCAGGAAAGGCTGGATTTGGACAGGGTGGCAATGGATATTCACTATTCCAAATTTCACCTGCACCGCATGTTTACCCAGGCAACAAATATCACGATTCACGATTATATCCGGAGGCGGCAGCTGACAGAGGCGGCGAGGCATCTGGTTTTCTCAGAAAAGCCGGTTCTGGAGATTGCTCTGAGCGCCGGGTATGGGAGCCAGCAGGCATTTGCAGGGATTTTTAAGTCCATGTATAAACGGACGCCCAGGGAATATAAAAGGAACCGGGATTTTTACCCATTGCAGATGGCTTTTGACCTGAACAAAAGCCCCGGGGTTTGTTTGGGCAGGCCAGGGGAGATCTCTTATGCGGCTTTGGGAAATATCCCGGAGTGGATGGCATTTGTCCGGCAGGTGCTTGACGGCTTTCCCGGGTTTCATGAAGAGGAGCATCGGGAGAGTATCCGGTCTTATGTGAGGGACGGGCGTGCCATCCTTATGCGGGATGGGGAAGTGATCATAGGAGCAGCTGCCTTTTCCTGTCAGGCGCGGGCCGGGAGCATTGACTTTCTCGGGGTGCATCCCCAGTACCGCCATCGAGGAGTGGCTGGGGCATTGCTTGATTTTATGATGGAGAAAGGGTTTGCCGGTGATGTGGAGGAGGTCAGTATCACAACCTTCCGCCAGGGAGACCCGGCGGATACGGGGCAGCGAAGGGAATACAGGGAGCTGGGCTTTGAGGAGGCGGAGTTTTTGACAGAGTTTGGGTATCCTACTCAGAGAATGGTTTTACAGAGAAGCTTGGGACCAAAGAGGAAGACAGTCACAGGGTCAATGGGCAACAATACTCAGGGTTCAGTTGGCAAGGGCGTTCCGGGTTCAAGCGGCAGGATTATCTCCGATTCAATGCAAAAGGTGATACGCAAAAAGGTGGTTCGCATATGAAGGGGAATATCTTAGACCAGGAATGGAATGCCCCGGCCTTGTTAAAATTTGCCTTTCCCACCATTGTGATGATGATATTTATGGGGCTTTACACGATAACGGACACTGTTTTTGTGGCGCAGCTGGTGAATACGGACGCCCTTTCTGCTATTAATATTGTTTGCCCGGTGATCAATCTCACTGTTGGCCTGGGAACCATGCTGGCAGCGGGAGGAAATGCCATTGTCTCCCGGAAAATGGGGGCAGGGGCCAATGAGGAGGCCAGGGAGGATTTTACCCTGCTGGTGATTGTGGCGATTGCTATGGGGCTGATGCTTCTGGCAGCAGGGCTTTTGGGGATGGAGGAAATCATCGCTTTTCTGGGAGCCAGTGACCGGCTCTTTCCCTATTGCAGGGAGTATCTGACAGCGCTGGCCTTTTTTATTCCAGCCAATATTTTGCAGACCTTGTTTGCCAACCTTTTGGTGACAGCCGGCCGGCCGGGACTGGGGCTGGGACTGTCGGTTCTGGCTGGTGTGGCAAATATTGTTTTTGACTATATCTTCCTTGTGCCTTTGGGCATGGGAATCCGGGGGGCGGCTCTGGGGACGGGAATCGGGTATCTGATTCCGGCGGCAGCAGGGATGGCTTTTTTTATGAGGAGAAAAGGGACACTTTTCTTTGTGAGCCTGAGGAGAAGAGAAAACGTGCCTGCATGGGCTCAGGTTTCGGGCAGGATGAAGGTGGTGGTGGAAAGCTGCACAAACGGATCCTCGGAAATGGTGAGCCAGCTGGCAACGGCTCTGACCACCTATCTGTTTAATATTACCATGATGGATCTGGCGGGGGAGGAGGGAGTTGCGGCCATTACCATTCTCATCTATTCTCAGTTTCTGCTGAATACGCTGTTTTTAGGCTATTCCATGGGGATTGCCCCGGTGATCGGCTTTCATTACGGGAACGGAAACCATGCCCGGCAAAGGAGGGTGCTTCGTATCAGCATGGGATTTATTGCCGTGACATCTCTGGCGGTGTTCGTTTTTTCCATTACCGGCGGCGGGGTTATTGCGGGGATGTTTGCGGGAAAAGAATCTGAGGTCTATCGGCTTGCGGTGGGGGGCTTTGAGATTTTTTCCTTTGGGTTTTTGTTCTGCGGGTGGAATATTTTCGTCTCCGGCATGTTCACCGCATTGTCCAACGGAAGGGTGTCGGCAGTGCTTTCTTTTTTGCGCACCTTTGGCCTGTTGGCCGGCAGTATCCTGGTTCTGCCCCGGGTGTGGGGAATCCCAGGGGTATGGCTGGCGGTTCCGGTGGCAGAGGGAGTGATGTTTGTGGTATCTCTGGGATGCCTTGGATTTTTTTGTTTCTGATAGAGAACCCCGGGCCTGTCAAAGCAGTGCCCGGGTTTTCCTTGTTAGGTACAATGGCAGATTGGTGATCCTGCCATTGGTTACATACCCGCGTCTGGAAAAACGCAGGGCATGTTCCGGCGTGTGTTCGGATACATAGTGTTTAAAGAATGGCGCAGATTTATCCTCCCTGCCTTTCACCTCTATGGGAATGATCTCGGTGCCATGCTGCACTACAAAATCAATCTCTCTGCGTTTATCAGAAAAGTAGCGGGGATCCAGGTGGAATTGTCCTTTCAGCTGCTGCAGCACATAATTTTCCGTTAAGGCGCCCTTAAACTGGTAATCTGTTTTCAGAAGAATAGCGCTGTTGTCAATGCCGGCCATGTGTTTTAAAAGTCCTGTGTCGAAGACAAATAGCTTGAAGCAATCCAGCCGATCAAAAGCAGCAAGAGGATGCTCCGGTTTTGCGGTATTGTATACCCGGTTCAACATTCCGGCAGAGACAAGCCACTCGAATGCTTCTTCGAAATCTCTGGTGCGTCCCCCTTCCCGAACAGCCCCATACATGAATTTTTCATTTTCCTTGGCCAGCTGGCTGGTGATGCTCCGAAAAACCATCAGGATACGTCCGCTGTTGACCTTCCCGTTGTGCTTGGAAAAGTCATGTTCATAAACCTGAACCAGTTCCTGCTGGGTTCGGACAATCCGGGCCGGATCCTTATATCGGATCCAGGATTTTACACATTCTGGCATTCCCCCAATAATGAAATAATAATTGCAGGCATTCAGAAGCCGGTTGTGGAAAATGCCTTCGATTTCCTGGCCTTTCCGGATGGTGGTATAATAGGCATACAGTGACTGATCTATAGCCTCCAAAAATTCATCAAAGGTCAGCGGATTAATGGGAAGCAGATTGATCATACCAACAGGATAGGATTTTGGCTGGGCAAGCAGGGTGCCCAGGAGGCTTCCGGCGGCAATCACATGGTAGTTCCAGGCCTTTTCGTGGAAATATTTCAGGGCATTTAATGCAGTCGGATATTCCTGGATCTCATCAAAGATAATCAAAGTGTTTTCCGGCTTAATTTGCTGTCCTGCAATCAGAGACAGAAGTTCTATGATCCGTTGAGGATTCTTGTTGGACTCGAAGATGGATTTTAGGGCATCATCTTCGTCAAAATTAAAATAAACAGAGTTTTTGTAATATTGCCTGCCGAATTCTTTCATCAGCCAGGTTTTTCCAACCTGCCGTGCGCCCTTGAGAACCATGGGCTTGCGGTATTCACTGTGTTTCCTTGATGTATACGAAATGCCGTATAACCCTCAAATCCCAGTAGTCTGCATGGACGAAAAGCCATACCAGATGCTGGGTGACTGTCTGGAACCACTTCCTGCACGCCCCGGAGCCATACAGAAAACGGATTCGGAATATATCCGGAAAGAAACCTGCAGTATTTTCATTTTTGTGGAGCCGCTATCCGGATGGCATTATACCAGCGTGCGGGAACACCGCACGGCAGAAGACTGGGCTTTTGAAATAAAACACCTTCTGACAGAATGTTACCCATGCCATGAAAAAATCATTCTGGTGATGGACAACCTGAATACTCATGTGTTGGCATCGCTGTATCAATATTTCCCAGCTCCGGAGGCCCGTAGCTACGCAAAAAGGCTTGAAATCCACTATACACCAAAACATGGAAGCTGGTTGAACATTGCAGAGATAGAACTAAATGCCTTGACCCGCCAGTGCCTTGCCCGAAGGTTAATTGACCTGGAAACAGTCAGACAGGAAGTTTCCGCATGGGAAAACATGCGCAATGAAGAGACTCGTAAGGTAACATGGCATTTTACGGCAGATGATGCACGGAATAAGCTGTCTTCTTTATATCCAAAGTTTACCCATGCAGAGGAGTAAAATCCCTCTGCATAATTACCATAAATACCAATAGGCCAGAACGCTAGTCCATTGGATATTGATTTTTTGAATGTGGAGGAGAGGGGATAATCTATACGGAAGAGCAAAGGAAATTGATGGTGTGGTATACATATTTTTTCTTAATAGAGGAAAGCCTGCCACACATATTGAAGCCCTTTCAAAAATTGAGGACAAATCAATGATAGCATCTATGCCAACTCTCCATAGCGACCATTTCACAGCCGCCTTCTTTGAGCCAGTCAGCCATTTCAAGAAGCTTTCTGGTTGTTGCACCAAACTTCCGTATCTCCTGCTTATTGCCTTTTCGAAAGCAGGCAACGATGATTTTTTTGTGTACATCAATACCACAACATTTGTCGTAAATTTTATCCATAAAGGCACCTCCTGGAAGAATTTACGGCATGGTACTCTGTCTTTTGTCATTTTACTGTACGTCCTTCTGCCGTAAGAGGCTGGACAGGTGGTGGTGCAAATGAGAGTACCTGAAATCAGTTTAGAAAACGGGCTGCAGGCCCAAAATTAAAACGATCTTTGCCGTTAGTTATAATATAGGCAATGACAAAAACAAATTCAATAACCTATCGCCCGCACAGTTTCATTTATGGTGGTGCCAAATGTGGGGCATGAGGGTTTAGTTTATCTGTTTGAAATCTGATTTTGAGTCATGGATATTCAAAAAAACTTGACCACCATACAGTTATTCATTATAATTGGGGAGGTAATATCTTCCACTTGTAAAAAACAGATTACAGAAATATTGGTTTGCAAAAACATCTATATGTAATTGGAAGATTTTATTCCTGTGAGAAGAGAGCTAAGTGCCGTTTTTATTGCCCGAACCGGGCAATTGGCAAATACTATATGGCGGTTAAAAAATGAATGAGAGAAATATAAGTATGAAAACCGGGAACCGAAACTACGGGATTTCCCTTTTAAAAGCTGTATCTATGCTATTTGTGTTAAACCTTCATATCCTGGGTGGGGGAGGAATTTTAGAGACAATAAAATCCGATATGATAAAGTCTGATCTGGTATGGATATTGGAAACAGTTTCTTTTTGTGCAGTTGACATTTTCGCAATTATTACCGGATATTTATCAGTCAACAGCAAAGGATCTTTAGGTAGGATTCCTCCCCGCTGGCTGCAGGCATTTTTTTATGCATTTGTGATGGAGGTGCTGTTGCATTTCATGTTTGGTTTTCCCCTGTCCGGCCAGGATTTGCTGGTAGTGCTTCTTCCGGTCAGCGGGTTGGAGTGGAGATATTTTACAAGTTATTTTATTGTTCTGATTTTAGAACCTTATATAAATGCTTTTCTTATGGAATTAGGGCATGATGGCCGGAGGCAGATCGGCGTACTTATTTTTGCTGCATCTGCCTGGACGACATTTTGCCTGCATGATCCGGTTAATTTGCTGTACGGATATTCTTTTATCTGGATTTTTCTGCTTTATGTTTTGGGCGCAATCATACGGTTAGAAGAAATTCAGCCATGTCCTTCAAAGAGAAAGGCATGGCTCATTTTGGCAGGAGTTCCCCTGTTAGCCTGGCTTTCAAAATGTGTCATGGAAAGAAGCGGTATAGCTCTGATTAATGCACATAGCAATGATTTTATTAAATATACATCTCCGTTTGTATTGCTGCAAGCAGTTATGATGTTATTGGTGTTTAAGGAGATTTCTGTCAGCCGGAGATTTCAAAAAGTGGTTGCATGGGCTGAAAGAGTTTCCTTTGGTGTTTTTTTGATCCATACACAAAAAACATTTTATGATAATGTCTGGAATGGCGCCTTTGTATGGGCAGGGAAGTATGGAGTTCTTTCCATATGGGCGATAACCATTCTCTTGTCATTTTGCATTTTTGTTTTATGTGGTTTTATAGAACAGGCAAGACTTGCTTTATTTGCGGTTCTAAAGATAGACAGGAAGTCCTCAGAAATATTTAAATCAATGATAGATTTAACTGGTAAAATAATATTTAGATTTGACAACAAAAGGGAAGATAAGGATTGAGCGGCAACAGCAGCTCAATCTTCATTTCCTTTGGACCGGATAAATTTATAAATATCTTTCTTCATTTTCGTTAAGGGAACATTCTTCTCGTCTTCGTTTAAAAACGGATACAATATTCTCAGAAATTCATCATAACTGCCGAAGATCTCCCCATAATTTTTGCAGAAAATCTTTTCATATTTCTTTTCGGAGTAGTTTTTCATGTTTTCTTTTAAACAATAAACGATATCTGTATGTGCCTGGTAAATTTGTTCAAGTTTAAACAATTCAACGGATTGTTCTGCCCGCTTATGATACTCTCCCCGTTTTGGATATTTTAGCGATATTTTGATGTCTGACTGTGAAAAATTATATAAGTCTTCCAATTTATCAAAATTGATTTCAAATTTCAGGATGCTGCTTTTATCCTTATAGGGATAAAGATGACGTTCTTCTTTTGACCTGACCTTGTTCAGCTTCATCCTGGAGTTGCAGATCTGGCAGCTTGGGATCATGTTATGGATATTCATGGAAAGCAAAGGGAAAAAGCTTTTGGGGTAGTAATGGTCGGTGTCAGTGGTGGTGCGGGCCATTTCATTTTCAGTTTCGGCAGATTGCTTTTCAGAGTCTTTCTTATCTTTGTTGACTCCAATGAAATAACTGGTGATATATTGGCGGTTGCAGTATGGGCATACTTTGATCCCTAATTCTGCCATAAAGGAATGGCGGTTCCAGCCATTCCCGTTTTTCATTAATACCTTTTTTCCATCAGAGAAACCAGAATACCCGAATATTTTCAGCAAATTAGAGATGCAGTTCTCTTTCAGCGCACGGTCATTGGGGGATTCTTTCTTTTTGGTTCCTATGCCGGGGAATAATCCGTTAAATAAATTTTCTTTCTCTGTCCGGTCTGCCAGAATGTCTATGTCTTCAGAGATACACCATCTTACCACTTCCTGTAAATTATTTTCATCTATTTCGCCATTATCCTTAAACAGGATATTTTGTTTTTTAAATACGGCTTTTAATAGATTTTTATCTTCTGCACTTACCTTTGTGTCGGTTAAAAATTTTCTCAGATTATCAGGAAACGTGATTCTTATGTATTCTTTATGATAGCTTTCCAGTTCTTCCCATTTTTCCCTGGAAATATCTAAGTGTATCATTGGCGTTCTTTTTCCTTTTTCATTTTTTCCATGTAGTCTATCATTTCCCTTTGTTCTTCCTCGCTGTACTCTTCCCATTTTTCGGTCAGTTTTTTGCGCTGGCCAACGGCTCTTTTTCGGCTCAGGTCATACAGCAGTTTGTTCCGTACCATATCCTCGCCAATGGATTCGATCAAATACCGGAGATCTTTGTTTTTTTCAGGAATATATTGTGTAAGTTCCACGATCTCATGGATGATTTTTTGGATTTTTTCCTTGGAAAACGCTCCTATATTTCCTTCATCCATAAAAAACGTATCTAAAAACTGGTCTGCAATGTTTGCTCCAAAGGTTGGTTTTTCCATCATCTCCGCATGGAGTATCTGCCCGGATTTTTTTTTCAGGCGAACTACATGTTCTTTTAGCATATCGGATAAGACAATCGGTGAATGGGAGGTGATGATGAGCTGAAAGCGGTATTCCTGAAAGGATTCCAGCCAGTCAAACAGATATTTTAATATATTCTGCTGCCAACGGGGATGCAGGCCGGCATCAATTTCATCGATGATCACCAGGAACTCTCTTTGTTTCGAATTCTGGTTCATAGCGTCCGTTAAATAGCCGAACAGGTTTATGATGGCCTGCTCGCCGCTTGAACTGGGCAGAAGCCGGAAGGATAGATTTCGTTTGAAAAAAGAGGATTTCTTTTGCAATTCCTGGTAATACCATTTCAGCATTTCTTCCGAATCGTCAAAATCCTGGTATCCTGTCTGCCAACGGCTGATGAGATGCGGGAATTTGCGGGAACCGGGATGGTGTTCTTGTGCGTTTTGTTCATCAAGATATTGTTCCAGCATGTCTAAACATTCGGTGATCTGTTCGGCCCAGGGGGTCTCCTGTGTCCAAGCAACAATCTGTCTCAAAAGGATAAGGTGATCCCTGTCTAATACACGGGTGTCTTTTATATAGGTTTTTATTTTTATGATCTCTTCATCTTCCTGGTTTGGCAAAGCCAGATATACCTCTGTCAGGCAGAGGACATACATATTGAGACAAAGATTACTTTCCTGGTCTTTTAGAATCTGCGGTTTGAGTTTTTCGTAACATTGTTTTGCCTGGACAAGCAGTTGCGATTTTTCATCTTGTCTGTTTTGGCTGCTCCATGTCTGGATACCCGGAGCGGATATAGCAGGCGCAATCACATATTCTTTAAAGATTCCAAGCATTTCCCTGACAGATTGTGAAGTGTTTTTATAACATTGTATCATCAGTTCTTCCTGCCTTTTGATATAGGAAAAGACAGGGGATGATTCCATCGTTTCTGCATAATATTGAATGCCTGTCAAGTATTTGTTATCATTCGTGCGGTATCCATACCGTTCTGTTCTTGCTATTTCGCTAGAATGGAGGAGGAGGGTGGCAGGAGAATAGGACTGACGGATAGGATGATCGGATCTGTTTAAGGAATCAAAAGTGATATCTTCTGTCAGTTCAAAAAAATTCCATACGTTTGTCAGAAAAACCATGTGGACAGGAGGGGAGGAAGGTTCCCATTTATGGATGGAAAAAGGTTCTCCCTGTTCCTCCTGGCTGTGTTTGATTGCCATATGATAGGAATAGGCCGCCAGCCTGCCGTCATCTGAACAGGTGATCCAGAAGAAGGGCGGGAGTTCATGGATGGAAGGGAGCGGGCTGTCTAACAGCATTTGCGCCAGGGTTGTTTTCCCGCTTCCGTTTTCGCCGACTAATGCCGTCACCATATCAATGTTTTTGCCGTAGAAATTTGAGGGGCAGGAATAATGGGGATTTTTTCGTATTTTTACGGATACGGTAATCCCGAAAATATTTTGCATGGGATCGGATTGTGGCGGGAGTGGGGTTGCTTGGATCTGATATTCTCCTGTCAGGGGAATACCTTGCTGGTGGAACAGGTTGCCTTTATAGGAGTCATACCAGATATAGATTAATTTATGGAAGGTGTTGTTGTTCATCTGCAGTGTCCTTTATTTTGGTAGGAAATGGGACGAATCCTGTTGGTGGTTGTCAGGGTTATACTCATGAGTATGATTGGGGACTGTAGGAAAATAGCTCATGTATTTTGTCGTGGGGAGGTTGACGCTGTTTACCGTGATTCCGAAAGGTCCGCCTGGCCTGTTACCCGTACCCCGGAAAACGCGCTCCCGCTCCGTGAAGAACGTAGCGGACGCTAAATTCGCCGGGAAAACCATCCCGGCTCATTAAGCGCCGACGTTCTTCGAGGGTTTTCCGGGGTACGGGTAACAGGCCAGGCTACGTTATCGGCCCATTATTGGTCGTTTGCAGGGACAATGTTTTCTGTTAATCAATGCCAATATGCCAATAACGTAGCAGGAGAAGAAGGACAGAACGTTTGAAGACCCTCTTTTCACGTCGGCACTTAGGCTGTGTCTTTTACAGCCTTAGTACCGCTACGTGAAAAACGGAGTGGGAACGTGTCTGAAAACGTTCTGTCCTTCTTCTCCTGCGGATCTTTTGGAAGAATTCTTAACTTAACAATCTTGCCCTATGGAAATACGAAAACTGTGTTGCCATATCATTTAACCCACAAAAATATATTAGCATAAAATTATTTCAGGTACAAGAATGGAAATCTGTCTTTTCGGGATGGGACCATCCGAATTCATTGACTGTATGGTATGAAAGATATATAATATAAGCAACACCCAAAGATTTTGAAAAATTTGTAATGTACTTCAAGAAGCCTGTTAAAAAATAAGAACAAGACATTCCCCCAAAAGCAGAGAAAACCCGGGAAAATCAGCGCAAAAAGGAGCTGTCTGGAGACGGTTTTTTGCAAAGGCAGCCGCGGGGGAATCCGGAATTTTTAAAAATACATAAAGAGGAGGGTCATATGGATGCTGCAGGAGACAAGGTAATTCTCCGGGGAATGGAAGAACAGGACAGGGAGCTGCTGCTGAATCTGGCTGAAGACCCGGGGATAACGAAAGTGACAGGAGGCTACCCCTGTTCCCTGTCCTGTGACCGCCAGATGAGATGGTTTTGCTCCCTGCCGGAGTCCGCAGGCAGTCTGCGCGGCATTATAGGAGATAAGGAAAGCCCTGCAGCGGGCTTAGGAATCATTATCCTTTCTGATGTGAGTTCAAAATACAAAACGGCAGAGATTTATATAAAGCTTATAAAGTCCGCCCGGAGAAAGGGATACGGGCAGGATGCCGTCAATGTCCTGGTTTCCTATGCTTTCCATGAACTGGGGCTGAAGCAGATCTATGCCAATATCCTGGAACATAACCTGGCATCCCGGAGATTGTTTGAAAAATGCGGCTTTAAGCAGGAAGGTACATATAAGAGCAGGGAGTATAAAGAAGGGCGTTACAGAAATGTGTGTACATATGAGATAAAGAACATCTGAGAAAACGTCTGAAAAAGATGGCAGGAGCAAAGAAAAAAGATGGCGGAAACGAAGAACTGAGATGACAGAAGCAAAGGAATGTTTAAGAGCGTGACGCATCAGGATATATTAGCATAACAGATAAAAAGAATAAGATATATTAATTTCATTTATAAAACGTCTTGTGATATGATACAGAAGTAAACGTTTGAATAAGACCACAGGAGGATGGGCAATGAGTGTAAGACGGGTATTTGTGGAAAAGAAGCCTCAGTTTGCCGTAAAGGCCAGGGAATTGGGAGAGGAGATCAGAAGCTATCTGAATATTGACACGGTGAGCCAGGTACGGGTGCTGATCCGGTATGATGTGGAAAATCTGTCAGAGGATGTATACAGGCAGGCATTGACTACCGTATTTTCGGAGCCGCCGGTAGATCTGGTATATGAGGAAGTGTTTCCCAAATCAGAGGGGGATACGGTGTTTTCCGTGGAGTATCTGCCCGGGCAGTTTGACCAGCGGGCGGATTCTGCGGAGCAGTGTGTGAAGCTTTTAAAGGAAGATGAGGAACCGGTGATCCGGACGGCAACGACTTATGTGCTGGCCGGGGCTTTAACCGAAGAGCAGAAGGCGGCGGTAAAGGCGTTCTGCATCAACCCGGTGGATTCCAGGGAAGCGGATGAGGACAAGCCTGAGACTTTGGTGACAGAGTTTGAAGTGCCGGAGGACGTGGCATGTTTTGAAGGGTTTTGCGAGTCTGGGGAGGCAGAGCTGAGAAAGCTTTATGATTCCTTAAATCTGGCCATGACTTTTAAGGATTTTCTCCATATCCAGAAGTATTACCAAAACGAAGAGCATCGGGAACCGACGGTGACGGAAATACGGGTACTGGATACCTACTGGTCGGATCATTGCCGCCACACCACGTTTTCCACGGAACTGAAAAGCGTTGAGATCGGGAAGGGAGATTATCAAGCCCCGATTCGGGAAGCATATGAAAGGTATCTGAGGGACCGGGAGGAGCTTTATAAAGGACGGGAGGATAAATTCGTCTGTCTGATGGATCTGGCTCTTCTGGCCATGAAAAAGCTGCGGGCAGAAGGAAAGCTTGCGGATCTGGAAGAGTCGGAGGAGATCAATGCGTGCAGCATTGTGGTGCCGGTGACGGTGGATGGAGAGACGGAAGAGTGGCTGGTGAATTTTAAAAACGAGACCCACAACCATCCCACGGAGATCGAACCTTTTGGCGGGGCGGCCACCTGCCTGGGCGGCGCCATAAGGGACCCTCTTTCCGGGCGCACTTATGTGTACCAGGCCATGCGGGTGACTGGGGCGGCGGACCCGAGAGTGGGTCTTGGAGAGACCATGAGGGGGAAGCTTCCTCAGAGGAAGCTGGTAAACGGCGCGGCATCCGGCTACAGTTCTTATGGGAACCAGATCGGTCTTGCCACCGGGTATGTAAAGGAAATCTACCATCCCGATTATGCGGCGAAACGGATGGAGATCGGAGCGGTCATGGGGGCTGCGCCCAGGAAATATGTAAAGCGCCTGACCTCGGATCCGGGAGATGTGATCGTGCTTCTCGGCGGGCGTACCGGGCGTGACGGAATCGGCGGCGCCACAGGTTCATCGAAGGTACACACAGAGACATCCACAGAGCTTTGCGGCGCTGAGGTGCAGAAAGGGAACGCGCCGACGGAGCGGAAGATCCAGCGTTTGTTCCGCCGTCCGGAGGTCAGCAGCATGATTAAAAAATGTAATGATTTCGGCGCGGGCGGCGTGTCGGTAGCCATCGGGGAACTGGCCGCCGGCCTTGTGGTGGATTTAGATAAGGTGCCAAGGAAATACGCAGGGTTAGACGGAACAGAGATCGCCATTTCCGAGTCCCAGGAGCGGATGGCCGTGGTGCTGGATCCAAAGGATGAAAAACAGTTTCTTGCCTATGCAGAAGAGGAGAATCTGGAGGCAGTTGCGGTGGCGGTTGTGACGGAGAAGCCCAGGCTGGTGATGAACTGGCGGGGGAAGACCATCGTGGATATCAGCCGGGCATTTTTAGACACCAACGGCGCCCACCAGGAGGCGGATGTTGTCCTTGAGGTGCCGTCCCGTCAGGGCAGTCCTTTTGAGAGGAAGGATGTGGGGGACGTGCGGGCAAGATGGCTAGAGGTCCTGGAGGACTTAAACGTCTGTTCCCAGAAAGGGCTTGTGGAGATGTTTGACGGTTCCATCGGCGCAGGTTCCGTGCTCATGCCGTACGGAGGGAAATATCAGCTTACGGAGACCCAGGCCATGGTGGCCAAACTGCCGGTGCTGAAGGGGACAACCGATACGGTCACTATGATGAGCTATGGCTTTGACCCTTATCTTTCAAGCTGGAGCCCATACCATGGGGCGGTCTATGCGGTGACGGATTCGGTGGCTAAGATCGTGGCTTCCGGCGGCGACTTTAAGAAGATCCGGTTTACGTTCCAGGAGTATTTTAAGAGGATGACGGAGGATGCCAGACGGTGGGGTACCCCTTTCGCGGCGCTTTTGGGGGCTTATCAGGCACAGCTTGGCTTTGGGCTTCCTTCCATTGGCGGAAAGGACAGTATGTCGGGTACTTTCCAGGATGAGGAGCACGGGGAGATCAATGTGCCGCCTACCCTGGTTTCCTTTGCCGTGGACGTGGCAAGCCATAAGGATATCATTACCCCGGAGCTGAAGCGTCCGGGAAGCAAACTGATTGTGATTCGGGTTTTAAAGGATGAGTATGACCTTCCGAAATACAGCGAGGCGATGGACGGATACGAGAAGCTTCGCCAGGATATGCAGGCAGGAAGGATTCTGTCAGCCTACGCGGTGGAAGGCCACGGCATTGCGGAGGCGGTCAGCAAGATGGCATTCGGCAATAAGCTGGGTGTGAAGATCGAGCATAACCTGGATCCGAGAGACTTCTTTTTGCCGGCATGGGGAGATATTGTCTGCGAGGTGGCGGACGGAAAGGTGGGAGAACTTGCCGTTACCTACACGGTGATCGGCGAGGTGACGGACCGGGCCGTCCTGGAATACGGGCCTGTGGAAATTTCCATGGAGGAGGCGTTAGGCTCCTGGACAAAAACTCTGGAGAAGGTGTTCCCGACCCGTTCGGGGGTGGAAGAGAGCCCGGTGGAGGATAAGGTTTATCAGGCAGGTTCCGTGTATATGTGCAGCCATAAACTGGCACAGCCAACGGTGTTTATCCCGGTATTTCCGGGAACAAACTGTGAATATGACAGCACAAAGGCCTTTGAGCGTGCCGGCGCCAGGGTGGTGTCAAAGGTATTTAAGAATCTTTCGGCGGAGGATATCCGGCAGTCGGTGGAGGTGTATAAAAAGGAGATCAGCCAGGCGCAGATCGTCATGTTCCCGGGAGGGTTTTCTGCGGGGGACGAACCGGAGGGAAGCGCCAAGTTCTTTGCTGCGGTGTTCAGGAACGCGGTCATAAAAGAGGAGATTGAAAAGCTTTTAAATGAGCGGGATGGCCTGATGCTTGGAATCTGCAACGGCTTCCAGGCGTTGATCAAGCTTGGCCTGGTGCCAGAGGGGAGGATCGTGGAGCAGAAAAAGGATTCTCCCACCCTTGCCATGAATACCATTGGGCGCCATGTGTCAAAGATGGTCTACACCAAGGTGGTTTCCGATAAATCGCCGTGGCTTTCCGGCGCGGTTTTGGGAGAAGTGTACTGCAATCCGGCATCCCATGGCGAAGGCCGGTTTGTGGCGGACGAAGAGTGGCTTAAGAAGCTGTTTGAAAACGGGCAGGTGGCCACTCAGTATGTGGACGAGAAAGGTATGCCCACCATGGATGAACTCTGGAATCCCAATGGTTCTTACAGGGCCATCGAAGGGATTACCAGCCCGGACGGAAGGATCTTCGGGAAGATGGCGCATTCGGAGCGCCGCGGGGAAGCGGTGGCGATGAACATTTACGGGGAACAGGATATGAAGATCTTCGAGTCAGGGGTGGAGTATTTCCGATAGATTTCAGGCGAATGGAGATTTCCTGAAAAATAATTCTTGAAACGCAGAATGGAGAGACAAGGATGAAAAAGGTTGTAAAATTTGGCGGCAGTTCTCTTGCCAGTACCAGACAGTTTAAAAAGGCCGGTGAGATCATCCGGTCGGACAGGACCAGGCGGTATGTGGTCCCGTCAGCGCCGGGGAAGCGTAATGACAAGGACGAAAAGGTGACGGACATGCTGTATGCCTGCTATGACGCGGCCAGTATGGGTACTGCATATAAAAAACTGCTGAACCGGATTAAGGACCGTTATCTGGAGATTATTAACGGGCTTGATTTGAACCTGAATCTGGATTTTGAGTTTGAGCGGATTGAGGAGAATTTTGTCAAGGGAGCGGGCCGTGATTACGCGGCTTCCCGGGGAGAATATTTAAACGGGCTGGTGATGGCAGCTTATCTGGGGTATGAATTTATCGACGCGGCAGAGGTTATTTTCTTTGATAATCAGGGAAACTTCGATGCGGAGGCTACCGATAAGGAGCTTTCGGAGAGGCTGGAGCATGTGGAGCGGGCCGTGATCCCGGGATTCTACGGCGCCAAGCATGACGGGAGCATTAAGACTTTTTCCCGGGGCGGCTCGGATGTGACGGGTTCCATTGTGGCAAAGGCGATCCATGCGGACGTGTATGAGAACTGGACGGATGTGTCGGGATTTCTGGTGGCGGACCCAAGGATTGTGGAAAATCCCCAGGTGATTGAGACGATTACTTATAAGGAGCTGCGGGAGCTGGCCTATATGGGGGCCAGCGTGCTCCATGAGGATGCGATCTTCCCGGTGAGGAGGGAGGGGATTCCCATCAATATCCGGAATACAAACAGGCCGGAGGACAAGGGAACTCTGATTGTGGAGAGCACTTTGCGCAAACCCAAGTATACGATAACCGGAATCGCGGGAAAGAAAGGATTCTGCGCCATTAATATTGAGAAAGCCATGATGAACGCGGAAGTCGGGTTTGGGAGGAAAGTGCTGGGAGTTTTTGAGAAGTTCGGGATTTCCTTTGAGCATATGCCCTCCGGCATCGATACGATGACGATCATGGTCCATCAGGACGAGTTTGAGGAGTATGAACAGTCGGTGATTGCGGGGATCCATCGCGCGGTGGAACCGGACAGCGTGGACCTGGAGTCTGACCTGGCGCTGATTGCGGTGGTAGGCAGAGGAATGAAGGCCACCAGGGGAACGGCGGGAAGGATATTCTCGGCCCTTGCCCATGCCAGGATCAATGTGAAAATGATCGATCAGGGTTCCAGTGAACTGAATATTATCATCGGGGTGAAGAATGTGGACTTTGAGGCGGCTATCCGGGCGATATACGATATTTTTGTGACGGCGGAGATCGAGGCGTAAAAGGCGTTTAAGGATTGGTCCGTGTAAATGATTTCTGTCCGAAAGGAGACTGGAATGGACGGTTTTTGCAGATTCAGGCGTGTGGTTTTGGGGATGGTCCTGCTGACGGCGCTTTTTCCGGCAGGGGGATGTGCAGGACCGTCCACCAGGGTTTTGCCCCGGGAGAGCAGGGAGCAGATCCAGGAGCCTGATGAGATCCCAGTTTTGGAAGAGGGAAATCCTTTTTATATGCAGGAGGAGCTGGAGATTTTTGCGGCGTCTCCCCGCGTGGGGGGCAGTGAGGAGGAGAAAAAAGTCGTCCACTATATGAAACAGCTTTTGGAGGATTACGGGTACGAGGTGACGACCCAGCAATTTACCTACCAGGGGCATCTGGGCGGAGAGGCCGTATCCGGGATCAATCTGGAGGCGGTGCGCCGGGCGTCTTTGCCGGATGCGGATATTTTGATAGTTGCGGCCCATCACGATACGGTTCCCTACAGTCCGGGGGCAGGGGACAGCGCGGCCGGTATGGCGGCGCTTCTGGAGATGGCCAGGCTGCTTTCCAGGATGCCCACGGATACGGAACTGCGTTTCGTCAGTTTTTCCGCCTACACAAAGGACCAGGTGGGATGCCGTTATTATTTTTCTTCCCTGACAGGGCAAGAGAGGGACAGGGTGATCGGGGCCATCCAGCTTGATGAGCTGGGATTTGGCAAAAATGGCGGGATCGTGCTGGGAACCGTGGACGGGGAGTCTACTTTTCTCGGAGATTCCCTGCGTCGTGTGAGCCAGGAACTTCTGCGGGAGAGCTGGTCTTACGGGCAAAAGCAGGAAGGAGGACACAGCCGTTTTGTCCAGAACCGGATCCCGGCGGTTTCCGTGGGCCAGAAGATTCGGTCCTATGAGTCAGGCTCCCGTTTTGATACGTCCTCCACTGTGGATATTGAGCGGCTGACCCAGGTGGTCAATGTGTTAAGCCGTGCCGTGTCAGATATTATGAGTCCCGACACCCCTTCCATGATGGCCAAATCCCGCCATATCAATGATCTGAGAGACAGGGCTTATATCCAGCATTTGCAGGCGCCGCTTCCTTTTGGGGAGGAGCCTTGCGAGACGGAAAGACGTTTTGGCATGACGGGAACCCGGACGGCGGAGAATACCGATAATGACGGGAATCCGATCTATGCATATCGGTATCCGGTGAAATGGTTCGGGGCGGATCAGGTCCTTTTGACGGATTACTACTATGTAAACGGAAGACTGGAGTTCGTGTCCATAGACGGAGACGGCGCCGGTGTGGGATTTGAAGAGATGTATGGACGTCTGAATGCCGTGTATGGGGAACCGGCGGAGAAGTCTGACGGGCCTGAAGGAACGGAATACATATGGCTGGATCCGGTGTGCAGCACGATGGCGGCGCTGACGCCCGTGCAGGACGGCTACAGCCTGGAACTGAGGTCATATGAGGCAGGGCGGCGCCTTTTGGACAGTTACCGGGTCATCCCTTCATCGGGGGCGAATCCCCAGATGGGACTTGGCCAAAGGGAAGGAGGAGAGTCAGAGGCACAGGATCCAAGGGTAAATGTGCTTATGGCCAAGATCCGGCATTTTTTGCCGCTCGAAGGGATGGCTGACTTAGTGAGGGTGGAGCTGTACACAGACGGCATCGGAAGGACGGATGTCAGCCTGGAAACTGCCCTGCAGCCAGCAGGCGATGGGGAGGAGCCAGTGACGCAGCCTGAATTCATATGGGGGATTGACCTGGAAGATGCCCTGGACAGAGACGGGAAATGGCGTGATGAGACGGATACGGAGCGTCAGCTTTTAATGTTGTGCGGACAGATGTTAGAGCAGACAAAAGATTATGGCGCCAGGTTCGAGGAAACTTTTGGGGATACGGAGAATGCCCGGGAGCAGGTGTTTTTGGGGGTAAAGCCGGGAGATTTGGAGGAGCCGGCGCCGGATTTTAAAGAAAGCTTTATGTGGTTTGTGCTGACAGGCCATCCAGGGGAGGCAGACGGTATATGGGGAGCAAGGATCCGATTCTTTTACCAATATGAAGAATTGCTTGCATACCGGACGCAGATACGGAACAACCTTAAAATAGATGGTATTTAAATTTAAAAAATCCGGAGGAAAAAGGGATGTTGGAAAAAATTGATTTGTCAAGGACAGTGGAAAAGGAAGTTTACAAGAAAGTGCAGGAGGAGGAAGGGGCAAAGCTCGGACAGCTTCAGCGGCGTTTAAAAGAGGCGGGCATTCCTGTCCTGATTTTATTCGAAGGCATGGGGGCGGCAGGAAAGGGCACGCAGATTAACCGGCTGATCCAGGCGCTGGATCCAAGGGGATTTGACGTGTATGCCAGCAACCGGCCTACAGAGGAAGAAAATCTGCGTCCGTTTTTGTGGAAATTCTGGACTTTGACGCCGGAAAACGGGCGGATCGCCATCTATGACAGAAGTTGGTACAGGAAGGTACTGATTGACCGTTTTGATAAGGAGACGAAGAGAAAAGAGCTGCCGGAGGCATTCCGGGACATCCGCTCTTTCGAAAAGCAGCTCACGGACGGCGGCGCGGTGATCATCAAGCTTTTCCTTTACATTTCCAGGGAAGAGCAGAAGAAGCGTTTTAAAAAGCTGGAAAAGTCCGTGGAGACCAAATGGCATGTGGGACAGGGCGACTGGGAGAGAAACAAGCGGTATGAGGAATATCTTCAGATCAACGAGGAGATGCTGGAACGGACAGATACGGAGTTTGCGCCCTGGACGATCATCGAGGCCACGGACCGGAACTATGCGGCCATGAAGATTTTAAAGTCTGTGACAGAGCGCCTGGAGCAGGCCTTAGCGGAAAAAGCCGCCCAGAAGGGAGCAAAAAAGATTGATTCCGGAATCACTCTGGATGCAGGCAGCCGTTATCAGAACGGGGTCCTCTCCGGGGTGGATCTTTCCAAGTCCCTGACAAAAGAGGAGTATAAGGAGAAGCTGGATAAGCTGCAGAAAAGGCTGGAGATTCTCCACAGTGACATTTACCGGCTTCGGATTCCGGTGGTGCTGGGGTTTGAGGGCTGGGACGCAGGCGGAAAGGGCGGCGCCATCAAGCGTCTTACCAGCCACATGGATCCCAGAGGATACCAGGTGTGTCCCACGGCGTCCCCCAATGACATAGAGAGAAAGCATCATTATCTGTGGCGGTTCTGGAATAAAGTCCCCAAGGCAGGCCATGTGGCCATTTTTGACCGGACCTGGTACGGAAGGGTCATGGTGGAGCGGATCGAAGGCTTCTGCAGCGAGGACGACTGGAAGAGGGCTTACCAGGAGATCAACGAGATGGAAGCCCACATGGCTAACGCGGGTGCCGTGGTGCTTAAATTCTGGCTTCACATCGACAAGGACGAGCAGGAGCGTCGTTTTAAAGAACGGATGGAGATTCCGGAAAAACAGTGGAAGATCACGGATGAGGACTGGCGGAACCGGGAAAAATGGGATCAGTATGAAATCGCGGTAAATGAGATGCTGGTACGCACTTCCACGACTTATGCTCCCTGGATCGTGGTGGAAGGCAACAGCAAATACTACGCCCGGGTAAAGGTTCTTCAGACGGTAGTGGATGCCCTGGAGAAGAAGATCGGCCAGGTGAAGGCAGAGCAGGGAAGGAATTAAAATTTTATGGGCAATGTAGCCGTTATCGGCGGCGGCGCGGCAGGCATGATGGCGGCCGTGGCCGCCGCCGGCTCCGGGCATCGGGTCCGGATTTATGAGAAGAACGAGAAGCTGGGAAAGAAGCTCTATATTACGGGAAAAGGCCGCTGTAACCTGACCAATGCCTGCGGGACGGAGGAGATGCTTGCAAAAATCGTCCGCAACGGGAAATTTCTTTACAGCAGTTTTTACGGGTTTTCCAATCGGGATATGATGGCGTTTATGGAGGAAAACGGCTGTCCGGTCAAGGTGGAGCGGGGAGACCGTGTTTTTCCTGTGTCAGACAAGTCCTCGGATGTGATCCGGGTTTTTTCCAGGAAATTAGAGACGCTCGGGGCGGAGTGCTGCTTCCGGAAAGAGGTGGAGGATATAAGGGTATCGGATGGCCGTGTCACAGGGGTGGTGTTAAAGGAAGGAAAGAAGTTCGTCGCCGCCGACTGCGTGGTGGTGGCCACCGGAGGGATTTCCTATCCGGTTACGGGCTCCACGGGGGACGGGTATCGGTTTGCCAAAAGGCTGGGGCATACGGTCACAAAGCTTGCCCCGGCGCTGGTCCCTTTTGAGGTGAAGGAGCTGGATGTGGCGCGGAGCCTTCAGGGGCTTTCCCTGCGGAACGTGCAGGTAAGGGTCTTAAAAGGGAAAAAGGTCTTGTATGAAGATTTCGGGGAGATGCTGTTTACCCATTTCGGGGTCAGCGGGCCGGTGATTCTGTCTGCCAGCAGTTATGTGGCGGATCCCCTGGAAAAGGGGGAGCTGGTTTTGTCCATTGATTTAAAGCCGGCCCTGGATTATGACCAGTTGGACAAACGGATCCTGCGGGATTTTGAGAAGAGAAAGAACAGGCAGTACAAAAATGCCCTGGATGATTTGCTGCCTTCCAAAATAATTCCGGTCATGATAGAGAGAAGCCGGATTCAGGAGGAAAAGGCAGTCAATGAGATAACAAGAGGAGAGCGAAGGCAGCTTGTGGAAACCGTGAAGGATTTCCGTATGACGGTTACGGGGATGAGAGGGTACGAGGAGGCGATTGTCACGAGGGGCGGCGTCTCCGTAAAAGAGGTGAATCCGGCCACCATGGAGTCGAAGCTTGTAAAAGGGCTGTATTTTGCGGGAGAGGTTCTGGATGTGGACGGGATTACAGGAGGATTTAATCTGCAGGCAGCCTGGTCTACCGGCTTTGTGGCGGGAAGTTCTGCGGCAGCCGGCGTCTGAGGAATCGAGTCGAAACGAGACAGGGAGGATGATGATTATGGAAAAACAGATTTTCAGGATTGCCATCGATGGCCCAGCAGGGGCGGGAAAAAGCACCATTGCCAGGATGGCGGCAAAGCGCCTGGGATTCGTCTATGTGGATACGGGGGCAATGTACCGGGCCGTCGGCCTGTTCTGCGTGAGAAACGGGATTTTGCCGGAGGATGAGGAGGCGGTTTCCCGGGCAGTGGCAGGAGCACGGATCACGATTTCCCATGTGGACGGGGAGCAGCGGGTACTGTTAAACGGTGAGGACGTGTCCGGGCTGATACGCACGGAGGAAGCAGGAAACACGGCGTCTGCGGTAAGCGCCTACCCGGCGGTCAGAAAGCATCTTTTGGGGCTGCAGCGGGAGCTTGCGGCCAGCGTCAGCGTGATTATGGACGGCAGGGATATCGGAACCTGCGTGCTCCCGGACGCGGAGGCAAAGGTTTTTTTGACGGCCAGCCCGAAAATCCGTGCCATGCGCCGTTATAAAGAACTGAAAGAAAAAGGAATGATGTGTAATTTGGAAGAAATTGAGCAAGATATTATAGAAAGGGACCAGAGGGACACAAACCGCGCGGCGGCGCCTTTAAGGCAGGCCGATGACGCCGTGCTGGTGGACGGTTCGGACATGACGATTGACCAGGTGGTATCGGCGATCATAGACGTGGCCGTATCTCGTGGGCTTTCGGTCAAATAGGACGTATGGAGGTAATTGTGGCAAAGACCGCTGGCTTCTGTTTCGGGGTGAAGAGGGCGGTAGAGCAGGTATATGAGCAGATTGAGAAAGCAAAAAAGCCGGTTTACACGTATGGCCCGATTATCCACAACCAGGAGGTGGTACAGGATTTAGAGAGAAAAGGCGTCCGCGTGGTGGAGACCTTGGAGGAGCTTGGGCAGCTTTCCGACGGGATTGTGATTATCCGTTCCCATGGAGTAGGAAAGCAGGTCTATGATGTATTGGAGAAAAAAGGGATCCAGATTGTGGATGCCACCTGTCCTTTTGTGAAAAAGATCCATCGCATTGTTCAGGAGCAGGAGAGGGCGGGGAGGAGAATCCTGATTGCGGGAGATCCGAACCATCCGGAAGTCCGGGGCATCTGCGGATGGTCCGGGAAGGGTGCTTTGGTGATAAATGACCCTTCCCAGATGGAAAATCTGCCGCTCAGACAGGGAGAATCCTGGTGTTTAGTGGCTCAGACGACATTTAATTACAATAAATTTCAAGATTTAGTTGAAAAATTTGAGAAAAAGGGTTATGATATACTTGTTTTAAATACGATTTGCAGTGCAACTCAGGAAAGACAGGTGGAAGCCAGCCGTATTGCTTCCGAGGTAGATCTGATGATTGTCATCGGGGACAAAAAAAGTTCGAACTCCCAGAAGCTGTACGAGATATGCCAAAAGAAATGTAAGAACACTTACTTTATCCAGACAGTAGGCGATTTCAATCCTGAATGTATGAATTCTGTGCGCAACGTAGGTATTACAGCCGGGGCGTCTACCCCGAAACAAATTATCGAGGAGGTTCATGCTAATGCCAGAGCTAAATGAATTTGAACAAATGTTGGAGGAGTCTTTAAAGACAATACGTACAGGAGAGGTCGTCACCGGTAAAGTCATTGATGTTAAAGATGATGAGATTGTCTTGAATATAGGCTACAAGTCCGATGGAATTATCCCGCGGAATGAGTATACCAACGAGGCCAATGCAGACCTGCGGAATCTGGTGCAGGTCGGTGACGAGATGGAGGCCAAGGTCATTAAGGTGAATGACGGTGAGGGACAGGTGGCCCTTTCTTATAAGCGCCTTGCCATCGATAAGGGCAACAAGCGCCTGGAGGAGGCTTTTAACAACCAGGAGGTTCTGACTGCCAAGGTGACTCAGGTGCTTGACGGAGGACTGAGTGTTGAGGTGGAGGGGACGAGAGTGTTTATCCCCGCCAGCCTGGTTTCTGACACTTATGAGAGAGACCTGACCAAATATGCCGATCAGGAGATTGAATTTGTGGTCACGGAGTTTAATCCCCGCAGAAGACGGATTATCGGCGACAGGAAGCAGCTTATGGCGGCCAGGAAGGCCCAGATGCAGAAAGAGCTGTTTGAGCGGATCCAGGTCGGCGATGTTGTGGACGGCACCGTGAAGAATGTGACAGATTTCGGCGCGTTTATTGACCTGGGCGGGGCTGACGGCCTGCTCCATATTTCCGAGATGTCCTGGGGACGGGTGGAGAATCCCAAGAAGGTCTTTAAGACCGGCGATCCTCTGACTGTGCTTATTAAGGATATCAACGGGGAGAAGATTGCTTTGAGCCTGAAGTTCCCGGATCAGAATCCATGGGCCAATGCGGACGAGAAGTATGCGGTCGGCAATATTGTCACAGGACGGGTGGCCCGTATGACGGACTTTGGGGCTTTTGTGGAACTAGAGCCGGGTGTGGACGCGCTTTTGCACGTATCCCAGATTTCCAGGGAGCATGTGGAGAAGCCGGCGGACGCTTTGAAGATCGGCCAGCAGATCGAGGCCAAGGTGGTTGATTTCAACCATGACGACCGGAAGATCAGCCTGAGCATTAAGGCCCTGCAGAATTTCCAGGAGCCGGCGCATGAAGAGAATCCGGACGTGGTGGATGTGGATATTGACGCGGTGGCGGCCCAGGAGTAAAACGGGTTCCGATAAAAGCCATGTGTATTTGATTGTGTGAAAATGTGAAAAAAGAGCCGCTTCGAAATGAGAGGCGGCTGCAAAGAGGATAAACCAGATGAGAACTTTTGGGTTCTTGTCTGGTTTTTTTGTGTCGAAGAAGGGAGAGGAGATAAAGGGCGGCTTCTTCGTTTTACCGTTAAAAATCAGAATCGGAAAGAAATTTAAAATTTCCACATTGTTATTGACATACAATATTATATGATATATAATATATAAAAATAAATAATATTATATTTTAACAAGCCTGATATGCCGGTTTTGGAGGCAGGAAAGGCAGAAATAAGGGATACAGAGGAGAGGCGTTGGAATGTGATTAGAATAGGAGCGGGATCATGGTGTTTAATACTGGGGCGGCCCTTTTAGACGCGGTTGTGCTGGCGGCAGTGTCAAGGGAGCAGAAAGGGACTTATGGGTACAGGATTACCCAGGACGTCAGAGGCGCTATAGATATTTCGGAATCTACGTTGTATCCGGTGCTGAGGCGGCTTTTGAAGGAAGAATGCCTGGAAAGCTATGATATGGCGATAGACGGAAGGAACCGGAGGTATTACAGGATTACGGAAAAGGGGAGGCTGCAGTTGAATTTATACCGCAGCGAGTGGAGAAGATATTCCCATAAGATTTCCAGGATACTTGAGGAGGCAGATTGATGAACAGAGAGGAATTTATGAAAGAGTTGGAATGTCTTTTGCTTGACATTCCGGAAGAAGATAAGAGAGACGCTATTGCCTACTATCGGGATTACCTGGAGGATGCGGGGGATGAGCATGAGGAAGAGGCGATTCAGGAGTTTGGGAGCCCGGAGCGGATTGCGGCTATCATCCGCGCGGATCTGCAGGGGAATCTGAAGGAGGGCGGGGAATTTACGGATACCGGTTATCAGGATGAAAGATTTCGGGAGCCTGGGTATCAGGTAGCGAAAAGACAGGACGGCAGAGAAGAGGAGGAATGGCAGGAAGTGAGAGGGGGCCAGGGAGAACCTGGAGGAGAGGGCCGGCAAGGATCTTCGGGAAGGAGACAGACGGAAGAACGATCGGGTAATCATGGAGAGCGAGGCGGTTTTTTGGCAAAAGGGAGTATCGGAAGTACCATCTTGAAGCTGATCGTGGTTTTTCTTCTGTTTTGTGCAGTGTCTCCGGTGCTGCTTGGCGTGGGCGGCGGGATGGCGGGGATTGCCGTAGGAGGCCTGGCTCTTGTCGTGGTTTTTATTGCCCTTGCGGGAGTATTGACCATTACGGCATGGATCGGCGCCGCCGCGTTGATTGTGGTGGGGGCCGGGTTGGTGTTTTCTGCCTATCCATGGACAGGGGTGATGGTAATGGGATGCGGGATACTGGCTTTGGGCCTGGGCCTGCTCGGTATAGCGGCCTGTGTGCTGATCTACGGGAAGATGATTCCTTTATGTATCTGCGGCATGGTTGACTGGATAAACCGGTTGCTCCATCGGGAAGGGAGGGGAAAATCATGAAACGGTTAATAAAATGGCTGGTGATTTTGGGCGTGTTGTTCTGTGTGGGAGGCATGGGAGTCGCTGCAGCCGGGGCGGCAATGGGAGGCGCCCGCTATGCCGGCCGGGCTTTTCATGAGGCCGGATGGCGGATTGGCCATCATTGGGACAGATGGCATGACGGCATAGACGATTTTGATTTTCCGGATGAATTTGATTTTTCAGAAGATTCAGCCCTTCCGGAAGATTCAGCCCTTCCGGAAGATTCAGGTCTTCCAAAAGATTCAGGCCTGCCGGATGAAACGGAAGATTTCCTGTGGCAGGAAGAGACGGCAGATTTTACGATGGCGGAAAGCCAGGAAGTTGAGAACCGTTCCATGAAGGAAACCGTGCAGTACGACAATATCAGGGAGATTGAGGTGGAGTCTTTCGGAAATGTAACCTGGAAAGAGTCGGATGAGCTGGCAGCGGGACAGGTTCGGATAGAAAAGCTTGAAGATGGGGAAGATTATCAATACCGGCAAAGGGGCGATGAGCTGAAAATTCTGCGGGGCGTTTATCCCGGCGGCAAGATGAATTCGATTATTATTTCGGTTTCTGCAGACACCCGTCTGGCGGAGGTCAGCATAGAGGAAAAGGCAGGCGAATTCCGCGCGGACAGGATACAGGCAGGCGAACTTTCCCTGGAAGCGGAAGGAGCGGTGATTATCGCAAGGAACGTAAAGGCTGATACTTTGGAACTGGATGCAAAGGCAGGGGAGATTTTCTGCCAGGCGGATGCTGCAAGAGAGATATCCGTGGAATGTGACATGGGAGACGTCCGACTCAGCCTGGATGGGAGAAAGGAAGATTTTTCTTATGAAATGGAGTGTAATGCCGGCCAGATCCTGTTAGGCGGGATTGGCGGGCAGGAATCCTACGACACCCACTGGGAAAGGGAGATTATAAATCCCGGAGGGAAATGGATGGATCTGGAATGCAGGGCAGGGAATATTGCCGTGGAGTATTCGCAAGGGCAGACACAGGAAGAGGATGACAGTATATAGGCAGCGGTTTTTCATGTGGCTGGCAGCAGACAGATATAATACCGGGAATCGGATATCGGACCGTGCTTGGAGTGTATGACAAAAAGAAGGAAAAAGAAAGGACGAATGATTATGGATTTGAACAGAAAACTGTACCGTTCTAATAAGGACAAGATGATCTGCGGAGTATGCGGAGGGTTAGGGGAATATTTGAATGTTGACCCGACTTTGATCCGCCTGGTGTGGGTGCTTTTAACCTGCTGGGCGGGGATGAGCATTGTTGCCTATATAATTGCGGCGATTATTATTCCGATGGAGCCGGAATATTAAAAGGTTCCGGTCCTGTTATTTTCTGACGATGCCTGACGTATAGGGAACCGGAAGAGGGGGCATACTGCTTTTATGGAAAAAGTGTTTCCGGAAGTGCTGGTGTACATGAACATGAAAATCTTCGGAAAGACTCAATAAGGAAAGGAGTATGCCTTTATTATGTCCAAAGGTAAAAAGTCAAAGAAGCCGTTTGATATAAACAATATGACTCCGGAGGAACAGTTGAAGTTCGAGATTGCGGAGGAGCTTGGGCTTGGTTCCAAGGTGCTGGAAAACGGATGGAAAAGCCTGACCTCGAAAGAAAGCGGGAGGATCGGGGGGATGATAACAAAGAGAAAACGGGAAATGCAGAAAACAGGGACGGGGCAGGGGTAAAATGTTGGCTATTTATGATAATAATGGAAATTGTTCTTTTGATTTATGGGGAATTATGGTATAATAGGAACACTTAGCGAGGTATTTTCCGAGCTTAGTGTGAGTAATACCTGTCCCCTTAGCGAACCGGAACCGCAGGTGAACGGTGAGGTTAGTGGACATGGTATAATAGGAACACTGCTATAGGATATGCAGGCCGCAGGGGACAGCATGTGACCGGTACAGTGGGCGTTATCACTCAGGAATGAACGGCGCTCTGTACCGGCGGGCCGAATACAGGGAACAGGAAGATGGCCTGTATGATTTAAGAAAGGATCAGGAGGATAAGTGCAATGAGAAAAAAGAGCATGGTCACAATGGTATTGGCGGCGGGGTTGACGCTGGCTGCTTCTTTCTGCAGTTTTGCAGGCGAATGGAAGGCGGATGATGTCGGAAAATTCTATCAGAATACAGACGGCAGTTATCTGTCTAACGGGTGGTATTGGGTAGACGGCAAAAGCTATTATTTTAACGAGCAGGGATATTGTCTGGTTTCCGCTACAACGCCGGACGGTTACACGGTTGATGAAAGCGGGGCCTGGACGGAGAACGGGGCAGTGAAGACAAGGGCGACCGAGGAGGCGATGGCGACCATCAAAGTGATAATTCCCAATGGTTATGACTATGTAAGGGATGATGAGTCCGGCTCCATTGAGCTGAATGCGGCCAATGATTCTTCTAATGCCGGAATTCTTGTGATGGATATTGTTGAGGAGGATCTTGCGTTTATCAAGACTTATTTGGGAGAGGAAGGGCTGAAGGCCATAAGCGATGAAGTGGTACATGGAGCGACGGGAGAGTTCTCTGATGTCCTGACACTGGCAGCCACCTCCAGCAAGACATACGGAGCAACAGGTACATGGAACTATTATCTTTACAACGGAACCGATGAGAGCGGTAATGCCGTTTCTCTTGAATTTTATACCAGCTTTACGGATAGAGATATTCGTATGGTGGCTATTATGATGGGCGCCGGCAGAGAGTTTACAAGTAATGATGAGTTTATGGAAAACTGTATTCGGTAGAGGATAGCTTTTGGGGCAGAGATTGACGCTGTTTACTACAGTTATTCCGATAGGTCCGTCTGGTCTGTTACCCATACCCCCCAAAACCCGCTCCCGCTCCGTGAAGAACGCAGCGGGAACGGGTCTGAAAACGTTCTATCCTTCTTTTTCTGCGGATCTTTCGGGAAAATCAGGGGGACGGACAACAGGATTATCCGATAAGAACCTTTTTACCGGAGAATCCAAAACCGCTTTCCCGATTGGAGGTGATCACGTACCGGCCAGACAGTTCTACTATAAGGCCTAATACGAATCCGTGGAAAAATCGTTCCGGTTCCGATCCTGACGGACGGTTTCCGTATCAAAATAGCTGAACGTGGCCAGGGCAATCCGGTTCATATAAGCGTTCATCTCTTTTGTATTGCCCTGCAATAATGCTCTGATAAATCCGTTATATTCTTTCACTGACTGTCCGAACTAGCCTCGTATCATCTTTTTAAAGGTAATATGAACCTCTTTGTTGGTTAAACTCAGTTCATATTCCTCTATTCCAAGTTCTTCATTAAACTGATGGCTGTCCGCTTTCAGATATCCGCTTGCCAGAAACAGGCTCCACACAGCGCTCTCGTTGTACTCCAACTGACGGAAAACGATTTGCTCATCAATCGTTGTACATAGTTTTTGTTCATTCAAAAGGTCCTCCATGGTTTCTTTTATTTCCGGGCTTCCTTCTCGGATCAGTTTTCCGACTAAACTGTTGCTGCTGGTATTGGCCCAATAACAGGATAGTTTTTGCGTTTTGAGATAATTGATGATTGTCCATGGGTTATAAATATCCTTTTCCCTGACAAAAATAAAACCATCATACCAGGTTTTGACTGCCTCTTTTTGAGCAGACAGACCATATTCTTCCAGAAGAATGATCATCTTTTTTCCATAATAACAGGAAAGATAGAGGGACAGCATTTTTAAGGACAGGGTAATTGTACTGTTTACTGGGGCGGCATATATCCTTGCCAAAACAGGAAAATATATTTATAATCATGATAAGCGATTCCGGCACAGATCTTATGTTCCGGAAGTGGTTTATTTCAGGAAAAGAAGAGCAGGCGATGTGGGATGGGACAGAAATTGAGAAGCGGATATACAACGGGAACTTGTGCATCGGCTGCGGCAAAGGCCGCGGCTATGTTTTTGATGGAGGGAAAGGTATCGGGGCAGGTAAAGGTCTGTTTAGGAAACGGGACGTGGGCGGAATTTGTTCCGGAACCCGTGGAAACAGGCGAAAGCGTTTTGGAGGGGGATGGCTGGTGGCGGGTGAAGAAGGACGCGGGAGATGACCCGGACGTGACGGATGGGGCCTGGATATACGGCAGGGTGCTTCCCATTAAAGAACAACATTGGGAGAGGCTGTGCCTTGAGGGGAAGGGATATCTGCTGGAGGAGTATCCGGGGATTTATTTAAATGGGGGGCCTGGGATCGGGATTGCCGCAAAGGAGGGGCTGCCTTGCCTCAAGGGGCATTATGCAATCAATCCCGTGCCTTGCAGGATGATTTTACAGGCAGTGGAGGAGGTTCGCCGCAAAACGGGATATGAGGGGCTGCTGGAGGTGCAGACAGCGGTCCCGGACGGAATTGCGCTGGCTGAGAAAACGTTTAACCCTCGTCTTGGGATTGTGGGAGGGATCTCCCTGCTGGGAACCACAGGCATTGTGGAGCCTATGAGCGAAAAGGCTCTGCTGGAGACAATCCGTTTGGATATCCGGGTGAAAGCAGCGGAGGGAAGGGAGAGGATCCTGATGGCGCCCGGGAATTACGGAGAAGAGTTCCTGCGGCAAAAGATGGGGATTCCTTTAGGAGAAGCGGTAAAATGCAGCAATTTTATTGCCGACTCGGTGGTGATGGCTGCGGAGGAAGGGGTAAGGCGGATTTTGCTGGCCGGCCATATCGGAAAGATGGTGAAGGCAGCGGGAGGCGTCAGAAATACTCACTCCAGATATGGCGACCAGAGGATGGAGATCATGGTCCGGCTGGCCAGAGAAGTATTGGAGGGACGGGAGGAGACGAAGACGGGATTGAAAAATCCGCAGGCAAAGGCTTGTCTTTTGGAGGCCGTAGGGAAGGCCAATACTACGGAAGAGGCAGTGGGAAAGCTGAGGGAGGCAGGGATTGCGGAGCTTGTCCTCGCCTGTGCGGCAAAGCATGTGAAGGAGCAGATCTTTTTGTGGACAAAGGGGCGGATTGAGGCTGAGGTAATCGTATTTTCCCAGGCTCACGGATTGATCGGGAGAGCTGCAGGCAGCCAGCCCATTGGCTTTGGACAATGATCCGTTCACAATGTACTATAAAATGCACGATAATCAGGAAAGAGGATGCTATGAAAATCGCGGTGATCAGCTTTACGAGGCAGGGAGGCAGGCTGTGTTCCTGTCTGGTGGAAGGGCTTCGGAAAAAGGGGGAGGACTGTGAAGGTTATGTGCTTCCCCGTTTTTTTTCGGAAGATTTGAAAAAGCAGAAGGGGATCATGCCTTTGGAGGAATCGGCAGGAGAGTGGACGGGAAAGCAGTTTCAGAGGGCGGACGGGATTATTTTCATAGGCGCCGCCGGAATCGCGGTCCGGTCCGTGGCTCCCTTTTTGAAAGATAAGATGACGGATCCGGCGGTAGTGGTGATGGATGAGCTGGGAAACTATGCCGTCTCCCTGCTTTCAGGCCATGTGGGCGGGGCTAACAGGCTGGCAGCGGCGGCGGCAAAAGTCTGCGGGGCAGTTCCGGTGATCACGACGGCCACGGATGTAAACGGGGGAACTGCCATTGATGTGTGGGCAACAAGCCATAACCTTTTAATAGAAGACAAGGAATCGGCAAAACGGCTGGCAGCCGCGGCGCTGGAAAAAGAGACCATCGGATTTTTCAGTGATTTTCCTCTTTCCGGACCGGTTCCCGAAGGATACGCCAGAAACAGGCCGGGAAGCATGAATGTGTGGATTACGGTAAAGAGAGAGGCTGAAGAAGGGGTGTTAAAAAGTTTGGAGGAAGAAGGCAGGGTCCTGCGCCTGATTCCAAGGCGTCTGACAGTGGGGATTGGATGCCGGAAAGGGGTTGGCGGGGAAAGAATCAGAAGGATGGTACAGAAAACGCTGAGGGAAGCGAACCTGGAGGAACGGGCCGTGGCCCGAATCGCCAGTATCAGCAGGAAGAGGAACGAGGAAGGAATCTGCTGGCTGGCAGAGAGGTGGAAGGTTCCTTTTGTGACTTTTAGTGCCGAAGAGTTGGAAGAGGCGGAAGGCACCGTGGCGGAATCCGCATTTGTCCGCCAGGTGGTCGGAACGGGAAACGTGTGCGAGAGGGCGGCTGTCTTAGGGGCCGGGAAGGATGGAAGGCTGGCAGCAGAGAAGAAGACAGGAGACGGGGTGGCTGTGGCAGCGGCAGTTGACGGAGGATATATACCCGTGAGCCAAATGATTTGCTAACACAGTTCCCGTCTTTCCATAAATACACTGAATCATTTGGCAAATAAGTGTGCACGCGAGTATATTTTCTCGGCGGACCGGGATGAAATGGACTGAATACCGTTGTTTTTATTATTTTGGAGAATTTTTTTATGAAGTGCGTAATTTTTTTCGGCATAAAGATGGCAGGGGGATTTTAATTGCTGCAGGAGAGGGAAAAAACCGGTCAGGATAAGCGTGAATTTTAATAAAATTCAAAGAAGAAAAAGGAAAAAAGTTGGAAAAATTATGTAGATTTTCGGAAAGAAAACAAGAAAGCCGGAATTTGACATTTAAGGGGGAACGTGGTATAACGGAAGCAACACCAATAGTGGTGTTCACAAAAAAGGAGTAATCGATATGAAAGAGAGAAAGATTAAGTTAGTAAGCATTGCAGATGCAAAGGCATTTGTGATGGAAGCCATGAAGTGCGATTTTGATGTTGATGTGTTTTATGATCGTGTAGTCATCGACGGGAAATCAATCCTGGGCGTACTGAGTCTGGATCTGACGAAAATTTTGAACGTGAGACTGCATGGAGAGAGCGAGGAATTTGAAAAATTCCTGGATACGGTTGCGCCGATGGAGGAGAAAATCGCATAAAAGAAAAGTAAAATAGAATTTCATGGTGAAAAAGCAGGCAAGTGCAGCAAAAATGTACTTGCCTGTTTTGTATATATTGTTTGTATATATTCACGGGATGGATGGAAAATGGTAAAATAGAAAGTATGGTTCATGCAGATGCTGAAAAAGGGGTATGGCAGGGATGGAGCAGAGGGAGAAAAAGATAATAAAAATTTCCGTTCGCAATCTGGTGGAATTTGTGATGCGGGGCGGGGATATTGACAACAGGAGGACCGCGGGGGCGCAGCGGGACGCTATGGAGGCAGGAAGCCGGATCCACCGGAAAATACAGCGCCGGATGGGGGCGGATTACCAGGCGGAAGTGTCCCTTAAGACAGTAGTGGAGAAGGAGAAGTACCGGATTGTGGTGGAGGGGCGGGCGGACGGGATTATCCGAAGGCCGGAGGAAACCGTGATCGATGAGATCAAGGGGGTGTATATGGACCTGGAGCGACTTTCGGAACCCATACAGGTTCATCTCGCCCAGGCCCTTTGCTATGGATATATGTATGGCAGGGAGCATTTGCAGGGACAGGAGGATCAGGGGGAGGCTAAGGCGGAGGACAAGGGGGAAGGTAAGGCGGAGGGTAAGGGGGAAAAGGAAACTGTGTGCCGTAAAGGAACAGGGCGGAAGATCGGAATACAGATTACTTATTGTAATCTTGAGACAGAAGAGATCCGCAGGTTCCGGAAAGAAAAGAGTTTTTCCGAACTGGAGGTCTGGTTTGAAGAGCTTATAGAGGAATATACAAGATGGGCCGATTATTTGTACCATCATGAGCTCCGGAGGGATGAAACGCTGCGGTCTGTCGGATTTCCCTTTGTTTACCGGCCGGGACAGCGAGAACTGGCAGTGTCCGTATACCGTGCTTTGAGCCAGAAGCGGAATTTGTTTATCCAGGCGCCGACGGGAATCGGCAAGACGCTTTCCACCGTGTATCCGGCCCTGAAAGTTATGGGGGAGGGCCATGGGGAGAAGCTGTTTTATCTGACGGCAAAGACGATTACCAGGAGCGTGGCGGAGGAGTGTTTCCGGCTGCTGCGGCGCCATGGCCTATTTTTTACCACGGTGACGATCACCGCCAAGGAAAAGCTTTGCCCCCGCGAGAAGGCGGAGTGCAATCCGGAAGCATGCAGCCTGGCGAAGGGACATTTTGACCGGGTAAATGAGGCGGTATTTGACATGATCGGCCAGGAGGAGGATATAAGCAGGGAGGCAATCTTAAAATATGCGGACAAACACCAGGTCTGCCCCTTTGAGTTCTGCCTGGATATCAGCAACTGGGCGGATGGGATTATCTGCGATTATAACTATGTATTTGATCCGGATGTAAGGCTGAAACGATATTTCTCCAACGGAGTTTCAGGGGAATACTTGTTTCTGGTGGATGAGGCCCACAATCTGGTGGGGCGTGCCAGAGAAATGTACAGCGCTGCCCTGGTGAAGGAGGATTTTCTGGCTGTGAAGCGGATATTAAAGGGACATGCAGGGAAGGCGGAGCGGCTTCTGGAACGGTGCAACCGGATGCTTTTAGAGATGAAGCGGGAGTGCCAGTCTTATCAATTGGTGGAGAATGTCCATCTGTTTGCGGCGGGCCTGACGGAATTATTTGGCGAACTGGAAAGCTTTATGGAGGAACAGGACGGGGGGAGAGGGCTGGCCGATTGGGAAACGGTGCTTGATTTTTACTTTCAGGTGCGCCATTTTCTGAACATGTATGAGAATCTGGACGACCATTATCGGATCTATACAGAATTAAAAGATGACGGAAGCTTTTTGCTGCGCCTGTTTTGTGTGGATCCTTCCAGGTGTTTGTCGGATTGCCTGGAAAGAGGCAGGAGCAGTGTGTTTTTTTCTGCTACATTTTTGCCGATCCTCTATTATAAAAAGCTGCTTTCCGGAAATACGGAGGATTACGCGGTCTATGCGCCCTCGCCGTTTCCGGAAGAAAACAGGCTGCTTTTGATTGGCTCTGATGTAAGCAGCCGCTACAGCCGCAGAAACCAGGCGGAATATAGAAAGGTGGCGGATTATATCCGTGCGGCGGCAAAAAGCCATAGGGGGAATTATATGGTGTTTTTCCCTTCTTACCGATATATGGAGGCTGTGGAAAAGGAACTGGAGAGAGATTTTGACGGGAACCTCGTCTGGCAGATGCAGGGAAACCGGATGACCGAGGAGGAGCGGGAGGCGTTTCTGGACCGTTTTGAGGCAGGAAGAGAGCGGTCCTTTGTAGGGCTGTGTGTGATTGGAGGAATTTTTTCTGAGGGAATCGACTTGAGGGCGGAGCGCCTGGAAGGAGTGATTGTGGTAGGGACCGGACTGCCTATGGTGTGTCCGGAGCAGGAGATTTTAAGGGATTATTTTGAAGAGAGAGAAGAGAACGGGTATGGCTATGCCTATCAGTATCCCGGGATGAACAAGGTACTTCAGGCGGCCGGGAGGGTGATCCGGACGGATACGGACAAAGGTGTGATCCTGCTGCTGGATGACCGCTTTTTACAGCCGGAGATCCAGGGAATGTTCCCGCGGGAGTGGTCGGAATACGGGAAAGTGACCAGAAAGACCGCAGGAAGATGGCTGGAGCGTTTTTGGGAGGGGCGGGAAGGAAAATAAGCCAGGCAGGGGCTACAGCATGTCCATGAACTGTTTTGCCGCCTGGGAAACAGGAAGGTTTTCGTTGTATGCCACTACCAGATGACGGGCAGGAATCTGCTCGTTTAAGTCCAACGCAAACAAGCCGGGAGTATTTTCAGGAATGCAGTAATCCGGGACAAAAGCGATGCCAAGGCCGATCCTGGCAAGGTCGATTAACAGGTCATTGCTGTTTAATTCGATCTCGGGAACCAGGTCGAGCTGGTGGCGCTGGAACAGGCTGTGGAGAAATTCGCTGGTTGTGCTTTTCCTGTCCAGCATCAGGATGGGGGAATCCTGCAGTTCTTTTAATTCAAGCTTTCTTCCTTTCAGAGGAAAGTATTCCTCGTTTGCCACGAATACGTCATGGAATTCCAGGATCATCCGCACGTTCTGGGTATTGGACAGGCCGGAGTTGGGATAGTTGGTGATAATGAAATCCACCTGCCCGGAATCTAAAAGCTTCGCGCAGGCTATGGAGGTCTGATTGGCCACTTTGATGTGGATTTTGGGGAATCTGCGGTGAAATTCTTTTAAATAAGAGACCAGGTAATAGCGGCAGATGGTGTCGCTGGCCCCGATCCTGAGCTGGCCTCCTCCTAAAGTGTTGGCTTCTAAAAGCTGATTCTCCCCTCTGCGGATCAGGTTCATGGCAGGTTCAATATGTTTGAGGAGAATCTCTCCTTCCGGGGTAAGCTGTACCCGCTTGGTGCTGCGGATGAACAGGGGTTGGTCCAGCTTTTTTTCCAAAACTTTAATGGACTGGCTGACGGCGGATTGGGAGATAAAAAGCAGCTTGGAGGCTTCGGAGAAGCTCAGGGTGTTGGCTACGTGATAGAAGACCTTGTATAATTCATAGTTGATGTCCATGATTTATGCTCCTTATTTGTTTTTCCTCGTGATACTGGTGAGCATACTTATTTGGCAAGTGGATCTGTATGCATTATCGTGCGGAGGTTGACGCTGTTTACAGTTATTCCGAAGGGTCCGCCTGGTCTGTTACCCGTACCCCGGAAAACGCGCTCCCGCTCCGTGAAGAACGTAGCGGACGCTAAATTCGCCGGGAAAACCATCCCGGCTCATTAAGCGCCGACGTTCTTCGAGGGTTTCCCGGGGTACGGGT
>CATKXR010000050.1 GCA_949840805.1 uncultured Lachnospiraceae bacterium | reverse complement strand
AAAAGCAAATAACAAGGCTTCTTAATCTCTATCAGACGGGGATTGTCGGGCTGGAAGAAATACAAGACCGCCTATCCGCTCTTAAGGAAGAACGCAAGGCGGCGCAGAAGTGCCTGGAAGAAGCCGAGGGGGAAAACTCCGGGAAAATGTCTAAGAAGGAAGCTACGGACGCCCTTGCCTCTCTCGCCGGGGTAATTGAAGCCGGGGACGCTGATCGGCTCTATTCGCTGGTGCATAGCCTTATAGAAAAGGTTGTAGTATTGAACGGGGAAATAACTATATACTGGGCTTTTTGTTAAAGAAAGGCGGCTTTTGTTTCTATACAACAAATAGCCGCTTACTCTAATGAGGAGGCTGTAGGAGCGGCAATCAGAAAAAGCGATATTCCTCGTGAGGAGCTTTTTATTACCACAAAGCTGTGGATTCAGGATGCCAGCTATGAAGGGGCAAAAAAAGCGTTTGAGACTTCGCTTCATAAACTCGGCCTTGAGTATCTTGACCTTTACCTGATCCACCAGCCCATGAGTGATTATTATGGGGCTTGGCGCGCAATGGAAGAACTGTATGAAGAAGAGAAAATCCGCGCTATCGGTGTGTGTAATTTTTATCCTGACAGGCTTGCTGACCTGTGTGCAAATATGAAAGTTACACCTGCTGTCAATCAGGTAGAACTTCATCCGTTTTTTGCACAGACGGGAGCGCTCGCAGCCATGAAGGAAGCCGGTGTGCAGCCGGAAGCATGGGGGCCGATGGCAGAAGGGAAGCACGGGATATTTACCCATCCGGTTCTGACGCAGATCGGCGCAAAATACGGAAAGACTGCCGCACAGGTGGCCCTTCGTTGGAACACACAGCGCGGCGTTGTCATTATCCCGAAATCCACACATAAGGAGCGCATGGAGGAAAATCTGAATATTTGGGATTTTACCCTGAGTAACGAGGATATGGAGGCAATCAGCGCGCTGGATTTGGGACACAGTGAAATCATTGACCACAGCGCCGCTGAAACGGCAAAATGGCTGAACGGCTGGAAAATTCACGACTGATAAAGAGCGCTTGGTTGGTGGGATTATTTTTGTATTGTCTCTTCGTTTACATTTCCTACCATCGCCGCATAATTTCTTCTTGCCCAGAAATGCCGGTCTACCCATTTCAGATGGGGAATTAAAAGATTTTTTCAGTGTCTCGTTCAGCATACTCACTCATGAAATGTGTTATAGATTTTATAAAACACCACCTTTAGGAAGTGAACGCATATCACATCTCCTTTTATCACGATGAGGTCAGGAAACTCAACTTTAAGGCAACTCAGGCACGCCAGATCTCTAATGTGACACCAGAACTAACTCTCGGGTATTTTCCTCTTAAAAGTGTTAATGAAGGTCTGGTGTGCCATCCTATGTAGCGGCGGTTACTCCTTTCAAATTTTGATTTGTCGTTGCTTTATTATATATCCCTTTTTTCGAAAATGAAAGCAATTTCTTATCCTTCCTGTTCATCAAAACGGAACTAAAACAATGATCGACAATTATCAACAAGATTTCAGGTTTTCACGAATATGTCTAAAGGCTTATTGAGGTAATTAAAGAAATAAATATTCTTCTTTTGGATTTATACAAACTATGGTATAGTTATACATAAATCAGTGTTCGTAAGAATAATTGGAGAGATTGACAGGAGGGGCAATATGAAACTGCAGCCACGATTGAATGCAAATCATTTAAAACTGATTGCAATTATTGCCATGACGACAGACCATGTATGTGATTTGATTTATCCCGGTTTTCCAGCCAAACCGGTAGCATTGGCATACCATATTGTCGGGCGTTTAACAGCCCCGATTATGTGGTTTTTCGTGTGTGAAGGATATCATTACACGCATAATGTAAAAAGGTATATGCTGCGAATGGGAATTTTTGCTCTAATTTCACACTTTGCATATTGTTTTGCATTCGGAATAAATCCAATTCCGTTCAGTACGGGAATTTTTAATCAGACGAGTGTTATGTATCCGCTTTTTATTGCGGTTTTGATCCTGTGGATGCAGAACAATGATCTGCCAATGAAGAATGGGGTAAAGAATATACTTATCTTTGTATTGGTTTGGAGCGCTTTTCCAGCGGATTGGAGCTGCATAGCAGTGCTTGCAATATTGGAAATGTATAAGAAAAGGGGAAACTTAAAGGCACAGATGAAAGAAATGCTTCTGTATGTGGCAATATATGCAGCAGTATCGTTCTTTTTTGTAAGTAAAGTTTATGCTTTGGTACAGATTGGTGTTTTGTTGGTCTATCCTGTGTTAAAGCTATACAATGGCGAAAAAGGAAAGGCAAAATGGATGAAGTGGTTTTTTTATCTATATTATCCAATCCATTTGATTTTCATTGGAGCGCTTCGCATCTGTATTTATGGAGATGTCAGTTTATTATTTTAGCGAAGGACAAAACAATTTGGCAACTTCCGGTATAACGGTCAATCCGCTGTCAATTGGCAGCCGGCTTCAGAAAATGTACGCAAGCCGCCAATTGGCAGCATCCGGCAGCAGATATATGATTCATCCCTTTAAAGCCAACCATCAAATTCCTTCATAAATCCGTTCCACAACCTCCCTCGCCTTCACCGCATTTTCATTGGTCGTATTTTCCAGTGTAACCTGCAGATAAGGCTTGCGTTCCTTTATGAAACCCAGAATTCCGGTATAGTCCATTTCCCCGGTCCCGGCCGCAATGCTGGAAAGCTCGTTTCCGTTTTGGACATAATCTTTCAGATGGATGGTCGCCACATAATCCCCCAGCTTCTCTATGGCATCCTGGATCACCGATTCGCGGCGATCTAAATTTTCAGCACAGAGAAGGTTCACCGGATCCAAAATGATCCGGAGATTGTGGCTGGCAATGGCATTCAACACCCGGACCGCCCTGTCAGCGTCATACACAATATGCTTCCACACCGGCTCGATTGCCATTGTCACGCCGTAATGCTCTGCGCATTCCACTACCGGGGCAAGTCCCCGGATAAAGCATTCCAGCGCCTCGTCTGTATGGGTGTTGGCATCCATTTTGTATTCCGGATTGGGAGCGCCTGTCTCGGTTCCCACAACACAGGCGCCCATCAGGGCGGCAACCCGGATATAGCCCCGGTAGCGGCTCTGGATCTCCTGCAGCATCCTGGAATCGGGATGAGCCAGATTCAGGTAGCACCCCAGAACCGACACATCCAGCCCGTTATATTCACACAAATGTTTTACATGCATGGCCAATCCTTCCGTCAACGCGCAGCCATCCAAATCCATACCCTTAAAAACCTTGGACAGCGCCAGATGGATGCAGGAAAAGCCATCCTGCCGGGCTTTCTGCATCCGGCCCTCCACTGTCTGAAACTCAGGCGCAAGCTCTGTATTGATATCATGCAATCTGATCCCGATCTGCATAATCCTCTCCTTTTCTCCGTCAGATGACGATATAAATTTCCAGGCCCGGCAAGCACCTGCCAGGCCTCCGGATGACTTTTATCCTTACAGGATCACGTTCTCCGTTTCTCCGTCAAAAAGATACACATCCTTATACGGGATCGAGAATGTTATGCTGCTGTCAATCTCGGGCGTGTCATGGGGATCAACCTTTAGGATGGCTTTTTCTTCCTGTGCGGTGATGTACACGTTCACACTGTCCCCCAGCATCTCCGTCAGCTCGACCAAAGCCTCTGCCTGATAGGCATCCTCTGCGCCTCCCAATGTGACGGCTTCCGGGCGGAAGGCAAAAATGATCTCCTTCCCTTCATAATCCCCTGTTCTGCTTCCCAGCTTCTTTTCAAGCTCCAGGACATTCCCGCCAAAGGAAATGTTCCCGCCCCTTACCACGCCACGGATAAAGTTCATGGGCGGCTCGCCGATAAAACCTGCCACAAACACATTGACCGGTTTAAAGTAAAGGTCATAAGGGGTTCCGATCTGCTGGACATAGCCGTCCTTCATTACCACGATCCTGTCTGCCAGGGTCATCGCCTCTGTCTGGTCATGGGTGACATAGATGGTGGTCGCCCCGGTCTCCCGGTGAATCTGGGCAATCTCGGACCGCATGGTGACACGCTGCTTTGCGTCCAGGTTACTTAAGGGTTCGTCCATAAGGAATACCCCAACCTTGCGGATGATGGCCCGGCCAATCGCAACTCTCTGCCTTTGGCCGCCGGAAAGCGCTCTGGGCAGACGGTCCAGATAGTCCGTAAGCCCCAGGATGCGTGCCGTGTTCTTTACCTTTTCTTCAATAATTTCTTCGTCTACTCCCTGAAGCGTCAGGCCAAACGCGATATTGTCAAATACGGTCATCTGGGGATAAAGCGCGTAGCTCTGGAAAACCATGGCTATCTGGCGCTCTCTTGGCCCCCACTCGTTTGCCCGCTTCCCATCGATCAGGAACTCACCGTTGGAGATATCCTCCAGGCCTGCTATCATACGCAGGGTAGTGGACTTTCCGCAGCCGGACGGTCCGACAAAGACAATAAATTCCCCTTTATCAATATCCATGCAGAAATTATGTACCGCATGATAACCGTTTGGATATATTTTGTTGATATTTTTCAGAGTCAAGTACGACATATTTTTCGTCTCCTCCATAGGCAGACACCGTGAATTACCCTTATGGACAAATCCGGCAAAATTTGTTATAGTAAATAAAACGATTGAAGCAAACGCTCTGGTGCATCCATGCACCAGTATCCTTTATTCAGCACAAAGGAGGTGTCAAGTTATGAATAAAGTCGTCTATGCCGGCAGGCATTCTCTGACAATGCGGGTTGCCTGCCATCTTCACAACAGTTGGGAGCTGATCTACTGCACCAGCGGCAACGGCCAGATTATTTCCAACGGCATAACGTTGGACTACACTGCCGATGATATTGCGGTCATCCCTGCCCTTACGCCTCATTCCAATGTGAGCAATGAAGGTTTCACCAATATTCATATTAATTTTACGGATACGACCCTCGTCCAGACGGAGCCTCTGATCTTTCCCGCTGACCCGAACGGCTTTATGCAGAATGCTTTCTTTGCCGCTCATTATTACTTTTCCCAGAAGACTGCCGGATATCACTCCCTGCTCCCCATTTACGGCAATCTGATCATCGCCTTTTTGGGCTTATCCCGGCCGGGCAATCAGCAAAGCGAGCAGATCCAACAGATCGCAAACGACATTCTGCTCAACTACCCTGACCCCGACTATGATCTGAACGCTTACTTAAACAGCCTTCCCTTCAGTACCGAATACCTGAAAAAACAGTTTAAAAAATTCACCGGCCTGACACCCAACCAGTACCTCACGGACAAGCGCCTGGAAAACGCGGCCAGCATCCTGGCTGTCTCCGGAGGGAAAAGCAATATTACAGAAACAGCCCGCCTGTGCGGATTCGGCGATCCTTTATATTTCTCCCGTCTTTTTAAAAAGAAATACGGAGTAGCTCCCCGGGATTACATATCGGAATACCCGCTCGTCCATTCTGACGCCGACGCCATGAAAATCATGCTCTGACCAAAACAGCCTTTTATAAAAAATGCCGCCCCGCCAAAATATCTTGTGAGTATGGCTGGAACCCTTCATCTGACGGGGCATAATACTCTCGGGCAGGCTCTATGACGTCAGTCAGTGGAACCATTGCGTTCCGGCATGATCCGCGCGATATTCAAATTTCGTTTGATCTCCGTGTAGGCCAGCACAAAAGGCGCCACTCCTTTGGCATCATTTTCCACCACCGGTTCGGAAATATAGTATTCATAGGATCCGTCCCTGCGGCGGTTATCCTCGGGTCCTAATCCTGCCACCAGGCAGATACCTCCCAGGGAAAGCCCGCTTTCCGTAAAGGTCAGATATTTCTCCACAATGCCGTCAAATGTTTTTCTGCCTTTTTCGGCATATTCTTTTTCCAGATATCCAAGCCTTGCCCCCTTAAGCATGGCATAAGCCATCATGGCGCTTCCGCTTGTTTCCAGATAATTCCCCTCCCGGCCTCCCAGGTCCGGCACCTGCCAGTAAAGGCCTGTCTTTCTATCAGCATACCGGCTGACGGAAGCCATCAGCTCTGTAAAAATGCCGGCCAGGTTTTCACGCTCTTCTCCGTCCGGAAGGATTTCCGTAAGATCCGCCAGAGCAACGGCGAACCATCCCAGGGAGCGCAGCCAGAAGTTTTTGGAACATCCGCTTTCCGGGTCCGCCCAGAAAGCAGTCTTTGAAGCATCATAGCCATGGAAATACAATCCCTTTTCTTCCGAATACATCCTGCGGCGGACATTTCCGATCTGTTTTACGATATCGAAATAATCGCCGTCGCCAAAATATTTTTCATAAAGCGCGCTGAAAGGCTGCGCCATGTAAATTCCGTCCAGCCACACCTGGTCAGGATAGATGGCCTTATGCCAGAAGTTCCCCTCCGGGGTGCGGGGCTGCCGCTTTAACTGCTCCATCAGCCGGTCCGCCGCCCTGCGGTATTTCTCCTTGCCCGTATGTCCATAGAGGGAAAAAAGCACCCTCCCCTCATTAATATCATCCAGATTGCAGGCTTTTGGACGGAATGTGCGGATCGCTCCGTCATCGTCCACAAAATAATCAATACACTCTCCGGCGAACCGGAAATAACGTTCGTCACCGGTGATACGGCTCATCTCCGTCAAGGCGGTGAGCATACAGCCGTCTATGTAATTCCAGGAGGCTTTTTTTCCCTCCCGGAGCTTTTCCACATTCCAGGCTGTCTGTTCCGGGGTGGATGCCTCCACCAGATGAAGGACAAACTCATCAATTTTTGTATAATCCATCATTCTACCTCAAAATTCTCTGTTTCAATATCTTCATAATGAGCAGCCGCCAGCTTCTCCCCTTCTGCCCCTTTAAGTCTTACCTGGCGGATCCGAATCTTTCTCACGTTGTCCAGATAGAGTCCGAGACGGCAGTGCTCTTTGGCAAAATTCTGCATGGCAGGGACAGCCGGTCGGGCATTCTTTGCAAACGTAACCCGGATATTTTCCAGCGTCACCTCGTCAATAGGGCTTTCCGGCAGGCCGTCGATATAGCAGGCAGCCACCTCCGCATCCGTACATTCCATATTTCGGAAGGCAAATGAACCCAGGTGAGGAGTCCTGTCGTCAACCGGAAGAGGACTGCGGGACCAGACGTATTCCGTATTGCGGTCCGGATCGCAGCAATTGTACCACATATTGATCACCACAGGGGTCAGCACCTTATCCATGCGGATATTGTCAAACAGGACGTTGGTAATGAGGCTTTCCTTTCCCCGGCCTCTGCGGGTCTTGATGCGCAGCCCCCGGTCCGTGGCATGGAAACGGCAGTCAGTCACGCTGAGATTGCGGATTCCTGCCGACAGCTCGCTGCCTAAAGTGACGGCCCCATGCCCGAACTCCATCAGGCAGTTGCGGATCACGTGATGGTCGGCAGGCTTTTGGTATTTCCTTGCCATGTCCAGTTTGCCTGATTTGACCGCGATACAGTCATCCCCAACGGAAAAACGGCAGCCAATGATCCGTACCCCGTCACAGCTCTCCGGGTCAATGCCGTCCGTATTCGGGCTGACCTTCGGCGCCGTCACGAAACAGTCCAGCATGGAAAAATCTTCCGAAAAAAACGGATGGATATGCCACGAAGGGCCATTTGAAACCGTCACCCCATGGAGAGTCACGTGTTTACAGCGATTGAAAAAAAGCACCCTGGGCCGGGCAGCCGGAAAACTGTGGAAATCCTTCCACCAGTCGCCGTTTTGTCCGTTACCGTCAATAGTTCCCTTTCCCACAATCGTAATATCTTCGGCAAAGGACGCCTGCAGAAGCGACTGGTAAGCATTCTGTTCCAAACCTTCAAAGCCTGCTAAAGGCAGCTCTTTTCCGCTCACCGGATCCACGGCGGCGGCGGGAATAATCGGATAGCGCTCCCTTCTTGCAGAACCAAGAAGCACGGTTTTCTCACACAGCTCCAGGGTAATATGGCTTTTCAGGGCAACAGGGCAAAGCAGGTAGGTGCCGTCCGGAAAAAGCAGCCTTCCGTTCTCAGGCAGAAAATTGACTGCCGCCTGGATCGCTCCCGTATCCTCATGAATGCCGTCCCCCACGGCGCCAAAATCTTTTACGTTAATGCAGCAGGCCTCCGGCACGGTGGCGATCTCAAAATTTTCCTCCTCCCCGGAGGCGAATTGTACGCTGACCCTGTATCTGGCATCGGGCTTTAATCCGTAAAGGGAAAAGACGTTGGTCTCCCCTTCCGTCTTCTTCACGCCGTCTACCAGGACCGTATAGGCGCTGCCGCAGGTATAAGGGCTTTGGCCCTTTATCTCAAAGCAGGCAGAACTGCTCCCGCAATACAGAACTTCTATCATCATGTCACACCTCTCATCGCTGCCTTCAGATGTCCGGCGATCTTTTGTTTGATCCGGATGAAAAGCAGGTCAAAGCCCAGATAAAACAGGCCGAACAGCACCGGTTCCACACCCAAAAAGATCACATTTGTTGTTTTGGTAATCCAGATATAAGCCAGATTGATCATATTGTAAAGCATGAAGACAAAAAACAACAAAACGAAGGCATATAAAATATTTAAAGGAAAACTGATATATCCCTTTTTGGAGACCATCATCCACCTGGCATTGCCGCCAGGTGTTTTTTCAAAGAAGCGCAGGACCGGGTTGGTCAAAAGATCCGTTACGATCCCTAAGGCTATGCCGGTGATAAAAAGCAGATCCAGCATATCCGCCATATAGCCGCCCAGCCCCCAGATGAAGAAAAAGCATGTGGCGGCGGCAAACCAGAATTTCACAAAAAGAATCTTTGCCCAGCCGGGGATCCTGCACTTTGGCCCGGAACGGTACGCCCTCAGCTCCTCCTCGCTCACCTGCGGTGAGTTGGACTCGTCTGCTGTAACCAGCTCCTCCACGGCCCTGGTATTCAGTTTATAATATTCCGACTGTTTCTCCGTCTCCGGCCTCTGATGCCGGTTATTCTTTCTTCTGCCCATATAACTCCCGTCCGCTCCTTACTTTCCTTCTTTTTGATCCGGGCCGGCGCCAGGATTCCCGTCCATCCTATGCCTCGGGGGAAATATCAATCGCTTCCATATTGCCGTTATCTCCCACATCAATGGAAGTCTTGATTTTGCGCAGCTGTTTGGCATAAACCGGCAGCAGCAAAATCAGCAGGATTGCCGCACACAGGATTCCAATGTGGATCTCCAGATACCACTCCGCGTAAGCTATGTACGCGGTGGCTGTAGTGACCACGATCGGATTCTCCGGCCTGGATATGGCGGCAAAAATAGCTTTTATATAGTAAAGATCCGAAAAGATGACAATGCCGAACATCAAAAACATCAGGACCAGCATGGGAACGTTCGCCTTTTTCCGATAGGGAAACGCATTGAAAAAACACATAAAGGAAAGCATGGAAAAAAGCATGGCCGCAAAACCGGCAAGCCCCATGCCCGCTCCCTGAATCTTAGCCGTAGTGTCGGAAATGTACATCATCTTCATAGAATAAAATACGAAAGCAACCGTCATGACTGCCAGAGGGATCATCTGCGGCCTGCGTTTGACGGAAACCAGAAATTTCCGCCACATTTCCTTTAATCCGCCGTTTTTCTTTCCTTCCATAGTCAATTCCCCTTCCTGATGGCATTGGTGGTCTCCTTGTCAAAGAAATGTTTTCTTTTAAAGGTAAAGGAGACCCCGTCCCCGGGTTTGTAGCTGCACCAGCCCTTGAGCTTTGCAGATATCCTGGAACCGGCATTTTTCTTTCCGTTTATGGAACCATGGACCAGGGTGTTCATGCCAAGATTTTCGTTGGATGTCACCGTGACGGGAACCTCCGTTCCTTCGATGATATCCTCCGGGCGCACTCCCAGGATGATCTCCCGCCCGGCATATTCCTTTAAGGTATCCTGCTCCCGGGGCGTCAGACCGGCCCGGAAGCCTTCTCCCACAAGCTCTCCCTCCGCCACGCGGACATCGTAAAAATTCATGGGAGGAAGGCCGATAAAGCTGGCCACAAACACATTGGCCGGAGAATCGTAAAACTCCAGGGGCGTGCCGACCTGCTGGACGTGTCCCATGGACATGCAGACGATCCGGTCCGCTAAAGTTAAGGCCTCCGTCTGGTCATGGGTCACATAGAGCATGGTGGCCTGAAGGCGCTTGTGCAGCAGCAGGATTTCACGGCGGGTCGCTCCCCGCAGCTTGGCATCCAGGTTGCTTAAAGGCTCGTCGAACAAAAACACCTTCGGATTGCGGACAATGGAACGCCCCATGGCCACACGCTGCCTCTGGCCGCCGGAAAGCTGGGCCGGTTTTTTGTTAAGCTGGCTGGTAAGGCCTAAAATCTCCGCCGCCGCCAGCACCTTCTTGTGGATCACATTGGGATTCTCCTTGCGCAGCGTCAGGGAGAACGCCATATTTTCATAGATCGTCATATGGCCGTAAAGGGCGTAGCTCTGGAACACCATCGCCATATCCCGGTCCTTGGCCGGCGTGGCCGTGATGTCTCTTCCGTCCAGAATAAGTTTTCCTGCCGAGATATCCTCCAGGCCGGCTACCATACGCAGAGTCGTGGATTTGCCGCAGCCGGAAGGACCCACCAGAACGATCAGTTCACCGTCTTTTACATCCAGGTTGAAGTCAAAGACCGCCTGGACATTGTTGTCGTATATCTTGTCAATATGCTGCAGATTCAGTGTCGCCATGTCTTCGCCTCCTTATGCGTTCTGGTTCTCCAGGAACCGTAAATGCTCCGAAAGCTCCTGGCATCTGATAAAATTCACCACCGCCGATGCGATCAGGCAGGCCGCTGAGAGGGCCAGACATGCCACAACCAGGGTAAACTGCTTATCCTGCATGACCACGACGGACTCTCCGTTCACCAGTGTCACCGCAGCATGGGCCCGGGCCGGAATGATAAAGATCCTGACGATCTGCAGCAGGCCGACCACAGCCAGCAGATAGGAATAATTCTTTTTGTAATTCTTGACCCCCTCTGACGAAAGAAACACAGCCAGCATAAAGATCAAATTGTAAACAATGGAGGCGCCGATGAGGATATTATAGTAATACACATCCACGTCCGACTGATAAATGTTCACAAAATAAAACACGTCAAACAAAATGCCGAGAAGCGCCAGGTTCGAAGACAGGGAATTCTTGATAAATCTCATCCGGTCCCGCCGGATACGGTTTTCTTCTGTGATCATGCAGTCATCCTCCTTCCCTCTTCTATCAATCTCTGCTCCTCCTTCATCAGGCTTGCCTTCCAGAATGCATTGGCCACAAGCAGCCCGCTGACAATCAGCAAAAGCGCAAAGACCCCGTAATGCAGGTCAAACCAGAAGGTAGAGTCCGTGTAAAGGGTTCCCCACATCTGTGAATGCTCCAGGAGCGCCGCAAAATCCACCTCCAGGAACTGAGCCTTGAAAATCTCGATATAGTGATGCCCGAACAGTGTGTTGGCAATCCCGCCGGCAGCAAACAGCCCTACTGCCAGATAATTCCCCACATAATATTTCCTGCGGCTGTGGGTATTGGTGATAAAGAGAAACGCCCCCAGCAGCACCTGAATGATACTGTATACCAGGAAAAACCGGTTAAACTCCTGCATGTTGTAGTAGACAATGGATCCGGGAACGTCCGTCTGGTACACATTGCTGGGATTGCGCATGGTGTCGTACAGGCTATCATACAAATCCGTCATTATTCCAAGCGTATAGAGGAAAAATATCGCAGACACAATGATAGCCGCCAGACATATGAATTTTTGTGCAGTCAACTGCTTTTTATACATGACGACTTCCTCCCAAGGAAATCACGTTCCCCTCCCGCCCCGGGCGCGCGGCCCAAGAGCGGAAAAGGAGTGATAGGTAATTTACTTCATTACTTCAGCGTCTCATAATAGGACATACCACGGTTCCATGCATCCTGCTTGATCGCCAGATACTGTTTTCCTGACCAGGCGCCGGTCACAGTCTCGACCGTGCTCTTCGCATCCCGCATGGTGGGATCCGTGTAGCCGGAAACAATGATATTCACCAGAATGTTCTCTCCGCCCTTATTTTGGTTGAACTTGTTGGCAAGCTCCGTATAGCCGCTGACGGTGGAATTCTCCACGCTGGTGGTGGGCAGGACCGATGGCGCAATGGTATACCAGGGATTATCCGTTACGGCAAGTTCGGGATGATGGATCACGCCTAAGGCAATGGCGTTGGATATCCGCCCCGCGCCCTCCTGGCCGACCTCATGGGTACACTGGTACTCAAAGGCCTGGTTCTTGATAAAGGACAAGGTAGAGCCCAGATAAAAACGGGCATAGTTGGTATAGTTTCCGGAGGCTTTATCCCACAGCTCCTCGATAGTGGCGTCCGCCACCACCGGCATCTCGTTGCCGTTGAAGCTGAAGGTCACGTAGCTGCCGTCCGCGTTGGTCTTGATAAATGCATCCGGACCATAGCTCATCAGGATCCGCCCCTGGTCGGAATAGGCAAAGTCGATGAGAGCCAGGGCCGCAAACAGCTTATTCTGGTCATCGCCCACCCCTGCCTTGGATATGCCCCAGCCATCGGTCTTGACGGAACGCCACGACTCGGTGAAACGCATGTACACGCCCTCATCGCTGCTGCCGTCATGCCAAAGGGCCACCGGCACCATGACCGCCATATACTTTTCGCCCTCCTGAAGCTTAGTGGCATTATAGATGGTCTGGGTCTGGTTGTAGTCATAATGCATAAAGCCCAGGTCATTCTCGAGATAAGTTCCGGAGTTCTCCGAGGACATATCCAAAAACGCCTTGGAAATCAGCCCCTCCTTCGCCATGGCGTTCATCCGCTCCATGGCCAGGTAGGTGTCCTCCTCCATGCGGGCATCATGCATGGCCCCGTCCGCGCCTACATAGAGATAATCCTGACGGGATTCCAGGCCGCGGGCACCGAAGAGGATCCCCGCAAAACGGAACAGGTCCACCCGGCGCTGGTTGTTGTCGTCCTCCCTGGAGAACAGGCCCTGCACTGAGTCCGTGCCGTTTAAAGTCTGAGGATTGGCCACCACGCAGCGAAGCAGCGCCACCAGCTCATCAGCATCCCAGGCGGCATTCTGGCCGATGTAAAGGTCGGCCCGGTTGGTTCCGTAATAGCCCCCGTAGGCTTTGTCAATATAATCCCGCAGCATATTGACCGCGGTGACGCCGTCCACCTTGCCGGCCGCATTCATATCCGCCACAATATTGCCGCCTGCCCCGTAATCCTTGGTCACGGACTCCACCTTGCTGCCGTCTGCAGACACCACATCCACTTCCACGGTGCCGGAAGTTGGCATGTAGGGCTGATAGACAGGCGCAGCCAGGGTATTGCTGGCTTCGGCGATAAACTCGCCCTCGCCGTTGAGCAGTTTTTCCACCCAGTCCGTGCGCATCAGGGGCATTCTCTCGATATCATCCACCCCGTCAAAATAGGGGCTGAAGTAGATGGCTCCGGTGGAGGTATTGCCAGTGATAGACAGATGCACAATAGGATTCTCATCCAGATATGCCTTAAAATTAGGCATGCTGTCTAAATATTCACCAATATTGACCAGGCTGCCGGCCTCCCCGCTCTCCGTAAGCTTGAGGGCCGTGCCGCTGACCATATCCACCTCGTTTAATCGCTCTTTCCAGTAATCAAACTCGTTGCTGGCGCTGTTTCCCTGGTATTTATCCTCAAAGGAAACGCCAAGAATCTTCTCCACCTCCACCCAGGTAGGCTTTAAATCTCCCGCATTATAGATATTGCCGTCAGCCAGGGTAATGCCGTTGCCTGCGGTCTCCGCGTCAAAGGTCAGCCCTGTCTTCACACTGTTATAGCCGGTGGCCATGCGCAGGGTGGTTCCCTCCGCATAATCCAGGCTCGCAGCCTGTGCGCCGTCGCCGCCAGAGGAAGCGTTCTGGCCTCCGGGCTGCCGGGAAGAAGCGCCGCCGGGAGTTCCGGGCGAGCCGTCCTCCATCACCTGAATCCTGGGCGCGCAGCCGGATATGGCACCTGCCGCCATCATAGGTACAAGCAGAAGTGCGATTCGTGATTTCAGCTTTTTCATAATATGATCCACCTTTGTTCTTGTTTGCTGCAGCTTTGGGTACGCTTCACTGCAACGTTTGTTTCGTTTTCAGTTATTCTTTCACACCGCCCACATTGACACCCTTTGCAAAATATTTCTGGATGAAAGGATAAATGATCAATATCGGGACAATGGAACAGACAATGAGTGCATAGATGACCGAGTCCGTGGCAAAAGCCTCATTCCATCCTGCCATGGTCTCCGGATCCGTGTACTGTTCCAGCCTGAGCCGGATAAACACCTGGAGCGGATGCTCATTGGCATTGGAGATCATCTGGCGGGCCCAGAAGTAACCGTTCCAACGGGATATGGCAAAGAACAGCGCCACCGTGGCGATGGTTGACTTGCTCATAGGGATGTAGACCTGGCTTAACACCTGGAACTCGCTGGCCCCGTCCACAATGGCCGCCTCCTCGATCTCAGAGGGGACTCCCTCAAACGCATTCCGCAAGAGAATGATATTCATGGCCGCCATACCCATGGCAATGACCACAAGCCACTTGTCATCCATGATCCCCATGGCGTTAAACACGTCCTTGGTTGCTAAGTAGTTCAAATACTGGGGTACGATTCCTGCCGAAAACCACATGGTAAACACCAGGAAAAAATTAAAAAACTTACGGAAAAGAAGCCTTCTTTTTGAAAGTGCATAGGCACCCAGGATGGCGGTCAGCATGGACCAGAGCGTCCCGTAAAGGGTCAGGAACAGGGTGTTGGAATAGGCATTCCAGAACATATTGTCCCCGAACATCCGGGCGAACGCTTCAAACTGCACATCCTTTGGAAACAGGACCACCGAGCCGTATTCCACCGCCGCGCGGCCGCTGATGGAAGCCGAGACCGCATAGACGAAGGGATAGAGACAGCTCAGGGCAAAAACTGTTAGCAGGGTGTAGCTGATAATCTTAAATATCAGCTCGGAGATCTCAAGTTTTCTTTTCATATCACCCTCCTGTTAATACAACGAGGTGTTGGAAGCCTTGCGGGCAATCGTGTTGGCGCCGATGACCAGCAGCATTCCGATCACGTTGTTCATCATCTCCGCCGCGGCCGCGATCCCCACGCCGGCGCCGGTCCCCATACCGTTTCGGTTGGCAAAGGTGGAGACCACATCGGCCGTCACATAAGTATTGGGATTGTAGAGCAGCAATACCTTCTCATACCCGATATTCAGCAGGGAACCGATTCTTGTGATCAGCATGATCACGATGGTGGAAAGTATGCTGGGCAGCACCACGTACCGCATCTGCGCCATCTTGTCCGCCCCGTCGATCTGAGCGGCCTCGTAGCTGGTAGGAGAGATCGCTATGATCGCCGCGAAAAAGACGATGCTGTCATAGCCCGCGCTCTCCCAGATGCCGCTGATCTGGTAAATGGAACGGAAGAAGGACGGAATGTTCAAAAGCCCTGCATTGGCTGCTTCCGGGCTGACCAGGCCCAGGCCTGACAAGAACTGGCTCACAATACCCATTCCTGTGGTCAGGGAACCCTGCTTGACCAGCATAGTCACCAGGGAGGTCATCACGACCGTGGACATAAATTTCGGAAGATAGGTGAGCACCTGGTAAACGCTTCTTGCCACATTGGACCGGATCTCATTGAAAAACAATGCCAGGATAATCGGGATCGGGAAGCCGAAGCAAAGCCCGTAAAAGCTGAGGATAAAGGTATTTCTCAGCGCCCTCCAGAATTCCGTGGAAAGCCCGTCCCCGCCTACTAACAGCCGCCTGAAGTAGGAAAACCCGGAAAACATCTGCTGGGAGACAGGCACAACATTGTCCGACACCTTGAAGCATCCCAGAAGCTCATACATCGGGAAATAGCGCCAGAACAGGAATACCAGCAGCATCGGCACCAGCATCAGGTAAAGCCGCCAGTCCTTCATGACCGCCAGGCCCACGTGGCGCCAGTAGTGCTTTTCCACGTCGTCCCTGACGGCCTGCTCCGGACTCATTCGATAACATCCATGTTCCTTGTCATATTCGAGGAAATCCGCTGCTTTAACTTTCATAGTTCATAGTTACCCTCCTTTTTCTTCCTGCTCCTCATGGAGACGGAGCAGATAATGTTTTTGATCCTCATAGACACCGTCCAGCCTTCGTGCTATCCAGATGATCACAAAAGTAAAGAGCAGGGAAAGGCTGTCAGCCGTAAAAAAACCGACAAAACTTGCAGGAGCCGCTCCCAAAAGCAGAGCCACTGCCCCTCTCCCCGCCTGCATCAGGACCAGTACCAGCAGCGGAAACACCAAAGACAGGCTTCCTGTCCGCACCCGCTCCTTCCCGGCGGCCTTCAGCAGAATAACGGCAGCCACAGAAAACAGATTGCCGCAGCAATATATAAGATACTGCTCTCCGGAAGCCCCGGAAAACAGGCAAAATACAAGCCCTGCCTCAAAAGCATGGATCATTCCCCAGGCGCCCCATCGCATATATACAATAGAAGTAATGGCTCCGGCAAGGGACACGGTATAGGGCTGGCCGGGAAACCACCAGTTAGCCGCCCTCAATATCACATATTCAAAAATCGCCAGCATTGCCGCCAAAATCCCCAGGTCGATCATCCTGTATTCTTTCCATGAGCGTTGTCTTGTCATATGGCTCTTCCTTCCGCCGCCACGGAGCCACCCTCCGAAAAACGGGCAGACTTCCCCCTTGTTTTATATAATATATATAAAAAAAATCGAAATATTTTTGTTTTATTGTAAATATCATACACAGTTTTTCAGAGTATGTACATAGACAAACTGGATTCATTTATGTACAAAATGGATATTTGGGTGTATAGGTTGTGTATATTGCCGAAAGAAAAGGAGAAAATAAAGCGGCCAGCTCTTGAATACCAGGTGTTTTTTGCGTATAATAGGCGTTGAATTTACCGGAATTTCCGCAATTCCGTACAAAAATACAGCGTAAAATAGGAGAAACGAAATCATGGTTAAGGTTGGATTGAAGGGAGAACGATTTTCCTCCGTACAAAATGCCCTGGATTTTTTAGAGTCCCATCCGGAGGAAGAACGGTATGTCCTCGTCCGTCCGGGCGTGTATGAGGAGCGGGTAAAGATCCGGATTCCGGGAGTGATTGTCACCGGCGAGGGCCGGGAGGCGGCGGAAAAGACCGTGATTACTCTGGGGCTGGGAGGAAAGGAAATCCTCCGGGACGGAAAAAAGAGAGGAACCTTCCGCACCTATACCTGTTTTGTCGATGCCAGGGACGTAACGCTGTCTTATCTCACTATCGAAAACAGCGCGGGACCGGGAGAACAGGCAGGGCAGGCCATCGCCCTCTATGCGGACGGAGACCGCCTTACCGTGGATTCCTGCCGTCTGCTGGGCTGGCAGGATACTCTGTTTACGGCCCCGCTTCCGCCAAAGGAGATTGAAAAAGACGGATTTGTAGGGCCAAAACAGTTTGCCCCCAGAGAAAAACGCAGGCAGTACTATAAGGACTGTTATATCGAGGGGGACATAGATTTTGTTTTCGGAGGGGCGGCGGCTTATTTTGAGCATTGTACCTTTTTTTCTAAGAACGGCAACCGGAAAATCAACGGATATGTGACGGCGCCGTCCACTCCGGAAGGACAGCGGTTCGGCTATGTGATGGAAAGGTGCCGCTTTACGGGAAACTGTCCGGATCAGACCGTGTTTTTGGGAAGGCCCTGGAGAGAATGGGGGAAAACCGTGCTGCTCTCCTGCGAGATCGGCCCCCATATCAAGGCAGAAGGCTGGGACGACTGGGGAAAAGAAAAAGCCCATGAAACATCCTTTTTTGCAGAATTCCAGTGCTTCGGCCCGGGAGCGTCCCTCTCCGGCCGGCCAGGCTGGGTCCGCCGGCTGACCGGGGAAGAGGCGGAAAATTATACAAAAGAGCGGGTTCTTGATATTTAACTTACGAGAAAAGGCATATGCTCCCTGCATATGCCTTTTCTCTGGTTTCATGATTTTTCAATCACAACAACTCGTATCGGTCGCTTTTTTGCTGTTCCCCCTGCTTTATATTCGGTTCCGAATTCAGAAAATCAGGACGCCGCCCCGGCCTTTATACGCAGTTCTTCATTGGCCTTTTCCACATTCAGCCTGGTCAGTATCAGTGTGATCAGAAGATTAAAAATCATCGGCAGCCACAGATACATGACATAAAGCATATTGATGCAGGAAGCCGGCTGTTCCGGGGCGCCGCCCACATAACCGCTGTATGCCAGCAGCCATCCCGCAATGGCAGTTCCGATACCCCCGCCCAGCTTTGTTCCAAGAGACGTGCAGGAATACATGGTGCCGTCCACCCGTTTGCCCGTCTTCAGATATGTATATTCCGAGCAGGTTGCAATCAGGGCGTTCATATCTCCCTGCAGAGGGCTCATTCCCATGGCCGCCACAGCGGTACACAAAAGCATAAGCGGGACGCTTCCCATATAACCGGCAGCCACCACTCCAAGACGCCCTATGGTTCCCAGGGTATAGCCATACAGGTTCAGCCTGTACATGCCCTTCCATTTCAGGACCAGCGTCGGCGTAAACAACAGGCCGATAATCATGGGGATGTTGATCGCCCAGGAAAACACTCCGAGAAGATTGGCATTTTTCAGCACGTAAGTCATAAAATAAATTCCCATATTCAGCGTCGCCGAATAAATCTGCATCAAAATGTACGAAGCGCAAATCATCAGATAATACTTGTTCCGGATCAGCAGGCCAAATGCCTCCGTCAGGCGGTATGTTTCTTTCTGACCCTTATGTTCCTGGCTCTCCTCCCCCTCTGCAAGCTCCTCCGGAGGCAATTCCTTTACGGACCACACAGACAAGGTGTTGGATATCACGCCCGCAATGGCGTAAATGATGGCTACTGTCCTCCAGGCCTTAGCTCCGCCTCCAAAGTAGGCAACGCATCCGACCGTGATGGTCTGGATCAGCATGCTGGTGCCAAAAGCGAACATAAAACGGATGGAACCCATCTGGACCCGCTCATGGTTATTCTTTGTGACAAGAGCCGTCAGCGCGGAATACGCAATATTATTGGCTGTGTAAAAACCGGCATTGAGCAGCGTGTAGGCGATAAAGAACCATGCATATTGAGCAAATTCACTGATCCCGGCCGGAATTACAAAGATTGCCACCAGGCAAAGGGCGCATCCAAAGTATCCGTAAAACATCCACGGACGCGCCTTCCCCATCTTGCTGCGGGTCTTGTCAATCATGGCGCCAAAGAAAATATCACTCACTCCGTCAAAAAGCTTTGAGGCGGCAATCAGGGTGCCTACAATCCCCGCGTTGAGGCCGACCGTGTCGGTCAGGAAAATCATGACAAAGGCTGACAAAAGCGCGTACACTACATTGCCGGCAATGTCGCCGGAACCATAACCAACTTTATTATACCATTTTAAATAGGTTCTCTCTTCCATGTTCTCTCTCCTTATTTATCCTGTTTTACAGATTCCGGTTTTAAATTTAATGAAAAGGTAAAGGATTCCTCCGCCAGCCTGTATTTTTCCTGCGGCCTTGGCCCGCAGCTGTTGGAACCGATCCCGTTTTGCCTGAAGTCAAGATTCCATACCACACTCCCGCAGGGAACCAGCTCAAAATTATGTTTCTTCTTTGCCAGCTCCTCCTGCGTATAGACAGACGCATTGAAGGAAAACGGCTTCTCGCCATATGCCTGGAAAACGCTGTCTGGCCCGCTGACCATCACATAATCGCAATCGCAGTGGCTTCCGTTTTCCTGGGGCTTCAGATAATCTTCATGAAGGTCCTCCACGGATGACACATATCTCCCATGGCTCGCGGCCCTGCACTTATCCACATAGCTTTCCTCCGGCCCCAAGCCGTAATAAACAACCTGGTCCATTTCTTTTGGAAGAAACAGCCGAAGGCCGAATCGGGGAAGCTCCGGAAAATCGGGATTTCTCGTAATATCCATTTTTACGGATATCTGTCCCCCATTGTCAATGGTCCAGATGGTATCCACATCCATCATCCGCTGGACCGTCACGGCCGTCATGGCCATCTTGCTGCGGATCTCCAGCCACCGGGCAGTCAGCGTGTAATTCGTCACATAAGCCCTGGATCCGGCCCGGTCATACATGGCTTTCTTCCACTCCGCTTCCATATACATGTCATTGTCCGTAGGCGCCCTCCAGACATTCAGTTCCATGGGCCGGTCCAGGAATTCCTTCCCTCCTGCCTTTAGTTTATCAAAGGTGCCATGCAGCTTATTGTAAACATACAGGAATGTCTTTCCCTTTACAATCAACTGTTTTTCCGTCTCCGATACCTCAAGCTGAGGCTGGCTGGCCCTGGCTGTCTCCGCCTTTTCCTGCCACAGGAGGCTTGTCTGATTGCGCGGGTCACTGTTTGCAAGGGCGATTTCATCAAACCCAAGCAAATGGCCCTGCCTGCGGAACGGCTCCGGGTTCTTTAGTGTGTAGAATATTTTCAGATACGCCTTTCCCCTGTCCGGCGCCGTCACCGGAAGAGAAATCTTTCCCTGGCCCCGGGGCGGGATTTCCGGAAAATTGGCCTCACGGATTTTTCCGGAGCAGACGGTTTTGCCGTCTGCGCTTACCTTATAGGAAAGATCCAGATAATCACGAAGATCCACATAATTCATTTCGTTTTTCAGCACAAGGATCCCCTTATCCTGGTCATAGGAGCAGACTCTTGCCGGCCTGTGGACGTTTTTATATTCCAGCAGCCCCGTATGAGGAGTCCTGTCCGGATACACCAGCCCGTCCATGCAGAAATTCCCGTCATGAGGATACTCCCCGTGGTCGCCGCCATAATAATACATGTCCCTGCCCTCTGTTGTCTTCCCCTTATATATGGCATGGTCGCACCACTCCCACACAAAACCTCCGCAGATACAGTCATATTGCTCAATCAACTGAAAATAATCCTCATAATCTCCCGCGCCGTTTCCCATGGAATGGCAGTACTCGCACATTATGTAAGGTTTATCCGGATCGGATTTTACATAATCCAGAACCTCGTCAAAGCCCGGATACATGCGGCTGTAAAGATCAATATTGGAATAATCGTATTTTCTCTTGCGTCCCCGGTAGTACGCGCTTTCATAGTGGGTCAGCCTGTCCGGGTCATACTGTTTCGTCCATGCCAGGGCTTTTTCCAGAGTGCAGCCATAGCCGCATTCATTCCCCATGGACCAGATGACGACGCAGGGACGGTTTTTATCCCGCTCCACCAGCTTTCTGACCCGGTCTAAGGTGGCCTCGTCAAATTCCGGATTGTCGGAGATCAGCTCGTTCCACCTGCCGGCCCTCTCCTCGTCCGTGTCATTGGAGTAGCACAGCATCCAGGGGCCGTGGCTCTCATTATCTGCCTCGTCAATGACAAAAAATCCGTATTGGTCGCACATCTGGTAAAACATCGGCTGGTTGGGATAATGGCTGGTACGGATTGCATTAAAATTGTACTGCTTCATCATCTGCAGATCCTTTTTCATCTGAGCCGTGCTGATCACAAATCCTGTCACCGGATCCGAATCGTGGCGGTTCACTCCCCGGAATTTTACCGGAGAACCGTTCAGATATACCACATTTCCTTCCACATGGATCTCACGGATGCCGATTTGCTCTGTGATCACTTCATTCTCTGTTTCCAACACCAGAGTATACAGGTTCGGCTCCTCGCTGTTCCATAAATAAGGATGGCTGATGGTAAAGCTGGTATCGCCTTTATAGACAAAATCCGTGACCGCTTCCCCTTTCGGGCCGTATACCAGCACTTTTACCGGAATGACCTCATCCAGATATTTCGTCCGGATGCTGACGAAAGCCTCATCCTCTTCTATTTTTGTATTGATAAAATAGTCATAGATACATTGTCCGGGTCTCTTCATCAGATACACGTCCCGGAAAATTCCGCTCATGCGGAATTTGTCCTGATCCTCCAGATAGCTGCCGTCACACCATTTTAATACCAGTACTGCAAGCCGGTTCTCCCCCTCTCTGACATACTTCGTCACATCAAATTCACTGAGCGCATGAGAAACCTGGCTGTAGCCTACATACTCGCCGTTGAGCCACACGTAAAAACAGGAGTCCACCCCTTCAAATTCCAGAAATGCCTTCGGCGCTTTTTCTTCTTTTTCATAGATAAAGGAGCAGATATACGTTCCGCAGGGATTGTCCTGCGGCACATAGGGGGGATCTACAGGAAACGGATAACGAAAATTCGTGTACTGATGGTTATCATAGCCATAATTCTGCCAGACCCCGGGAACCGGCACGGTCTCATAATCCCGCGAGTCAAAATCCTGGCTGTAGAAAAGTTCATTGAGTTGATAGATGCTGTCATAATATTTGAATTTCCAATTGCCATTCAGCATTTGAATACGGTCAGACTTCTCCCTCTGTTCCACAAGGCCATCCGTTCTGACAGAAGCCGGCACGTAATAAGAGCGATCTGGCATGGTATTCTCATGCAGCATATGAAGATCCTCGTAATAGCGTGGTACAATCATGACAGTTTGTTCCTCCTTATATGCATTATTTTTGATTTTGCTACCATATTACATTACCCTTTGCTAATCTCCCACACAGGCCTGTGTTTGTTTATATTATAAGATTATTATCCTTTTTTTTACATAAATCAGAATAGACAAAATATGCACAAAATGATACAATTACATTGTAACACCCTGCCTGCAGGATCTCACTGGCGTCCGTCTTAGGAGGTAAAACCCATGTATACGGATAATGCGTACTGGCACAATTCCCATCGGGATTTTAAAGACAAAAAACACCCCCTTTTTGTGGGAAGCGCCGGTGTCTATCATTTATTCACCAGGCCAAGGCTTCCCACCCACAGACCCAGAGGACGCCTGGACTATCAGCTTCTTTATATTGCCTCCGGCAAAGCCCATTTCTATTTTCACGGCAAAGAAGAGATCGTGCCTGCCGGGAATATGGTCCTTTACCGTCCCAAAGAGGAACAGCGTTATTATTACTATGGCGTCGACCATACGGAAGCATACTGGGTACATTTTACGGGAAATAATGTGAAAAACATCTTAAGAAAATACCGTATTCCTGACAATGCCCATGTGATTCACACAGGAACCTCTTTAGATTATAAGAAAATTTATTTGCATATGATCCAGGAACTGAAGCTGACCAAGCCCCATTACGAAGAAGTCCTTGTTCATTATCTTGAATTGTTGTTTGTTTTGATCAGCCGGCTCCAGGAAAAGAAGCCGAAAAGCAAAAATGTCTTTCTCATGGATGAGATGGATCTGGCAGTCTCCCATTTCCACTCCCACTACAACCACCCCGTCAGCATCGAGGAATATGCCAAAAGCCGCGGCATGAGCATCAGTTGGTTTATCAGAAATTTTAAAGATTACACCGGTTCCACCCCCACACAATACCTGCTCTCCCTCCGGATATCCAATGCCCAAAGCCTGCTGGAGTCCACGTCCTATCATGTAGCGGAAATCGCTGAAATCGTTGGCTATGACAATCCTCTGTACTTCAGCCGCCTGTTCAAAAAGCAGTGCGGGGTATCCCCATCCGAATTCCGGAAGCAGTTGAAGGAATACCAATAGGATGAGTACTTACCGGCCTCTGCCGTTTAGGCGTACAGGGCAAAAATAAGCAGCAATCTGTTTTCACATCACAGACTGCTGCTTAAATTTTTGTTGCTGTTTATGCAACCGTTCTGCTCCTTTGTCCCTGGTAAATCCCAAAGACAGCGAGGGCGGCAATAGAGGTTAAGACAAAAACCGCCATAACAGGGTAGCTGATACTCACGCCAAATATATCGAAAAGTTTATGAGCGCCGAATACCTCTTTTATTAAAGTGACGTTTGCCAGTCCAAAGTCCACAAGCGGCTGGATTCTTTGGAGAACCGTATCACCCATTGCTGCCAATCCCACATTTACAAACAGGAGCGCCAGGCTGATGCCTGCCGTCCCCATCTGGCTTTTCATACGAGATGAGATAAAGCTGACGATCAGGCTGTAAACCGCACCGGTGAAAACGAGCCATGCGGCTCCCACAAGCGCAAGCTGCCAGGCCTTGAATCGGAACATCGATCTGGCGTATGTGGGAATGGACTGAATGGCAGCATTCCATCCATGCAGGCTTTTGTGAGGAAGAAAACCGAAAAGAAAGGTAGCTGCCAAATACAATGTGACTACAACGGCGGAGGCAGCAAGTACACTCAACAGCTTTGCTGTGACAATCTTTTTTTGGCCATGGCGGGAACTTAAAATCAGATTGTCCATACCGCTTGACCGTTCCACAGCAAAAACCGGTGCAATGATAAATGTCAGCGGCACAAACAGAAGAAACTGCATCATATGCTCCCCCCAGTTGTTGAACAAGTTCTCCCATAGCAGAATATTGGCAAACGCCGGTTCGCCAAGTTCAATCAGGCATTGCAGGGCATCAGAGAGTTCCCCATAGGCGAATGTATTTTGCTTTCCCCGGCTCTCCAACTCTGTCATCTTTGATTTCAGGAGGGCAATGCCATAGGGTTCTTCGGCGCTCTCCGGCGGCGTACCGTTCCAATATTCCTCCACCTGCTGGGCATAGGCGTAGTAGTTCACCGCCAAAATGATCTCTGGCTGGTCTTTGACGCTTCGGGCGATCATCCTGGAATCTGTGCCATAGCGGGCGCTCACCTCGTTATAAATGCGTTCTGCTTCAGCAGCCTTTTCGCTGTCAAAGGATCCCTCATAAGCAGCAGCCATTTCCTCATATGCACGGTAACTATCATTGCTGCCAATCAGAAATAGAGTGGAAGTAAAGCCAATCACGCTGTAAAGCGCAAACAGACATAGCAGCAAAAGGCTGGTTTTCTTATTGAACAGCAGTTTTCGGAGTTCAAAATAGAATAGTGACATGAACATTACCTCCTTTCCTTTCCGGGCAGGTAGTTGAAAATATATAAATATGCATCCTCCAATGTGGGTACGGCCTGCACTGCTTCCCGGGCGGGCTTTGATTCATCAATGACGCGCACCTCCATATGGCCGTCTTTGGCAATGACATTGCTGATAACGGCTTGATTTTGATATTCTACAAGCTGTTGGGCAGGCATTTTCACCAGCCAGACACATCCATCCATCTTTTTGATGTACTCTGCACTGGTAAGGGTATATTGAATGACACCGTACTCCATCATCATAATCTGCGTGGCAATGTGCTCAACATCGGAAACAATGTGAGTAGAAAGCAGCACCAGACGGTCTTTTGCATAGGCGGAGATAATATTTCGGAATTTGATACGCTCATAGGGATCAAGACCGGAAGTGGGTTCATCCAGAATCAGGATTTCCGGGTTATCCAACAGGGCCTGTGCAATGCCAAGCCTGCGCTGCATCCCGCCCGAATAGGCGGCGCATTTCCGATTCAGATCATTCTGCAAACCAACGACGTATGCCAATTCCTCTATCCGCTTTCTGGCCATGGAATTTTCCATACCTTTCAGTGCCGCTGAATATTCCAGATAATCTTTGCCGGTAAAATCACCGTAAAAGCTGACATCCTGGGGCAGGTAGCCGATTTTTGCCCGGTATTCGTCCCCCATGGCGTGAATGTCCCTGCCGTTGTATAAGACCCGCCCTTTGCCAGGACGCAGCACATCGGCCAGAATCCGTATCATGGTCGTCTTTCCCGCTCCATTGGGGCCGAGCAGCCCATAGACTCCGGTTCCCATGGTGAGGGAAATTCCTTTGAGGACTTTTTTGTCTTTATAGTTTTTTGCAACCTGTTCAAACTGCAATTCCATATGTTACCTCCCTTACCTTGCCGGTGCGCCACCGCCGCGCATACCCGCAGCGACTTTTACCGCAGAGAAATCGGCCTGATTGAATTTACGGACACATAGTACGAAGAAAAAGGCGCCGATCAAAACTGTGATTGCCAAACCCATGATCGGTGTAATCACAAATCCACCGATAGAAAACGCCATGCCCTGCTCTAAAAGTTCTATTGTGGTCAGCTTATACGCACCCAAAGCAATATAGCGGAAAATGGAGGTGGTATAAGTCAGCGGATTCAGATAGACCACTGGCAGGAGGAAACCGGGTATGATCGTTGTGGGGATGTATGCGCCGGAAACAAAGGTAAGGGGCATCATGACCATGGAACTGACCGTTTGAAAGGCGGGGGCGTTCCGGGAAACGGTTGCAAGGAACAGACCGACAGCGCTGAAAGTCATAGCTGATAGAAGCATCGTGATCAGCATCAGCAAAAATTGCAAAACCGAAACATGAAGCCCCAGAAAAATGGCAAGTATCATCATAATGGCTCCCTGCAAGGTTGCGACCAGCGCTCCCGCCGTAATGTTGCCGATGGAAATTTCGCTGCGGGAAATTGGGGCCACCATAACTTCTTTCATGTAACCGCCTGCGATGTCAGACAAAATCTCGGAGGAATGGTTAATGCCGGTTTGAAAAACAGTCATGATGATGACGCCGGCCAGCAGATAGTTCATGGGCTGGCCCAAACCACTCATAGAGGATTTCATCAAAAATGAAAACATCACCAGCATGAAAAAAGACATAAACAGACTTCCCAAAAGCCGTGCCTTGTTGCGGATATAGTTCAGCAGATTTCTTTCAATAATTGCGGTGATAGGGTTCATACCTTTCGAATCTCCTTTCCTGTAATGGCAAGGAACACTTCATTCAGCGTCCCGTTTTTCACTTCAAAATCAAGGATGGTTTCCTTGCAGCAAAATAAGATTTCCAGTACCATGGGCGCGTTCTTTGTGCAAAAAATCATGCGGTTTTCGGTTTTGTCATAAGAAACACCTCGCTGTGTCAGTACGCTTTCCAGTTGCTCCGTTTGTGTGCAGACAACCACCGCCTCTGTGCTGGTATATTGGCGTTCCAAGTTTTCAGGCGTGTCGCTGGCAACGATTTTACCATGATCCATGATAACAATTTTCGAGCAGATTTCTGCCTCGTCCATGTAGTGAGTAGTCAGGAAGATAGTCATATTTTTTTGTTTTTGAAGCTGCTGAATATATTTCCAGACACTGGCCCTCGTCTGCGGATCGAGTCCGGTAGTCGGTTCATCCAGAAACAATACTTTCGGATTATGAACCAGTCCCCTCGCAATCTCGGCCCGCCGTTTCATACCGCCAGACAGACTGCCTGCAATGGCTTTTTTCCAATCTGTAAGTTCTACCAGGCCAAGAGCGAAGTCAATGCGTTCCTGCACCTCGTCTTTCGGCACTTTGTAGAAGCTGCAATGATATTTAAGATTTTCCTCTACGGTCATTTTTGTATCAAGTGTTGAATCCTGGAATACGATTCCTATGTCTTTTCGTACCAAATTCCGTTCGCCGGAAAGATCATGCCCGTTGATGATCAGGCGTCCCTCAGTTTTGTCCAGGATGGTACAAAGCGTGTTGATGGTTGTACTCTTGCCCGCACCATTGGGACCAAGGAAAGCGAAAATGCTGCCCTCGTCAACGGTAAAGGAAATGTCGTCTACCGCTGTAAAATTTCCATACTTTTTTGCGAAATGTTCTACTTGAATGATTGGGTTCATTTCATCACCTCCAAAAAATTAAGTCCTATGCGCATAAAGCGCATAGGACTTATCTCCATAAATAATATGGTGCCTCCCTGTATTCTATTGTCTTTCTCTGCTGCCAAAGAAGCGAAATCCGCCTCTGTCTGGCACGGGCCCATCGTAATCGGGAGAGAAGCGCTCCGCACCCGGTATATGATCCGGCCTTGCTCCTCGCCCAAAGGGGCCAAAGGCTCGTTCACGCATGGACATCAACTGTTCAAATTGTTCATCACCCATACGTTCCCGTGCTTTGCCCATCCAGTCTGCCATTGCCTCATCGTCCTCGCTTTTGCCTGCTCCCATCCGGAAAGCGGCAATAATCCTGTCTAAATATTCGCCGAATTGCTGCAATTCTTCCGGTGACAGGCAACCGAGGAACTCCTGATAATTTGTTTCTGGTTCCTGGGCCTCTTTCCCTTTTTCTGTCAAATGCACCACCATGACCCGCCTGTCTTTCTCGGATGGTCTGCGTTCCACATAGCTGTTTTTTTCCAACTTGTTCAACAGCTCATTCAGCGATTGCTGGCGGATGCCCAGCAGATAAGCTAAATCCTTTGTAGCAATTTCCGGCTGGATTTTCAACATGGCAAGGATGCGCCCCTGACCTCTTGTTGAGTCGGCAAATGTTCCGGATTCCGCTTGATGAAACATCTGACGGCGTTTCATGAGCCATTGCAATGTGGACAGCTTCTCATAAATAGCTGTATAAATTTCGTCCATATTGTGTCCCTTCTTGTTTTATACAGGTACTTGTATATTTTGGTTATTATTATACACACTTTAAGAGATTTGTCAAGGGTACCTGTATATTTTTTTTGGGGGGGATTTGCCCTTCACTACGATAAAAAATGTAGGTTATCAGAAATTTCCGATAATCTTTGCAAGCAATGAGCCGGGGGATCCTTTTGGTACGGGCGTTTCGGCAGCTCTGGCGACGTTCTGTGCGTTCATGGTGAGTGCTTCCAGTACGGCAGCACAGTCAAAATCATCACCTGGGTTCTCTCTCCCGTTCAGCAAATCAATCTGATAGAGGTTTTCCCGGTGGCGCATTTCCATGACTTCCGCTTTGAAATTCTTGAAGAATCTGCTTGCCAAACCCTTTTCCCACATAATCCGGCCCCAGACATATTCCTGTTTCCTGATAGATGTAAGGTTCGATTTTTTCTACTCCAGCAAATCCAATCGCCTTACCGCTTGATTTTTCATAAACCAGATAGGTATCATGCTCTTTCTGAAATGCAATGGTTTTCAGGATTCTTATTTTAGCGTTTTCTTCGCTTGTAGTAAGATTCCATGCCATGTATTTTGCACTTTCTGGCTGTGACCAGACATTACAATACATTTCCTTCCAATCTGAAAATTTTGCCTTATCAAGAATCAGGCTCTCCGTTTCAATCATTTTAAAATGTTCCTCCGGCACTGGCTGACTTGTTGCCGTTTCTATTATACTGTAAATGCAGCCTTTGTCTATATTTATTTTTTATGCTCTGCTGATGGTTCGTTCTTAGTAATAAAAAGCTGCCCCTGTAGGCATCTCATTTCAAATACATTCCCATCCTCTGTCCTGACAGTGAGCAGGCTGTTCCGCTCGTCTGCATTTAGGTCGGCAATCCCCGTCCCTTCGCTGTCGTTCAGTAAATCAAAAAGCCTGTCCCTAAGATTCACGGCGGACAGGCTCTCGGAGCTGTGCAATATCAACGCAACTTATGTCCGTCAGATTGAAGGTTAGAAAGACCAGACGGGTAGTTGGCTGGCCTTTCCATGTCCAGTCAGATATAAATCCGTTCAATTCAAAATTATCACAACAATAAGGACACTGTAAGTTCCCCGTCTTTCCGTAATAAATCTCATTTGTTCCCTTGGTACAGAAACACAGGTTTAACCCTCCCATGGCGCCTGGTTCACATTAAACCTGATTTGGGATTAAAGTGGGCAGAGAAGATAAATCGTTAAGAGAGGTTTAAGGACGTTTGCTACATCCAAGAAGCATTTCAGAACAAATAGGTTGTTTAAATGATTTAAACAAACTATAATATCTGTTATTTCTATAGATAACAAGGAGGTATTTATGAAGCTAAAAAAAGTAATGATATTACTCGGTACTGTCTGTATACTGAACACAATGGTTACAGGGTGTGGTTCCGGTTCTGTCGCTAAAACAGAAGAAAACCAGACAGACGAAGCATTATCAGAGGAATTAAATGATACGCCGTCAAAAGAGATTGATGAGAACACGGATGAACTTCAGGAAAATACAGCCGCGAAATGGCAGATACTAGAGCCGGATGTCGCTGCTGCTGTTGATGCGGATTTTCTGGGTAAGGTCTGGAAGATTGAGGATAACTTATTTTTCATTGCCGAAAAAAAAGTAAAAATTCTTGATGACGGTTCCTTATCATACAGTTCTCCAAGTTCCAATGCTGATCTCCCTGATTCCCAGTTGATTCCTGTGATTTGGGAAGAGGATACCCGTTTTTATTTAAAAACCACGAATGGAAATGGAGAAGGCTATGAGGACAAAGAGGCCGGATTTCAGGACTTAAAGGTACATATGTCTGTTGAAATGAAGGGCAGTTTTAAAAATGATAAATTTTATGCCACGGAAATACGATTTTTTTAGAAAGTGAGGGGGAAAAATTATGAAGAGGAAATTGATACTGATGTTTATGATGGTTTTAACTATGGGGATGATCGGATGCTCATCGGAACCAAAAGAGCACGAAATATCTGTGGAGAGTGATTTCCCAAAGGAAACGGATCCGGAAGAAGCAGCGGATGTAAAAACCGTAGATCCAAAAACTACAGAATCGTCAAAGCCGGAGATTACAGAAGAAGCCAGAAAAACTGCTTCGGAAGCCGAAGAAATTCCGGCCGAAGAAATTCCAATGGGCGATCCCATGGCCGGAATTGTTGAAAAGTATGAAGGAAACGTACTTACACTCAGAACTCCGGAGGACGATATGCTCTATTATTTTTTCACGGAGAATGCCCTGATATTAGAAGGGTATTCCACGGAGAGCGCCCATGAGACAGAAGGAGGTTCCACGATTGCCGTGGGCAATAAAGTGGAGATCAGTTACCGGGGGACACTTGACGATGAAGAACATCCAACTCAAGCTGTGAAAATTGTAATAATCGCAGGTGAATAATTTTGCAAAATTATTGTGTATTCACGGTTAAATCCAAAACATTGCATCCAGCTTCTTCCCCACATACCGGTACAAATGCACCGGCAGAGACGCCACAGCCTCCGCCAGAATCCGCACACAGGAACAGACCGCCGTAGCCTGCATGGCCGTCCGCTCATTCACAACCTTCCCCGCTGCTGCTCCTTCCAAAGAAAAAAGAATAAGCCGGCCCCCTGTACCTGTCCTCCGGCTTATCCCTCGCCCCCCTATATGGAGTTGTTCCCATGCTTTGCTTAAAGCAACGCGAACATTCTGATTTACTGACATTAGCACTTTTCGCCAAATCTGCTAAAGACAAATCCTCACTATAATGCTGTTCAATATGCTTTAAGAATGTTTGCATCCGAATTTCGGTAATGCTTTTCTTTCTCTCTATTGGCATAGAGATGTTTTTGCAGATCAGGAGCCATATTTCTGAAAGCAGCAGTAAAACCTCATAAACATAAAACTCGGTCTTTTTCTTTTCCAATTCGTTCAGCTTTTGCAGTGCCGACAAAACACCCTCGTTCCAGCCGGTTCCCGGTTCAAAATGGAAGAACGGCATCTGTTCTTTTCCCGCTACACTGTCAACAAATGCTCTCTCTTTTAAAGTGACCTTTTCCATACTTTTGCCGGATCGCCTCACATTTTCAAGATTTTTTCTTCAAGACATTTTTTCTGCTTCAAGGACGACCATGTACTATCTATTTATTCTAAAGACAAAGTCATAGTAACATCCCCACTTCCCAGAGCATCCTCCCAACCGGTCAGATCATCAATATGCCCCAGCCTTGTGTAACTCCAGGAATTGGAACCATAGAAAATAACAATCTGATTTCCATTGTATAAGACGATATCCCCCGCCTGTGTCGTGGTCTGGCTGTTGTTTACCGGAAGGCTTGCCCCCAGAGGTCCTACCTTTTCAAAGCCGGAATAGTCGCTCATCCGGATCACTACAGGACTCTCCTGTATCATTTCCACCAGAGCAGACACGGCTTCATTCTCTTCCAGTGTTGCTGAAAATACCACATCACCAACCTGTACATTCATATTTGCCACTTTATTTTCCTCCGTATTATTCTGAATATCTGTTTCTGCCGTATCCGTTTCATTCCTCTCGGTTTCCTGCACAACTCCAGCTTCATTTGCAGCCTCCACCGACTCTGCCACGTTTTCAAATCTATCCACTATGGTACTCTCTGACATTGTTTCATCCGCAGCTTCCGTGAAATCCATAACCACAGAGGATTCACCTGCATTCTCCAAGCTGTTCAAACTATCAGATTGTGAGAAACTCTCTATCGTGGAAGGCTCTGCCTGGCGGCTGGGTGACTGAGCCTGTGTATCGTTCTTTCCACAGGCTGCCATACAAGACAGGATGATAGCCAGATACAAAACTTTATAAAATTTCCTCATCGTTTGCCTGCTCCTTTTTCAATTTTTTCACATAATTTCATTTGGGGATTGCCCTTATAAAAACAAATTCACCTCTTGTCATTCACTGTATATTACTGTCAATGATCCTAAACTCTTTCCTGATTCCTTTTTCCAGAGAATCATTCCCGCAGGGATCACCAGTGCTTCTGCCAGCACGAACGCCCACCAGATCAATGACTACTCACCAAACCAGGAGACATCTGTAATCAAAAGCACCGGCATAATCACCTGTCTGCTTAAAGTAAGCAGCATACTCTGGACTCCCATTCCCAATCCCTGAAAAGCGGATGAAAATGTAAGGCATACATTAGAGAGAAGATAGCTTACCGCCATGATCCGCAGAGCCGCCACGCCTATCGCAAGCATTTCTTCCGAAGCATCAAACAACAAAAGTACCTGTTTTGGCACGATTTCCATAATAATCTGAACCGGCGCCGCCAGTGATAATGCAGTCAATGCTTTTTCTGATATCCTGGCAACAAACACGCTGTCCACAAAATTATAAAGAGAATTGATCAGCAGGGAAATCATCAGTGACAATCCGGTTTTCAACACTAAACCTGATATTTTCGCCGTTCCCATAGGATTCTCCGGTGGCAACATCTGCATAGTTGATGCCATTCTCATAGGCATATTCCAGCGCCTGGATTGCTTCTTTTTCCTCCAATCAAAAACAGATAAAATTTACCACAAGTCCGCTCAGAAAAGAAAACAGCATTACATATGCCAAATATAGGGCAAACCGTTTCATTCCTAATACAATCTTTACTGCCCCCAGATTTGTGATCTTCGTAGCCGGCCCGGTAATCATAAAAGCCGTAGCACTGCCCAGACTCATGCCGTCCATCAGCCATGTCTGCAAAAGTGGTATGGTTCCTCCGCCGCAGGCATAGAGGGGAACCCCGATGGTTGCCGCCATCAAAACGCCGAATGCTTCATTTCCACCGAACAATCCCGTCATTACATCTGTCGGTACATACCGCTGAAACAATGCGGATAGAACGATACCGGCCAGAAAGTACCACCCGGTAGCTTTTACATTCCTGCCCAGGTTTTTGAGAAATCGAAACAGCAGATTCGGATCGGTATCCCTGCTCACCGGTTCTTCAAAACCATGAAAATTAAAAAATGGCTGATTGCGGTAAAAAATCCGAATCAATCCTCCTGCAAAAATACCGCATAAAAAGCATGACAGAATACGCACGGTTAAAGCCGGCAATCCCAGAGCCGCGCTGTAAACAATCAATTGTGGGTTCAGCAGTATGGAACTCATCATAAAAGCTGCCAGCCAGTCATCCCGGCGAGACCCATCCGCCGTTATGCCACTTTGGGAAAAGGATGCAGCAATCGGAATGGTTCCGTACATACACAAAGGAGAGGCAATCCCCAACGCACTGGCAGCCACAATTCCCATAATCCCCAGCCGCTTTTCTCCCATGGAACGGAATGCTCTGTGAATATGCTCCTTCAAAAACACGGAGACCAGGCTCCCCAGCACCATTCCCAACACCCAGTATTTAAAAATCTGCTCCATCTGAACGTTTGAATAGTACCAGAGATAAACTGCTTCACGGCGTAAAATATCAATCATCTATATTCACCAGCTCATATTCCCGGCTTCCCAGGCCAATCTTTTCCGCCTGCTCCAGCGTGTGCAAACCATTACGGGATTCAATCCTGTCAATCAGAGACTGTCCATCCTCCGCCCCATAGACCAGATCCACACAAGCCTGATCAAGGGCCACCGGGTCTACGGATGCCAGAATCCCGATATCGTGCATATCCGGCTCTGCCGGGCTTCCGTCACAGTCACAGTCCACCGACAAGCGGTTCATCACATTGATATACAAGATATTCCCATCCAGATAGTCCACAACAGATTTCCCGGCCTCGGCCATGGATTCCAGAAAAGCATCCTGGCTGCCGCCCCACATGTTCCCTCCAGTGCCGCCGCTATGGATATGGGATTTTCCCTCCGAAGATGCGATACCGATAGAAATGTTCTTGATCGCTCCGCCGAACCCTGCCATAGCGTGTCCTTTGAAATGGGACAGAACCACATAATAATCGTAGTCCGCAAAATGTGCGCCCACATAATTTTCCGTCAGATTGTCCCCGCCTGCCACAGGCAGTGTCATAGAACCGTCCTCGTCCATAATGTCCACGTCCGCAATGGCTGTATAGCCATGATCCTCCGCTACCTGATAGTGCATAGCCGTATTTGCCCTGGAGCCTCCGTAGGCGGTATTGCATTCCACAATCGTTCCCTCTAAAGACTGCACCAGCTCCCCGATCAGATCTGTCCGGAGATAATTGCTGCCCGGTTCACCAGTGGACAGCTTTACCGCGATTTTGCCGGAAGGAGATGCAGCCAGTGCCTGATATATCCTCATCATCCCATCCGAACTGATATCCGTTGTCATGTATACCATAGGAATATCTGTCTCTCTGTTCTGCCCTTCTGCAACGCCTCCTTTCGCTTCGAAAACCACTTCCTCCTGGCTCTCCTGTGTTACTTCTCTCCCGCTTCCATCGATTCCCGGCCTATCCAAGGGGGAATCCTGTGCTTTTTGCCCGCACCCGGAAAGCATTAGTGACAGTATTAGAAGAAAGGGAAACAAACATTTCTTTTTCATCAGAACAACCTCTCCTTTTCGTTTGGTCTCAGTCAATCCGAAACCGGTATCCTGCTCCCCATACCGTCTCGATGAACTGATTCTTTGATTCATTCTTTCCCGGTTTATCCAGGGCATAAATACGATTCATGGCACATTGCAGATGTCCGGTAAAACTGTGGTAATCTACCGGGGATGCCAGCACAATCATTTCTGCCTCCCCATCTCACGGGCTTTTTCCAGACTACCATGTTCCTTTACTGTTCCCGGAGCGTCCACACCGCCCGCAAAGACACAGCCTGCAAAACGCGCCCTCTCAAAGCAGGCAATGAATCCTTCCAGTCCTTTCCTTGCTCCGTCTATGGCATGTTCGTCCTCGTCTGCCGCTGTGGCCAGAAGATAATTTCCGTTTCACATCCGGCATCCTCCAGATTCTGTATAATGGATTCCCTGTTTCCTATATCAGCCATTCCTGCACCCCCTGACGTATTTGATAACCGCACAGCTTGCTGTGAAGTTTCTGATTTAACTATAAATCCCCATAAAGAAAATAGCAAATATTTATATATAATCTATTTTCATAGTTGAAACCTATTGAAATCCATGATAGGATTTTTTTAGATTTTTTATTTAAAATGGGCAATAAGGAGCGAAACCACCCTGCGGGTACGAGGTGAATTGGCACGAAGTGTCAAGAGAAAGCGGCCTGGGCCGTATCTGAATGCCCAAAAAACAGGGCAAAAAGGAGGAAATATGGAAATACGGGTACTTCAATACTTTCTTGCCATCGCAAGAGAACAGAGCATCATACGGGCCGCCGAGTCCCTTCATCTCTCACAGCCCACTCTTTCCACACAGATTAAAAACATGGAAGAGGAATTGGGAAAACAGCTCCTGATCCGGGGTACAAAGGGTTCCCGCAAGGTTACGTTGACAGAGGAGGGAATGATCCTCCGGAAAAGGGCTGAAGAAATACTGGATCTGGTAAAGAAGACGGAAAATGAGATTACCTGCTCCGACAATGTGGTTGTCGGGGATGTCTATATTGGCGCCGGAGAGACAGACGGTATGCGCCTGCTGGCAAGAGCTGCCGGAAGTTTAAAAAAACGTTATCCCGGAATCCATTACCACATTTCCAGCGGCAATGCCGCCTTTGTCAGGGAACATCTGGATAAAGGACTGATCGATTTTGGTATAATTTTCGGAGCGCCGGATACAAAGAAATATGAAGTATTAAAGCTCCCGTCAAAAGATATCTGGGGTGTCCTGATGCGGAAGGATTCGCCATTGGCCGAAAAAGAATCTATCTCTCCGGAAGACCTGTGGGACCAGCCATTGCTGATATCACAGCAGGAAACGGAGGGCGGCAGAATGTCCCAGTGGATGAAACGCCGCCTTTCGGAACTGGATATCATTATGACTTACAATCTGCTGTTCAATGCTTCCCTGCTTGTGGAAGAAGGTCTGGGGTACGCTGTCTGTTTTGACAGGATCATCAATACCTCCGGTGACAGCAGACTTACGTTTCGCCCCCTGTCACCGTCTATTGAGATTGAGATGTATATGATCTGGAAAAAATATCAGGTCTTTTCCAAGCCTGCGGAAAAGTTTTTGATGATAATGCAGGAGAATATTAACAAAGCCTTCTTCCTTTGATTGGGAATCTCCTGATTGTTCTTTTGGATCATCCTGACGCTGGAAGAATGGGGACGGATCATTGGCCGGCTCCCGATTCCATATCTCGTTATTGATCGTATTTTATACTGGCCTGCGGATCAGTGAAGCCTTCGCTCTGACATGGATGACATAGACCTTGAAAACAAGGCCCTTACTGTCAGTAAGCATCCTCCATGCCCTGTATGCGTCTGGTCTGCATAGCTGAAAACGGAGAATATACTTCCACGGATTTCTTCAAATACTGCTCCAGGATTATCCATAAGGAACTGCTGCTTGCTTCTGATTACCACTCCCTGCGGCACCCAAATGTCAAGCCCATGACAAAAATCTTTCGCTTTGGCAAAATAGTATTCTACGATTTCAGGGTTTTAATCTGCTTTAGCAATCACTAAATTTATAACTATATCTCATATTTATCCATTAATGCTGGCGTTATGCTATACAACACAAACAGAGCAGTTATCTGCGTATAGCAACGGTTGTCGATACTATTTTAGCCGCGAAAGACCGTCTATTCCAAAACGATTACCAGGGTCAATATTGCAAAGTTCCTGATATAATTGCTTGGCTTCTGTCAGTCTATCCATACTTTCATATAACCTTGCTAGCACTGATCGAGGATGTAAGTTTTTAGGATCAATCTTTATAGCTTCCCGCAAAAATTGCTCCGCTTCCGCTTCACGTCCTTTTTGCCTTGAGAGCAGACGCCCTAATTCTGTGCGAGATTGAATATGGTTAGGATCAATCTTTATAGCTTCCCGCAAAAACTGCTCCGCTTCCGCTTCACGTCCTTTTTGCCTTGAGAGCAGACGCCCTAATTCTGTGCGAGATTGAATATGGTTAGGATCAATCATTATAGCTTTCC
>CATKXR010000049.1 GCA_949840805.1 uncultured Lachnospiraceae bacterium | reverse complement strand
GGCAGGAGTTTAAGGAAATCCATGATTCCTATGTAATATTTATCACTGCTAAGGATGTCATGGGTGCAGGGCTTTCCCTATACCATGTCGATAGGGTAATACAGGAGACAGGTGTATACTTTGGAGACGGTTCCCATATTATTTATTTGAATGGCAGTTATAAAGATGACAGTGATCCAATAGGAAAGCTGGCGCATGACTTTAGATGTCTGAGTTCTGTTGATATGTTTTATCCAGAACTGGCGAAACAGGTGAAATATTTCAAGGAGACGGAAGGAGGCCGGGAGATTATGTGTCAGGTGTTTGAAGATTTAGCGGAAAAGAGAGCCAACGAAAGAGTAGAGGAAGTAAGGGAAGAAACAAGGATAGAAACTTTATTTGGTTCTATTAAGAACCTTATGAAATCCATGAAATGGACAGCCGAACAGGCAATGGCCGCTATGAATGTATCCGAGCATGATCAGATACTTTTGAAATCAAAATTTTAGATTGGGATGACGTAGAAAAGTCGAAAATCTCTGGTAATACTGATGTTGCATGGTAATACTTTGGTAATAAAAAGTTGAGAACCAGAAAAATGGCTTTGTATTTCAGCGGATTTAGCGAATAGAAAGACTAAAAATCATGGATAGGGAAGCTGAATGCCAGCCATGAGAGAAGAGTTTGAATAACGCTCTCAAGTCCGGGAAGCCAGTGTTTATGCGGTTTCCCGGACTTTTCTTTGCGACGTGAATAGACTATGCCGTACAGTTTTAGATATTCGGACTGGAAGATTTCTGAAGAGGAGAAGCCGGCTTCAACTCTTTATTTCGCAAAACAATAATTCTGTACTATATATTTTATACAATCATTTTCAACATTTTTGTGGTAGGCAATTCCGTAGTCCATAGCATCTTCTTCCTCTGCCAGCGGAAGGACAATTAAGTCATCTGGCTGCGGCGGTATAAAAAATTCTGGAAGAATGGCGATGCCGTAGCCGCATTTGGCAAGCAGGATGGCGGCCTGGTCATTTTCGCACATGAGATTAAAATGCGATTGGGAGTGGAGCACTATTTTTTCCTGAAGCCGGTTGCCGTTTTGGAATGGTAGAAATTTAGGAAGCGGTATAATCAGGCATTCATTCTCCAAATCTTCGAAAGATAATTCTTTTTTTGCGCTTAAGGAGGATTTGGGGGACAGGATGGCGTAGTTTGAAATCGATTTTAGTTTCCGGAAAGAACAGCCGTCAATATCCTTTATCATTTCTTTTGTGGCCAGCAGAATGTCTAACTGCCTGTTGCAGAAAAGATTTTTCATTGTATGGTAGTCGTGGATAAAAATCCGGGGATATACTTTAGGGTATATTGCCTGCATATCAGACAATATTTCTTCTAAAAAAACGAATTCGGCGGTGCTGATACAGCCAATTCTGAGAAATGACAGATCCGAGTTTGTTATCTTGCGGATATTTTTTTCTGCCAGAGATATTTTCTCTAATATTTCTCTGGCGTCACTATAAAATGTGGCCCCGGCTTCTGTAAGGCGGACAGTCTTGGAAGTGCGGATAAACAGTGAAGTCCCGAGTTCTTCTTCCAGAGTTTTTATGTGATGGGTGACGGTCGGGGCGGATAGGAACATTTCCTCAGCCGCTTTCGTGAAATTTAATTTATCTGCTACAAGCACAAAGCATTTTAATTGTTGGCTGGTCATAGGAATCCCCCCTTTTTTATGTAGTATATAGGAAAAAACACCTTAAATCAACTATTAGATTTTATCTAATGGCGTTTTCTTTTTTGAAATTCTACTTTTATATGGAAGGTGTTAGAATGCAGATAGTTTAAAAATATATTTTGGAGGTATGAATATGAATACAAAAAGCGTTGATTACTTAAACGGGAAATTGTTTCCCATGATTCTGAGATTTTCCATACCGGCGGCAATTTCTCTGTTGATAACGGCTATTTACAATATTGTGGACAGAATGTTCGTAGGAAACGTCAACGGGACTTCTGCCCTGGCGGGATTGTCTGTCTGTTTTCCTTTATCTTTTATGATGATGGCTTTTGCGCTGACGTGCAGCGCAGGCGGTTCTACTTTTTTTAGTTTGTTTTCCGGGAAAAACGAATTTGAGAAGATGAATCAGTCTTTTGGGAATTCCATGGTACTTGTCTGCCTGTCTGAAATTCTGTTAAGTGTAGTGCTGCTTTTATTTCCTGATTCTTTTTTGAAAATTTTCGGAGTGACAGAAACGGCTTATCCATATGCAATCTTGTACTATCGGATTGTGGCCCTTGGATGTGTTTTTCAGGGCTTGTCCCAGTTGTTTTGTGATTTTGTCCGTGTTTCAGGCAAGCCGTTTTTCGGAATGTGCGTAACGGGAATCGGAGCGACTGCAAATATTGTTTTGGATGCGCTTTTTATCATCGTGTTTGACTGGGGCGTTGTGGGGGCGGCTTTAGCGACTGTGGCCGGGCAGGTTATTTCAGCGTTTTTTGGCGGCTGTCTTGTTTTTGGGAATAAGACGCAGGTTCATATTTCAAAAAAGATTTTCCGTTTGGAAAAAAATCTTTGTTTTCAAATCATTACCTGCGGGTTTGCCTTTTTTGTAGCACAGATGGCTATGGGATTTATCAGCCTGGTCTACAACAGCCAGTTGGGAAAGTATGGGGGAGATATCGCGATTAGCGTGTATGCGGTCATATCCAGCGTCATGACATTTGTGATCATGCCGGCGAGCGGTATCAGCCAGGGGATTCAGCCGATTCTCGGAAACAACTATGGCTCCGGCAGCTATAAGCGGGTATTATCTACGTTTTGGCAGGCAACGCTTTTTTCCGTTTCCATTACCTGTTTTATCTGGCTTATCGTATTGATATTTCCGAAGCAGATTCTTGCGGCGTTTGGCGGGACAGAGGAAATGTTCCATATTGGCATTGACGGGCTGCGGGTCAATTTCTGCATCACGCCTGCTTTGGGTTTTGTAATGCTGGCAACTACCTTTTTCCAGTCCATTAACCGCCCTGTGCCTTCTATAATCATAACGGTTTTAAGACAAATTGTGTTTTTGGTGCCGTTTATTTATTTGCTGCCTGTTATTTTGGATATAAACGGTATTTTCTTTGCACAGCCCATTAGCGACATGCTGACAACGGCCTTATCATTTTACCTTGTATGGAAAGAGAAGAACCGGATGTTTTCTCAATTATGACTGCCATGGTAGCCAAAAGCAGTGGTTTATGCTATACTGGCATCATGGAGGCATGAAAATCAAAAAACAGGCACAAGAATTTGCTGGAATACCACAAGATTTTTGTGAGTGGATTTTGTTTGCCAGAAAGCGGAAAGAAAGACTTAGGGGAATGTGGAGGAAGAGGAAAATGGGCAATTATACTCGCGAGCATACTTATTTGCCAAATGATCCGGTATATTTATGGAAATATGGGAACTGCGTTGGCAGATCATTTGGCTCACGGGTATATCTGCCGGTCTGCAGGCAGGACATGGAAGACCGTGGATGGGAGCAGTGTGATTTTGTCTACGTTTCGGGGGATGCATATGTGGATCATCCTTCCTTCGGGACTGCCATCATCAGCCGGCTTCTGGAAGCCAGGGGCTACCGGGTAGGGATTCTTGCACAGCCTGACTGGAAGAACAGGGAAAGCGTGCAGGCATTGGGAAGGCCCAGGCTGGGATTTCTCGTTTCCGGAGGGAATATGGATTCCATGGTGAACCATTATTCTGTATCGAAAAAACGCAGAAAGCAGGATTTTTATACGCCGGGAGGCGTTATGGGGAAAAGGCCGGATTATGCGGTGGTGGTGTACTGCAATCTGATCCGCTCGGTATATAAGGACATTCCTATCGTGATCGGAGGGATAGAGGCAAGCCTGCGGCGGCTGGCTCATTATGATTATTGGTCGGACAGGCTGAAACGGTCGGTGCTTTTAGATTCCCAGGCGGATATTCTGTCTTATGGCATGGGGGAGCATTCCATTGTGGAGATCGCCAAGGCACTGGATGCGGGGATGGATGTGGGGGAGATCACTTTTGTGGACGGGACGGTTTATAAGACCAGGAGCCTTGAGAATGTCCATGATTATGAGCTGCTGCCGGATTATGAGGAGATGAAGAAGGACAAAAGGGAATATGCCCGCAGTTTTGGGGTTCAGATCCGCAACACGGACCCCTTTTCAGGAAAGCGGCTGGTGGAACCTTACGGGGGAAGGAGCTACATGGAGTATGTGGTTCAGAATCCGCCGTCTAAGCCGTTGTCTACAGAAGAAATGGATGAGGTGTACGGACTTCCTTATATGCGCAATTACCATCCGTCCTATGAGGCGGCAGGCGGGGTGCCGGCGATAGGGGAGGTCAGGTTCAGCCTGATCAGCAGCAGGGGATGTTTCGGGGCATGCAGTTTTTGCGCCCTGACTTTTCATCAGGGGCGTATTATTCAGGCCAGGAGCCATGAGTCCCTGGTGGAGGAGGCGAAAAAGCTGACGGAGGACGCGGAGTTTAAAGGATATATCCATGACGTGGGAGGCCCCACGGCCAACTTCCGGTTTCCTGCCTGTGAAAAGCAGAAAAAGAAAGGGGCGTGTCCGGGAAGGCAATGCCTGTATCCCGGACCCTGCAAAAATCTGAAGGCGGACCACAAGGATTATATCAGGCTGTTGAGGAAGCTCAGGGCCCTGCCGAAAGTGAAAAAGGTATTTATCCGGTCCGGAATCCGGTTTGATTATCTTTTGGCGGATAAAAGCCGGGAGTTTTTGCGGGAGCTATGCAGATATCATGTCAGCGGGCAGCTTAAGGTGGCGCCGGAACATGTGTCAGATGTGGTGCTGGCACGGATGGGAAAGCCGGAGAATAAGGTATACCGGCAGTTTGTGAAAGAGTACAGGGAGATGAACCGGGAACTGGGGAAAGATCAGTATCTGGTTCCTTATTTCATGTCTTCTCATCCGGGCTCCACGCTGAAAGAGGCGGTGGAGCTGGCAGAATATCTGCGGGAGCTGGGATATATGCCGGAGCAGGTGCAGGATTTCTATCCGACGCCGTCCACTATTTCTACCTGTATGTATTATACCGGTCTGGATCCGCGGAATATGGAGAAGGTATATGTACCCGTAAAGCCCCGTGAGAAAGCCATGCAGAGGGCGTTGATCCAGTATCGGGACCCGAAGAATTATAGATTGGTAATCGAAGCCCTGAGAGAAGCGGGGCGGATGGATCTTGTGGGATATGGAAAAGAATGCCTGGTGCCGCCTAAGCCGTGGGAAGAAGCGGCGAAGGGCAAGGGGAAGAAAGGAACCGGCAGAAAGGGAATGAAAAGAAAGGCAGGAAAAGCAACATGAGCATTGCAATTGTGACAGGGGCTTCTTCCGGAATGGGGTGGGAGGCCGTGGTGCAGACGGCAGACCGTTTCGGAGGAAATGGGATTGAGGAGATATGGGTGATTGCCAGACGGCTGGAAAGGCTGAAGGAACTTAGAAGGAAGGTCCCGGTCCCTCTGCGGCTGTTTGCCCTGGATCTGACAGAAGACAGTTCCCTGGATGTTCTTCGCCTGGAGCTGGCCAGACGGGCTCCCAGGGTGAAGATTCTGGTGAATGCAGCGGGATATGGAAGATTGGGCAAGGTGGGGGAATCCGAATTGTCACAGGAGACGGGCATGGTGCGGCTGAATTGCGAGGCATTGTACGGAGTTACCCATGTGGTGCTTCCTTTTATGGCAGACCATGGAAGGATTCTTTTGTTTGCGTCGGCGGCAGGTTTTCTGCCCCAGCCGGGGTTTGCGGCCTATGCGGCTACAAAAGCTTTTGTGGTAAGCTTTGGGCGGGCGCTGAATGAGGAGCTGAGAGACAGGGATATCATAGTTACCTCGGTCTGCCCGGGGCCAGTGAATACGGAATTTTTTGAGACAGAAGGGATGGCAGGAGAACTTCCGTTTTATAAGAAACTTGCCATGGCAGATCCAAAAAAAGTGGTGAAAAAGGCTTTGAGGGACAGCATGATGGGAAAGCCTGTCTCTGTGTACGGGTGGACGATGAAAGGGTTCTGGATTTTGTGTAAAATCATTCCCCACGGCCTGCTGCTTAAGGGGATGGGACGGCTGAAGGACAATCGTTAAACGATCGTGAGGAACAAAAATGAAACGGGAAAAGGGACAATATGGATATCGGGACAGTATACGGCGGACACGGCTGGCGGTCACGGCCGTGCTTGCGGCAGCGGTTCTGGCCCAGCTTGGGGCCAGGTATCTGACAGATGACCAGGCGGCGAAAAATATTTTAACGGTAATGGCGATTCTCACCGTGCTGCCCCTGGCCAATATGGCATCGCCGCTTTTGGCGTCATGGCCTTACCGGACGCCCCCGAAAGATTTTTATGAGAAAATAAAGCCGTATGAGGAAAAATGTACCATTTTATATGATCTGATTCTGACTACAAAGGAATTTGTGATACCGTTGGACGCCATCGCGGTGCATCCCGGCGGAGTGTACGGATACTGCACGGCAAAAAAGCTGAAGGTGAAAGAGGCGGAACAGTCATTGAATAAGCTGTTTACAGCCGGCGGCCTGGATCCCAAAATGAAGCTGATCCCGGAAGAAAAAGGTTTTCTGCGCCGTATGGACAGCTTAAAGCCTGCGGGAGAAGGAAAAGAAGACGGTATGGCGGAGGCTGCGGTTTCTCTGCTGAAAAGCCTGGCCATGTGAGAGGCGGGAAGAATATGAGATGTGTTGCGGTCGGAGAAAAGGAAGCGGGGCAGAGACTGGATAAGTATCTTGGGAAATACTTAAACCTTGCCGGAAAAAACTTTCTCTATAAAATGATGCGGAAGAAGAATATTACCTTAAACGGAAAAAAATGCGATGGCTCGGAAAGGCTCGTGGAGGGGGATGAAATCAGGCTGTTCCTGTCAGAAGATACCATTGAAAAATTTTCCCAGGTAAGAGTGCAGGAGACAGGAAAGAACCATCTGGATATTGTTTATGAAGACGAGCATATCCTGCTGGTCAATAAGCCTTCCGGAATGCTTTCCCAAAAGGCAAGGGATTCGGATGTGTCCCTGGTGGAATATGTGACCGGCTATCTGCTGGATTCCGGGCAGATTACCAGGGAGGAGCTGCGCGCCTTCCGTCCGTCCGTGTGCAACCGTCTGGACCGGAATACCAGCGGGCTGGTGGCGGCGGGAAAATCTCTTGCCGGGCTGCAGGGACTTTCAGCGGTATTTAAAGACCGCTCCCTCCATAAATATTACCTCTGCGCGGTGTGGGGTCGGGTAAAGGAGAAAAAAAGGATTGAGGGAGTCCTGGTGAAAGATGAAAAGGCCAACCAGGTGAAAATCCTTCCGCTTAAGAATGCGGGAGAAGAGGCAGAAAGCCGGGAAGGAGCGCTGATCTGTACGGAGTACGAGCCGTTAAAATATCAGGACGGGTTCACTCTCTTAAAGGTGGCTTTGATTACGGGGAGAACCCATCAGATCCGCGCGCATTTGTCTTCTGTGGGGTATCCGGTTGCAGGAGATTATAAATACGGGGACAAGGCGGTAAACGAAAAGGTGAAGAAAAAATACGGGGTGGGATCCCAGATGCTACATTCCTTCCGGATGGTGTTTCCCCGTATGGAGGAGCCTTTGGGCGGCTTAAGCGGAAAAAGCTTTACGGCGCCTGTACCGGAGGAATTTGAAAGGATCTTTGGAGGTGAGGAAGGATGGCTGGAAAAGGGGGGGACGGCATGAAGGACATGGCGCTTTCCGTTGCGGACCGCGCCCATTTGCTGTTGCTGCGTTTTCTGACAGGGCTTCTGGCCCTTTTTCTTATTCTGGTGCCAGTGGCAGGAGCCTGGATGGTCTCCCGGATGAGGGTCTTTTCCGTCTTTCATGATTTTGGGGGATACTTGCGGCACTGGTCTTCCATCGGGTCCCTGGCTGCTTTTTTGCTGTGCTGCCTGGGAATGACAGGTACTCTGTTCTGGCTTTGTATCGTGTGCCGGAGGCTGAGGATTGCAAAGCGGCTGATTGTCTGGAGCATGATCTGGATTCCCGTTGTCAATTACGGGTTGGCCATTTACGTTTGGTGGCTGGCAAAGGAGGAAATCGACCATGCTCTTTACAAGATCCGCCTGGATGACGTGCGCGTGGAACGGCAAATCTGCAGGACGAAATATCCGCTTCTTCTTGTCCATGGGGTGGGATTTCGGGATTACCGTTATTTTAATTACTGGGGAAGGATACCAAGGGAGCTGGTAAAAAACGGCGCCAAAGTGTATTATGGACATCAGGAGGCCTGGGGAACCGTGGAGAACAACGCAGCCTTCCTGCAGAGAGAAATCATGGAGATCTGCAGGGAGACCGGCGCGGAAAAGGTAAATATTATCGCCCATTCCAAGGGCGGCCTGGACTGCCGGTATCTGATCAGCGGCCTTTGTATGGCGCCTTATGTGGCGACCCTGACAACGATCAACACGCCCCACGGCGGATCGGCCATCGTGGATTTTCTCATGGGCCTGCCGGAAGGGGTTTACCGGTTTATCTGCAGGCGGATCGACGGATATTTTAAAAAGTTCGGGGATTTAAATCCCAATACTTATGTGGCAAGCCATCAGCTTTCCTGCGCCTGCTGCAGGGAGTTCAACAAAAAGTACGCAGACGCCCCCGGGGTTTATTATCAAAGTTATGCCAGCCTGATGAAGAGCGGATTCAGCAGCAAACTTTTATGCATTCCATACTGGCTTTTAAAGGCGCTTGACGGGCCAAACGACGGGCTGGTGACAGAGGAGTCCGCCCGGTGGACGAATTTTAGGGGAACCATCAAAAACCACCGGCTGCGGGGCGTCTCCCATGGAGACATGATTGACCTGACCAGAGAAGATTACCAGGGGTTTGAGGTGCTGGAGTTTTATGTACGGCTGGTGGAGGAGCTGGCGGAAATGGGATTTTAACTACAACAATCTTTTCGTTGTAGCGATAACAACCGCTTGACTTTGGCTCCGTCTTGTGATAGAATCAGTTTCGTGGCTTATGGGAGCTGGACGTCAAGGGGGACATCGCTTTTTTTGCGTTGTCTTTTTTATTACGAAGCATCCGCAATGGCTGTTGAAAATACAGCCTGATGGATTTCTGAATATGCCTGGCTGCAGATCCCGTCAACTTTTTCCATATAATGAGGAGGAGACAATTATGAGAAAGAAAATGATAGCCTTAACCATGTCCGTGCTGATGGCAGCATCCTTGAGCGCCTGCGGAGGCGGCAAAGACACCCCCGCCACAGACGCGGCGACCACAGCGGCAGCAGCAGATACTTCTGCGGCAGAATCCAAGGAGGATGCGGCGGATACTACCACGGAAGCAGAGACGGACGGCCAGGACGCGGCTGCTGCCGGCGGCAAAGTATATAAGATTGCTACGGATACTACCTTTGCCCCCTTTGAGTTTGAGAATGACAAGGGCGAGATGGTAGGAATCGACCTGGACCTGTTAAAGGCCATTGCCGAGGACCAGGGCTTTGAGTACGAGCTTGTGGTTGCAGGCTTTTCCGCGGCCACTACCGGGTTGGAAGCCGGGGAGTATGACGCAGTGATCGCAGGTATGTCCATTACGGATGCCAGAAAAGAGAAGTATGATTTCTCGGAGCCGTATTATGATTCCGGCGTAGGCATGGCAGTCAATGCAGATTCCGATATCGCATCTTATGACGATCTGAAGGATAAGACAGTTGCGGCGAAGATCGGAACGGAGGGATGCACTTTTGCAGAGTCTATTGCAGACCAGTATGGATTTACCATCATGCAGTTTGAGGATTCTTCCAGCATGTACCAGGATGTGCTGGCAGGCAATTCCGTAGCCTGCTTTGAGGATTACCCGGTTTTAGGATACGAGATTTCCAGAGGAACCGCTTTTAAGATGCCTCTCGAGATGGAGCATGGCAGCTCTTATGGCTTTGCGGTTCTGAAGGGCCAGAACACAGAGCTTCTGGAGATGTTTGACGCCGGCCTTAAGAACATGAAGGACAGCGGCAAGTATGATGAAATTCTGAACACTTACATTTCCAAGTAAGAAAATATAAGTAAGGGAACGCATATTGTGGGCATCCGCCCCCGGGAAGAGATTCCTGCGGGCGGATGCCATAGCGGTTCAGGCTGCCAGACAAATTCCAATCATTTGGCAAATAAGCATGCCCCGTGAGTATAATTAAGAAAAGGTGATGGTAAGATGGCTTTTTTCGAGGTATTGGTACAATATTTTCCGTCTTTCAGCATAGCGCTTGTGGAGACGATCAAGCTGACTGCGATTTCGCTGATCTGCGCTACGGTCCTGGGAGTGATTTTCGGGCTTTTTAAGGTGTCGGGGATCGGCCCTTTAAAATTGATCGCCAATATTTATATTGACATTATCAGGGGGACTCCGCTGATGGTGCAGGTGATGATCATTTTCTACGGAATCAGCCAGGTGCTGCGCCCTTATGGATTTGCCTGGGGGAATATCGGCGGGAATTTTACGGCAGGAGCCGTTACCTTGAGCCTGAATGCCGGCGCTTATATGGCGGAGATCATCCGGGGAGGCATTGAGGCGGTGGATAAGGGACAGATGGAGGCCGCCCGCAGCCTGGGACTTCCCTATGGAAAGGCCATGAGCAAGATCATCCTGCCCCAGGCGTTCCGTACCATGCTCCCGTCTATCATCAACCAGTTTATTATTTCCATGAAGGACACGTCCCTGATCTCTGTCATCGGAATCCGGGAGCTGACCCAGAACGGCAAGATTATTGCCGCCAATTCGGCTTCTAAGGTGATGGCGATCTGGCTTGTGGTGGCAGCGTTTTATCTGGTGGTATGTACGGTGCTTTCCAAACTGGCGCTGGTGGTAGAAAGGAAGGTGTCCTATGGAAAATAAAAAAATCGAGGTCAAGAATTTAAAGAAGAATTTCGGCCGTCTTGAGGTGCTCAAAAAGATCAGCCTGGATGTGGCCGAGGGCGAGGTGGTATGCCTGATCGGGCCGTCCGGGTCAGGAAAAAGCACTTTCCTGCGTTGCTTAAACCGGCTGGAGAGCATTACGGCAGGGGAGGTTATCGTAGACGGGCATCCGATTTCCGATCCCAATGTGAATATCAATAAGGTGCGGGAGAATATCGGGATGGTATTCCAGCATTTTAACCTGTTCCCTCATCTGACTGTCCAGGACAATATTACCCTGGCTCCAATAGAGTTAAAGAAGATGGACAAGGAGAGCGCGGCCAGGAAAGCATTGGAGCTTTTGGAGCGGGTGGGCCTTTCCGATAAGGCCAAAGTGTATCCGGGGCAGCTTTCCGGCGGACAAAAGCAGCGGGTTGCCATTGCCCGCGCACTGGCCATGAACCCGGACATTATGCTTTTTGACGAGCCGACCAGCGCTTTGGACCCGGAGATGGTGGGAGAGGTGCTGGAGGTAATGAAGCAGCTTGCCGCAGAGGGCATGACCATGGTGGTGGTGACTCATGAGATGGGATTTGCCAGGGAAGTGGCGGACCGGGTGATCTTTATGGATGAAGGGGTTATTGTGGAAGAAGGGACGCCGGAGGAGATTTTTGGGAATCCGAAAGAGGAGAGGACCATCGGTTTTTTGAATAAGGTGCTTTGAGTGATAAAACAGATATTGGTGGAAAAGCTTATGGAGAAGACGGGTTTTCTGTAGGCTTTTTTTGTTTTTGAAAAATTTGTCCGAAAATGACGAAAAATCCCGAAAAATACTAAAAAGTTCCTCACCGGAAAATTCCGGTTGTGGTTTTGCGGAAAAATGGTATAATGAAAATATAAAGCAAACTCGAATGGAGGGGGTTTCATGAAAGGACGCATAAATAATAAGCTTGGAGAGATTCGGATCAGTTCTGAAGTGATCGCGCTCTATGCAGGCATGACGGCAGTGGAATGTTTTGGCATCGTTGGCATGGCGGCGATCAATATGAAGGACGGGCTGGTGAAGCTTTTAAAGCGTGAAAGCCTCACCAAGGGCATCAATGTAAGGGTGGAAGACAATCGTATCAATCTGGATTTCCACGTGATCGTGGCATACGGGGTAAGCATCTGCGCGGTAGCGGATAACCTGATTGCCAATGTGAAGTACAAGGTAGAAGCATTTACGGGGATGGATGTAGATAAGATCAGTATTTATGTTGAAGGTGTACGAGTGATAGATTAAGGAGGAGCTACCGGTGAATATACGAGAAATCGACGCCTCGCTGATGAAACGGGCGTTTCTGGCAGGCGCCCGGGGATTGGAAGAGAAAAAGGAGTGGATTAACGAACTGAATGTGTTTCCTGTTCCGGATGGGGACACGGGAACGAATATGACCATGACGATCATGGCGGCGGCGAGAGAGGTAGCTGCTCTTGAAAATCCTACTATGGAGACCCTTTCCAGGGCTATTTCCTCTGGTTCCCTGCGGGGCGCCCGGGGGAATTCCGGCGTTATTTTATCCCAGCTTTTCAGGGGATTTACGAAGGAGATCAAGACCAGGGATGTGGTGGATGTAGCAGCGCTGTCCGATGCATTTGTCCGGGCATCGGAGACGGCTTATAAGGCGGTGATGAAGCCCAAGGAGGGTACGATACTGACCGTGGCCAAAGGGATGGCGGAGAAGGCGGTGGAGACGGCAGCCGGGACAGAAGACGTGGTGGAATTTGCCCGGGCGGTGATCGAATACGGGGATCTGGTCCTCAGCCGGACGCCGGACATGCTGCCGGTGTTAAAGCAGGCCGGCGTGGTGGATTCCGGCGGTCAGGGATTGATGCAGGTCATGAAGGGCGCGTTGGACGGGCTTTTGGGAAAAGAGACGCCGGACACAAAAGAAGACGGTATTTTTGGAAAAGACAGAGGCGCTGGAGACAGCGTGGCGGCTCGGGGCGATTCCGGGGTGGATGTGGCCGGGCTTGACACATCGGATATCCGATACGGTTACTGCACAGAATTTATTATCAACGTAGAAAAAAAATATGATGAAGAGACGGAGCGGGAGTTTAAGTCTTACCTGGAATCCATCGGGGATTCCCTGGTTGTAGTTTCGGATGATGATGTGGTAAAAGTCCATGTCCACACCAATGATCCGGGCCTTGCCATCCAGCGGGCCCTTACCTATGGCTCCCTTTCCCGGATGAAGATTGACAATATGCGGGAGGAGCATCAGGAGCGGCTGATCCAGAATGCAGAGAAGATAGCCAGGGAGCAGAAGGAAAAGCGTCTGGCAGAAGAACAGGCATCGGGCCGGGAAGAAGAGGAAAGAAAGCCGGAAAGCGGGATGGCGGGCCAGGAGCCGAGAAAGCCATACGGTTTTATTGCCGTGTCCGTGGGAGCGGGAATGGGAGAGATATTCCGTGGGATCGGAGCGGATTATCTGATCGAAGGCGGACAGACTATGAATCCCAGTACAGAGGATATGCTCAATGCTATCGACCAGATCAATGCCGATACGGTGTTTATTTTGCCAAATAATAAAAATATCATCCTGGCTGCCGAACAGGCCAAATATCTGGTAGAGGATAAGAATGTCATAGTAGTGCCTTCCAAGACGGTTCCCCAGGGAATCACGGCCCTGATTAATTTTATTCCGGAGCTTTCTGCCGAGGAGAATTTGAAAACCATGACAGAGGAGATGGGGCGCATCAAGACAGGACAGGTCACGTATGCGGTGCGCAGCACCCAGATCGATGGCATGGAGATCCATCAGGGGGATATTATGGGCCTGGGCGATGGAGGCATGCTGGCAGTGGGAAGCAGTATTGAGAAGACGGCCATCGAGACGCTGAAGGCCATGATAGACGAAGAATCCGAGCTGATCAGCATTTATTACGGAAGCGATGTAAAGCCGGAGGAGGCCAGGCAGGTGTTATCCAAAGCCCAGAAGGCATGTCCGGACTGCGAGGTGGAGCTTCATGACGGGGGCCAGCCCATTTACTATTATCTGATGTCTGTAGAGTGATGGGGAATTCTGATTGTGCTGCACCGGCGGTTTTGGCCGGTGCGGTTTTATTTTGCAAAAAAGGATCCGGAGAGTGTGAAGATTATTATGAATCAGGAGCCAATAACAAGCTTAAAGGGAATCGGTGAGAAGACAGGGGCTTTATTTAAACGGCTGGGAGTGGAGACAGTGGAAGACCTGCTTCATGATTATCCCAGGGCATATGACGCTTACGGGCCGCCTGTCCCTGTGGGTCAGGTGCAGGAAGGAAAGGTCTGCACGGTCTGCGGCCAGCTTCTAAAGACAGCCACAGTCCGCCGGTATCAGAACATGCAGGTGATTGTGACCATAGTCAAGGATCTGACAGGAAGTCTTCAATTAACTTGGTTTAATATGCCATATTTAAAAAATACGCTTCAGATGGGGCGGATTTTGTTGTTTCGGGGAAGGGTGACAAAAAAGGGGAGCCGCCTGTCCATGGAACAGCCGGAGATCTTTACGCAGGAAGCCTACGAAAAGGTGATCCATTCCCTGCAGCCTGTGTACGGCCAGACAAAAGGGCTTGGAAACAAAGCCATTGCAAAGGCGGTAGCCCAGGCGCTTTCTGAAAGGCAGATGGAACGGGAATACCTGCCGGAGCAGCTTCGCAGAAAATATGAGCTGGCAGAATACAATTATGCCCTTGAGCACATTCATTTTCCCATGGACGAGAAGGAAATGATGGCGGCGAGGAAGCGGCTGGTATTTGACGAGTTTTTGTTTTTCCTGTTGGCAGTGAGGCGGATGAAGGAGAAGCGGCAGGACGCAGAAAGTTTTTACAGAATAGGGTCAGCAGAGGAGGTAAACCGCCTTAAGAGAGAACTTCCCTATGCACTGACCCGGGCACAGAAAAAGGTGCTTGAGGAAATTGAGAAGGATATGGGCAGCGGCCTGATAATGAACCGGCTGATTCAGGGTGATGTAGGTTCCGGCAAGACCATTATTGCCGTCCTTGCCCTGTTACAGACAGTGTGCTATGGATATCAGGGAGCCTTGATGGCGCCTACGGAAGTGCTGGCAAAACAGCATTTTGAGTCTATGGAAGAATTGTTTGCCGCTCACGGGATCCAAAAAAAAGTGGTCCTGGTGACAGGTTCCATGACGGCTAAGGAGAAACGGCAGGCATATGAAGAGATCGCTGTCCATGAGGCGGATATCATAGTGGGAACCCATGCGCTGATACAGGAAAAGGTCGTGTATGACAAGCTGGCCCTGGTAATCACGGACGAACAGCATCGGTTTGGCGTGGGACAGAGGGAGGCGCTGGGCCAGAAAGGCGCAAAGCCCCATGTCCTGGTGATGAGCGCCACGCCGATACCACGGACTTTGGCCATCATTTTGTATGGTGATCTGGATATTTCCATCCTTGACGAAATGCCTGCCAACAGGCTTCCCATTAAAAATTGTGTGGTGGATACCGGGTACCGGGACCGGGCATACCGGTTTATCGAAAAAGAGGTGGCGGCCGGGAGGCAGGCCTACGTGATCTGTCCCATGGTGGAGGAAAGCGAGATGATAGAGGCGGAAAATGTGCTGGATTATACAAAGCTCCTTCAGAAAAAACTGATGCCCGGGATCGTGGTGGAATATCTTCACGGAAAGATGAAAGGCAGGGAAAAAAATCAAATCATGGAGCGTTTTGCGTCCGGGGAGATTCAGGTATTGGTGTCCACCACAGTGGTGGAAGTGGGCGTGAATGTACCAAATGCCACTGTGGTTATGATTGAGAACGCGGAACGGTTTGGCCTGGCCCAGCTTCACCAGCTCAGGGGACGGGTAGGGCGGGGGAAGCATCAGTCTTATTGCATTATGGTGGATTGTTCCGGGGAAGAAGAAACCAGGAAACGGCTGGATATCTTAAATCGTTCCAATGACGGGTTTTATATTGCCTCAGAGGATTTAAGGCTGCGTGGACCGGGGGATATTTTCGGCCTGCGTCAGAGCGGGGAGCTGGAGTTTAAACTGGCAGATATCTTTACGGACGCGGATATTTTAAAGGCCGTGTCAGAGGAGGTAAAGGAGATTTTGGAGGAGGATCCGATGCTTGCCGGTGAGGAATACCGGGGATTGGGGGAAAGGATGGAAGGATATCTGGGCGCAGGATATGAACGGCTGAATCTGTAGTGCGGGAAGAATGTCTGGAAAAAATGACAGTTTTCTGGGAAGATAATGCGAAAAGATGACAGAAGAAGGGTATACCTTGTCGTGCAGTACTATTTATAGGTCAATATTGTTAAGGGAAAGATTCTTCCGAAAGGTCCGCAGGAGAAGAAGGACAGAACGTTTTCAGACACGTTCTTACTCCGTTTTTCACGTAGCGGTACTTAGGAACTGTCTCGAAATCACTTACCATATTCCTTGTCTTTTTCTCCGGGAGCACTGCTCAAAAATCAGTTACATAGCCCGCTATGCGCCTGATTTTTGAGCAGCACTCCCGAAGAAAAATCCTGCGGACTAATGATAAGTGATTTCGAGCCAGTTCCTAAGGCTGCAAAAAACACAGCCTAAGTGCCGACGTGAAAAGAGGGTCTTCAAACGTTCTGTCCTTCTTCTCCTGCTATGTTACCGGCACCATTTAAATGAAAGGCGTTGCCCCCCATAGAACAGCCGATAACGTAGCCTGGTCTGTTACCCGTACCCCGGGAAACCCTCGAAGAACGTCGGCGCTTAATGAGCCGGGGTGATTTTCCCGGCGAATTTAGCGTCCGCTACGTTCTTCACGGAGCGGGAGCGCGTTTTCCAGGGTACGGGTAACAGACCAGGCGGACCTTTCAGAATCACTGTAAACAGCGTCAGGCTCCGCACGATAAGGTATGAAAAATCTGACAGAAAAAGGGAAATAATATGAAGAACTGGCAGAGGAAAGAGAAGAAGAGGCACGGGAAAGGAGAGACAGGATGGAACAATGGGAAGTCCCGGAATTTTTAAAAGAAAAACTTAAGGCGCAGTACGGGGAAGAGCTGACAGAAAGGATTTTAAAAGGCTATACCCGGGAAAGACCGGTGACTTTCCGGGTCAACACCCTGAAGGCCACGGAAGGGAAAATAAAAAAATGCCTGGAGGAAGAGGGCATTTCATACAGCCAGGCTGCCTGGAGCCGGGAAGCGATGATCGTGGAGAAAGTTCGGGAACCGGTTGTGGAAAAGCTTCCTGCCTATGAAGCAGGGGAGATCTACCTGCAGAGCCTTTCCTCCATGATTCCGGTCCTGGCGCTGGCGCCGGCAAAAGGGGAGAGTGTGCTGGATATGGCGGCGGCTCCGGGAGGAAAGACTACCCAGATGGCGGCTGTTTCAGAAAACATGGCTTCGATCACGGCCTGCGAGAAGAATAAGATACGGGCGGAGCGCCTTCTGTACAACATTGAAAAGCAGGGGGCGTCAAGAGTCTGTGTGATGACAGTGGATGCCAGGCGTCTGGATGATTTTTTCCTTTTTGACAAGGTGCTTTTAGACGCGCCCTGTACCGGGAGCGGAACCCTGGATATGTGCCGGAAGGATTCCGGAAGCCGACTGACAGAAGAGGCCCTGAAGCGGTCCGCGAAACGGCAGGAAGAGCTTCTCCTTAAGGCACTGAAGCTTTTAAAACCAGGCCATGAGATGGTGTATTCCACCTGCTCCATCCTGGAGGAAGAAAACGAACAGGTAGTAAAAAGGGCGCTCAGGAAGGGGAATGCTCAGATAGTGCCGGTCAGGACGGAAGCATTTGAAGGGGTTTTTCTGCTGCCTGTAAAGCTTGAGGGGACTATGTGCATCTGTCCGGATGAGAGATATGAGGGATTTTTTGTGGCAAAGCTCCGTAAAGGATAGAAAGCTTTGCCGGACGGACGGCCCGGGCGTCACGGACATGAAAACCGGAAAACGGCCGGGAAGGCAAGAATCTTCTGGTAAATACAAGAGAAATGTTATATAATAAGAAGGCTTGTCAGAATCAAGGAAATTTGGAGGAAGCTATGCTGACATTAGAAAATGTATCGTTTGAGGTACAGGAGGAAAAGGGACAAAAAGAAATCATCAGGGACATGAACCTGACGATAGGCGATCACAAGTTCGTAGTCATCACAGGGCCTAACGGCGGAGGAAAATCTACCCTGGCCAAGCTGATCGCAGGGATTGAGAAGCCGACAGCAGGAAGGATTTATTTTGAAGGAACCGATATTACAGATATGGGGATCACGGAGCGGGCCAATCTGGGGATCAGCTTCGCCTTTCAGCAGCCGGTGCGGTTTAAGGGGATCCAGGTGCTGGATCTAATCCGGCTTGCTGCCAAACGGAACTTAAGCGCTGCGGATGCCTGCCAGTATTTATCCGAGGTAGGGCTTTGCGCAAAGGATTATATCAACCGGGAAGTAAACGCCAGCTTATCCGGAGGGGAGCTGAAGAGAATTGAGATCGCCACGGTTTTAGCCAGGAATACCAGGATGTCGGTGTTTGACGAGCCGGAGGCAGGGATTGATTTGTGGAGTTTCCAGAACCTGATCCAGGTGTTTGAGCGGATGAGGCAGAGCACCAACGGTTCTATCCTGATCATTTCCCATCAGGAAAGAATCCTCAATATTGCCGACGAGGTTGTGGTCATTGCAGACGGAAAGATCACCAGGCAGGGAGCAAAGGCCGAAGTGCTGCCGGAGCTTTTGGGAACCGCGTCGGCAGTGGATGCCTGTGTAAAATTTTATCAGGGAGGGGACAGGAAATGACGGACCAGATTCAGCAGAGAATTTTAGCGGAAGTGGCGGATCTCCATGAGGTGCCGGAAGGCGCTTACAATATCCGCGCCAATGGGCAGATGGCAGGGCGGAATTCCACGGCCAATATCGATATCGTTTCCAAGACAGATGTCAGCGGCATCGATATCCGTATCCGGCCGGGAACAAAGCATGAAAGCGTCCATATTCCTGTAGTGCTGAGCCAGAGCGGAATGAAGGATCTGGTATACAATGATTTTTATATCGGTGAGGACAGCGATGTGGTGATCGTGGCAGGCTGCGGAATCCATAACTGTGGGGACCAGGATTCCCAGCACGATGGCATTCATCGTTTTCATGTAGGTAAAAACGCAAAGGTCAAATATGTGGAAAAGCACTATGGGGAAGGAGACGGGGAAGGAAAACGTATTTTAAATCCTGTCACAGAGGTCTACATGGAGGAGGGAAGCTCCATGGAGATGGAAATGGTACAGATCAAAGGCGTGGATTCCACAGACCGTAAGACGAAGGCGGAGCTGGCGTCAGGGGCCAGGCTGGTGGTGCGGGAGCGGCTGATGACTCACGGCAGCCAGTATGCGGTCAGTGATTATGTGGTGGATTTAAACGGCGCGGATGCCAGTGCGGATGTGGTATCCCGGTCTGTGGCAAAAGATAAGTCCTACCAGAAGTTTGATTCCCGGATTGTGGGGAACGCGCCCTGCAGCGGCCATACGGAATGTGACGCGATTATTATGGGAGACGCAAGGATTTTGGCGGTTCCCCAGTTGGAGGCCAATGATATTGACGCGGCTTTGATTCACGAGGCGGCCATCGGGAAGATCGCGGGGGAACAGATCGTGAAGCTGATGACCCTGGGATTGACGGAAGAGGAAGCGGAGGCTCAGATCGTGAACGGATTTTTGAAGTAGGAGACAGTGTCAGAAAGAAAAAGAGGATATCTGAAAAGAGCAGAAAATCAGAAAAAACAGAAGGACTGACAGGAGAAAAGCCCGGATCTCATGGAACTATTCCATAAGATCCGGGCTTTTTTAGCAAATACGGCTCTTTCGGGAATCTTGCTGATTATGTAACGTTAAAGCCGCAAGGCTTTGTCAGATTTGCAATGCCCTGCTATTTCTTGTCATGCTTTGTCATCCGCAGGGAGACCCTCTGATGGGCCGTCTGTTTTTAAGGCGTCGCCGGCTGTGTCGGTTTCAGGCCGGATATCAGGGCGCATGCCAGGAAGGCCGGTAAAGTTAAGATTGCGGTTTACCTTGGCGTCGTAGGTCTGAGCTTTTAAGATCTCACGGAAATCCACGCCGGTGGCCTCGGACATGGTATCAAAGACCTGCTGCATGACCGTGGCGGCATTGCCGGATACCTGGCTGATGCCGGAACCGGAATCCGTGCCGCCCCCGTAGATGTTGACCTTGCTGATGCTGGCAAGAGGCTTGGCGATCTCGGCGGCCATCTGAGGCATAATACTGAGAAGCATTTCCAGGATGGCGGCATTGTCATATTTGGAATAGGCCTCTGCTTTTTTCTCCATGCCTTCCGCTTCCGCCAATGCCTTGGCCTGGATGGAGGCGGCTTCCGCCTCGCCCTTTGCCCGGATGCCGGTGGCTTCCTGCTCGGCGGCAAAACGGGCGGCCTCAGCCTTGGCCTTTAAGGCTTCCGCTTCCGCCAATGCCTTGGCTTTCATGGCGTCTGCCTCCGCCTGTGCCTTGGCCTTCATGGCTTCGGCTTCTTTTTCCTGCTCATATTTTTTGGCTTCCGCTTCCCGCTGGCGCTTGGCAAGGGTGGCGGCGGCTTCCTGTTCTACCTTGTACCGCTCTGCGTCTGCCTTCTTATTGATCTCGGCTTCTAAGAACTGCTGCTGGATGGCGACCTGCTGTTTCCTCAGCTCGGCCTCCCGCTCGGCCTTGGCGATCTGGGCGTTTACCGTGGCGGTCTGGATGGTCTTTTGCTGTTCCTGCTTCTGAATCTCGTAGGCAGCGTCAGCTTCCGCCTTCTTTGTGTCGGCATTTTTCTGAAGCTCGGACTTACGGATGGCCAGCTCGTTGTTCTTCTGGGCGATCTCTGTCTGGGCGATGACCCGGGCGTCATTGGCGGATTTGTCTGCTTCCGCCTGGGCGATGGCAATGTCCCGGTCCGCCTGGGCTTTGGCGATAGCCGCGTCCTTTTTGATGCGGGAAGTATTGTCGGCTCCTAAGTCCTTGATCAGGCCGTTCTCATCCGTCACATTCTGGATGTTGCAGGAAAGAATCTCGATCCCTAACTTATCCATGTCCTTGGAAGCCTTGGACATGACCTGGTCGGAAAAGGAATCCCGGTCTGTGTTGATCTCTTTTAAGGAAAGAGTGCCTATGATCTCACGCATATTGCCCTGGAGGGAATCCTGGAGGTCCAGGGTGATGTCCATGGCCTTTTTGTTCAAAAAGTTCTTGGCAGCCAGTTTGATGCCATCGGCGGTGGGGGAAATCCTCACTTTTGCCACGGCGTCCACATTGACGTTGATAAAATCATTGGTGGGGACGGACTGTTCCGTCTTGATATCTACGGTCATCTGCCCTAAATACAGGCGGTCTAAACGCTCCAGGTAAGGAATCTTGATGCCGGCCCTTCCTACCAGGACACGGGAATCTTTTTTCAGTCCGGAGATGATGTATGCCTGGTCCGGCGGGGCTTTGACGTATCCGCTGAACAGAATCAGGAGGATAATGACTGCCACTGCCCCGATGGCCAGGATAGACAGGGAAGAATCAGGTAAAAAGCTAAACATAGGGTTCTCCTTTCGTGAAAAAATGGAAATTTGAAAATGTATTCTAATTATAGGTTATTTTATCGCAAATTATGTTATTTTTCAACAGATTTCAGGAAAAATATCAGAAGTGTAAGAAAAAATTTAAAATTCCGGTATGGCCAGGATTGCAGCGGAAAAGACCTGAACCGTCTTCAATATAAAAAGCTGCTGAGAAGGCTGATGGAAAAAATGTCCGCCTAGTTTTGTGTGGATGGGATTTCTTATGAGTGACAGGGTGTACTCTAACAGATATTCTGACTTGAATGAATATTCTGAAAAATAATCAAAAATATTTGAAAAATATGAAATAAAAATTCTTGTTTGTTCAAATAATTCTATACAAAAAGAAAATATAAGGAAATAATAAAAATTATACAAAAAAGTATTGACAAATAAAAGGAATTCTGCTATTATAAATACAACAAAACAAGAGAGAATAAATAAAACGAAAAAAGAGAATTTTCGAAAGAGAAACTCCAGGGGGAAAGGGGAATCTCAAGAATCTGACGAAAGGAGGTACGGACCACCGAAAACGTAAATTTTGTTTCTGCCGTCGTTTAAGGCGGACAGGGACACAGGACAACGAATCTGCAGGGGTGATGCCATTATTGAGAACGATATCCAGATTGGACGTGGTCAGGGACGGGAAGCAGAGTTTTCTTATATGACGAGAAAGTATAGGAAGACAGGATGCTTTGGAAGCGGATCATAGAAAAAGAAAATGCAAACGAGAAAGGGTCGTATGGCAGAGTAGCCGGGCAGAGGGAAAATTTCATATAGAAGGTACATAAGGATATGTACAAAGGGCATCAAGGTGACAGAAAAAAGGGAAAAGAGAGGTACAATCCAATGGACAGCGTTCGTTGAAGCCGGATATCAGGGAGAAAGATTCGTTGATATCCGGCTTTGTTATGCCATCATAGCCTTCTGGAGACGGATTGGCGGCTGTATTCCGGGCTGTTCCAGGTACAGGGAAAGGAACAGGCGTCAGATACCCTCAAGATCAAAAGGCGGCGTGTATTCTTCTTTGGCGCTGCTTTTCTGCTGTATAAAGCCCTGGTCCAGCCCAAGCTCCAAAGCGGCATCCACCACTTTCTGATATTCATAGGCAGTAACGCGCCGGTTCAGGCCGGGATATCGACTGCTTTTGTAAAAGGGAGTATACTGGCTTAAAAGACTGATATAATAGCTTCCTTTCGGAAGATTTTCTGACATCCACAGGAGAAGCCGTATGGAGTCTTCCTTGTGTCCGGGCAGAACCATATGGCGGATGATAACGCCCCGGTCCATGATCCTGCAGGAGATCCGGCCGTCTGTATTCTCTGCCTTCCCGTCTTTTTCAGAGACGCCTGTTTCCATGTGGAAGTCAGGAGCGCCGGTCTGCCGGATCATTTGAAGGACGGCCTGAGAGGCACAGGCAAAATAGTCGGCTGCCCCCGAGCAGCTTTTTGAAAGTTCCGGATCGTAATATTTTAAATCCGGAAGCCAGATATCAACATAATCTTTTAATGCATGGATGATCTCCACCCTCTCATAGCCGCCGCAGTTGTAGACCACAGGGATATGCAGCCGATGCCGGACCAGGTCCAGAGCCTGCACAATAAGAGGAAGATACTGGGTGGCTGTTACCAGGTTGATGTTGTGGGCCTTTTCTTCCTGAAGGCGGAGAAAGATATCTGCCAGTTGCCGGACAGACAATTCCTTTCCCACATCACCCTGGCTGATGGGATGATTCTGGCAGAAGCAGCACCGCAGGGTACATCCGCAGAAAAATACGGTCCCGCTTCCATATATTCCGCTGATACATGGTTCTTCCCAATGGTGCAGGGCCGCCCGGGCCGCCCTCATGACAGAAGTGCAGCCGCAGTAGCCTGATGAAACTCTGCGGTCGATCCCGCAGCTTCGGGGACACAGGCGGCAATTTTCAAAAGCTGCTGCCGTAATCGGATTCTGACCGGATTCCATAATACCCTCCTCATTAGCCTTATCTTTCTCATGCATTCTATCAGATTTTTTTTGCTATGGCAAGAAAAGGAACTTGAAAAACTTTCTTACCTGTTGTATAATCATCTCATAAAGAGATCGGGAAGTAATTCCTGGGAATGCTCGACAACCTTACCAATTTTGAACCTACATCTGTGACACAGGGATTCCAATATTTGTAAGTGGATGTCAGGCCTCCATCGAGTGGAAGGCAGAAGCTTACGTGAGGTTGCCCACCTAGCAACGGCTAGGCGTCAATAAGTAAGACCGGCATTTCTGGGATTACAAAAGAAAAAAGCAGCGAGAAATCGCTGCTTTATCTTTTTGCCAATCTGTGGTAATCTATAGACACGGTTCAAGAGAATAGGAACAGAAGGCAGAAAAGTTTTATCAAAAAGAGGAAAGGACAGGCTATGAAGAATGACAAATACCAACGATATATTTATTGGGGGGTGACGGCGTTTATCGTGCTGGCGCTTTTGGTTGTCTTTGTTTTCACGATAAAAGAGATGGATAAGGTGGCAGCCGGAATCCGTATGTTTTTTAATATTCTTGCACCTGTTACCTACGGGGCGGTGCTGGCCTATTTACTGGCGCCTGTTTACAATAAAGTCCGGAATTTCATTGTTTCAGGCGGGGGAGGCGGCAGATTATCAGGAAAGGGAAGGGAAGCCCTGGGGAGTTTTGCCGCTACGGCGGTCAGCGTGGCCGTTCTTCTGGCGATTGTGGTAGGGCTGACCTCCATGCTTTTGCCTCAGTTGTGGGACAGTGTGAAAGGGCTGATGGAGTCGCTTCCTTCCAGCATTTATAAACAGCAGATGAAATTAGAGCAGCTTCTGGCCGATAATCCGGAACTGGAGGCCGCGGTCATGGAATATTACAATATGGCGGTGCTGAAGCTGCAGGATTGGCTGAGCGGGCTAAGTAACGGCATACTTCCCGCGCTTTCCAATGCAGGCAAGATTTTTGGTTTTATCAGCGGACTTTCCAGCGGGATTTTCAATGTGATTAATCTTCTGAAAAATATCCTGATTGGCATTATTGTGATGGTCTACCTGCTGAATATGAAGGAAAAAATGATCACACAGGCAAAAATGATCCTTTACGGGTTATTTCCTGTAAAGATCGCCAATAAAGTGTTAGACGAGGGGCGGTATGTACACAAGGTATTCGGCGGGTTTATCATCGGGAAGCTTTTGGATTCGCTGATTATCGGGATTCTTTGCTTCGTGCTGCTGAACTTTATGAAGATGCCGTATGTGCTGATCGTCAGCGTGATCGTGGGAGTGACCAATGTTATTCCGTTTTTCGGGCCTTTTATCGGGGCAATCCCCAGCGCTTTTCTGATTCTTTTGGACAGTCCGGTGAAATGTCTTTGGTTTTTGGGATTTATCCTGCTTCTGCAGCAGTTTGACGGAAATATCTTAGGGCCGAAGATTTTGGGGGATTCCACGGGGCTTTCCAGTTTCTGGGTCTTGTTTTCGATCCTGCTGTTTGGCGGATTGTTCGGGTTCGTGGGAATGATTATCGGGGTGCCTACCTTTGCGGTCTTCTATAAACTGGTGACGGAGCTGGTCACATGGCTTCTGAAGAAAAAGAAGCTTTCTGCGGATATTGAAAAATATGGGAATTTGAATTATATCGATGAGGAGAAGAAAACCTATATTGAAAAGTAGAAAACAGCGTAATAGTAAAAAGGCTTTGATCGGATGGTTTATCGGGGTGCCTCTTGTGGTGGCGGCGCTGATCGGGGTGATTCTTTTTCACGAACAGGAAGGGGACGGGATCTCCCGGGCATTGGCGGCAAAGTCAGTGGCCCTTGCCCTTAAAAGCCCGGAAGAGCTGGCACAGTGGCAGAAGAAATACGGGGCGTCCCGTTTTCCGGCGGAGAGTGTGGATCAGTGGTATGTGCCGTATATGGATTATCTTTATGAAAACGGATTTTTGGACGAGGAGGATACGCCGGCCAGGGAGGAGGAGGCCCGGAAAGAGCTGACCTACGGGGAAGCGGCAAAGATTGCCCGGGCATTGTCTGACGAATTTGGAGAGAAGATTCCGGTTACGAAAAAAAACAGGAATAAGCCTTACCCGGAAGAGCTGTGGTGGCTGTTTTATGATTCTCTGATCAAGTCTGCAGACGGGCTCGAGGGTGTGGAGCGGAAAAATATCTGCATTTACGGAACTCTTGACAATGTGCCGGGAACACCGTCCTGGGTCGCCCATACCAGTCAGGGCAGAATGGGATTTTCAGGGATGGCGCTGGACGGGTATATTGACCATGAGCTGGAGGCTTACGTGCGGGACTCGGAACTGATCCATGTGCTGCAGGATAAAGGGCAGAATGTCACCTACCGCAATGTCTGGCTGTCAGACGGGAATGAGGAGGAGCTGCTTGTCTATGTGGGGGAGATTGAGCGGCGGATTCCTTTTGCAAAGAAATCGAAAAAAACGGAAGAATATCTCCACAACCTGGCAGATATCCAGTTGGAAAATGGAAAAGTCACAAAGGTTTCGGTAAAAAAGGAGAGGATCAAAGGCAGGCTTTTGTCGGTACAGCCGGAGGGAGTGGAGATCGAAGGGTATGGAGTCGTGCCGCTTGATGAGGAGTATAAGGTTTTAAAGACATATGGAGGACTGGAGCGGCAGACTCTTGACGATCTGCTGATCGGATACGATATCCAGGAGTTTGTGGCGGCAAAGGGGAAGATCTGCGCCGTGCTCACGGTCAGGGAGTTCGACGCGAAGACGGTCCGGGTGCTGGTTATGACGGAAGGATTTAAGGGGCTGTACCATGATGAGGTGGTTCTTTCCGGCGATACCCCTCTTACCCTGGTTCAGGGAGAGAAGGAGGAAGTCATAGAGGCCGGGCAGGAGGCGGTCTTTAAGCCAGGAGACGGGCGGTTTGCAGACGGACGTGTGACGATTACGGCGGCAGACGGAGGAGAGATCCGGGTCAGTTCCCTGAACCGTTCCGGCAGACAGCCTTGTTACGGCGGGCGGCTGGAGCTGGTGGAAGGAGAAGGAGGCCTGGTACTGATCAATGAATTATACCTGGAAGATTATTTAAAAAAGGTGGTGCCGAGCGAGATGCCTCCCGGTTATGAGAAGGAAGCACTGAAAGCCCAGGCAGTCTGTGCCAGGACCTTTGCCTATATGCAGATTCAGAGCAATACTTACCAGCAGTACGGCGCCCATATGGATGACAGCACCAATTTCCAAGTGTACAACAATGCAGGGGAGGAATCCCAGACCTCAGCGGCAGTAGAGGAAACCCGCGGGGAGATGCTGCTTTATGAAGGGCAGCCTGTTACCACCTATTATTTTTCCACTTCCTGCGGCGTGACGGCGGACGGCGGCGTGTGGGGAGGGGATGCGGCGGGTACTCCTTATCTGAAAAACGCGGCCGTCCGGCCCGGGCGGCAGAGCGTGGATCTGAGCAATAATGAGGATTTTGCGGCTTTTATCAAACAGGCGGACTACCCGGCTTACGATTCGTCCTTTCCTTATTACCGTTGGAATGTGACTACAAACGCGCAGATCCTGACAGAAAATATCGGCGGAATAGGGAAGGTAGAGTCCCTGCAGGTTGTGGAGCGGGGACCCAGCGGCGTGGCGAAGGTCTTGCTGGTTAAGGGAAGCGAAGGCGAAAAGTCCATTTCCGGGCAGGACCGGATCCGCAGCGCCCTGGGAGATGAACGGCTGGATATTTCCCTGCCAAGCAGCAGTAAGACGACGAGCGGCTGGAAGTCACTGCCAAGCGGCTTTCTGGCGGTGGAAGAAGCAGGGGCCAACGAGAGCGGCGTGAAGCAGTTTAAGATATATGGCGGCGGTTATGGCCATGGAGTGGGAATGAGCCAGAACGGCGCCCAGGGGATGGCCCGGGAGGGGATCGGGTATGTGGAGATCCTGAAGTTTTTTTATGACGGGGTGACGGTGGAGAAGATGGAGTGACGAAAGCCAGAGCATGGAAAAGAAAAAACAGGCATACAGATATACATACAGGAAGGAGGAAGATTAGATGAAAGCAGTGACGGTAAGGAAGGTTGCCATTGGACAGGGAAGGCCGAAAATCTGTGTCCCGATCGTGGCTTCTACGGCAGATGAGATTTTAAAGGCGGCAGAAGGTTTTCGGGATATCCCGGCGGACATCGCAGAGTGGCGGGCGGACTGGTATGAGGATGCCGCCCGGGCGGAGGAGGTTGTAAAGCTGGCGGGCCGCCTGCGTCAGGCGCTGGGGGAGATACCGCTTTTGTTTACCTTCCGGACGGAAAAGGAGGGAGGGGAGAAGTCCCTGCCCCTGGAAGAATACATAGAGCTGAACCTGGCTGTGGTGAAAAGCGGGTTTGCGGATCTTGTGGACATAGAGCTGTTTACCGCGGGCGACGAGGCGTCCCGGGTGATCGAGGAAGCCCGGAAGGCCAGGGTGCGGGTGATAATGTCCAGCCATGAATTTTTTAAGACGCCTACCAAGGACGAGATGAAAGGGCGTTTACAGAAAATGCAGCAGGCCGGAGCGGATATCCCGAAGCTGGCGGTGATGCCTCAGTCGAAATGGGATGTGCTGGCGCTTTTGGAGGTTACTTTGGAGATGAGCCAGACTTTGGAATGCCCGATCGTCACTATGTCCATGTCGTCCATAGGCATGGTCAGCCGTCTGACGGGGGAGGCTTTTGGCTCAGCCCTTACCTTCGGGGCGGTAGGGCAGCGGTCCGCGCCGGGGCAGCCGGGGGCAAAGGAGCTGTGGGAGGTTTTGGAGGTGATTCACCGGAATTTAGAGTAGGGCGGAAGGTTAGTAGTTACCGTTTTTGTTTACTGTTTACAGGGGATTTCATATGGTACGTTTGGGTTGTTGTCAGTATCCTGTAAAATACGATTTTGCTCCGTGAACAGTATCCAGTTACGGTTTATGGATATAAATTCATAAAAAAGCCAGTTATCATTTTATTGATTGTATGGCATCATATTATATGAAAGACAAACACATGAGAAAAGGAGGCGTACTTATGGAGAAAGTATTAAATGTTGCTGCCTATATTGCACAGGAATATTTATCAGAATACGGCCAGCTGAATGGGCTAGGGCTTGCATAAGGTGTAAAAAGAGTATGGGAAAAATCACGGATGGACAAAAGCAGATAATTGGGCGTTTCTCTTGTGAACGATTGTCCGATAAGCAAGAAAACAGAAATTTAATAAAAAGTTTCAAAAGCGAGAAAGGCCGTTCTTTAGTCAGCTATCTCCAACATTTGGCATGGGATGAAGATACTGAGTGCATAAGAGTTGGGCATACATATCCCGGAATTGAAATTGTTCATTTCTGTTCAAATGATTCGATGAAGGAAAAATGGAAGTCTTTTAACATCAATCACCCTATGGGAGAAGTTATGTTTTGGCAATATATTGCGCCCATTATATATCAGGTTCAAGAACATATTGGATGCCAGTATGCGTACTTGTTTGCTGCGGATACTTCAGAAGATGGAAACTTAATAAATTATTATAATGTAGCTCTTAAGTTCGAACAACCAACAGAAGTTGGAACGAATAAGCCAAGTTATGATTTGTGTTGTGCATTCATGTGCCAGGAAATAAATGAGCTGAGAAAAAATCGTCAAGAGTATTTTGATAATTTTAATCCAGATGATGATATAATTGCATAAATGATATGACATAAAGACAGAGGAAAAATCAAGCCGGAGCTGATCCGGCCTTTTTCTTTTTCAGGAGGCAGGATCCGGCATATTCATTATTTCGTAAAGAATTTTCTCTTGCATGGATTGGAAATGTATGGTATAAGTGTATTAACAATGTTAGTACACTTATTGACAAGGGCTGGAGAGAAAGGAGCATGTAGATGATTCTACTGGATTTAAAGGACAGCCGGCCGATCTATGAGCAGGTGGTGGAGCGGCTTCAGGAATTGATGATGCTGGGGATTCTGGAAGAGGACAGCCAGATGCCGTCTGTGAGGAATCTTGCCATGGAGCTGTCGATCAACCCCAATACGATTCAGCGTGCCTACGGAGAGCTGGAGCGCCGGGGTTATATCTACTCGGTCAAGGGCCGGGGAAGTTTTGTGGGAAGCATCCGTAAGCTGCGGACAGCGAAAAAAGAAGAGATGGAGAAAAAGCTTGGAGGACTGGCGAAGGAGGCAAAGACGATTGGCATTATGCGCGATGAATTTATGGCGATAGCCGGCCAGGCTTATGACGGAATAAGGGAATCCGGGCAGATAAGCGGTGAAGAACAGTGGGCCATGAACGAGTAAGGGAGGGATGAACGTATGATAGAGGCAGTTAACCTGACAAAACGATTTGACGATATTGTGGCAGTGGATAATATCAATGCCCAGATCCGGGACGGCAATGTATTCGGGCTGATCGGCACCAACGGTGCAGGCAAGAGCACTTTTCTCCGGATGGCGGCGGGAATATTAAAGCCGGACGGCGGAACCATCACCATCGACGGGACGGAGGTATTTGAAAATGAGGAGGCCAAAAGAAGGTTTTTCTATATTTCCGACGATCAGTATTTTTTCAGCAACTCCACTCCCAGGGATATGATGGCCTATTACCGGATCGTGTATCCTTCCTTTGACAAGGAGCGTTTTCATGGGCTTATGCGCAGCTTTGACCTGGACGAGGGCCGGAAGATCAATACTTTTTCAAAGGGCATGAAAAAGCAGGTTTCCGTGATCTGCGGGGTCTGCGCGAGAACCGATTATCTGTTCTGCGACGAGACTTTTGACGGGCTGGACCCGGTGATGCGGCAGGCGGTCAAGAGCATTTTTGCCAATGATATGCAGGAGCGCAACCTGACGCCGATCATTGCCTCCCACAATTTGAGGGAGCTGGAAGATATCTGCGACCATGTGGGGCTTCTCCATAAAGGAGGGATTCTTTTAAGCCGCGACCTGGATGAGATGAAGATGAACATTCACAAAGTCCAGTGTGTGCTTGCAGAAGGAATGGAGCCGGAGGAACTGGCCGGCATGGAGATTATCAAGACAGAGAAAAGGGGGAGGCTTCTTACACTGACGGTGCGGGGAGATTTAAGCCAGGTGGAGCACGGGATGCAGACGGCGAATCCTGTATTTTATGAGACGATTCCGCTGTCTTTGGAGGAAATCTTTATCAGTGAAACGGAGGTTGTGGGTTATGACATCAAAAAACTTATTTTTTAAGCTGATGAAAGAGGATTTAAAAAGGCGGTTGTGGGCGGTGGCGCTTCTGAGCCTGGGATTCTTCTTTTTCTATCCGGTTGTGGCGGCGTTTACGGCCGGGGAGATCAAGGAATATACAGATTATGCCAGAGGCCTGGCAAAGTATGAGGACGGGCTTGTCCGGTGGCTGTCTTTTAACAGCGGGATGACCGTATTTCTGATGATGTTGTCCGCGCTGATCTGCGGGCTGAGCAGTTTTTCTTATCTTAACTCCAAAAAGCAGGTGGATTTTTACCATGGGATTCCGGTGAGAAGGGAAAAGCTGTTTGCCGCTAATTTTTTGAACGGGATCTTAATTCTTGCGGTGCCTTATGGAATCTGCCAGATCCTGGCCGTATTAGTAGGGATTGCCAACGGAGCCGGCAGCAGCCGGCTGTGGCAGGTGGCCCTGGCTGCCTACGGGCTTCATATCACATATTTTATCCTGATGTATACAACGGTGGTGGTGGCGGCTATGATGACGGGACATTTGCTTGTCGGATTTTTGGGAGCTGTGGTCCTGGAATCTTATATGCCCGTGGCAATGGGAATTTTTGTGGGATATCTCACAAGATTTTTTGGGACCTATGCATCTGAACTGCCGGGGCTTTTGTCGGAAGACGTCCTGATGTATGGGATCCGGATGTCACCGGTGGCAGAGTATATTTATCAGTTGGCGAGAAACGGGGAGCAGTATAATGTCCCGGTGCCTATGGCAGCGCCGGTACTGGCAGCCTGGGCGGTGTCCATCCTGCTGACTGCGCTGGCCTGCGTCTTATATAAAAAACGTCCCTCGGAGGCAGCGGGGAAGGCTATGGCATTTTCCGTTACCTGTCCGGTGATCCGGATCCTGCTGACTGTGGTTTCGGCTTTGGGGCTGGGGATTTTTTTCCATGCTTTGCGTGATTCCATGGGCTGGGCGGTTTTTGGGATCATATGCGGCGGAGGGATCTGCCATTGTGTGGTGGAGATTATTTATCATTTTGATTTCCGCAAGCTCTTTTCCCATAAACTGCAGCTTGTATGCTGCCTGGGAGCGTCCGTTGCCATACTGGCGGTGTTCCGGTACGATCTTTTAGGCTATGACCGGTATCTGCCTAAAGAAGGCCAGGTGCGGGAGGCGGCTGTTTTTGTGGGAGAGATGACGGACTGGGTATCTTATGGTTATTCGGAACAAATGCCGGACGGACATTATGAATGGAACTACGGTTCTGCTTATGATCAATTTCAAAATATGGAATACCACGATATCGAGAATCTGCTCTCGATTGCCGCTGAAGGGATCGAGCGGGAAGAGGAAAACAAAAGGAAAGGGAAGTACTGGTATGATTATGACCTGACAGACGCTTCCCCGGAAGAAAGGCTCTGGAGCCAGGTGACAGTCTGCTACACCTTAAACAGCGGGAGAAAGGTGAGCCGTGTCTATCATATGCCTATTGACGGCAAGATACGCCCGGCCATGGAAAGGCTCTATGAGAATGAAGAATTCCAGAAAGGGATTTTTCCTGTTATGACAATGACTGGGGAACAGGTGGATTCTGTCCATGTCAGGGGAAAATATTCCAGGAACGACAAAAATGAGGTTGTTTTGAATAAGCTTTCTGACGAGGAAAAGAAGCGAATGCTTGAGACTTATCAGAAAGAGTTCGCGGCTATGACGATGGAAAGAATGGAGAGAGAAGCGCCTGTGGGGCTGATCCGCTTCAGCAAGGAGATCGACGAGGAGGCGGTTGCCTGGTGGAAGAAGCAGGAGGCCAACCAGTTTGAAGATTATCCCGGGTATCGGTACAGGGGATGGAGAGATCTGGTGAATAAGGATTTCTACCCGGTGTACCCGTCCTTTACGGAGACCATTGGACTGTTGGAGAAACAGGGGGTGGAGATGGGAGGATATCTGGATGATCTTGATGTAAGGGCGATCCAGGTGCGGCCTCTCGTGGATCATGATTTGTATGACGATAGGGGGTGGTCTTCAAAAGAATATGATGATGGCTGGAAATATTTCTATATTAACGATTCTGAGGAGATCAGGGAGCTTCGAAAAGTCCTGATTTATGATAATCTGTGTTATTACGACCCGTTTTTCCGGTCGGAGGAAAATGTCGAGATCAATCTGATGGTATGGAATTTAGAAGAAGACGAGGCGGACAGAAGCAGCGAGGAGTATGAGGACGGAAACTGGAATGACAGTGTGCGTGTACTGATTCCTGAAGGCCAGGCTCCAAAAGACTGGTGGGAGAGATAGAGGGATAAAGAACAAAAAAGGCAAAAGTCCAAAAGGGATACGCATTCCTGGTAAAGTCCAAAAGGGATGCGTATCCCCGCCTTGTGAACGGTGAGAAGAAAGGTGTTGACAAAGGCCGGGGGGGGGTAAAATGGATTGACGGACAGCCAAAACAGGAGTAGGATAGTGATGGACAACAAGGAGAATCCGAGAAGCTTCATGGATTTTTAAAGATGCGGCTTCCGGAAAAAGGCCGGAAAAGAGGAGTTAGGACATGACAGATCAGGAGTTTGAGAAGGGACTGGCAGAGTTGATGGCGGAGGATGTGCCAGGGAAGGGGAAGAAAGAGAAAAAGTCCGGGAGATTTTGGAAAAAATGGCGAAGCTTTAGCAGGAAAAAAAAGATTATCCTGGGAGCGGTGGTTGTGGCTGCCGCTCTGTTTGTGGTGCTGAAGGTTAAGGGAGGAGGAAAAGACGGGGCGGTCATGGTTTCCACGGCTCCTCTTGAGAAAGGCGATGTGCAGGAGGTGCTTTCCATCAGCGGACCCGTTTCGGGGACGGACAGCGCAGAGGTGGTATCCCGTCTCCACGCGGAGATTCTGGAGATCCTTGTGAAAGAGGGAGACCAGGTGAAGGAGGGGCAGGTGCTTGCCCGGCTGGATTCGGAAGATGTGCAGAAAGAGGTGGAGATCGCCCAGAATGCTTACAACCTGGCGGTGGCGGAACGGAATGAGGCCCAGATCCAGGCAGAGGCAGGATTTGGAAAGGCCAGGCAGGACGAGATGGCGGCCAAGAGGGATTATGACAGGAAGGCCATGTTATATGCGGGAGGCGACGTTTCACAGATGGAGCTGGAGGCAGCCCGGGATGTTCTGTCGGAGGCTTCCAGGCAGGTTTCCACATATACTTTGCGGAATGGGAAGCCGGTGGCAAACGAATCTTATGACCTGCGGATCCGGAATGCGGAGTTTGAGCTGGAGAAGAAGCGGAAGGAATTGGAGGAAGTGGAGGTGACAAGCCCCATAAGCGGCACGGTAGTGCGGGTTAATTCCCGGGTGGGGCGTTTTGCGGACACGGTGGACGACGACCGGCCTCTCTTTTCCATTGATAATCTGGAAAAGCTGGAGATGAAGATAAACGTCAGCGAGTATTCCATCGGCAAGGTGAAGGTGGGACAGAAGGCGGATATTTCGGCGGATATTCTGGGTGGGGAGAAGGAGGAAGGGATCATTACCTCCATTTCTCCCACCGGTGAAGAGAAGGGCGGCGGGTCCACGGAGAGGGTGATTCCCACCACCATCCAGATCCAGAATCCGGATACAAAGCTGATTGCCGGGATCACGGCCCGGGCACAGATCGTCCTCAATGAGGCGAAGGATACCTGGGTGGTGCCTATGGGGGCTTTGGTGGAAAAAGAAGGCGGAACCTATCTGGCCACAGTGGAGAATAATGTGGTGAAGATGATTCCTGTGGAGACAGGAGTGGAAAGCGACGTGGAGGTGGAAGTAAAAGGAGAGGGCCTGACAGAAGGGCTTACCTATATCACTTCGCCCATGGCCTTTTTGGAGGATGGCATGACAGTTGTCACGGCGCCCGTGCAGTGACAGAAGATGGAGAAAGACATCTGAGGCGGAGGAAGGCTATGAAATTAATCAATCATGGAAAAACGCAGGATCTGGGAGGAGCCTGGTCTTTAGGAAAGGCTGAGGAGAATGGCCGGCCGGGATCAAAGATAAAAGCTTTGCTGAAAATGGGGAGGGAGGGTAAGCTTCCGGAATACATAACGGAGAATGTGAGCGAGGAGCTGATCCGTCTGGAGGATCTGGTAAAGGTCTATGATACAGGGGCTTTGAAGGTATTAGGATTAAAACGGATCAATCTGACCATTCACCGGGGGGAGTTTGTGGCGATCATGGGCCAGTCCGGCTCGGGAAAATCGACGCTGATGAATATTTTAGGCTGTCTGGACCGGCCTTCCATGGGCCATTATTATCTGGACGGGGTGGATGTGGCGGCCATGAATCCTGATGAATTGTCCCTGATACGGAACCGGAAAATCGGGTTTGTGTTTCAGTCCTTTAACCTGATATCCCGGACATCGGCGTTGAAGAATGTAGAGCTGCCGATGACTTATGCAAGGAAAAATAAAAAATTCCGGGAACAGCGGGCAAAAGTCCTTTTGGAGCGGGTGGGCCTTGGAAAGCGGGCGGAACATATGCCCAACGAGCTTTCCGGCGGCCAGAGGCAAAGGGTGGCTATCGCCCGCGCCCTGGCAAACGAGCCGCCCCTTCTTCTTGCGGATGAGCCCACGGGAAATCTGGACACGGCGGCATCGGTGGAGATCATGGAGCTGTTTTCCCGGCTTCACAAGGAGGGGACGACCGTGGTGGTCGTCACCCATGAGGAGGAGATTGCGGCTTTTACGGAGAGGATTATCCGGTTTAGGGACGGGGAGATCGTCAGTGACAGCCCCAATGTGCCAAGGGAGCCGGGGGATGCGGCTAAGGGAATAGGAAGCGGGGAAGGATGAAATATGCTGATAGAAAATATGCTGATGGCATTTTCTGCCATCCGTGCCAATAAAATGCGTTCCTTTCTGACCATGCTGGGAATCATCATCGGAATCGGTTCCGTGATCTCCATCGTGTCCATCGGGGACACCATGCGGGGGCTGTTTGAGGAATTGTACCGGAAGATCGGGATTACCCAGGCATACATAGCCATCGGCTACTGGGTGGACGACTGGCGGCAGAGCGATTATTTTACCCTGGACGAGATGGAGCGGATCAAGGAGATCTTCGGGGATGAGATCGCCTACATTGACAGCGATGCCTATACAACCGGGGACGCGGTGTGCGCCAGGACAACCGTGAAGTTCAGCTATCAGGGAATTGACTATAATTATCAGGAAGTGCAGCCAGTCAACATGGTGTACGGCCGGTATCTCAATGAGGGAGACATCCTGGGGAGGAGGAAAAATGTGGTGATGGATACCACCAGCGCCATGAACCTGTTCGGGGTGGAGAATGCGGTGGGGAAAACTTTCCGAACCACCATTTACGGAAGTGTGGATGATTACACGGTGGTAGGAATATACCGAAAGGATCTGAATCCTTTCCAGGCCATGATGATGGGAGCCAACACAGAGGGAGGAGAGGCCTTTGTGCCTTATACGATCCTGACCTGGCCCAATGATTATTTCTATGACATCCGGATTTTTGCCAGGGATGAAGACACTATGGAAGTGTTTTTTGATAACCTGAAAACGTATGTGGCAAAGTCCAAGGGAAGAAACCCGGAGGATTTCCGCATGGAGACCGCCAAGGCACAGATGGGGCAGTGGGACAGCATGATGGGCGGCCTGGCCACGGCGGTGGGAGGCATTGCGGCCATCTCCCTGCTGGTGGGCGGTATCGGGATCATGAACATCATGCTGGTGTCAGTGACCGAGCGTACCCGGGAGATCGGAATCCGCAAGAGCTTAGGAGCAAGGACCAGGGATATCATGGTGCAGTTTTTGACGGAATCGGCCATACTGTCCGCCTGCGGCGGAATCCTGGGGATTTTGATGGGAGGCGGGATTGTGACTATAGGAGGAAGCCTTCTGGGTGTGCAGACGGTTGTGAAGCCAGGGGTAGTGGTGCTGGCAGTGGGATTTTCAGCCATGGTAGGCATCTTTTTCGGCATTTATCCGGCGTCCAAGGCGGCGAAGAAGGATCCCATAGAGGCACTGCGGTATGAGTAACGGGAACAGCCAAAGAAGGCAGTATCCGGAACGATTGTGCCATCTTGTAAAATAAAATGTTGTGGAAAAATGCCGGAGGGAAAGAGAATTTATGCTGATAGAGAATATGAAGATGGCATTTTCTGCCATCCGCGCCAATAAAATGCGTTCCTTTCTGACCATGCTGGGAATCATCATTGGAATCGGTTCGGTGATTTCCATCGTGTCCATCGGAGATACCATGCGGAGCATGTTTGAGGGGCTGTACCGGGAAATCGGAGTGACCCAGGCATTTCTTTATATTGGTTACTGGGTGGACGACGTGCGGCAGAGCGATTATTTTACCCTGGATGAGATAAAGCGGATCAAAGAGGTGTTTGGGGACGAGATCACTTATATTGACAGCAACGCCTATACGTCCGCAGACGCGGTGAGCGGCCGTACTACGGTTAAGTTCAGCTTTGACGGGATCGATTATAATTACCAGGAAGTACAGCCGGTGGATATGGTGTACGGCCGGTATCTCAATGAAGGAGACGTACTGGGGCAGCGGAAAAATGTGGTGATGGACACCACCAGCGCCATGAACCTGTTCGGGGTGGAGAACGCGGTGGGAAAAACCTTCCGAACGACTTTGTACGGAACCACGGAGGAGTATACGGTGGTGGGGATCTACCGCAAGAAGCTGAGTCCTTTTCAATCCATGATGATGGGAGCCAGCACGGAGGGCGGCGAAGCATTCGTACCCTACACGATTCTCACCAGGCCTAATGATATTTTTTATGCCCTGCGGGTTTTTGCCCGGGATGAGGACAGGATGGATGAGCTGTTCAACAAGATAAAATTTTATGTGGCAAAAAGCAAGGACAGGACCCCGGAGGATTTTCGGCTCAACAGCGCCAAGGATGAGATGGGCCAGATGGACAGCATGATGGGCGGCCTGGCGGCAGCGGTGGGAGGCATCGCGGCCATTTCCCTGCTGGTGGGAGGCATCGGGATCATGAACATTATGCTGGTGTCTGTGACGGAGCGTACCCGGGAGATCGGGATCCGCAAGAGCCTGGGGGCAAGGACAAGGGATATTATGATCCAGTTTTTGACAGAGTCGGCTATCCTTTCCGCCTGTGGCGGGATCGTGGGAATCCTGCTGGGAGGCGGGCTGGTCATGATCGGCGGCGCTCTTTTGGGAGTGCAGGCTATCGTCAAGCCGGTGGTGGTGCTGCTGGCAGTGGGATTCTCGGCCATGGTGGGGATCTTTTTTGGAATGTATCCGGCATCGAAAGCGGCAAAGAAGGATCCTATAGAGGCGCTGCGGTATGAGTAGAGGGGGATTATGACAGCCATATGGCGTTTATCGTCAAATTCCCTGAAAATTATAGAAAAAATATACCTTATCGTGCGGAGCTTATCGTTGTTACCAGTTATCCCAGGAGGTCCGCCTGTGTAGTTGCCCGTACCCCGGAAAACGCGCTCTCGCTCCGTGAAGAACGTAGCGGACGCTAAATTCGCTGGGAGAAGCATCCCAGCTCATTAAGCGCCGACGTTCTTCGAGGGTTTTCCGGGGTACGGGCAACTGCACAGGCTACGTTATTGGCTATTTTGTGGGAGCGACGCCTTCCGTTAAATAGTGCCGGTAACGTAGCAGGAGAAGAAGGATAGAACGTTTGAAGACCCTCTTTTCACGTCGGCACTTAGGCTGCGTTTTTTGCAGCCTTAGTACCGCTACGTGAAAAACGGAGTGAGAACGTGTCTGAAAACGTTCTATCCTTCTTCTCCTGCGGACCCTTCGGAAAAAGCTTTAATTTAGAAACTGTGGATAGTAATGTACGATAAATCATGCCCGGAAGGGTATAGAAATAGAAGGCTAAAACAGCATTTCCAAAAAGCGTAGGTTTTGGGAATAAAAGGAACTGAAAAATTATGGGTAAAAATCCATAGAAAAAACGATTAAGATTATTGAATTTTTGACGATAATATATTAGAATATAGCCAGATTTACTACAAACAAACGTAT
>CATKXR010000048.1 GCA_949840805.1 uncultured Lachnospiraceae bacterium | reverse complement strand
TTCGGATCAGTGACCACGAACGAGGTCGGAAAATCCTTAGAGGTACACTGCATCAGGTTCGGCTTTAGCCAGAAGCGGGTCTTTCCGCTGCCGGAGCCGCCGATGATCAGCACATTTTTATTGCGGGCGTATTTGGGCTGCTTGGGCCGGTTGCTCATCATCAGCCGTTCCGTCTGGGTCAGGATAATGTTATTCTCAAATACCGGATCGACAAAAGGCTGGATGTCGGCGGCATTTCCCCAACGCGCCGAACCATACTCCACGTCTTTCCGGTATTTCTTAGCGTTTTTGCCCCGGACATAGACCGCCAGCCGCAGGGCCGCACCGCATAGAAGGCCGATGGCCAGATCCTGAAAATGAAAGCTGGGGTAGGGGGAGGCAAATGCGGCGGCAAAGCCATCCCCGATATGGCGCAGCTTTTCGGAGAGACCAGCACCGGCAGCCAGCCGGTACGCCTGCCCGATCTTGGAAGCGTACACTCCGATCAGCACATAGGGCAGGTTGGGGATCAGGAGCTTTTTTAAATTGACCTGCTTCATCGTTCCAGCTCCTTCCTCTTTGTCCTGTCCACCACCGCATTTTTCACCAGTGCCTTGAATTTATCCAGCCTGCCCAGAACGGATTCCCGCCGCTGGGCCTTTTTCAGCTTAGTGACGGTGAACTTCTGGAAGGCGGCGTTCATATTCGCCTCATTGGGGGCTTTGAAAAATATCTGGTAATGGTTTTTGTCCGTCTGGTAGACGGTATAGCGCACCCCGTGGTTGCGGGCGATACGGTTAAATTCCCGCAGGCTTTTGTCCTGCACGTCGATCTGGCGCATATCGCCGTAGTCTTTTTGCAGATCCTCCATGCTCACCTTGCCGAAGGGCTTCACATCCCGGCTGGCCTGCATTTTCTTTTCCTTGCGGTGGGCAAGGTATTTGCACAGGGCAGCTTTCAGGACGCGCCCGGTAAATTTGGTGGTATTGATCCCCAGGGTGAGCGTCCTGTTTTCCACTTCTTCCTGCATTTCTTATCACACTCCTTTTCTATGGATTTTCCCGCCTCACCGGAGGCTGTCCGGGTTGTCATAGGCCAGCCTGCCCCGGTTCACCCTGGCATGGCTCAAAATCCTGATATGCCCTTTTTCCTGGCTGGAGAGGACATTCCCATAACCGGCCTCCGTGAGATAGGCCCGTGTCCGTTCCCCCTTCCAGCCCACGGGGGAATCCTCTGACAGCACATCGAAAATGACCATGTGGCGGGTATCTTCGGCAAAGCGGTTCAAGTCAAAGTATTCATGGCCGCTGTATTCCTTTGCCCCTTCCTGCCGCCGGATTTCCTCCATCAGCTCACTGATGGTCTTGGCCCTTGGCCGCTCAATTTCCCTCATGGCTGCCTCCCTTCTCCCGGCCCTGGCCTTTTACGGTGAGCAGGCCCTCCAGGGTAGTGGCCGTGATCCGCAGCCGCTCGGCAACGGCAATATCGTTCTTCATGGCCTCGTCCACGGTGTCCCCGCAGACCACCAGCACATGGGAGCGCCGCAGGAAGTCGCGGGCGATGTCGATCCTGTCCTTATGCTCTAAGGGAACCTCGTCCTTTAAGAACAGCGGCAGGAATAAAAGCGGGCAGACCGGGGAATATCCGGCTTCATACAGCATCCGGCAGTAGCGGGCTGCGGTCTCGGTGTTTTCAAATTCGTTGTCACCCCAGGGGGCGGTGATATAAGCTAATGGGCGTCTCATAATCTCTCCTTTCAGCACTCATGCTTGTGTTTATTGGTCAAAAAAAGCAGCTCCTTATGGGCTGCCGTACATATCGTGGTTCACCAGGGAGCTGTAATAGTTCCCGATGGTGGCCGGGGCATTGAACAGGGCTGTCAGCAGGTATTGCTTGATGTTGCGGATCTTGGTGGTGTTCTCCTTCATGCAGTCCATGACGAAGCGGATATGCTCGCCGTTCAGCTTCAAGAGCCGGGATTTCACTACCTCATGGGGAAAATCGCTGCCTGCCACCCGCGTATATTTCCGTCTGGCGCAGACCGTCTCCACCATGATCTCCACGATCTCGTCCAGGTCGGACGAGTACAGGCCGTAGTCCTGTCTGATAAAGTCATACTCGATATTTTCAAGGATCAAAGCCCGGTAAGCCTCGATCTCCTCCATGGAGGCGGCCTCCCTTCCCTTCGGTTCCGGCGGGTTTCCCGCCGTATCTCCCCGGAAAGGAATGGAATCGGTACTTTGTCCATCCGTATTTGATCTTTCTTTACTTGGTTTCTTAGTATTTAATTGCGTTGGATTTTCCGGTGACGGGTTTCCCGTTGGCGGATTATCCGTTGTCGGGTTTTCCGACGACGGTTTTTCCAATAACGGCTCTGGCTGGTCTGACGGCTCCGGCTGGTCGGGATGTTCATGGATCACATATTCGTTGGTGCTGAACTTCCCGCTGGCGTCCGTGGTCTGGCGGCGGTGGATATACCCGGCCTTTTCCAGCTCATTGACCGCCGAGCGGATGGCATCCTTGCTTTCCCGGTTGATATGGGACAGCCCGGAGAGCGTATAGTCCCAATCTTCCGGTAGCGATAACATCTGGGAGAGCAGTCCCTTGGCCTTTAGCGTCAGGCGTTTGTCCCGCAGATGGTAGTTGCTCATAACTGTGTAGTCCCGCGTCCGTTCCACGCGAAATACGGGCATTTGCTTCACTCCTTCCTTGTATCAGCAGGCATGATAAAAGCCGCAGGCGGTATGCTGCTGCGGCCTAAACTTCATAGATGGCTCCTGTTTCTGCGTCAAATGGGTACTTGCTGAAATCCTCAAACAGATCCACGGCTTCTTCCGGCACATAGCCGTACCAGTCTTTTTCGGTCATGGTGTGGCGGATCGTCCGGTATACCGTAGAATAGCTTTCCGCAGGGAAGCGGCATTTCACCCTGACCGCCGCAACCTCCACAAATGTCCCGTCCTCCAAAAGCCAAAGCTCCCTAAGATACGTTGCCTCGGCCATCGTGGAAAACACCTGGAGTGGCTCCTGGTAGATCATGCAGGCTTTCTGATCAAACAGGTCAGGCCCATGGTATTTCATGGACAGGTCGGCGGAGCCGGTTGCGTAATAGGCGAGAGGGGTCTCACAGCGGTAACGGATGCTCTGCACCAGTGTTTCCATATCCAGCCGCGCAAGGGCTTTTTTCCGCTCCTTTTTGTCGGGGTACAGGAAAGAATAGACCTCCGTGACCGCGCTTTCTATTTTTCTTCCATCAAACATTTCCATGTCTCCGTTTCTTTTTCTCTAACAGGATATGCCCCTCGATGATACGGGCGTTCCTCCTGATCCGGATTTCCCTGCGGCCCTGGCTCTCCAATGCTTTCCGGTAGTCGGCTTCGGACAGAAACAGGCGCATCTCGTCACCGGGCCTGCCATAAGGGTTTTTCCGTTTACATACCATAAATTCGATCATGCGGCTGGTCGCGTCCTCAAACCGCTCCACAGCCAGGATGTCATGTCCTTTCAGCTCCCGGAAGGGAGCCGCCATTTCCGTCATAGGCAGCTCCTTCCTCAGCGTTCCTGCTGGTGCTGGCGTTTGCGCTGCCATTGTTCCAGCAGCTTGATAATGGTTTCCTCCATCTTCCTGGGCGTATAGCTTTTGGGAAAATACTTCCGCAGGGTGTCCGAGGTAAATGTCACTTTATCCAGATCGCTTTTCTTTTCCTCGGACATAATTGCAAGCATCACATCTTTCGACAGCTTCCCCTCCTGGCTGAATTTCTTCATGCGCTGGGCCTGGGAGAGTGAGGGCGTTGCCTGCTCATAGTCCATGGTCTCCATGAGCGTTTCCTGTTCCTCTTTGGTCAGGAAGGACAGCTCATAGGCAGGGTTAAAGGCGATCTTCTTCTCGTCCACCATATCCAGCAGGGGCGGGATCAGTTCGGTCAGACGGATGAAGCGGAAAATCTGGTTTTTGCTCTGACCGACCTGCTCGGCAAGTTGTTCGCTGGACTTCTTGCCTTGCGACTTGTTCCCAACTTGGGAACAAGTTAAATCAAGACGTTCTCCCTGATGTTTCATAGCGTCCAGCTTCATTTTATAAGCAAAGGCCCGCTCACTTGGAAGAAGGCTCTCCCGTTGGAGGTTGCTGTCAACCATGATAATTGTGGCGGCATCATCGTCCAGATCACGGACGATCACCGGCATGGTTTCCTTTTCGGCCAGCTCACTGGCCCGGTGGCGGCGGTGTCCGGCGATCAGTTCATAGCCGCCCTCTGTACGGGGCCGGGCAATCGCAGGGACAAGCACGCCATACTGACGGATGCTTTCCGCAGTCTCCAGCATGGCTTCATCGTCCTTTACCTTGAAGGGATGTCCTTCAAAAGCGTGCAGTTCTGCCAACGGAATCTCCATGACCTTTTCGCGCCCCACATCGGCCCGGCTTTCTTCGGTGGAAAACAGATCATCGACCGAGGTCAGCTTTACTTTTTTCGCGCTGCTTTTCAACCTTCAGCACCTCCTTCGTCAGATTTTTGTAGGCACTTGCCACCTTGCCCTCCGGGTCATGGGCGTAAATGCTTTTCCCCTCCGCGCTGATCTCTTTGGCCCGGACAGAGTGGGGGATTTCAGAGGCAAAGACTTTAATCTTGGAACCGTAGTTCTCCCGCAGCAGGGCGGCGATCTCTTTGGCAAAGTTTGTCCGGGAATCCACCATAGTCAGGAGAATCCCGTCTATTTTCAGCTTGGGGTTGATCTGGCGGCGCACCTTATTGATGGTCTGTAAAAGCTGTTCCAGGCCCTTGGCCGGGAGATACTCCGCCTGGACTGGCACAAGAACACTGTTCGCCGCAGCCAGGGCATTGACGGTCAGCATCCCCAATGAGGGCTGGCAGTCCACAATGATATGGCTGTACTGGCGTTTGACTGTATCGAGATACTGGCGCAGGATCGTCTCCCGGCTCATGGCGTTCACAAGGGACACTTCCATGCCGGACAGCTCGATATTGGCGGGCATGAGGTCAACGCTTTCTGCGTGGTGCAGAATCCCCTCGCCGGGAAGAATGGGCGTGTCTGTGAGTACCTTCCTCATCATATCGGAGAGCGTGACCGGCAGGCTGTCCGGGTGGTCATAGCCTAAACTGATGGTCAGGCTGCCCTGCGGATCTCCGTCAATGAGTAACACTTTCTTTCCTTCCTGGGCCAGCCCGATACCGAGATTGGCGCAGGTGGTTGTCTTGCCGACACCGCCTTTCTGGTTGGCAACGGCGATGATCTGGGCGGTCATGATACCACCTCTTTGTACTGTTTTTTCATATAGCCTCCTTAATGTCTGGCAGGAGACGAAAAAAGGGAGAATGTGACGAAAATCTACATTCTCCCTTGGAAACGATATGCGATTGTATGTTTATCTGCCATGAAAGAGGCTGCCTGTCCGAGAGCCATCCCGCCGCAAACCCGCATGAATACTGGATTTCTGCTTGTTTGTCTATACCTTTCCTAAACAGTCAATGTTCAATGAGAATTATGCCAGGGATATTTCCAAAAAGGAGCGTTCCGCAAAAAAGATATTGAGGAAAAAGGGATGTTTTTTGGGCGCCTATGCGATGTACGGATATAAAAAAACATCGGATAAACATGTGATTGGAGTGGACCCGGAGGCAGCGGTTCATGTGCAAACTATTTTTGATTTGTGTGAGAAGGGATACAGTGATTCTGCCATAGCAAAGTACCTGAATGAATGTAAGGTTCTCTGTCCGGCCAGGTATAAATATGAGAAGGGAATTGTAAAAAATACCAGGTATGCCAAACCTTGCGGTTGGTATCCGCAGACCATAGCGGGTATTTTGACCAGTCGTGTTTACATAGGGGATATGGTTCAGGGAGTAAGGAGAAGTAAGGAAATAAAAGGAAAAAAAGAAGTGGTTCCTATGAGTGAGTGGGATATTGTTTCAGGAACTCATGAAGCAATCATATCGAAAGAGCAGTTTGACAGAGTGCAGGAAATCCGCATGGACAGGCATAAGCAGTATGAAAAAATGATAGGACAGAATCAAGGGGTGGCTGGAAAATCGGAGAACAGCGGTATTTTAAAGGGAAAAGTGTTTTGCGGTGATTGTAAAAGGGTTATGGTAAGGAAGCACATCAAGTCATGTAAAGATAAGTATCGGTATGTTTGTGATATGCATGAAAAAACGGGACAATGCAGCCGCAAGTTTTTACCGGAGCAGGAGCTTTTTGAGATGTTTGGCGGCCTGATCCGGAGACAGATTGAGGCGGCCTGTCAGGTGAAAGAATGGCTCCAAAACAGGAAGCAGGAGGAAGCAAGGCACTTGTTTCGATTTGAACAGGCGATGAGAGAAACAGAGGATAAACGAAATCGTCTTGTAAAGAAAATGGCAGTGCTCTATCAGGATTGGAAGGAAGGGATTCTTGATCAGGACGAATATCTCTATATGAAGAAGCGATATGAGGAGGAACTGGCAGGGTGTGGAGGGGAAAGAGAGGAGCGGATGGGCAGGAAACAGGAATATATTATGGCTTATGCATCGGAGGATCCTGTATTGAAGGCAGTATCGGAGATCCCGGATGATTTTCTATTGTCAAGGGAATTGGTTGACCGGTTGATAGAGAAAATTGAAATTTATGGGGGAAACAGGGTCAGGGTTTTTTTGAAATTTCAGGATAATGTGGTAGCTGCGTTACTGTCTGCTGGCTCAAAAAACAGTAACTTAGCTGCCTGTGACTAAGGGGGATTATGAATCAGTGAAAAGAGAGGAGAGGCTGCTGGTTAAGTATTATCGCCTTTCCCTGGAAGATGAGGAGGACGGGGAAAGCAACAGTATCAGAAACCAGAGAAGGCTTATTGAAGATTATGTGGAAGAAAAGGATGATTTAAGGGAACTTACCAGCATTGAACTGTCTGACGACGGGTATACAGGAACCGGATTCCATCGTCCGGGAATCAAAAGATTCCTGGAACTTCTTAAAAAAAACCAGGTGGCATGTCTGATCGTGAAGGATTTTTCCCGATTTACCAGGGATTATATTGAATTGGGGAATTATGTGGAGCAGATCTTTCCCTTCATGAACATTCGTTTTATTTCTGTGAATGACAGATATGACAGCAATTTTCAGAGCAGCTATGACGGCCTGGAGATCCCGTTTAAAGGGATTTTAAATGATTTATACAGTAAGGATATCTCCACGAAAGTAAAGGCTGCCAAACGGCAGATGATTAAAAACGGAAAGCTGTGCAGCGGATCCTATCCTTTTGGATATAGAAAGAGGGAACAGGGAGAGATTGACCGGGATGGGATACCTTATCGGATTGACGAGGAGGCGGCTAAGGTGGTACGGCTGATTTTTCATCTGGCTCTTCAGGGAAAGAAAAATATTGAGATTGCAAGAGTGCTGAATGAACAAGGCTGTCTTACACCAGGTATGGCGAAACGGAAAAACGGAAGTTTTGGGTATGGTTTAAAAGAGGGGGAGAGATCAGTCTGGGATTCTGCGAAGGTGCTGAATATTCTGCGGGATGAACGATATGCGGGAACGCTGATCATCGGGCGTTATCGGGGGAAAGGAGTGGGAGGCGGAAAGGTAGAGGAGGCGCCGGAGCATATGTGGTTCCGCAAAGAAATGGGGATGCCGGCCATTATTCTCAGGGAAGATTTTGAGCGGGTACAGAGTTTGAGACCCAGAAGGAAGCGTGGTGTGTATAAAAAGGAACACCATGTCCTGTATCGGAAAGTCCGGTGCGCAAACTGCGGGCATTTCTTATATTATAAGCCTTCAGAATATGGAACGCGGTATCATTCATTTTTTTGCAAACAGCCTCATTTACGACCGGACAGTAAATGTTTTCGGGGATATATAAAGGAACAGGAGATTCTGGAAGCTCTTTCACACATAATTCAGGTCCAGATGAGGATGGCAGAGACTATAAAGGCAGGGTCAAAAAGAAAAGGGAAGGTAGATGAAAGGCAGCAGGCGGCAAAACATCTGGAAAGGCTGGAAAAAGAGATTGAGCGGAAGAAAAACATGAAAGCCCAATACTACGGCGAATATAAACAGGGGGCGTTTACAAAGGAAGAGTTTTTGCAGAAGAAGGGAAACATTCAGGATGAAATTCAGGTATGCCGGCAGGAGATCCAGATAATCCGGGAATCTGTGGAGGACATACAGGAGGATAGTAAAAAAGAACTTGTGGAGATATATGGCGTTTCCCAGGATAATATTCGGCTGAACCGGGATATGGTAGAGAATTTTGTGGAGATGATATGGGTGTATGATGTGGAGAGAGTGAAGATTGAATTGAAATAAGGGGGAAACCCAAACTCCGCTTCGCTCCGTTTGGGTAGCGAATCCTTTCATGAAAAGAGCAGTGAAAGGATTCTTTATTCCTTTACTTGACACCAGCCGGCAGGGCCATTCCTGTCAGTACGCCGTAAATGGCAAATGCCTGATCGGTTTTCAGGCCGGACATCTGCAGCCGGCTTGGAATCCAGATCGCCTCGGCGCTGGAAAGGACATTGAGCACCAGCCGGTTTCCCATGAGAGGGAGAGCCAGGGCTATCAGAGGGGCGGCAGTGTCCGGGGAGAGAAAACCAACGGAGACAGTTTTTGATTGCGGGGGAAACAGATAAAGGCAAAGGAGGGTAAAGGCAGCCGAGGCGGCCTCGCCTACTAAATGGCCATAGGCGGCCAGCATGACCGTAATCGTGTGTCCGGAAGATATCTGGTAATTGGCGATCATAAATACAACGGCCATTCGGATAATCTGCTCCGCTATCTGGGAAAAGGCAGGAACATGGGATTTTTGGACACCATAGTAATAACCATTGATGCAGGCGTGGAAGGCGGCAAAGGGGACAGAAATGCCGATGACCGGAAGATAAGGCGCACAACGCGGTTCCATCAAGATAATATCAGCCAAAAGTTCGGCGTGGCGGCAGATTAAAAAAGCCAGCACGAAAGACATGGTCATGGAGATGACCATACCGGTCTTGAAGACCTGGCGGCCCCTGGCTATGTGGGAGGCAATATACTGGGACAGGGCGGTCTGGATGGAACCGGCGCACAAGGCAAAGCAGATACCGAATATGGGATGTACCATATTGTATATCCCAAGTCCCTCGGCGCCGATGGTCCGTGACAAAAAAATACGATAAAAAAATCCCAGTATCCGGCAGGCCAGGCCTGTTCCGGTCAGAAGAATGGTGCCGGTGAGGAAGGCACGTTTTTTAGGGGAAAGCTCAGATATAGTTATCATGGGTTCTCCAAAGGGGAAATTATTACAGTATATGGGAGAAACGGAAACCATTATGCAGAATGGGGGTAATGTTTTCCTATGGCAAATGAGATTTTATTTTTCGGACGGATGATTTTTGGGTGTAACAGATAGATCTGGGATGCAACAGATCAGGAGGCGTTATCAACTACTCTGTGAATGGCAGCAAAACGGACAATAATAAAACAGACAATAGCAAAGCAGACAATAACAAAGCGGACAGTAACAAAGGACGGCGCATGAAGGTTTGGGTTGTAAAGGAAATAAAAATGAATTATAATGGGATATACTGGGATTTTGTACTTGCATGAAGTATCCGGGTACAGGGTGAATGACAGAAGGGAACCCCGGGACAGGCAGTCAGGCATGAGAGAAAAGAAAAGTATGTCAATGAGCAAAATTATGAATATACTGTCAGTAGCAGGAAATGTTATGAGCAAGCCAGGTTTTTTCCATTGCGGAAAATGAAAGCAGACGGTTATGTTTTTGCTTTTCAAATGAACGGCAATGGCGGACATGCTGCAAAATATGATGTTTTCTATTTCATATTGAAATACTATGAATAACATGATATAATAGGCGTACTCAGCAAGTTCTTAGAAAGCTTGGTACAGGCAGTACAGGCTGCCTGGAAATATAAGTTCCTGGCGGATTTGTCAGAAACGAAGCGATCAGGACGATCAGGAAAGGATTTTCCGGAAAGGTGGATATTTATAGATGAAAAAGATTATTTATCTGGACAATGCCGCGACTACCAGGACAAAACCAGAGGTAGCAGAGGCCATGCTCCCTTATTTTACGGAGTATTATGGGAACCCGTCTTCTGTGTATGATTTTTCTTCGCCTGCAAAGCAGGCGATTCTTGAGGCACGGGAGATAATTGCCGGTTCCATTGGAGCTCAGGCACGGGAAATATATTTTACCGGCTGTGGGACGGAGGCTGACAACTGGGCCATTAAGGCAACGGCAGATGCATATCGGGAAAAAGGGAACCATATCATTACCAGCAGGATCGAACACCATGCAGTGCTGCACACATGCGAGTATCTGGAGAAACAGGGGTTTGAGGTGACATACCTGGATGTGGACGAGAACGGTGTGGTGAAGCTGGAGGAGCTGAAAAAAGCCATCCGTCCCACTACGATTCTGATCTCTGTTATGTTTGCCAACAATGAGATCGGAACGATTCAGCCGATTCGCCAGATAGGGGAGATTGCAAAGGAGCATGGGATTTTATTCCATACAGATGCCGTGCAGGCTTATGGACATCTTCCGATCAATGTGGATGATTTCCATATTGATATGATGAGTGCCAGCGGACACAAGATCAACGGGCCAAAAGGGATAGGGTTTTTATACATTCGTACCGGTGTGAAGATCCGTTCCTTTATGCACGGCGGTGCTCAGGAACGCAAACGGCGGGCCGGTACGGAAAATGTGCCTGCCATTGTAGGATTTGGCAAGGCAGCTCAGATCGCTGTTTCTACCATGAAGGAGCGCGCGCGGCATGAGAGTGAGCTGAGGGATTATTTGATAGAACGGGTAATGGAGGAAATTCCCTATACCCGGGTCAACGGCGACCGGGTGAACCGGCTGCCCAATAATGTTAATTTTGCTTTCCAATTTATAGAGGGGGAATCTTTGCTGATCATGCTGGACAGCAAGGGGATCTGTGGTTCCAGCGGTTCGGCATGTACCTCCGGTTCCCTGGATCCTTCTCATGTGCTGCTGGCTATCGGCCTTCCCCACGAAATTGCCCATGGTTCTCTCCGGCTGACCATGAGCGAGGAAAATACAAAAGAAGAGATGGATTTTGTGGTGGACTCAATCAAGGAGATCGTACAGCGTCTTCGGAATATGTCGCCACTATATGAGGACTTTATGAAAGGAAAAATGCAATAGACAGGAGATAATAATTATGTATACAGAAAAAGTCATGGATCATTTTGAGCATCCAAGGAATGTTGGTGAAATTGAAAATCCCAGTGGCATGGGTACTGTGGGAAATGCCAAATGTGGTGATATTATGCGGATTTATCTGGATATTGATGAAAACCAGGTGATCCGTGATGTGAAATTTAAGACTTTTGGCTGCGGCGCAGCCGTGGCTACCAGCAGCATGGCTACGGAGATGGTAAAGGGAAAAACCGTTCAGGAGGCCATGGAGGTTACAAACAAAGCGGTTATGGAAGCTCTTGACGGGCTGCCTCCCGTAAAAGTTCATTGTTCCTTGCTGGCAGAAGAAGCGATTCATGCGGCATTGTGGGATTATGCCCAAAAGAATGGTATCAGGATCGAAGGGCTGGTTCAGCCAAAGAGCGATATCAGTGAACATGACGAGGATGAGGAGTATTAATGAGCAAGGTAGTAGTAGGCATGTCAGGCGGCGTCGATTCTTCGGTGGCCGCCTGGCTTTTGCAGCAGCAGGGGCATGAGGTGATAGGTGTCACCATGCAGTTTGGGCAGGATGAAACGGAAGGGAAGCCAGAAGAAAATGAGGGCTGTTGTGGCCCGAGCGCCGCGGAAGATGCCAGGCGGGTGGCATCACAGCTTGGGATACCCTTCTATGTGATGAATTTCAGAGAAGAATTCAAGAATCATGTGATGAATTATTTTGCAGAGGAATATATAAACGGCAGAACGCCAAATCCTTGTATTGTCTGCAACCGATATGTAAAATGGGAGGCTCTTTTAAAATACGGCCTGAGTATGGGAGCAGAGTATGTTGCCACCGGACATTATGCCCGGATTGAACGGTTGGAAAACGGAAGGTATTCCCTGAAAAGTTCTGTGACGGCAAGGAAGGATCAGACGTATGCCCTTTACAGCCTTACTCAGCGGCAGCTTGCCCGCACCTTAATGCCTGCGGGATCGTATGAAAAGGAAGAGATCCGGCAGATGGCGGAGAAACTGGGGCTTCTGGTGGCTCACAAGGCGGACAGCCAGGAGATCTGTTTTATTCCGGACCAGGATTATGCGGGGTTTATCCGGCGGCAGGCAGGGCATGTGCCAGAGCCGGGGAATTTCGTGGATACAAAAGGAAATGTGATCGGCCGCCATAAGGGTATTATCCATTATACGATCGGACAGAGGAAGGGGCTGAACCTTTCCATGGGAAGGCCGGTTTTTGTGGTAAAGATTCGTCCGGAGACCAATGAAGTGGTGATTGGAAATGCAAATGATGTATTTACGGATATTCTGATTTGTGATAAACTGAACTGGATGGCAATCGATGGCCTTCATGGAGAGGAGCGCCAGGTAACGGCGAAGATTCGTTATAGCCATAAGGGAGCCCCTGCCATTATCCGGGAGATTGAGGATGACCAGGTGGAATGCCGGTTTTTAGAACCGGTCCGGGCAGTGACCCCGGGGCAGGCGGCTGTATTTTATGAAGGCGATTATGTAATTGGAGGAGGAACGATCCGGTGAAGAGAACAGAATTTCTCAAAAAAGGGATAAGAAAATGGAAAAATGTCCTGGCAGTTACAGGGGTTATGGCGGCAGTGGCACTGTCATCAGGATGCCAGATGAATAAATATGAAAAGATTGAACTGTCAGAGATTTCAGAAGAAGACGGGGAAGAAGAAGGCAGAAAGGCAAAAGAAGCTGAGAGCCAGAAAGGCGCATCCGGCGATTCCGGACAGTCGGCACACGAGGCATCGAGCAGCCCGGTGAAAGCAGAGATTATCAGGGAAACTGCTCCGGAGATGGAGGCACGGGATGAAGTTGTATTTGTGGATGCTACCGATCTGAATGTTCGCAGTTTTCCAGGAGCCCAGGGAGCGGTGGTTGGTACTCTGAACAGGGGGGAGCAGCTTAAACGTACAGGCTACAGCCAGTCCTGGAGCCGGGTGGATTATCAGGGAAGAGAATGTTATGTGTCGTCCCAATATCTGACCACATCCCAGCCAAAGCCCCAGGAAACGGAGACGGACGTTTCGGCTTCTGAGGGCGCTTCGGCTGCCCAGGCAGGGGAGATTGGCTTGAATCCTGATTGGAAATATGCGGATTTTTCCAAGATCCATTCCGGAAAAGCTGTGTTATATAAGGCGGACGGAGCAAACCGCAAGGGAAAAGTGGTTTGTGTTAATGCGGGTCATGGCACATCAGGGGGATCCAGCGTAAAAACTTTGTGCCATCCGGACGGGACGCCTAAGGTGACAGGAGGGAGTACTGCGGCAGGAGCTACTACAGCCATTGCGGTCAGTTCGGGAATGACTTTTTCGGACGGCACGCCGGAGGCGAAAGTGACATTGGCACTTGCCATGGTAGTGAAAGAAAAGCTGCTGGCAAGAGGTTTTGACGTGCTGATGATCCGGGAATCGGACGATGTGCAGTTGGATAATATTGCCCGCACGGTTATTGCCAACAATGTGGCAGACTGCCATATTGCGATCCACTATGATTCTACCACCAATGATAAGGGCGCTTTTTACATGAGCGTACCTAATATAGCTTCTTATCGTGCCATGGAGCCGGTGGCGTCCCATTGGCAGCAGCATCATGCTTTAGGCGACAGCCTGATTGCCGGGCTGCGGGGTGTCGGCGCGAAGATCTATTCCGGCGGTAAGATCGATATGGACTTGACACAGACTTCTTATTCTATGGTTCCATCGGTGGATATCGAATTGGGCGATAAGGGGTCTGACCATTCGGCTGCTTCTTTGGATAAACTCGGGAACGGATTAGCTGACGGGGTGGAATTGTTCTTTAAAAATTAGGCGGATTTGCGAATGGGCGGTTTTATATGAAAAATGTTATATGAAAATATTAAAAAGACAAATATTAAAAATATTGAAAAAGTTTTTAAAAAGTGAAAACCGCCCATTTACAATTTGTATGATATCATGTATAATAATTTGGTCAGAGATTTTGAAAGCTGATGCTTCAGGTATGAGAGGGAGAGTTATCGAAGCGGTCATAACGAGCTGCACTCGAAATGCAGTTGTCCTTTACTGGGCACGTGGGTTCGAATCCCACACTCTCCGTCAGAATTGAAGGTTGCAGATTTAAGGTTTTCCAGTAAAATCAATGGTTTGCAGCCTTTATTTTTATGTTTATATATACCTGTATTTTCACCAAAAAACAACAGCTTTATAATTTTTTTCTCCTGATTTTGTCCCGGAATTTTATTACAATAAAGCATTTTTAAGTTCCCTGGAAGCCATTCGCTGCTTTTCCTGATTTTTGTCTTTCATGGCATGCCTGTAAGCTCTTTGCAGTTATAAAAAATATTAGTTGACAAAAATCGGAATTCGTATTATAGTATAGGAGATGTCGAGGCGTGGCTCAGTTTGGTAGAGCGCTGCGTTCGGGACGCAGAGGCCGCAAGTTCGAATCTTGTCGCCTCGATGAGTTTTATCGTCATACATCAGGGCCTCATGGTCAAGCGGTCAAGACGACGCCCTCTCACGGCGTAAACCCGGGTTCGATTCCCGGTGAGGTCATAAAATGCTTTGGATGTTGAATCCAAAGCATTTTTATTCGACAGAGTGTAAAACGTATACCCTTCCGGGATTCTGTAATTCATGTCCCTGGAGGAATATAATTTTTCCAAATGCTTCCGTAGCGCAGTTGGTAGCGCAACGCATTCGTAATGCGTGGGTCGCCGGTTCGAGTCCGGCCGGGAGCTTTGAAAATAAGGAATTTTAAACGGTGAAAAGGTGCGTAAACATTCAGGTTTACACACCTTTTCCGCTATTATTATTGTAACAGACAGAGATCAGAGAAAGGAAGCAGGCAGAAAATGAAGAAAAAAATCGATTTAACAGATATGAAGACGATTCTTTTAGTGGCAGGTGTCTGCTGCTTTTTGTGGGGGAGCGCGGCACCGTCTATTAAGATCGGATATCGTTTGTTTCAGATTGATTCGGCAGATACGGCATCTATTTTGATGTTTGCGGGGATCCGCTTTGTTCTGGCAGGTTTTTTGGTAATCGTATATCACAGTATTACAAGCGGGCGCTGGATTTGGCCTCCGAAAGGTTCAGGAACAGCCATCAGCAGCCTGGCTTTGTCGCAGACGGTTTTGCAGTATTTGTTTTATTATGTAGGATTGTCTCATGCCAGCGGGGTCCATAGTGCCATAATCACAGGGACTAACGTGTTCTTTTCTATGTTATGTGCCAGCCTTGTTTTTCGTTATGAAAAGCTGGATATCCATAAAATCGCAGGGTGTGTTTTGGGATTTATGGGGATTGCGATTGTGAATCTGGCAGGATCCGGTTCGGATAAGATGTTTTCCGTATCTTTTCTGGGAGAGGGATTTGTGCTGCTGGCTCAGATTTTTTATGCACTTTCGGGGTCCTTGGTAAAGAAGTATGCGAAAAATTTTGATGTGGTTACGTTGTCTGGCTATCAGTTTATGGCAGGAGGCGCGGCATTGCTGTTAATTGGGGCTGCTTCAGGAGGAACTTTGTCAGGGGCAGTAGGCCCGTCTGCTTTTGTACTGCTTCTGTATATGGGGATTTTGTCGGCAGTTGCCTACACTTTGTGGGGGGTATTGCTGAAATATAACCCAGTGAGCCGTGTGACGGTTTTTGGATTTATGAATCCTATGTTTGGCGTGATATTGTCGGCGATTTTCCTGGGGGAGACCGGACAGGCCCTGACATGGAATACTTTGGTGGCTTTAGTTTTGGTTTGTTTGGGAATCTATGTGGTGAATCGGGAGAAGAAAGCAATTTCTGTCAAGACAGACAACTGAAAAATGTGATAAGATGAACCTGCTTAGCGGTGTTTCTGTGAGGATATGATGAACGGACGGAAGAACAGGGACAACAAAAACAGGAAGGAGCAGGTCTTGATGGGAGATGCGGCAATAACCAGAAAAATCATTTCTTATATAGAAGATCATCTGGACAAGGATTTGACGTTGGAAAAAATAGCGGCAGCTCAGAATTATTCTAAATTTTACATGGTAAGGGTATTTAAAGAACATACGGGAATTACGCCTTATCAATATATCAGGAGCAGACGCCTGGAAAAGGCGGCGGAAAAATTGGTAAAAACCGATCTGCCTGTGGTTGAGATTTCTATGGAGGCAGGGTATGGTTCCCAGCAGGCTTTTGGGAGAGTATTTCGTTGTGAGTACGGATGCACGCCGTTGGAATACAGGAGAGCAGGAGTTTTTATCCCAAGACACAGCAGGATTTTTATGGGTGGAAAGGGAAATGGCACAGGGGTATTATGGAAATGGGGGAAGGGCAGGACGGCGGCATGAGCTTTGTACCTTTTGTGATTCAGCAGACAGGGCGAGGGGAGAGAAGCTATGATATCTATTCCCGGCTTCTTTCAGACAGGATTGTGTTTTTAGGCGAGGAGGTCAGCGACGCTTCAGCAGGAGTAATCATTGCGCAGTTGCTTTTTCTGGAATCTCAGGACCCGGGAAAGGATATACAATTTTATATCAACAGTCCAGGCGGTTCCGTATCGGCAGGTTTTGGGATTTATGACACCATGCAGTATATAAGATGCGAAGTATCCACGATATGTCTGGGGCTTGCAGCCAGCTTTGGCGCGTTTCTGCTGGCAGGGGGGACAAAGGGAAAGCGTATGGCACTGCCAAATGCAGAGATCATGATTCATCAGCCGGCTGTTCATGGAAATGGCATTCAGGGACAGGCGACAGATGTCAGGATCATGTCGGATCATATCCAGCAGAGTAAAAGAAGGCTGAATCGGATATTGGCAGAGAATACAGGAAAGACCGTGGAGGAAATTCAGGCGGCTACGGAAAGGGATCATTATTTTTCGGCTGAGGAAGCAGTGGAATTTGGATTGATTGACGGGATTATCGGCAGAGAGTGATTGGATAACATTTAAGGGGATGTGACAAAATACAGCGGGTATTTTGCCATATCCCCTTTTTTAAGGCTTCTTAGTGATGGCCGCCGCAGTGATGCTCATCTCCACAGCCATGTTCCCCGCAGGCATGATTTTCACCATGATGATGGTCGTGATGGCTGCACTGGATGTTGGGATTAAATTCCAGTTTGCCGGCCATCAGATCCGCTACCGCCTTGTCCGCCTCGCCGGTTACGCCGCCATACAGCCGGATACCGGCAGCCCCTAAGGCAGCCTGGGCGCCGCCGCCGATCCCGCCGCAGATCAAAGCGTCCACATGCAGGGCGTTGAGAACACCTGCCAGCGCTCCGTGGCCGCTGCCGTTGGTGTCCACCACCTGGGAGGAGGTGATTGCGCCATCCGCGATATCGTAGACCTTAAACTGTTCCGTGTGGCCAAAGTGTTGGAAAATCTGGCCGTCTTCATACGTTACTGCAACTCTCATAACAGGATCTCCTTTTGGTTTATTATATTTTTGGTGATACAGATATTTAAAACATCCTTCATGTCCGCACAGGTTGTTCTGGCCGTCACACAGCCAGAAGTCCCCGCCCTCAATGCGCAAAGGAAGTCCGTCTACCAGCATGGAGGCCAGCTTCCTGCGGGCATTTTCATAGACCCGCTGCACGGTGGTCCGGGCGACCTGCATGAACTCGCAGCACTGTTCCTGAGAGAGGCCCTCCTTGTCGATTAAGCGGATGGTCTCATATTCGTCTATGGTCAGGATAACCGGAGCTTTTTCTTCCCCGCCCTGAGCAGGAAGAAATTCCAGGGTTTGAGGAAAATGGCATACTTTTCTGCATTTTATTGGTCTGGGCATAGGGCCTCCTTTTGCGTTGGAGAGAGGTGGGCTGTGTTGACAGGAAATGAGTAATCTGCAACAGCCGGGACTGACGATGATTATAGACCAATTTTGGGCATATGTCAATAATTTAATGGACATATACCCGAAATATATTCAAAATCAGGGTTTATAAAATATATGCTTATAAAAAATATCGTATCAATCAACAAATTAGCGATTTTTGCCGATTATTGAAAAATCGTATGAAATTGCGGCAAAAAAGTTGAAAATATCCACTCTCAGGAAAATAGCGCATAAAAATTTTACTGAGAAGAAAAATTGCCTGGTTTGATTTCTTTAGATTCTGTTGTTACAATAAAACTATCTGATGCAGGTTTCACAAAAGGCAGAAAGAAATATAGGGAAGGAGACAGACATAGTATGAACAGTGAACAGATAGAGAAGCTTCTCGGCAAAAAGGACAGAGCCAGCCTGGGATTTTATCCTACGCCGCTTTATAAGCTGGAGCATTTGTCAAAGGATTTGGGAATCCATCTTTACATCAAACGGGAAGATTTTTCCGGCCAGAGCCTATTTGGCGGAAATAAGATACGGAAGCTGGAGTATCTGATCGGAGATGCCAAAAGACAGGGCGCGGAATATGTTTTTACCTATGGAGCCACCCAGTCCAACCATGCGATGCAGACGGTGGAAGCATGCAGAAAGGAAGGCCTGAAACCGGTTCTTTACCTGCTGGCAATTGTGGAGCCGGATGAGAAAAATTTAAAGGGCAATCTTTTGCTGGACAAGATCATGGGGGCGGAGATCCATATCATAAAAATCAATGAAGGAGAAAGTGAGGCGGAGGCCGAGGGGAGAATGTACCGTCTGGGAAAAGAGCATATTACCAGGCTGGAGGCCGAGGGGCATACATGCTATGATATTCCCATGGGAGGCGCAAGCATTGTGGGGACGGCAGGCTTCATCGGCGGCTTTGCGGAGCTGCAAAGGCAGCTTGACCAGATGAAGGTGCGTGGCGATTATCTCTTCCATGCCAACGGAACGGGAGGAACCATGGCAGGGCTGGCTGCCGGGAGAAAGCTCATTGATTCCCACATGAAGATCGTGTCGATTGATGTGATGTTTCATGATGAGAGTTATAAAATGAGTCGGGTTCAGTTGGGAAATGATACCCTGCGTTGGCTGGGGGTGGAGCCTGTATTGACGGCTGATGATTTTAACATGGATTCATCCTACTATCTGCCAGGCTATGAGATGCCCAGCAAGGGCGGCACGGAAGCGATTAAAATGATGGCGGAGAAAGAGGGGCTTTTACTGGATCCGGTATACAGCGGCAAAGGTTTTGCCGGACTCATTGATTATGTCCGTACCGGAAAGGTGGCTCCGGGCAGCAATGTGGTATTCTTACATACAGGCGGGGCTACGGCGCTCTTTGCGGAAAAAGAGATTTTGGGGGAGCTTTCCGTCTAATAGTATTGACAAAGTTTTTGGTGCGTCCTACAATAAAAAGCGGAACAAGATGGAAAAATCTGCCAGAAAAAAGCAGGCAGATCTGTAAATGTTTTATGAAAAGGAGAGTTGTCAATGAAGTATGTATGTGATGTATGTGGCTGGGAATATGACGAGGAGCAGGGTTATCCTGACGGAGGCATTGCGCCGGGAACCAAATGGGAGGATGTGCCGGAGGATTTCCAATGCCCTCTTTGCCTTGTGGGAAAGGATCAGTTCTCCGCGGTCTAAGATGTTTGCCGTAAAACATAGTAAATGACAAGCAGGCGTCCTTTGGACGTAATAAAAAAGGAACCGGCATCCGGTGAGAACAGGAAAGACGTAGTTCTGACGGGATGCGGGTTCTTTTTTACGTTGTGGAACTTGTGAAGATTATGATGGTGATAAAACTAAGTACATGGATTTGCTGTTTATTGCAGCTTTACGGCGGTTTTGAAATTACAATCAAAGCCGCCGTATTATTTTTGTTTGGATCTAATTTGACAAGAACCTTTTAATTCAAAAATTTCACAGAACTGAGAGCATATTATAAAGCTTCAGCAGACGGATGTCCTCTCGGGACACTTTCAGCTTCTGGGCCAGGGCGGCATCCTCGTGAAGCCTTGTCTTGGAAAACAGCATCTTCATGGCAATGGGCATCATGGGGCGGGAGGAAAAGCCGTTCCACAGGCCCCATTTGGTATCGGCGTCTAAGTAGGAGGCTAGGATCTGCACGCTGGCTTTTTCAATGGGAGTGTCCTGGTTGGTCAGTTGAATGTGGGTGAGGGCGTCATAGTGTTCGATATAGCCCCAATAGGTGTTCTCGCAGGTGCGGTAATCGTCAAAATCTTTAAAATTCATGTACATCATGATTTTGTAGGCAGAGTCAGAGGTCTCGGACAGCACGTCGAAAACGCAGCGGGTGAGCTGGTTGTTGCGCCCGTCAAACAGGTAGGAATAGAACTGGGAGCAGCCGGCGAAGAAGGCGGGGCTGTCCTTGGTTTCGGAAAGAGTGGCTCTGCCGGGAAGGCAGCAGAGAAGCTGTTCCACATGGATCTGCAGAGCCTGGGCGATTTCGTAGAGGGTCTCGATATCTACGGGAATTTCTCCTTTTTCGTATTTGGAGATGGTGGATTTGCTCTTGCAGATCCGCTGGGACAGATCGTCTAAGGTCATATGGCGTTTTTTGCGGAATATGCGGATCTGCCTTCCGATTTCCGAGCTGATTTGGGACATGGCTTTCTCCTTTTTAGATTGGTGTGATTCAGTTGAGGTGTGTTTCAGTTTTTTCTTTTAAGGTTTGTATTGCCAGGGGCGAATCAAATGACAGTATTACGAAGCAGCGGCAAATAAGTTTCGTATAAATCAATAAAACGGCGATTTTTGCCGATATTTGTTGGTCTTTACCGGATTGTATCATAAATCTTTGAAAAAATCTATTAAGAAGAAAAAAATACCAAAAAAGTTTACTGTAAAGAAAAATCAGCTGGTTTGATTTCCTGTTTTTTGCTTGTTATAATCGATACATCAGAAACAAAACAGGCAAAAAATAAGAGAAAGGAAGCAGAAAAGATGTACAATTTTGACGAAATAATCGACCGGAGACACACAAACGCCATGAATACGGACGGGTTCCGCAGTTATATTTTCCATGCGGATGAGAATATGACCTTTCCCTATAAGGATGAAGAATTTATCCGTATGTGGGTGGCTGATATGGAATTTGCCACTCCGGATGTGGTCATTGACGGTATGAGAGAGCGGCTGGACAAAAGGATTTTCGGCTATACGAGGGTGTTTGAAAAGAGCTATTATGACGCTTTTGCAGCCTGGTGCCAGCGGCGTTACGGATGGAGTTTTGAGAGAGAAGAACTGGTCATGTCCAACGGGATTATCCCTGCTTTGTATGAGCTGGTGGAGTATATCTGCAAGCCGGACGAGCGGGTGATGTTTCTGACTCCCTCCTATGCTTATTTTAAGTATGCGGCAGATTTTAACAAGAGGGAATATGTCTGTTCGGATCTGCTCTATCGGGACGGGCGTTATTCCATTGATTTTGAAGATTTTGCAGCCAAGGCGGCGGATGAGAAAAATACGCTGCTGATTCTGTGCAATCCTCACAACCCCAGCGGCCGGGTCTGGACGGAGGAGGAGCTGGCGAAGCTGGCCGGGATTATTGAGAAAAACAATTTGTGGGTGATTTCGGATGAGATCCATTGTGACCTGCTGCGGAGAAACCAGAAACACATTCCTCTGGGCCGGGTGATGCCGGAGTATAAACGTCTGATCACCTGTATGGCTCCCAGCAAGACCTTTAATCTGGCAGGCATGATGATTTCCAATGTGATTATCCGGGATGAGGGCCTGCGGGCCGTTTGGCTGGACCGCCATTATAATTTTGACAATCCTTTGAGTATTGCAGCGGCCCAGGCGGCTTACGAGAAGGGGGAGACCTGGCTGGAGGAGCTGCGGATTTATCTGGATGAGAATTTCCGGTTTGTGGGGGAATACCTGGCAGAGCATCTTCCCAGGGCTAAGTATCAGATATCGGAGGCAACCTATCTGGCCTGGGTGGATTTAAACGAGTATTTTGAGCCGGATGAGAAGCTGCCGCTGTTCTTTGCCTATAAAGCGGGGGTTCTTCTGGAAGGAGGAAACATGTTCGTGCAAAATTCCGACGGTTTTATCCGCCTGAACCTGGCGTGCCCGAAGGCTACGGTGGAGGAAGGGCTGAAAAGAATCTGTGAGGCCGTGAATACGAAGCATGCTGAGAAGTATCTGGGAGAGGAGCATTGAGGAAGCAGGCGGCAAGGATATGCACGGTATATGGTAAGATCATCAAATTTTACAACAGCCTCTTGCAACAAAGAAAGGAGAAGCGGCATGAAGTTATCAGAGGTGAGGGATCTGGCAAGGAAGTATCAGGATTACATGGTGGAAATGCGGAGAGAGTTCCATCGGCATCCGGAACTTTCGGGAGAGGAATTTCACACCCGGGATGTTCTGGTGAGGGAGATTGAGAGCATGGGGATTCCCTATAAGCTGCTGCCAGGAACAGGGATAATCGCCATTATCCAGGGGGGAAAGCCGGGGAAGCACCGGGTCATTCGGGCGGATATTGACGGGCTTCCGGTGAAGGAGGAGACCTGCAATCTAAAGCAGCCAAAGGTCTGTGTGTCTCAGATTGACGGCAGGTGCCATGCCTGCGGCCATGACGCCCACATGGCGGTGCTTTTGGGAACCATGAAGGTACTGTCCCAAATTAAGGATGCTGTTGAGGGAACGGTTTACTGCTGTTTTGAGGAAGGGGAGGAGACCAACTGTGGAATCAACACCATGCTGGAGATGCTTAAGGAGTATCCCATTGACGAGTGTTTTGCCCTTCATGTGTACAGCGGCCTGGATGCAGGCAAGGTGAACATTGTCCCCGGCCCCCGGATGGCAGGAACCGTGGGAATCGGTTTTTATGTGAAAGGAAAGGCGGGGCATGGTTCCCGGCCGGACCAGGCGGCTAATCCCATTGTGCCGGCGGCTCATATTGTAACCCAGATTGATTCGGCATTTTTAAACCAGATTGATGCAGAGGAGACGGTTACGCTGGGGCTTTGCGTGTTCCAGGCAGGCGAGACTACCAATGTGATTCCGGAGGACGCCTATGTGGCAGGCACAGCACGATACTTTAACAAAGGTGAAGGGGAAAAGGCTTTAAGGATTATTAACATGGTGGCAGAAAATACGGCAGTGTGTCATAAATGTACGGTTGAATTTGCAGAGAGGAACAAGATCAGCCTGCTGCCGGTGGTCAATGACAGGGAAGTAGCCCTGAGGGTACAGAAGATGACCGGGGAAATCTGCGGTGAGGAGGTGCTTTCAGACTGTGACCGCTGGTATGCTTCCGAGTGCTACAGCATGTATCTGGAGAACTATCCGGGAGCATTGGGATTTTTGGGAATCCGCAATGAAGAGTATGGGAGCGGTGCAGCTCATCACAACGGGAAATTTGATATGGATGAATCGGCTCTGTCTCTTGGGGTGTGTGCGGAGGTGGGGTTTGTGCTGAGCAAATGATCATTGATTTTAGAGTTTGGGAGGAAGAATCAAGACAACCTTTCACGTTTCTGTCATGAAAGTTTTGAAAGAATATAAAAAACAAAGGGGAAACTAATGGAAAAGAAAAAAGCATTTAAGATGCCGCATTTATTGTGGATTATGTTTGGGATTATTCTTGTGTCCTGCCTGGCCACGTATCTGATTCCTGCCGGACAGTTTGCCACCAATGAGGCCGGAGAGATCGTGGGAACCGAGTTTGAGTTTCTGGGGCATCAGACCCCGGTCAATCCGTGGGATGCCCTGATGCTGATGAAACCCGGTATGATCGGCGCTGCCACCATTATGTTTGTGGTGATGGTGTCGGGGGCCAATATTAATGTGGTTCTGGAAACCGGCGTGATGGATGATCTGATGAACTGGGGCGTCTACAAGCTGAAGGACAAGGGAGCAGGGATTCTCATTGCCATGATGATGATTCTGATGGCCTATCTGGGAGGATTCGGGGGTACGGATGCCTTGATTGCGGTGGTTCCCATTGGGGTGCTGTTTGCCAAAAAGCTGAAGCTGGATCCCATATGTGCCCTGGGGGTGACAACATTTGCCTCTCTGATCGGTTTTGGGACAGGTCCTGCCCAGCAGGCCACCACTCAGATGCTTATGGGCGTGATTCCCTACTCAGCCTTTTTCACCAGGCTGGTGATTATGAATTTTTTCCTGGCAGTGGCCATCTTTATGGTTCTGCGCTATGTAAAGAAGATTCAGAAAAATCCCCAGGCGTCTCTTATGTATGGGGACGGATGGAGACCGGATGAAGCCGGTGTGAATGTGGAGGATACCCAGGTTCTAAAGAAGGTGGAGATGAACTGGAGAAAGATTGCGGTCATTGTGATTTTTGTTCTCCAGTATGTGGTGATTGCCATGTATCCCCTTCTTGGCGGAGACAGCAATCTGACCTTTGACTTTATGATAGCCATCATGTTGTGTACCATGGTCATTGTGGGACTGATCGGCGGGATGAGCCTGGAGAAGCTGGGGCAGAGCTTTGCCAAAGGTCTTGGTTCCATGGCGTTTGTGGCATTTGTCATTGGCCTGGCCAAGGTGATTTCTCTGGTTCTGGGAAACGGAAATGTGATTCATACCATTGTCTATGTGCTGACCAAGCCGCTGCTGACCCTTCCCCGGTCGGTTTCCAGCATTGGCCTGACGCTGATTGTGTCCGTCATTAATCCGCTGATTCCCTCTGCCACCTCCAAGGCGGCCATCCTGGTGCCGATCATGAAGCCGGTGGCAGAGGCTCTGGGAATGGAACTGAATCTGGCTGTGGTGGCCTATCAGATGGGCGACAGCTTTACCAACCTGCTTTCCCCGCTTCTGGGATGGATGATTGGTTCCTGTGCCATGGCGGATGTTCCCTTTGCCAAATGGTTCCAATGGGTGTTCCCCAAAGTGCTGATTCTTATCGGGCTGGCCTGTGTAATCGTATTTTTGCTCACTGTGACCGGCTGGTCGGGAGTGATTTAAGGTGATAATTCAGACAGCAGGGAATGGGATATCATCTTGGGTGTCCTGCCTGAAAGCGTTTTGGAAGCTGCGGGAAAAAAGAAAAATACATCAAAAAAGGAGGATTTTTAAATGAAAGTGATCAACACAACAAAAGCGCCGGGAGCCATCGGCCCATATTCTCAGGGATTTGAGGTAAATGGGATTGTCTACACCTCCGGCCAGATTCCGGTGAATCCGGAAAGCGGGCAGGTTCCGCAAGGGATTGCCGCCCAGGCGGAGCAGAGCTGTAAAAATGTGGGAGCAATTCTTGCCGAGGCGGGAAGCGGCTTTGACCGGGTATTTAAGACCACCTGCTTTCTGGCGGATATGGGAGATTTCGCCGCGTTTAATGAGGTGTATGCCAAATATTTTGTGTCCAAGCCGGCCAGAAGCTGTGTGGCGGTGAGGACTTTGCCCAAGGGCGTGCTGTGTGAGATTGAGGCGGCTGCGGAGAAATAAAGGGGAAAAGCAAGATGGAAAAACAGGAGTTTTTACAAAAATACCTGGTTGAGCGCCGAGGCACCAACTGTTCCAAATGGGACGGGCTGAAGGAAAAATTCGGGGAGAAGGATCTGCTGGCTATGTGGGTGGCGGACATGGAGTTTCGGACCTGTGACGCAATTGTGGATGCCATGGTGGAGCGGACTCGGCATGGGGTGTTCGGGTATGGCATTGTACCGGATCATTATTATGAGGTCTTTTCCGCATGGATGGAAAGACGATATGGATTTTTGGTGGAAAAGGATTGGGTGAGGTTTTCCACAGGCTGCGTGACTGCCATTGCCTGGATGATTCACGCCTATACCAGACCCGGGGATGCCTGTATGATCCTGACGCCGGTCTATTATCCGTTTCACAATGTAGTTACCAACAACGGACGGACGTTGGTGAAGGTGGAGCTGGACTACGAAAAGGGTTATTTTACTATGAACGCTAAAAAGATTGAGAAGGCGATCGTGGAACATCAGGTGAAGCTGTTTTTGATGTGTTCTCCCCATAATCCGGCGGGGCGGGTGTGGACGGAGGAGGAGCTGGAGGAGGTCCTTTCTATTTGCAGAAGGCATCAGGTTCTGGTGATCAGTGATGAGATTCATCAGGATATTGTCTTTGAGGAAAGAAAATTCGTGCCGGCGGCAGTGGTTTCCGGCGGAAAATACCGGGATATGGTGATCACCCTCAATTCTGCGTCCAAAACCTTTAACCTGGCCACACTCATTCACTCCCACATTCTCATCACGGATGAGAGATTGAGAGAAATTTATGATAAATTTGCATCCGGGCTGAACCGGACAGAGGTCAGCGTCATGGGTATGGTAGCTGCCATGGCCGGATATGAGCACGGAGAGGGATGGATGCAGCAGGTTTTGGAGATTATCCATGATAATTATCTTTATCTGAAGGATACCCTTGCAAGGGAGCTTCCCAAAGTTCAGGTGTGCTGTATGGAGGGAACGTATCTGCCCATGGTTGATTTGAGGGCCTATGTGGAACCGGACAAGACCCAGGAGTTTGTCCAGAAGAAATGCGGGCTGGCGGTGGATTACGGAGAGTGGTTCGGCGAGAGTTATAAAGGTTTTATCCGCATAAACCTGGCTACGGATCCGAAATTTGTCGAGGAGGCGGCCAGGCGGCTGGTGAGAGCGGTTCAGGTTCAGGAAGATGCCCTGTGTAAACAATGATTGCATTTATTTTAATACAATTAATTTAGAAAACAAATAGAGGAGGAAATTGTTATGTTGAATGAAAATGTAAAGAGGCTGCTGGCGGAGAGTATGTGGGATCTGGCTACATGTGCAGACAATGAACCCAATGTTGTTCCTGTGGCATTTAAGGATGTGACAGAGGATGAGAAGCTGGTGGTAGGAGATGTGTTCCTTGAAACTACCCTGAACAATCTGAAAGCGAACGGCGGCAGAATCGCTGTTTCCGTATATGACGCCAAGTCCCTGGAGGGATATCAGATCAAGGGAGCAGCAGAGTATGTGACAGAGGGAACGGTGGTTGACACGTTTAAGGCCATGGTGGAGAAGATGTTCAATGGTGCGGCTACCGCAAAGGGAGCGCTGGTTATCACACCAGAGAAGGTCATTGTGACGACTCCCGGGGCGGATAATAAGAAGGTTCTGTGAGTAATTTAAGGAAGAGGAAAGTGCTGCGGTGAGGTAAGAAGGATAGAAACGGCTGCAGTCTGATAAGACAGACAGGATACGGCGGGTGCGGAGTATTGAAAAATGCTCTGCACCCGTTTGGCCGTTATGGGAGAGGAAGGATGAAAGCCTGTATTGATCCCTAAAATACTTGATTTTTCAGGAATAGGAAGGCATAATAGCAGAATATGGAAAATCATCTGCTGCAATGTAAAAGATGGGATGCTGGCTAAGGGGCAGTGGGATACAGGTCTGGCATGAGGAAAGAATTAATATGAGGAAAGAGGGAGAGGATGAAATGTGGGAGATGGATTTTGAAGCGGTCTACAGGGAAATTTTTCCTTTTTGGGAGAAACTGCCGGATACGGACAGGGCATATCTCTGCCAAAATTCTTCCTGGGCCGCTTATCCCAAGGGAAAGAATATTCATAACGGGGATGACTGTTCTGGTGTGATTCTGGTTCGTTCAGGAAGTCTGCGGCTGTACATGATGTCAGAGGAAGGAAAGGACATCACCCTTTACCGTCTGCACAAAGGGGATCTGTGTATGCTGTCTGCTTCCTGTGTGCTGCAGGCTGTTACATTTGATGTGTTTGTGGATGCGGAGGAGGACAGCCGGTGCTGTGTGATCAGCGGGCCTGCTTTTGCGGCGGTCTCGGATCGGAATCCGGATGTACGGATATTTGCGCTGGAAACGGCGGTGAGCCGTTTTTCGGATGTGATGTGGGTGATGCAGCAGATTTTGTTTATGAGTATGGACAAACGGCTGGCAATCTTCCTTTCGGATGAATCAGCAAGAACCGGTTCGGATACCATTTCTCTGACACACGGGCAGATTGCCCGGTATATGGGTTCTGCCCGTGAGGTGGTATCCAGAATGCTGAAATATTTTGCCAGTGAGGGGATTGTGGAAGTCTCAAGAGGCGGCATTACCATCTTAGACAGGAAGCGCCTCCGCAAATTAACTTTTTAATGTGGAGGGATTCCTGTCTGATGGACATGCGCCATATTCGTTTCATGGTTTTTGTGAGGCACCTGCGTTTTTTGCTCTGCATATGAGCTGTGTCATGGTTCCCATGGGGCAGTACACGCACCAGGAGCGGGGCTTAAATAAAACCATGGTAAGGAATCCCAACACCGTGGAGGTAAGCATTACGCTGTAAAAACCAAAGGCAAATTGTGCCACGCCGTCCGAGAACAGGGTGCCGTGATAGGCCCAGTGCCAGGGAAGTTTGAAGGTCCACAGCAGCGTTACCGCAGTACCAAGATTCTTCGCTCCGGCGAAGACCAGCCAGGTATTCCACAGCATGAGGAAGAACATCACAAAAAAGAAGATCAGAAATCCATATCGGAACCAGCCGGATTTCATCCAGCCGGGAATATCCTTTTTCCGTGATAATCCAAACCTGCCGCCGACCAGGGAAAACAGTTGTCCTCTGCCGCAAAACTTGTTGCAGTAAGCTTTATTGCCGTTTACGATGGCTATGATCAGGGGGATAAAAAAACATAGGAGTCCCAGCCATGCAAAAAGGATATTGAAAAATCCCAGGATCAGGTAGGTGAGAGAAGCAATCCACAGGTAATCGTACCATTTCTTTTTTTGGTTCATTTTTTCCTCCATTTTCTGCGCGTTTTTTGGCATTGCATGTCCTGCTTTATCGGGGACAAACAGGGAGGGGTGAACGGTTTTTCTTTCACTTTTCTGTCACCTCCAACGAGATGATGCTTGCCGGACATTCTTTGGCGCATTTTCCGCACCCCACGCACAGTTCCTTGTCAACGACCGCATGAATGCCCTGGGGGACGGTGATTGCATTTCTGGGGCAGACTTTCATGCAGCATCCGCAGGCCACACATTCCTGGATACTGACAATCGCTTTTCTTTTTGCCATGGTGAAGCTCCTTTTTGTTTTTTATTGATTATACAGGGAAAGAGGGGAGGATTCAGTGATGAAGTCACACAAGTCGATGGCTGTAACATAAAATCTTGTTTTAAAGGACAAATAAAAAAATAAAGACTGGAAAGCTGTGAAAGGAGAATCGTAAGATAAGGAACTGTCCCGAAAGTTTTTATGGCTGGCCAGTAAAGTGTCTGTAGTTCGGGGCAGCAGTTGGGCGGCGGGATGGGGGCGCTGCAGGTAAGCCTGGCAGCGCCCTTTCTCCAAACCCCTCTCGATACATTTCCCGGTATTTTATATTGCCACAAAGGTGCAGGAAAGTTCGGCACAGATGATATTACCCTTTCACCCCGCCGCCGGTAACGCCTGCAATGATTTTTTCCGAGAGGAAAATGTACAGGATAAAGGTAGGCAGGAACACGATGACCACGGCGGCGAACATGCCGGCCCAGTCGCCGGTGTATTTCATGGAGTTGATCATGGAATACAGTCCCACGGCAATGGGGCGCAGCTGGTCGGAGTTGGCGAAAATCAGGGAGATAAAGTACTCGTTCCAGATGTTGATAAAGTTAAATATGGTTACGGTTATGATGCCGGGCTGAGCCATGGGAAGCATGATCAGCCAGAAGGTTTTGGTGGGCGGGCATCCATCGATGGCCGCCGCTTCCTCAAAGGCCCGGGACAGGTTGCCGAAAAAGGTCATGAGGAAGATGGTGGTGTAGGGGACATTGATGCCGATGTATAGAAAGATCAGCAAAATCCCGTTGCTCATCACGTGGTTTAAGATGCCTAAATTGGCTACAATCCCAAAGAGAGGCAGCACGATCATCACCACCGGCACGCCCATGGCGGACACGAAGCCGGTCTGAATAAGCTTGTTGCCCGGAAAGACGAAGCGGGCCAGAACGTAGGCCGCCGGGGCGCAGATGAGAATCAGCAGGATGCAGGAGATGATGGAGTACACAAGGGAATTTCTGAAAATCCCTGCCACATCCGAGTTGATCCATGCCTTGACGTAGTTTTCAAAATGGAGGCCGGAGGCCAAAAGCTTGTTGGAAAAGATCTCCTTGGTGGTGGAGAAGCTGGCTAACAGTACCCACCCTAACAGGACAAAGGTAAAGGAGATCCAGAGCAGCAGGATCAAATAGCCAGGGGCAAGGCGCAGCTCCCGTTTCCAGTTGATGGGTTCCCGGTATTTTTTTGTTTTTGCCATAAGTTTCCCCTCCTTTTAAAATTCCAGGTCGTCATCCCGCAGCAGATGGCTGCACAGCCAGAAGACGGCCACCACGCAAATGCTGAGGAGCACGCCGATGGCAGCGCCGAGGCCAGAGTTCCGTTCCGTGATGCTGTTGCCTGCGCCGAAGATCTGCATATACATATAAACCATGGGCGTGATGGTCTGGGTGTCCGCCGTGACGGTGGAAAAGAGCTGGGACCAAACGAAGAAGCCTACACTGGTGACGCTCCACATGGTAATGTTCGTCTTGAAAACACCCTTTAACAGAGGCAGGGTGATATAGCGGAACTGATTGAGCTTGTTGGCGCCGTCTAAGGTGGCGGCCTCAAAGTAATCGGAGCTGATGCGCTCAATGCCGCTGGCAAATATGAGCATATGGTATCCCACCATGCCGAAGCAGTAAGCCAGCAGAAGGGCCGCAAATTTGTGGTTGTTGTCCAGCCATTGAATCTTGGCCAGGGAGGTAAGGCCCAGATTGGAAAATACGGTTTTTAAAAGTCCGAACTTGGGGCTGTAGACGTACTGCAGCCACATGGTAGCCAGGGCTACCGCGCTGACAATGTTAGGCAGGTAGATCACGGCCCTGAAAAAGCTCTTAAAGCGGATCCCGCTGGTGATGATCACGGCGAACAAAAGAGCCAGGGACATGACGATGATGCCGCCGATGAGCCAGATCCGAAAGAGATTCCACATGGAAATGCGGAACAGGCTGGTGTTGGCCAGCCGGATAAAATTGGACAGGCCGGTGAACTGCCATTTGGCCACCGGGTCGGTGATTCCGTCAATCTTGAAAAAGCTCATGACAATGGTGCGGATGATGGGATAGAGGAAAATAATCGAAAACATCAATACTGCCGGAGTCAAAAACAGTATGATCATGCCTTTGTTGCGTTTCATCCCGGTTTCCCCCTTTCATAAAAACAGATACCGTTTGGTGATTTTCTCTTGCAAAATGAAAAAGCAGGTATAAAAAAGGCGGCAGCGTATCCCTGCCGCCTTTTACTGACAAAACCATCAGGCGCGATTTACCTGAAAAGAATGCAGCGCCGTATTAGTTGCCTGCTTTCTTCAAGGCATCCACAAAGCCCTGGGCGTCAATGCTGCCGCCGCAGAGATTTAAGAAGTTTTCCTTGATGATGGGTGTCATGTCGGCGTTGGCCTCGGCACCGGCTGCCCACGGATAACGGGTGTTCATGCTGTCCATCACCGGCTTCACGCAGGAGATCAGCGCCGGCCACTCCGTATTGTTGGAGTCTGCGGGGATACCGATGGACATCTCGGAGAGCATCTTGTCAAATTCACCCTGGGTGATGTAGCAGATCAGCTTAAATGCATTTTCTGCGTTCTGGGAATCCTTGTTAATGGCCAGTACTTGTGCGCCGTAGTTGGCAGCGTCCACGCCGTCGGTTCCGCCCTCCACGGTGGGATAGCTGAAGCAGCCCCATACAAAGTCGTCTCCGGCCATATCCTTTACCTCATTGGGAAGCCAGGAGCCGTTTAAGTACATGGCGGCGGTTCCCATGGCCAGTTCCTGATTCTGTCCGGCCGGCCATACGTTGGAGGCGATGGTGTCGGAGAAATAGCCTTTGCTGGCAAAGTCTGCATAAGCCTCTGCGGTGGCGGTTACGGCCGGATCATCCCACTGGCCGCCCTTTACGATCTCTTCGGTCTTGGGCTCTCCTACCAGGCGGGACATATGATAGCCGAACATGCAGGTGATGTAGGCATCGTCACAGGTGATGGGAGTGTATCCTGCCTCCTTGATCTTGGCACAGGCCGCGTCCAGCTCGGCCCAGGTAGTGGGTACTGCGGTAATGCCGGCCTCGTCAAAGATCGCCTGATTATAGAAAAACGCAAATACATTAGGCTGGTAGGGGATGGACTTTAAGGTGCCTCCGCCTACCTTGCGGCAGGCTGCGATCAGTCCTGCATTGGCAGTGGCCTCATAATCGGCGGCCTTTGCCAGCTCCTCCAAATCCATCAGATACTGACCCCACGTCGTGTTCACCCGGTCAATGTCCTCGTCAAACAGATCAATGTTGGTTCCCGCGTCCAGAGCCGGCTGCAATCCCTCACGGATACCGGTGCGGCCCTTAAACTGCAGATCCACGCTGATGCCTGTGTCCGCCGTAAACTGGTCCACCGCCGCCTGGATGGCCTGCCCCTGAGGCTCCGTGGCCTCCCACATGGACCAGTATACCAGGCCGCTGCCGTCTGCCGCGGGAGCCTCCGCCTGCTGGTCGCCGCCTGCCGCCGGAGCTTCCGTAGCCGTATCTGCCGCGGGAGTCCCCGCGGTGTCCGTCTGTCCGCCCCCGCCGCCGCATGCAGCCAGGGAGACAGCCATAGCCGTTGTCAGAACCAGTGCCGTAACGTTCTTTCTCATAAAAATATCCTCCTCTTTTTTGGTGCAATTTCCATTGCAGTTCCTTAGGAACTGTCTCGAAATAACTCGTGCAATTTGCTTGTCTTTTTCTCCGGCAGCGCCAATTAAAAATCAGTTACATAGCCCACTATGCGCCTGATTTTTAATTGGCACTGTCGAAGAAAAATCCTGCGCACCTTGCGCAAGTTATTTCGTGACAGTTCCTTACGTTCCCATAAAAATAGTATAGTAAAACTGCACAGAAAAATATTTGCACAATCAACCTATATATTTGTACATTCGGATACTTTCGGTGAAATTGCATAGATGTATCCGGTTATCATGTGACAGTGTATTTCATATTGACAATAATAAGACTTATCATTTTTTGACGGCTTGTTTCTGCATGCTAATGATTCCTTTCCCAGACAATCTGGCTTCCCTCCAGCCGCATCATACAAGACTGTCCCGTGCCGTCATAGACCAGGGTGCTCTGTGCCTGTTTGGAATTGTTGATAACGGCATATTTTCCGGTTTCCGGATACCCATGGACCTCGCACAGGGGATTGTCGGCGTGCCACCGTTTCATCTGGTCTTCTTTCCTGGCGCTGTAATAGAGGCTGCGGAGCAGAAGGCGGGTATTTTCGTGGCTGAAGGGAAGGCCCGCTAAGTAGACTCCTCGTCCTTTCCCGTAGGGGTGGGCGCTGGCATGAACCTCCCCGTCCGAGTACTCCACAATCTCCGTGTCTTCTGACAGGGCGTAGATGTTTTTCACCCCTTCCCCAAAATCAAAGGCTTCTGTCCGATCTTCCTTGAGGAAATGGTGTTCCCGTTCGGCAGTAAAATATTTATCCGTGGAAAGGCCAAAACCCAGTTCCTTGTCAACCCCCAGCACATCTGCCAGCTGGAAACTGCGTCCGCCGAAATGGGCTTCCGAGGGTTCCCCGATTCCCACAAAGCCGCCGCCCTGCCAGACAAACCGGCGGACAGCAGTCACAATCTTCTCATCCAGCCATTCCTGCCCGCCGGAAAAGGCCGTACCTGCCGCCCCGGCATTGAGGATCACATCCACGTCTTTCGGGATTCCCCCTTCCCGGATGTCGTCAAAGCTTAAAAACACCACGTCCACGGCCATGCCGCTCAAGGCTTCCAGAACCCCGAAATAGGAATAGGTCTGTTTGTACCACAGGGCGTGAGCCACCATAAATGCCTGCCAGGCCCGAAGCCGTCCCCAGCAGTTGAGCACAGCCACCTTCAGGCCGCAGTAGGGCCGGCTGCCTCCGATCTTGTCAACAATCTCCCGAAATTCATCTGTCACCTGTTCAATGTAGTCCACAAACTTGGGAAATTGATAGGCCAGGCTTAAATATCCTCCGTACCCGATTCGGTCCAGGGGCTTTCGCATCAGCGCCCTTCTGGCACAAAGCCAGTTTTCTTTCGCCTCCACACAGGGGTCATTGCCCTCATGGAAGGTGTCCGGGAAAAAGTAGGGCAGAAAACGGCCTTCTGTGTAGCGCACGCCGGGAATGTCGGAGATCAGCCGCAGGGTAGCCCCGCCGCCCACGCTGCCCACCACCGCGTCAAGCCCGATTTCGGGGAAATATTTCCCGTAGGGTTCGGTGCCGATCCAGTTGTCCCCCAGAAACATCATGGCCTCCCGGCCTGCCTCATGAACCAGCGCCACCAGCTCCCCGGCTTTTTTCGCCACAAAACGCTGGATAAAGTCCATATAGTCCCGATACTGTCGTGTGGGGACCCGGAAGGTGGAATGGTAATAGCCGTTGTCCACAATATCCTCCGGCCTCAGCCGGTATCCGTATTCCTGCTCAAACTCCTCCAAAGCCTTTACGGAGACCGTGGCTCCGTAGCCAAACCAGTCCACGAATTTTTCCCTGGCTTTGTCATTAAATACCAGGGTAAAATGGTAGAAAAAGGTGGTAAACCGGACCACATCCGTCCGGGGATTGTCCTTCAGCCATTGAACCAGATACTCCCTGGCATAGGCGCCGGAGGCCGGCTGGCGCACGTCAAAGGGAATTTCATGGGGCTTGTCTCCCCAGTCATTGGTAATATGATTGTACATCTGCGTGGGATCCCAGACGGCAAAAACCAGGAAAGACACCGTATATTCATGAAAGGGCAGGGCATGTTTAATCTGCACTACATCCTGTTTCCGGTCTACCTCCCAGTCTTCCGGAGCCAGGGCTTTTCCTGTGGTCCTGTCCATCACCTCCCACCAGCGCCCGGGGTCATGGAGATAATCCGGCACAACCTGCTGCTGAAAATATCCCTCCATAAAAGGAATCTTTACCGTTTCCTCCACAGCCGTCACCCGGCGGCTCATCAGATATAGCTGCTGGCATTCCTCCTTATGTTCCTCGGCAAACTCATTATGCCCCCGGGCAACAAAATAGGTGGTGTAAACCGTGGCGTCCAAGGCCTTAACTTCCTCCGGCAGCTTTGTCCCATCGCTGTCCCGCAGGGCATCCGCCCCCCAGCGCTCCATCATTTCCTTGGTTTCTTCCAGAAAATCCCCTTCACTGGGAAGAGTGACCCTGCCCTTTGTTTTGCTCATTTTGTATCCTCCTCAAACTGATTGATTCACCGAATTTAGTTTGGGCGCCGCGTCTCCTCTGACCGTCAACTCCCCGTTTTCGCGCCATTTCTCTGTTCCCGGCAAATCCGAATGACAGCGCTCTCAAAATTATGTATAATAAGGGCAAAACCCAGCCGCAACACCATTTCTTCGGAACGGGGCAAAAGAAAAGGAACCCCATCATGACAAAGCAATGGCAGCGCCCCGGCAGGGATGTCCGAAGCATGATTTCCAAAACAGCCTGTGAGATGCAGGGGGCCTCCTGTCCCGCCTGCCCGCTGAAACCGTCAGAACAAGGAGGAAGAAATTTTCCCATGGCATACAAAAATACCTGCCTGCAGACCACCCTGTCTGTCAGCAGCATCATCTCCATTCACTATTTTGATTATATGAGCGACTTTTCGTTTCCCGGTGAGAGCCACGACTTCTGGGAGCTGCTCTGCGTGGACAAGGGCGAGATCGACGCGGTGGCAGGAGAGAAGCGCCATACTTTAAAAAGAGGCAGCATTATTTTCCACCAGCCCAATGAGTTTCACAATGTGATCACCAACGGGCGCAACGCTCCCAGTCTGGTAGTCATTGGTTTTCAGTGCCATTCTCCCTATATGGACGCTTTTCGGGAAAAGATTCTCACGGTCCAGGAGACGGAGAGCGCCCTTTTAGCCCAGATTATTATTGAGACCCGCCAGGCATTTGTGGGCCGTCTGGACGACCCTTACCAGGAAGAATTAATCCGCAACAAGGATGCCCCCGGCTTTGGGGCGGAGCAGTTGATCCGCAACTATCTGGAGGAGCTGCTGATTCGCCTTTACCGCCGTTATTTTGCCAATCCCCTGCCGGTTCCTGTCCACAATCTGCGATATCCCCGCCGGGGACGGCCCAACGAGACTTACAACCGGATTATCCGGTACATGGAGGAACATATCCATGAGCAGCTCACCATTGAAAATATCTGCAAAAATACGCTGATCAGCCGTTCCCGGCTGCAGAAGCTGTTTCAGGAGCAGCATGGCTGCGGGGTCATGGAATTTTTTACTTTGATGAAAATCGACACGGCCAAGGAGCTGATCCGCAGCAACCAGTTGAATTTTACCCAGATCTCCGACCGTCTGGGCTATGGTTCCATCCACTATTTTTCCAGGCAGTTTAAGAAAATCACCCACATGACCCCATCCGAGTATGCTTCCTCCATCCGTCTCCTTTCGGAAAATCACTGATTTTTATATTTTTTGACGATTGCTTCCATGTGGGTCCATTTTCGTTCCATGTCGGCCACCAGGGCAAGCTGGGTGCGGCAGCGGTCCAGATTGTGCCCGTCGCGGCTGACATGGAAATATACGTCTCCTGCCAGATAGTCGGTCAGAAACCGCATTCCACATTCCAGCGTCATCATTTTGGCGCCGTAGGGGAGCATCTCTATCTCCGTCTGGGTCAGGCGACCTTCGCATCCCTCTAAAAATCCTTTGGTATACACCTCAAAAAGAGGCAGGGACAAGGATACCTTGGACAGATCTTTTTCGTCTTCCTCGGCCGTATTGGCTCCGAAGCGGATGGAATCCCCGTAATCAAATATGGAGAATCCCGGCATGATGGTGTCCAAATCAATGATGCACAGAGCTTGTCCTGTGGCGTCGTCGATCATGATGTTGTTAAGCTTGGTGTCGTTGTGGCTGACCCGCAGAGGAAGCCTGCCCTCTGCCTGAAGGTCCAGCGCCAGTCCCATTTCTTTTTCCCGTTCCCGGATGAAGGAGATCTCCTCCTGTACCTGGCAGGCTCTTTTCATGACGTCCTGCTCCACGGCCGCCTGAAAGGCGGCAAAACGCACGGGGGTGTTGTGAAAATCGGGGATGGTTTCCGTCAGATCATTTGCCGGATAGTCGGCCAGAAGGCACTGGAACCGCCCGAAGGCTTTCCCGCTCTGATAAAAATCCTCCGGCTTTTTCACCAGGTTATAGCACGTGGCCTGGGAGATGAAAAGATAGGCTCTCCAGAAGTCCCCCTGGCTGTCCTGGTAATAGTCTTTTCCTTCCCTGGTGGGAACGAGATTTAAGGTTTCCCGGTCCGGGTCGCCGTGATTTTCGATAATCTGACGGCGCAGGAAAGAGGTTACTCCTTTTACGTTTTTCATCAGCCCCGGAATGTTTTTAAAGACATCCTGGTTCATCTGCTGCAGAATGTAGGAGACATCCTGTCCGTGTTCTTCGCACACCAGGAGATAGGTCCGGTTGATATGCCCGCTTCCGTAAGGCTCGCAGCTTTTTACCTGTCCTTTTACGGCAAAGGCGTTGGCCGCTTCCCATTTTTGTTCTGTGTTGTTGTTCATGTCAGTCCTCCCACAATTTTTCCGGATAGAGGCCCTGCTCTTTTAGCTGACGGATGGCCTGAACCACCGTCTCCTTATCCTCCTTATAAGTTACGCCGTACCAGTGGTCTGTACTCTGTAAGACCGTGACCTCTGCCTTGCCTTCTTTTAAGATCTCATCCACCGCAAACGGCAGGAAGTATTCGCATTTTAAGGGATTGTGGGGAAGGGATTTTTCTAAAAATGCGCCGAAGCGTTTGTCCAGTTCTCCCAGGATGCTGGGGGTAAAGCCCCACAGATTCATGGATACCACGGTTTCTCCCGGGAGAATGGTCCAGGTTGCGCCCTCGTCCTCCGTGTAGGCTCCGTCCTTTCCCCGCTTTTCGATATGGGTCCGCTCATGGATATCCACCAGCTTTCCTCTTTCATCCATGGAACAGATGCCTCTGGCCACGTAGCCGTGGTCGGTCATGGTATTGTTCAGGTGGTAGCCAACCATGGCGTACTGGTATTTGTCCTGGTATTCATGGGTGGTCAGATAGTGGTACATTTCCTGAAACGCCTGCCTGCCATAATAATCATCTGCATTGATCACGGCAAAGGGCTCCTGGATGATGTCTTTACAGCACAGAATGGCGTGTCCGGTTCCCCAGGGCTTTACACGCCCTTCCGGTATGGAGAAGCCCTGAGGAAGCTTGTTTAATTCCTGGTATACATACTCGGTTGGTATGTGCCGTTCCATGCGGCTGCCGATATTTTTTTTAAATTCTGTTTCGATGGCTTCTTTGATGATGAAGATGACTTTTCCAAACCCTGCTTCTTTGGCATCATAAATGGAAAAATCCATGATAATGCTGCCCTGCTCGTCCACCGGGTCAATCTGTTTTAATCCTCCGTAGCGGCTGCCCATTCCGGCGGCCATGATGACTAGCGCCGGTTTCCTGCCATTTCCCATAAGATTGCCTCCTTTTTGGCTGTTTTTGTTGTGCTGTTCTTGGTTTTTGTACCGCGGCTTTGTGGAAAGTGTTGCAAAGATGCTTTCTTATGTCGCTTGCTATAAGTATAACTGACGGAGGGATTGAAATGCAAGAGGCGGGGAGGGTTTTTATTTGTACGATTATGCCGTTTATTTGTATGATTGTTTTGGAGGGTGGTTTTGGGGGAGAGGGGATGAAAAGGTATGCTTTATTGTGCAGCACTATCCATGGGCTAATATTGTTAAGTGGAAGATTATTCCAAAGGGTCCGCAGGAGAAGAGGGACAGAACGTTTTCAGACACGTTCTCACTCCGTTTTTCACGTAGCGGTACTAAGGCTGTAAAGGACACAGCCTAAGTGCCGACGTGAAAAGAGGGTCTTCAAACGTTCT
>CATKXR010000047.1 GCA_949840805.1 uncultured Lachnospiraceae bacterium | reverse complement strand
TAGAATTTTCAGGGTTTTAAACACTGTTCAATCTTTCATTTTCAAGGTTCATCTTGTTGTCGGCTTCTTCAGCAGCAACTCGTTTATCTTATCACATCCTGCGAAGTTTGTCAACAACTTTTTTTATCTTTTTTTCGGAAGTTTTTATCTTTCTTTTTCCGAATCACCACTTTCGCGGTGGAGCTTTAATATACCATGACTTGAGCGTAATGTCAAGAGATTTGTGTGATTTTTTTAAACAATTTTTTCAGTTTTTCTTACCCTACTAAATATGGCGTTTTTTCTGGATTTTTTCTATATTTAGTGGTGCGTAAAATTATCGTTTTTTTAATTGCTATAGGAATTGATGTAATTCTGTAAACAACAGATGTAATTACACCAATTCCAAATGAACATCAACTTAAACTTTTCAGAATGCCCACAAAAATCCAGTTAATCAAATTATTCTGATATAAAAACGACAACCAAATACTTTCATGAATTTGCGTCAAAACTGCAGACGCCCATCCTGTGTGTGAGCAAAGGTCCGCCAACACACATCCTGCCCAAAGCAAAAGCATTCCCTGTATCCCCCCCAGCAGCGCTCCCGCCAATTGATTAATACCGGACAAAATCGGGAGTCTGGCAATTAAATCCAGCCAGCGGATAAGGATTCGGATTGCCAAATTTACAAGAATAAAAAGAACTATGCTCCCAATCATATTCACAATCATGTTTGTAAGATACATTCCTACATACTCAAGAAATGTATCTGCTCCCAAAATATGATAAATTTCACTGTTATTATTCTCAAGCAAAGCTTCTTTCATCTGCTTTGGAAGTTTTAACTGCTCGATTATCATTCTTTGATAAGCGGGACGCCACATTTCTTCCGAGTCGGCAGAAAATCCCGCGCTGTCTGACAATATGCTCTCTATCTTTTGGTGAAACTTTGTATTTTCTCTTATACACGTGGTAATGTAAGGGGTCGCTATCCGTACAATGCCAATACTTAATATTAAAGCAATAAGATTAACCGCCATACGGAGAAAGCCACGATAATGGCCGTACAGCACCATCCCGATCAAAAATATACCTGCCAAAAACGACAGCCAATGCTCCATGATTATTTCCATAACCCATCCTCTAATAAAACACCCCGCTGCAGACAACGGGGCTTAACTATTCAACAATTTTTCCAATACTGCCGCCACCCCGTCCTCATCATTGGTCTTTGTGACGTAGTCCGCTTCTTTTTTCAGACAGTCTTCCGCATTTCCCATGGCAACGCCAATGCCTGCCTCTCGTATCAGGGTTATATCATTTTCTCCATCGCCAAACCCCATAGTATGCCGCATTTCAATTCCGAGATGTGACGCAAGCCTTTTTAACGCCTCGCCTTTTGTTGCTCCCGGCGCGTTTATCTCCAGATTATTGGGAAACGATGCGCTGACTACCACATCGCCCCGTTCCGTCAATGCACTGCGGGCCCGGATCCGTTCTTGCTGATCTCCAAAAAAATAATTAATCTTTTCTACCGGCTGGGCCAGCCTCTTTACTTCGTCAATAACATTCGGAACAATCTCTCTGGTCGCCTTAATCATCTTTACAAGTTCCGGAGGAATCCCATATTCTTCCATATGATCCATAAATCTTGATTCCCCCATACCTCTTCCGTCCAGATATACATCATACATGGTCCGAAAACCTGCTGCCGCCTCCAGAATCTCCACGGCTTTCTCCCAGCTCATCTTCCGTTCATCCAGCACCTGATTTTTTCGTATATCCTCCACCACAGCGCCATTGATCGTAATCGCGTAGTGGATTCCAGGCAGATTCCGGATAAAATCTGGAATCCCCTGCCAAATCCGTCCGGTACAGGGAACCACTTCCATACCTTGCCGCATACACTCTGTCAGAGCATTTTCATTTCTCCGGCTAAGACGCTTTTGGCTGTCCAAAAGTGTCCCGTCCAGATCAAGTGCAATCAATCGTATATTTTTCATCATAAAATAAAATGTTCTTCCTTTAAGATTAACAAACCATCCTTGTTATACTTTGACGAGAAAATGCCTTTGATCGCCTTTCCCAAAGACGGCTTTTCCGCTCTGTCTGCCGCTTCTTCAATCAGCGCCTCTGCGTTTTCTTTTGTCAGTTGAATGCCATCTTCCACCATAATCTCTATCCGCTCATATAACGCCAACATGCTCTTTCCCGTAATGCTGCAGTCGATGTCAGACGCATACTGACAGGCATACTGAGCAAATCCGTCAATATCCATCTCGTCTTCCGAACGTTCCGGCTCCATATATATATCTTCATCCGGAGCCCGCATGGCCTGATCCCGCACGGGTATTACGTGTCTTACAGGACGATTATCAATCTCAGTCGGCTCCTCCTGCCGTTCTTCCATACCATATACCGGCTGATCCATCATGGCTTCATCTGAGACGTCGTATCCGGCATACAGGGAAGATTCTGCCTGGGGCATGTTATCCTCTGGCATGTCATATCCATTATACAGAGGTTCTTCCATTTGTCTGCTGTCTTCCGGTGCCACATAAGAATCATATCCTGACATTTCCATTTGAGACGCCTGGCTTTCTGCAGCCCCATACGGATCATATGCAGGCGCGTTCTCAGCATATACCTCTGTATGAGGTTCTACCGGCACCTCTACCACATCTTCTTCCCTGATAAAATCAAACCATTCTGCCAGAGACGAATATTTCTTTTCCAATTCTTCGATCTGCTTCGGATTATCGATCAGTACAATCCTCATTCCTGTATTATCCCGGCTCATCAGCCGCTCCAACTCCCCAATGGTCCCGGGATCCATATCTCCTGCTTCTTCTACCATCAGATCCTTTCCTGCCAGTTTTTCCGCGCTTGCCAGGACTCCCCGCCTGTTTAAACCGGATCCTGTAATCTTTGCCACCGGATTTTTAATGCCGGTAAACTGACGAACCTGCCGCAGAGCTTCAACGGCTATATCGATTCCCCTCTCCGGAGTTCTCGCCTCAATCATAAGATGGATTGCCCGCCTGTTTGCGCCGGAAGCCGATCCCTTAGAAGCGCTTTTCTCCTGATAAACGGAATCTGCTTCTTCCGGAACGGATGTCCGTACCGGATTCTGCTGACGGCTGTCTCCGGCAGCCCGCCTGATATCCCCCAGTACCCTGGTTTTTCCTATCTCGTCTTCTTCAAAAGGTTCTGGGTCAATTCTGGATAATTCTCTTGCCAGATGCTCCTCTGCTTCCGCCTGTCTTACTTCTGCGGCCAGATCATCATCTTCATAGGAAGTCTGGGGAATCACTTCACTTTCCGGCTTTTTAGCCGCAGCCGGCGGGATTTCTTCCATTTCTTTTAACGGCGCCGGGGCTTCCTCTTCCGGCGCTTTCAGTTGCGTCTTATCAGGAACAGGCTCCGTGATGGGTTCCTGGACATATTCCTCAGCCTCTTCTTCGTCCTCCCCTTCCTCGGCAAAGGAAAGTTCAACTTTTCTCAGTTTTTCCTCATACTTCTCCCTGTTATCTACCAAATCCATCTGATATTTACTTAACTGTGCATGCTGAAGCTTTAATTCAATAGCCTTGTCTACATATTTCCCCAATCCGAACATCAGCGTAATCCGGTCACAGGTACTGATACAGCGTGCCGCGTCACCGCTTTCATGGTATAGCAGCGCCAACTCGTAAAGCCATTTTTCATCCAATTCTTCTGCCGTATAACTCTCTAAGGAATGAATCATCTGCTCCACAGGAGCCTTTTTTTCTTTCAGAACCATATAACGGAGCAGATATTGACGCGGGTCATCACCGGCAAGATCACAAAATTCCCGATAATAATCTTCCGCCTCGTCTATACTGCCTTCTTTTAATGCCAGTTCCGTCAATTTATATAAAAGACGTTTTCCTATGGGCGCACGTTCAAATGCCAAAAGCAAAATTGCCTTGGCATTCTGATAATCCTTATTCTTTTCGTATACCTGGGAAATCATGGACAACAGGTTCGCATTGGGAACCCGGCTCCAGTCTATGTTATCCGCGATTTTTTTAGCAGTCCCATAGTCGCCCCTGTTTACCATTTTTCGTATCTGATCGACCTTGAGATTAAACTCATATTTATCCATTCTTTCACACCCTTTCGTTTTCCCTCCAATTTCCTCAAAACACCTGTCGGTATCTTAGGAAATAAGGCCCCTGCTTTGTCACAGTTGTACTCGCCCCTCCAGGGCCCGCAACAAAGTCACTTCATCTATATATTCCAGGTCACCGCCTACCGGCACCCCGCTGGCAATCCGGCTGACCCGGATTCCTGTAGGTTTAACCAGTTTACTGATATACATGGCAGTCGTCTCTCCTTCCAAGCTGGAGTTGGTAGCAATGATAACCTCCTGCACATCTCCCTGGAGCCGCTGCATCAGCTCCTTTAAGCGAATATCGCCGGGACCGATTCCCAGCATGGGAGAGATGGCTCCGTGCAATACATGGTAAACCCCTTCGTATTTGCCGGTTTTTTCATATGCTGCCAGATCCCTGGTATTTTCCACAACCATAATCGTTCCATGATCTCGTCTCTTGCTGCTGCAGATCGGGCATAATTCCTGATCTGTTAATGTAAAACATTCTTTGCAGTAACAGATATTGGCCTTTGCGCTGGTTATTGCGCCTGCCAGACGTTCCACCTGCTCCTGCGGCATATTAATAATATGGAATGCCAGGCGTTGCGCGGACTTGCTTCCTACGCCTGGCAGTTTTGACAGTTCTTCTATTAGTTTTGTAATCTGACTGCTGTAATAATCCATTTCAGAATGGGAAACCTCCGCCTAAACCTCCAAGACCACCGCCAAGCTTTGCCATCGCAGCGGCAGAATCCTCCTCTGCGGCACGCAAGGCTTCATTTGTAGCAGCTACAATCAAATCCTGCAGCATCTCGATATCTTCCGGATCTACCACTTCCTCGGATAACTGCACAGATACCACTTCCTTTTTTCCCGAAACCGTCACTGACACGGCTCCTCCGCCTGCGGATGCCGTATACTGCTTTGCTTCCAGCTCCTGCTTTGTTTCTTCCATTTGTCTCTGCATTCTCTGTGCCTGCTTCATCAGGTTATTCATGTTGCCCGGCATTCCACCTGGAAATCCACCACGTTTTGCCATGATGCCCTCCTTTTCCTATTCCCTTTTCATCATAAATCTATCAATCTTCTATCGTTATATCCATATGGACAATATCTTTTAGTTCTTCATCGCTGACATAAATCCGGTTCATCTGCTCTCCGGCGTCCTTTTGACGTACTTTAAAATACAGTTCCTTTCCATAGTGGTCCCTGACATATGCTTCCAATGCCCCGATCACGGTCGGACGGCTTCCGATCGCATAGCTGTCCTCACTGGAAAAAACCACACACAGGCAGCTATCGCCGCCGGGTTCCAGAACCGTATCCCGGAAAGCCGGCCTGATTGCTCCTCCCAAATCCCGCACAATCTTTCCCCAGTCCTGACGAATCAAATTCAAATCTTCCAGCTGCGCCTTGGGAACCACCACCTGCTGCTGTTCTGCGGCCGCCGGCCGATTAGCCGCGCCCCGTCCCGTTTCACCGATAATTTCTGATCTGTATTGCGCTCCTTCTATAGAACCCGGCATATTGTTTAAATCTGTCTGTCCAAATTGTTTTGCCAGATTTTTTATGGCATCAGAGGAAAAGGCGGCCGCCCCTTCCTCCATGCGTTTTTCTAATTCATCGAGCCTTTGGAGAACCGAATCCAGGTTATCCTCCATCTGAGGTTTTGTCAGACGTATAAGAGCCATCTCAATCAGCACCCTCTTTTGGCCCGCATATCGCAGCTGGCCGGACAAATCAGAAAACACCCGGATAAACCGCATTAAAGTCTCTCCTTCGATCTTCTCTGCTTCTTCACGTAAAACGCGCAGGTTGTCTTCTGACATCTCCAACATATTTTCAGCATCGTCTGCTGTCTTTAAAACAAGCAGATTTCGCAAATGCCAGATAAAATCCGTAACAAACTGCCCCAGCTCACGCCCTTGTGCCACCAGCTCCTCCAGCTTTCGGATACACACAACCGTATCTTTCTCGATTATGGCTCTGAGAAATTCACTGAATATGGAGGAATCTACCGCCCCCAGCACCTCCAGTACATTGTCATAGGTGAGGTAATCTCCGTAATGAAATGCTACACATTGATCCAGAAGGCTTAGGGCATCTCGCATTGAACCGTCGGCAGCCTTGGCCACATATGCCAAAGCCCGGTCTTCTGCCGAGATCCCTTCGGCAGCCGTCAGTTCTTTCAACCGCCCGCACAAAGTATCCGCAGAAATTCTCTTAAAGTCATACCTCTGGCATCGGGACAGCACTGTAATGGGGATCTTGTTTACTTCTGTAGTGGCAAGGATAAAAATCACATACGGCGGCGGTTCCTCCAAAGTCTTCAGCAGAGCATTAAAAGCACCTGTTGAAAGCATATGCACTTCGTCAATAATATACACCCGGTACTTTCCCTCTGTCGGAGGATATTGTACCTGATCCCGTATTTCCCGGATGTTTTCCACACCGTTATTGGATGCCGCATCGATCTCCACCACATTCATGGAACTACCGGAAGCTATCCCTCTGCAGATCCCGCATTCATTACAAGGGCTTCCTTCCACCGGGTGTTCACAGTTCACTGCCCGGGCAAAAATTTTGGCTATACTGGTCTTACCGGTTCCCCTTGTTCCACAGAACAGATAGGCATGGCCAATACGCCCTGCCTCTATCTGATTCTTCAATGTCTGTACAATAGGATCCTGGCCTTTTACATCCCCGAATGTGACGGGACGCCACTTACGGTACAGTGCGGTATATGACATGGCCTTTTTGCTCCCTGTTATTTGTTCTCCTACGGTAATTCCGTCGGTGTCTGAGCTGCTATACCTGATTCCTACTCGTCTCCGAAGCTGATGCCGATCATCTTTGCCTCTTTGATAATAGAGCTTTTCGGGTCAACGGTCTTAAGCTTACCGGCTACATCCTGCAGCGGCACCGGCACAATATCGTCGCCTTTTACCGCCACCATATAACCATATTTCTTTTCCATAATCAAATTGGCAGCTTCCGCCCCTAATCGGGTGGAAAGCACCCGGTCATAAGGACATGGTTCACCGCCGCGCTGAGTATGTCCTGGTACGGTCACGCGGACTTCCTGTCCGGTACGCTCCGTGATCATAGCCCCGATCTCATAAGCAACTGAAGGATACACCATCTGCCCCTTCTTCTTTTCTTTCAGTTCTTTTTTACTCAGGGCCGCATCCTGCTTGGAAATCGCGCCTTCGGCCACTGCCAGAATAGAAAACCTCTTTCCCTGCCTGTTCCGCTCCTTAAGGGCATTCACCACCACGTCTACATCATAAGGAATCTCCGGAAGAAGGATAATATCAGCTCCGCCGGCAAGTCCTGCATGAAGAGTCAGCCATCCGACCTTATGTCCCATGACTTCTACAATAAACACTCTTCCGTGGGATGCAGCAGTAGTATGGATACAGTCGATCGCCGCCGTTGCAATCTCTACCGCACTCTGAAAGCCAAAGGTCATATCGGTTCCCCAAAGATCATTATCAATGGTCTTTGGCAGCGAAACAATGTTGAGTCCCTCTTCTCTCAGCAGATTAGCCGTCTTCTGGCTTCCATTGCCGCCTAAGACTACCAGACATTCCAGGCGCAGCTTCTTATAGGTGTGCTTCATCGCCGCCACTTTGTCCAGTCCGTATTCATCCGGAACGCGCATCAGCTTGAAAGGCTGGCGGGATGTACCCAGCATGGTTCCTCCCTTTGTCAAAATGCCGGAAAAATCGGATGATTTCAACATATGATAGTCTGCATAGATCAGACCTTTATATCCGTCTTCAAATCCGACGATCTCCACATCATCGCACATCTTGTAAAGCGACTTTGCCACGCCTCGCATAGTTGCGTTCAACGCCTGGCAGTCGCCGCCGCTGGTTAACATTCCTACTCTCATGGAAGCCACATCCTTTCTTTCTAAGATTATACTCGCGAGCATACTTATTTGCCAAATGATTCGGTATATTTTGAGAAAATATGGGAACCGTGCCGGCAAATCATTTGGCTCACGCGCATATATGGGATAGTATGGGTGAACGCTTCAGATTTCACTCATTTTGCTATTATAATACAACATGGAAACAGGGGCAAGGGAAAATTTGCGGCTTTCCGCCATAAAAATATAACAGAGACCGTATTCTTTCAAGAGAAAATCCCCTCTAAATACCGTCTCTGTTATATTCACGCATCTTACTCCGTTTTCACTTAAAATCCGTGCATCCCGCTTTGTATGTGGCCCACAGGCGTTACCCTGGCAGCCGGCTCGGCCCAGGCTGCCTCGCGGCACACAAAGGATCTCACTTAGTGCTGCTGCATTCCTGCCCTGACACGGTTCATGAGGCTCTGTTGCGCAAGACCCAGACGTCAACGCTGCTTACCAGGGGCAGCCCTGCAAAACCAGCATCCGGGGCGGGATATCACCCCTGCTGGAGCGGATTGCAGGTACAGGGCACCGCTATCTCCCCGGCTGCACGGAAGCTTTATGACGTTTTTATCATGCGTTCTTTGAGTGATCCGTCAAGATACGGCTCAAAACGCTTTTTTAGTATAGACCAAAACAGGCGCTTTGTCAAGAAAGGCTTTCGGGCTTTCCCTCGCTCCCGTATAAAAACGGCTCGGACACATGGGTATTGAACCATTGGATCACCGGGCCCATGAACAATGCGGTAATTACGGTGCCGATCCCTACCATGGCATGAAAAATAAGCCCTACGGTCACACAAACAAGATCACTTAAGACACGGCATACCCTAAAGGGCATCAGCTTATATTTATTGGCGGCAATCAGGGACACGGCGTCATAGGCAGAGACTCCCACATCTGCCGTAAAATATACGGAAGCTGAGAAACAGCTTCCCAAAACGCCGATCAGTATCAGCACGATTCGTATCCCATAGCCTGGCTCCGGAATCAGCATGTCCCAAAAATTCCGCATCAGATCGGCGGAAATGCCGGTGCCAAATAAGTTTATCAGGGTAGCGATCCCGATATAATGGCGATCTACAAAAAACACTCCTACCAGCAAAGCCCCCGTAACCACCACATAAAAGGTGCTGTAGGTGGAGCCGAAAATATTCGCAATGCCGGTGACGAGGCAGGTGAACGGATCGGTTCCCAAATTTGCCTTCTGAAAAGTTCCCACGCAAAATCCCGTTACAATTACTCCAAAAAAAGCCATAAGTATACGTTTTGTTTTTTGTGACATAATAAAATATCCCCCAATTTTCATTTTCTTAATCCAACGGTACTCCTGCAGGGCAGGATATGTAAAAGGATGCTATAAATATAACGAAATTGCTTTATTTAATACAGAGATTTATAAAGCAAAAAACAGGCATTTTGAACACTGGAGGTATTATGATGTTTCTCTGGTTCGCGGCATATATTCTGATTCCTGTCTATACAATCCTGTTTGTACAGGGTAATGACTGGCTCACTACCAACTTTTCCGTAATCGGAAATATAATCGGCAAGGAAGAAGAATTTGCCTTGTGGGGGCTGATGGTGGGAATCTATTTTTTCTGCACCCTTCAGCTTATTGTGGCCAGAATGCCGGTCCGTCCCCCGTGCACCTGGCTTATTCCTCTTTCGTTGCTGCTGCTTACCTGCGCCATTATCACTCCCTACCTTCCGCAAAAGATGCCTTTAGGTTCCTGGCTCCATGTAATGTTTTCTTTTACATCGGCGCTCTGCCTGCTGGCCTGCCTGGGGGCAATCATAGGAACCCTCTACCATGAAGATCATAAAAAATACCGGCTGTACCCTGTTGGCCTGGCCGGTATCGGATTATTTTCTTTATTTTTGCTGTGCCTTGCCGGAATTATAAGCAGCGCATTGGAAATCTTCTTTACCATAGCTTCAACATTTATGGTTTATCGGCTGTACCGGAAGCTGGTGTGACCGAAGGTGTATCCTCCTGAATTTTTTTCGTTTTTTTTCCGCGCAGCTCTCTGAAAAACTGCGACAACATCCGGGAACATTCTTCCTGCATCACTCCGGTCTTCACTTTCACCTGATGGTTAAAACCTTCCACATGGAGCAAATCCAGCACCGAGCCTGCACATCCTGCCTTCGGATTCATACTTCCGATCACCACAAACGGAATCCTGGCCTGGACAATAGCCCCGGCACACATAGGACAAGGTTCCAAGGTTATGTACATCGTACATCCCTCCAGACGCCAGTCTCCCATCCGGCGGCATGCTTTTTTTATTGCAATGATTTCCGCATGAGCCAATACGGTTTTGTCAGCCATGCGTCGGTTATATCCCCGCCCGATGATTTTTCCTTCATACTCGATCACGCAGCCGATCGGCACTTCCCCCAGGGCTGCCGCTTTTTTAGCCTGACGGACTGCCTCCTTCATGTGCTTTTCTTCCGGTGACATTTTCTCCATAGCTCCTTCTTCTCCTGTCCGGGTCTTCCCATATGATACTCATAAGTATACACAAAACTCTCTTTCTTGCAAATACTTTTTACAGCCGGAGATCCGTATACCAATAGCCAAATCTTCCATCCTCCTCCGGCTGTTTTTTTGCCAGGACAAAATGGGGAAATCCAAACATGGATGCCAGATTCTTTTCATTGCTGAAATAATGTCCCGGCACACCTAAAAGATAACGAGGTTCTCCACCGGGATTTTCCAGCCTTGCCAGAATCAGATGGCGGTAATTGTAATACCCGTGAAGCAAAAAGCTGTTATTCCCGTATACCCAGTTTTCCCTGGGCAGAATACCGATATCCTGAGGTTTAATTGTCAGGATTTCGCAGTCGTGAATATAATCAAATGCCAGTACTTTCGGATACTGGTTCTGCAGCCGGCTCCAGATTGTTCCGCGGATCGCCTCCTCCCGGTCCTGACGGTCCAGCTCCTTTAAGCGGGCCGGATCGCCGGGTTCCGGCAGGGAAACAGGCGTCGTCTCCACTACGGATGCCTGCCTGGGCGTGCCTTCTGCTGCCGGAAATACGGCTTTTTGACGGGCCATGGCATCCGTTCCCGGACTTTTTCCCTGCATAAATGCTCTGGCAAATTTCATCACCTTTTCCTGAACACGGTTTTGGCTGGTATTTTCTTCTGCATTATCACCGCTGACAGGCCGTTCTGTCATTAGCTGTTCCAAAAGCCTTTCTCCGGGAGAACGTTTTTCTGCTTGTGGACCCTCTTTATTTTTTTCCTGCTTTTTGCCTTTGTCTTCTTGTTCTTCTTCCGGCATTTTTTCATTTTGCCCCGATGCCTGTTTTTGCCCTCCGCCCACACCTGCATCCGCATTTGACCCGGGCTTCTCCTCCTGTATTTTTTCCGGACTTTCTTCCTGGTTCCCTCCTGTCTGTTCTTCCTGGTTCCCTCCTGTCTGTTCTTCCTGTATTTCCCTTATACCCTCCTCCGGATTTTCGTCAGCCCCCTCAACTGGCCTTTCTGTGGCGCCGTTCTCCGTCCCTCCTTCCAAAACTTCTTTTAACTCGTCTTTTAAACCTTCCTCCCCTATTTCCCATTGGCTTTCCCCTTCCGTCTCCTTTTGTTGTTCCTTTATGTCATCGTCCTTTTCTTCTTCCTGCCACGTCATCATTCCATCCTGCCGTGCATCCTCCCGTTCCAGTTCTCTTTGAATCTCCTCCGACACAAAGGGACGCGGCTCATGCAAGGCCTGAACCCTCATTTTCTCTGATGTTACATTTGCTAACTCCACCTCAGCCGCCTGAGCCACCGCGTCTTCCCAAATAGTCGTGTAAGTGCGCCATGTATTTTCCGTCTCGTGGATGGTCAGCCCATAACACTGGTCCATACTGCATCCGCTTCCCTCCACATTTCCGGCACTGACATTGACGCGGAACTCCCCTGCCCCGTTGCGAATAAAAATCCGCCCTAACAGAATCTCCTTCCCGGGGGAAAGCAGATATACGCCAATATCACTGCTGCCCAAAAAGATTTTTTTCACATTTACATGAATCCTGCATTGTCCATTTCGTATTTCAATCTTGGCAAATCCGATATTTTTTCCTTTGGTTCCTCCCTCGTATGCATAAATATATGAGATTAACCTGCGATAATTAGACATGCTATCACTCCTTTAGTAACCATTCTATGCATCTACCCGTTCCGGCTATGACAAAAAATATTATTCCGAATAAAGCCATTGAAAAACCTCTTTTTAAATAATATAATGGGCTTAATATTTTTATATGGAAAGGCGGCGCCGCCGAAAGGTATCTTCATATGGAACCCAGATTAGGCAACCCACAAAACACCATCCAGATCATCAAAAAACACAACTTTGTCTTCCAGAAAAAATTCGGGCAGAATTTCCTGATCGACACTCGTGTCCTGGATAAAATCATCGCCGCGGCGGATATCCAAAAAAAGGACATGGTTCTGGAAATCGGTCCTGGCATCGGCACTATGACCCAGTATCTTGCCGAGGCTGCGGGACACGTAGTTGCAGTAGAAATCGATGCCGGCCTGATCCCCATCTTGAAAGAAACCTTACAGGATTATGACAATATCACCCTCCTCCACAATGATATCCTGAAAGTTGATATTGCCGGCCTGGCCAGGCAGTACAACCAGGGGAATCCCATTAAAGTAGTGGCAAATCTCCCCTATTACATCACGACTCCCATCATCATGGGACTGTTTGAAAAAGACATTCCCATAGAAAATATCACGGTAATGGTCCAAAAAGAAGTGGCTGACCGGATGCGGACAGGCCCCGGTTCCAAGGATTATGGTGCCTTATCCCTGGCCGTGCAGTATTATGCCAGCCCGTATCTGGTAGCCAATGTCCCTCCCAACTGCTTTCTCCCCCGCCCCAAGGTCGGCTCTGCAGTGATCCGCCTGACCCGCTATGCCTGTCCGCCGGTACAGGTCAAAGACCCGGCGCTGATGTTCCGGCTGATCCGCGCTTCCTTCAGCCAACGCAGAAAAACATTGTTAAACGGCCTCTCCCATTCTTCGGAGCTTTCTTTTTCCAAAGAACAGATCACCGCGGCGATTGCTGCCCTGGGTATGGCTCCGGCTGTCCGTGGAGAGACGCTGACGCTGGAACAATTTGCACACTTGTCTGACCTTTTAAGTGACCAGAAAGGAAACCTGCCATGTTAAAAGTATTGATTGCAGATGACGAACAGAAAATCTGTCAGCTCATCGAAAAACTGGTAGACTGGAAAGAACTGGATATGCAGATAACCGCCACTGCAGAAAACGGGATACAGGCTTTGGAAATGATCCGGGAGCACCGACCGAATATTGTAATCACAGATATCCGTATGCCAGGCTGTGACGGCCTGGAGCTGATCCGCCGGGGGAAGGAGATCAATCCCGGCATAGAGTTTATCATTATCAGCGGATACCGTCATTTTGAATATGCGCAGACTGCCATCCGCTACGGAGTTAACGCCTATATTCTAAAACCGATAAAAAAGGACGAGCTGACCGGAACCCTGAAAAAACTAGGCGGAAAATTCCGGGAAGAGACGAAACAACTTAGCCATGAAGAACAGTTGAAACGAACCTTAAAGACGGATGAGGAAACCCTGCGTCAGGCATTTTTATCGGATCTGATCTTCCGAAGGAATAAAGAACGGCTTCATTACCCGTTAGACCGGCTTTGTCAGGAATTTCATTTTTCCTTTTGTCCCGGTGAATTCTGTATGGCAATCTTAAAAATGGACGGACATGTTTTTGACGACCGGGAAAATGTGGAGTTTATATCAGACAAAGTTCGCTGTGCCGCGGAACGGCTGCTGAAAGAATGCACCAGGGAATATGAAATGGCTTCTATGGGAAGTTTCTTCTATTTTCTGTTGAATTTTGATGAAAAAGAACGTGGAAACATCCGTCATCAAATGAAGCTGTTTCTGGACGAAATGCGGATTCAGGGAGGTATTTTTAAAAATTGTTCCGCTTCCATGGCATTAGGCACGATCTGCCATGAACCGTGGGAACTGGACCATTCTCTGAAAAATGCCAGATTGTGGATCGAAGAACGTCTGATTGCCGGCACCGGCAAACTGTTGGATGGGGAATTTGTACGGCAGGAGTCTTTTGCGGAAGCAGCCTTGTTTACGGAATTTAACAACAGGATGTCGCAGGCTTTAGAAAGCCTGGAAGTTTTTCCGGTTCGTGACGCCATGATGGATCTGAAATCCGGAATGCTGTCCCATCCAGGTGTCAGCGGCCATGAGATCCTGCAGATGGCAAAAGAAGTCTGTAATCTCTATCTGTTTTTTATGAAAAATTACCGCATCCGGATTGAAGAGGATTTTTTGGAGAATTTTGATACGGGGGCCGAGAACTGCGGTTCGGCAGCAGAGCTTTTTGATTATCTGATCAGAAAAATCACCTCCTCCTACGAGAAAGCTGCCAAAATGAAGCGTCAGGACGAAAACCGTCCCGTCCGGATTGTAAAGCAGTATGTGGCGGAACACTATGGGGAACCGCTGACATTAGAGCAGGCAAGCACCGTGGCTGAATTGTCGCCGGCTTATCTCAGCACCGTATTTAAAAAGGACACCGGAATGACCTTTCTGGAATATCTCTCCAAAGTCCGTATGGATATGGCAAAACGGCTTCTGAAAGAAACCAACCGTACCATAGCGGATATCTGCAGGGAAGTGGGCTACAATGATGTACGCTATTTTTCGAAATCTTTTACCAAATACTCCGGCTTAAAGCCTAATGAGTATAGAAAGCTGTATTCATGACCGAAAAAATGAAATACTTATCCTGGCGGCTGCTTATCTTTGCCTGGACAGGCACTTTACTTTGGGCGGCAGTTTTAGGAGCGTTCTGGTTCCTGTCTGTAAGGACAGGGCTGAGCATCCTGCCCGCCGTTTGCCTTACTGCCGCTATCGCTATATACTTATACGCGGGATTCCGTTTGGTGGTAATGCCTTACCGGGAGACAAAAAAGATTTATGGGCAGTTTGTTATGGGTTATGTGTTGAACGACCTGTTCCACCTGCGTTATCCCCTAACCCCGGAAAGCGAACAGGTGATTCTGCGGTTCAATGAAATAATGGATAAAAACAATCTGATCAATGTGTCAAAAAAACAGGCAGAATATCTGGCGCTTCAAAACCAGATCAACCCGCATTTCCTGTATAATACCCTGGAAGGAATCCGTAGCGAGGCGCTGCTTGCCGGCCTGGACAGCGTAGCGGAGATGACAGAAGCCCTCGGCACTTTTTTCCGCTACACCATTTCTCAGATGGAGCATCTGGTTACTCTGGAGGACGAGCTTGCCAATATTGAAAATTATTATTATATCCAGCAGTTCCGCTTTGGGGATAAGCTGTCTCTGAGTATTGAGTATGAACATGATGACGAGCTGAATGAACTGGATATTCTCCGATACTGTCTCCCCAAGCTGACGCTCCAGCCAATTGTAGAAAATTCCATTTACCATGGAATTGAAAGAAAAATCGGAAAAGGCTGTCTGGTCATCCGAATCGGCGTCAGTGACGAGCGGCTTAGAATCCGCGTTTCTGACAACGGTATGGGGATGGATGAAAAAACATTAAAACAGCTAAACGAAAAGCTTCGGAGGCTGTCTCTCGACGATGTGGAAAATCAGGAAGGAAAAAGAGGCGGAATTGCCCTTGTGAATGTAAATAACAGGATCAAGCTGCTGTTCGGAGAGGAATTCGGCATCTGTTTCTACAGCCGGGAAGGCGCCGGCACGGATGTGATGATCGAGCTTCCGTTGGTACGGGAATAAGATTAACGGTATTTGCAGGAGGTTTTATGAGACGGGAATTGCTGCGCATGAATCATGTAAGCCTCGTATGGAACGGGGAGATTTTTCTTGACAATCTGAATTTTCAGATGTTTGCCGGGGAAATCATGGGGCTTTTAACCGGCCGTGACAAAGGACATAAAGAATTGGTTGACCTGCTCTGTGAGAACCTTCCTATTTCTTTTGGAACTGTATGGTTTGACGGAAAGATCGTCAACAGCTATTCCTTTCACAGCAAAAGCGCCAACAAGGTTTATGTCATAGAGCAGACAAGCCATCTGGTAGAGAGACTGAGCGTGGTAGATAATCTGTTTGTCCTTCGTAAAGGTTTTAAAAAATATTTTATTAATGAACGGGTGTTGAACGAACAGGCCGAAGCCTTTTTTAAGGAACAGGCAATTCCGATCAACATCCGAAAGCGGGTGTCTTCTCTGACTCCGCTGGAACGTTGTCTGGTCGAATTGGGGAAGGGGCTTCTTTTGGGATGCAAACTGATTATTGTAGACAATCCTGGGAATTTTCTGAGCCAATATGAGTTGGCACAATTCCAGGCAATGCTTAAAAATATCAGAAATAACGGCATATCCATTCTTTACATAGGAAACCACCACGAAGAGCTGTTCCAGATTGCAGACCGGACTTCCCTGTTCTATGACGGCCAGATCATCAAAGTATTTGAGCGGGACGAGATGACCTCCAGGCAGATGGCCCCTTATATTACGGACTGGTTTGTTCCCGATGCAGAGACCGATCCGGACTCGGAGGAAGGCGTCCTGCATTTTCATAGTGTATACACCCGCTATCTCCAGGGCCTTGGCTTTGTCCTTCACAGAGGAGAATGCCTGACTCTTTATGACATGGACAATCAGATTGCAGGGGATATCTTATCACTTCTGACTGGAACTACCGTATGCAGGCGTGGGCGCATTACCTTGGAACATGATCCTTACGACCGCAAACAGGCTCTCGATTACCTGAAAGCAGGAATTGCCGTGATCCCAAAGGACTGTACGGAATCGCTTCTGTTTCGTGAAAGAACCTACATGGAAAACCTGACCTTTCTTCTTGACCGCAAGTTGAAACGAAGCGTGATTCCGGGAAGAATCTATAAAAGTATCAGAAATGAATATGCCCTCGTGGCCGGTGACGTTATCTTTGAATCCACAGTGGCCAATCTGCCTTTAGGAGATCAGATTGCCCTGGTTTATCACAGGATTCACCTTTTCAAGCCCCGTGTCCTGGTATGTGTACAGCCCCTTGCCAGAGGCGATATGTTTGTCCGCATGCGGATTCTGGCGCTTCTGCGGGAAATTCTAAAAGAAGGCACTGCCGTCCTGATCATCACCGCCAATATTTCCGATACGCTGGAGATTTCGGACCGGCTGATGGTGGTGGAAAACGGGAAATGTACGGTTTCTTATGAAAAAAGTGAGTTTGAATTCGAATTGTGCAAAAATGCTAAATATATCTGCTCGCGATTATAAAATCAAAAGATTGTCTACCTTAACCGAAAGAATACCCTCTTTTTGTTGTCTTTTTGTCATGTTATACTAATTACAGATGAGGAAGAAATTATGAAGGAATATATCGGAATTGATATTGGCGGTACAAAGTGCGCGGTAGTACGGGGAGACGAACAGGGAACCATTCTGGAAAAGATTCGTTTTCCCACCCAGGATAAGGAACGGACATTGACGCAGATCTTAAGGGCCGCCAGGCAGCTATGGACCGGGCAGATAACTGCCATAGGCGTAAGCTGCGGCGGCCCTCTCGACTGCAAAAACGGTTTGATCTTAAGCCCTCCAAACCTGCCGGGATGGGATCAGGTGCCGATTACGGAACTCTTGTCAAAGCATTTCCATGTGCCGACCTATCTGGAAAACGATGCAAATGCCTGCGCTGTGGCAGAGTGGAAATTCGGTGCAGGAGAAGGCTGTGAAAACATGATATTCCTTACCTTTGGCACCGGGCTTGGCGCCGGGTTGATCTTAAACGGAAGACTTTACGAAGGTTCCTGCGGAATGGCCGGCGAAGTGGGACATGTGAGGCTTTTCGACCAGGGACATATCGGTTACGGGAAAGCCGGCTCTTATGAAGGCTACTGCAGCGGCGGAGGCATTGCCCAATATGGACTCGGAAGCGCTGCCCGGCTGGCCGAATTAGCTGCCTCGGGAGACAAAGAGGCGCTTCGGATCTGGAAATCCACAGGATATTATCTGGGTAAATTGCTTTCTCTTCTGATCGATATTTTAAATCCGGATAAAATTGTGATCGGAAGCATCTATGTAAGGGCAAACCGTTTTATGGCAGATTCCATGTATGAGGTCCTCAAAGCGGAGACACTTACCAAAAACCTGGATGCCTGTATGATAGTTCCTGCCAGCCTGGGAGAATCTCTGGGGGATATGGCGGCCCTCTCTGCCGCCATCAACGGCCGTTTTGAACAAGCGTAAACCGGTCGGCTTTTTCCTGAAGGCTGCGGGCATCGCACATCCGGACGACACAATACTATTTATACTATTACCAGAAAGGAAGCGGGGAAGCAGATGGGAGAAATCATTGTATCCATGAAAGACATTGTCAAGAATTTTCCAGGCGTGAAGGCTCTTGACCATGTGAATTTTGAACTGCGTTCCGGGGAGGTTATGGCGCTTCTGGGCGAGAACGGAGCCGGAAAATCCACTCTGATGAAAATTTTGAGCGGCGTTTATACCAAGGATGGCGGAACCATGTCCATATTTGGAAAAGAGTATGAAAGCTTGACGCCCAAGCAGGCGCAGGCAGCAGGTGTGGCCATCATTCATCAGGAATTAAATATGTGCCGTCACCTGTCGGTAACGGAAAACATGTTTTTGGGGCGGGAACGAGTAGGCGGAGTCATGCTGAAAAACAGTGAGATGGAGGCGGAAGCCGCAGAGATCCTGGGGGAGCTCAAGATCGATCTTGACCCCCGGCAGACCGTGGGGGATCTGCCCGTATCCAAACAACAGATGGTTGAAATCGCCAAAGCCCTTTCTATCCATGCAAAAATCCTGATTATGGATGAGCCGACTTCTTCCCTGACCGCCAAGGAAATCGAAGAACTGTTCCGGATCATCCGCAAGCTGAAAGAGGACGGATGCGGTATTGTCTATATCTCCCATCGCCTGGAAGAGCTGCAGGCTATCGTAGACCGGGTAACTATCATGCGGGACGGCCAGTATATCATGGACGGTGATTTTTCCAGCATGACTATGGATCAGATCATCGCCAACATGGTAGGGCGGGAAATCAAAGAACAATTTCCCAGAATAGCCTGTTCCAGGGGTAAGAAGATCTTTGAAGTGAAGAATTTAAACGCCGGCAAGCTGGTCCGGGATATCAGCTTTTCTCTGTATGAAGGAGAGATCGTAGGATTTGCCGGTCTGATGGGCGCCGGAAGGACGGAAACGACACGGGCCATCTTCGGAGTGGATCCCAAGACCAGCGGACAAATCTTCTTAGACGGAAAGGAAGTAAACATCCATTGTCCTATGGATGCCATCAAAGCAGGCATTGTCCTTGCACCGGAGGACCGGAAAAAAGACGGGCTTTGCACAAAATTGAGCATCCGCCACAATCTTGCCCTTCCCAACCTGGATCTCCTCTGCAATGGCATGGGAGTCATCAGCAGTGAGAAAGAAGACCAGCTTTGTAAAGAAGCAGTCCAAAATCTTATGATCAAAACGCCTAATGTGGAGATTAACGCGGCCAACCTTTCCGGCGGCAATCAGCAAAAGGTCGTGGTGGGAAAATGGCTCGCCCGCAACTCCCGGGTGGTGATCTTTGACGAACCGACAAGAGGAATCGATGTGGGCGCTAAAGTAGAGATTTACAATCTGATGAACAAGCTGAAGCAAGACGGAATTGCCGTTATGTTTGTGTCATCGGAAATGCCAGAGGTCTTAGGAATCGCAGACCGGGTTATCGTCATGTGTGATGGCCGGATCACCGGAGAAGTCATGGCCCGCGAGACTACCCAGAATGAAGTGCTGAAGTTCGCCACGGAATTTGAAAAAAAGCAACAGGCTGGCTGAGAGGATATAAGATAAGGCTGTAATATGAATTTCGCTTTACAAAATGGAGGACAGGACTATGTATGAAAATAAACAAAGCACCGTGAGACGGCTTCTTGGCACCCGTGGGATGGGTGCCGTGATCACAGCATTTACCGGTCTGATCGTTATCTATATCGCTTTTGGACTGATCGACCAGAATGTATTTTCCGGGCAGAACATCATGAATCTTCTTCGTTCCATGTCCAAGTATCTTCTGATCGGAGTAGGGCAGAGCTATCTGCTCATTACCGGCAACATTGACCTTTCCATCGGTTCCATGGTCGGCATGAGCGCCATGATATCCGCAACTATGATGACCAAGGGCATCACCCCCGTTGCCGCCATGCTGGTGGCGCTGATCTGCTGTCTTTGCTGTGGTGTGGTAAACGGCATTCTGGTAGGCAAATTTAAACTGCCTCCTTTTATCGCCACTTTAGGCACCATGTTCGTCACCAGGGGAGCCGCCTACATGGTCAACAACAACCGGAACACAGATGCCATTGCCACGGGTATCGGCAAAGAGGCAGGCGACAGTTTTCAGAACTTTTTCTACTACGGAAAGACTTTTGGAATCTTTAATACCTTTTGGATCGCCCTGGTACTGTTTTTCGTATTTTTCTTTTTACTGTCCAAGACAAGAACCGGCCGGCACATCTATGCGATTGGTTCCAATGTGGACGCGGCCAAGCTGTCCGGTGTCAATGTAGTCACCACCACGATCAAGGCTTATCTGGTCAGTGCCGTTTGTGCATGTGTGGTAGGGCTGATTTTGTGCGCGCAGGCAGGTATGGGTAATATGGAAGCCGGAAATATGTATGAGATGTATGGCGTGGCAGCCGGCGTTATCGGCGGTATCTCTCCTCTTGGAGGAACCGGGCTTTTACTGGGTACTTTCGCAGGCGCCGCCGTATGGCAGACTCTGGAAAACGGCCTGAACATGATCGGGGCCCAGGTGGGAATCCAGCGTCTGGTTATCGGCATAATCGTAGTATTTTCCGTACTTCTGGATGTGGTAGTCCGCTCCGGCAGTTTTGGAAAGAAATCGTCATAAGATTTGTAATCACAGGTATCTGGCCGCTGAAAAACGCGGCTGATTATAACACCATTTAAAAAGGAGGATGTTTTATGAAGAAAAAGTTACTGGCAATGTTAAGTTGTGCGGCGCTTGTGGCAGCATCTGTTACGGGCTGCGGCGGTTCCAAACCTGCCGAAACCGCAGCGGCTCCCGCTGCGAGCGAAGCGGCAGCAGACACCAAAGCAGATGAGGCGGCCCCGTCCGGCGATGTGAAAATTGCCTTGATCACCATGGACTCTATTGACCAGCACTGGGTTACTTTAAACGAAGGGGCGCAGAAAGCCGCCGCCGAACTGGGTGTATCCGTTACCTTCATGTCTCCCAACACCAAGGATGACGCACAGCAGATCGAATGTGTGAACAATGCCGTGGCCGGCGGGTATCAGGCAATCATCGTGGCGGCAAACGGCCCGGACGCCATTTCCTCCGCGCTCAAGGAAGCTGCTTCCTCCGGAGTGAAGATCGTGTATGTGGACTCTCCTGCCAATGTAGACGCTGAAGCAACCTTCTCCACAGACAATGAAGCCGCTGGAAAAACCGCAGGCGAAGAGATGATCAAAGGCCTGGAAGCTGCAGGTATCACCTCCGGCAAGATCGGTATTGTAAACGTAAATGCCGCAACCGATTCTACTGTTAAGAGAGAAGCCGGTTTCCGCTCTGCTTTTGAAGGCAAGGATTTCGAGCTGATGGAAACCCAGTACGGCGAGGGCGATGCAGCAAAGTCCCAGACCATTGCAGAAAACTATATTACCCAGGGCGTTGTAGGCATCTTTGGCTGTAACGAAGGCTCTACCACCGGAACAGGCAATGCCATCAAGGCTTCCGGCAAATCTGATATTATCGGCGTTGGCTTTGATAAATCGGATGCGATCCTGAATCTGATCGATGACGGCTACCTGCTCTGCACCATGGCACAGAATCCGGATGTCATGGGAGAAGAAGGCGTAAAAGCTGCCGTGAAGGCAGTCAACGGCGAATCTCTTGGCGGCAAAGTAACGGATACCGGAGTTTCTGCCATCAAGGCCGGCGGGAGCGCTGCGGCTGCTTCCTCCAATGAGGCTGTAACCGCAAGCCAGGAATGGAAGATTGCCCTCATCACCATGGATTCCATTGACCAGCACTGGGTCACTTTAAACGAGGGCGCTCAGGAAGCTGCAAAAGAACTGGGTGTATCGGTTACTTTCATGTCTCCCAACACCAAGGATGACGCACAGCAGATCGAGTGTGTGAACAATGCCGTGGCCGGCAACTACCAGGCCATTATTGTAGCGGCAAACGGTCCTGACGCGATTTCTTCTGCATTAAAAGAAGCTGCCTCCTCCGGAGTCAAGATTGTGTATGTAGACTCTCCTGCTAACGTAGACGCAGAAGCAACCTTCTCCACAGACAATGAGGCTGCCGGAAAAACTGCCGGTGAAGAAATGATCAAAGCCCTGGAAGCTGCAGGAACCACTTCCGGCAAGATCGGTATTGTAAATGTCAACGCGGCAACGGACTCCACGGTCAAGAGAGAGGCCGGCTTCCGCTCCGCTTTTGAAGGCAAAGACTTTGAGCTGATGGAAACCCAGTACGGCGAAGGCGATGCGGCAAAGTCCCAGACCATCGCAGAAAACTACATTACGCAGGGCGTTGTGGGCATCTTTGGCTGTAACGAAGGTTCTACTACCGGAACAGGTAATGCCATCAAGGCTTCCGGCAAATCCGATATCGTAGGCGTGGGCTTTGACAAGTCTGACGCTATCATGAACCTGATCAATGACGGCTATCTGCTCTGCACCATGGCCCAGAACCCGGATGTTATGGGTAAGGAAGGCGTGAAGGCTGCCGTAAAGGCATTGGAAGGCGAAACGCTTGGCGGTGCCGTACAGGATACGGGAGTTTCCGTTTTGACCAAATAAATATTTATAAAAGGCTCCGGCAGCGCCGGAGCCTTTGTTCCTTAAATACGGTACATCCTTCTGGCATTTTGATTTGTAATGGCAATCACCTTATCCCTTGGAATTCCCTTAATCCGGCTTACCGTCTCCACCACATACGGCAGGTTCAGGGATGAATTGCGCTTTCCCCGATTCGGCACGGGCGACAAATACGGGCAGTCCGTCTCTAATACCATCTGCTCCAAAGGCATATATTCCACCACTGCCTTCAGCTTTTTTCCGTTGGAAAATGTCACCACACCTCCGATTCCCAGATAAAACCCCATATTCAGATATTCCCTTGCCAGCTCCACCCCATAGGAGAAGCAATGGATCACGCCGCCCATATCCCTGGCATTCTCCGCTTTCATAATGTCAAGAGTATCCTTTGCCGCGTCTCTGCTGTGGATAATAACTGGCAATCCTGTCTCCCTTGCAAGGGCAAGCTGGCGGACAAACCAGCCCTTCTGCACCTTCTGTTCCGGTTCCTTCCAGTGGAAATCCAGTCCGATCTCCCCTATGGCGACGATCTTTTCTTCCCCTGCCGCATACTTTAACCAATCCATCCAACCGTCACTTAGCTCTCCGGTCTCATTGGGGTGTACTCCCGCCGCACCATAAACAAACGGATATTTTTTAATTAGCTGCAATGTGTTTTTGGTGCTCTGAATACTCGCCCCCACATTTACCACAGCTTCAATTCCGTTCTTGTCCAGGTTTTGCAGGAGTTCATCACGATCCGGGTCAAATGCCTTGTCATCGTAGTGGGTATGCGTATCAAATATTTTCATTATTCGCTCCGTTTCTTCTTGCCAAACAGCTCCGTTTCCTTTATCATAAATAAAAACAGGTTAAAAAGGTTATGATGGCTGAATCGAAAATAAGCTGCCAGTGTTTAAGCGGCAGCACCTTAAAAAAGATCGCGCTCGTTACCATGCTGATCGACCATACCGGATTTTTGTTATTAAAATATGGAATGTTAAAAACCCTTGCTCCGGAAACCTCCCAATATGGTATGTGGATGCTGCTCTATACCGCTATGCGCTCTGTGGGACGAATTGCCTTTCCTGTCTATGTTTTCCTGATAACGGAAGGCATCGTCCATACCCGAAACTGGAAGCGGTATGGCGTCAGGCTGGGAGTATTTGCACTTCTCTCTGATGTTCCTTTTGACATGATGGCAACCGGACGTTTGATGGCATGGACAGATCAAAATGTATTTTTCACACTGCTGATCGGACTTCTGACAGTAAAATCCGCAGAGTATTTCTGCACGAAAATCAACGGACTCACAGAAACTAACATACACTTTTTATGGCTGACTGCCACGGCGGCCGGATGTGCAGCAGCCGAGCTTCTGAAAACCGATTATGGATATATCGGGATTGTACTTACCACGCTCTTTTACCTTTTAAGAAATGATCGTGCAAAACAATGTATTTTGGGATTTTTTTGGATGTTCTGCAATCTGGGGCGCCTCTCTTATCTATGGGGACTGACAGCTGCGTTTCTGCTGATCTATGCTTACAACGGCAGACGGGGCGGGAAAGATACACAAATCGGCAAATATTTTTTTTATATCGCTTATCCGGCTCATATCCTGCTGCTACTCTTTATCCATCAGATATTTTTTCCCGGCATCCAGCCACAAAATTAGGCAAAAAATCTATCCCCCGCAGCACATCACGGGGGATAATTCTGTTTCATAACCATTCTTACGCCTTAAAATAACGCCTGAAAACATCTTTTTTTCAGCAAATCTCCGCTCCGGAAGGCATTTCCTTTTCCGGGACCATCAGGCTTAAATTGCCCTCTGAATCTTCCGCGCACAGAAGCATGCCTTCTGACATCAGGCCGGCCAGTTTAGCGGGTTTCAGATTCACGACTACCATCACCTTCTTGCCTACCATCTCCTCCGGCTTGTAATATGCCTTGATCCCGCTTACAATCTGGCGCACCTGGCTTCCTATCTTCACCTGGGAACACAAAAGCTTTCTGGACTTTTTCACTTCCTCGCAGGCAATAATTTCACCCACCTGAAATTGAAGCTTTGCGAAATCATCATAAGTAATCTCCGGCTTTGCCTCAATATCCGTCTCTTTTCCGGTCTCGTCCTGGCTTTTTTCACTGCCTGTATCGGATGCCTTTCCATCTGCCGTATCTTTCGCCTTTTCGGCCCCATACATCGCATCAACTTTTTCCAGAACTTCCTGAATATCCATACGGGCAAACAGAATCTCCGGTTTTTCCGTTACCTTGTTTCCTGACGGGTATTTTCCAAATTCATTCATCTCGGACAACGGACGCTTTTTTGTATTCAACTGAGCCAGAATCCTGGCTGACGTTTCAGGCATGAAAGATTCCAGCAAGGATCCGCCGATGGTTATGGCCTCTACCAGATTATAAAGCACTGTGGCAAGCCTGTCCTTCTGTGCCTCGTCTTTTGCCAGCGCCCATGGCATGGTCTCGTCAATATACTTGTTGCAGCGGCGGAAAATATTAAAGATCTCACCGATGGCATCTGCTACCCGAAGTTCATCCATCTTGGAATCCGCTTTTTTCACCGACTCAAGCACCACGTTCTTTAACTCCTGGTCCACTTCCATCTCTACGCCGCCGTCACGGACCTCGCCGCCAAAATATTTGTTAGACATGGAAACGGTACGGTTCACCAGATTTCCCAGGATATTTGCCAGGTCGGAATTGAGCCGTTCTACCATCAGTTCCCAGGAGATCACCCCGTCATTATCAAAAGGCATCTCATGAAGCACAAAATAACGGACTGCGTCCACGCCAAAAAATTCAACCAAAGTATCTGCATAGAGAACATTACCTTTGGATTTGCTCATCTTGCCGTCACCCTGAAGAAGCCACGGATGTCCAAAAACCTGTTTGGGCAAAGGAAGGTCGAGCGCCATCAGAAAAATAGGCCAGTAGATGGTGTGGAACCGGATGATATCCTTGCCAATCAGATGCAGGTCCGCCGGCCAGTATTTGCCAAACAACTCCCCATGGCTGCCATCGCAGTCATACCCCAGTCCGGTTATATAGTTGGTCAGCGCATCCAGCCACACATAAGTTACATGTTTCGGATCAAAGCTGACCGGAATGCTCCAGGTAAAAGAGGTACGTGACACGCACAGATCCTGCAGCCCCGGCAGAAGGAAATTGTTCATCATCTCATTCTTGCGGGCCACCGGCTGGATAAATTCCGGATGGGTATTGATATGTTCGATCAGCCGATCCGCATACTTGCTCATTTTAAAGAAATATGCTTCCTCCTTAGCCGGCTGGACTTCCCGTCCGCAGTCCGGACACTTTCCATCCACCAACTGGGACTCCGTAAAAAAGGATTCACAAGGAGTACAGTAAAGCCCCTCATAATACCCCTTATAAATATCTCCCTGGTCATACAGCTTCTTGAATATCTTCTGGACCTGCGCTTCATGGTCCTTGTCCGTGGTCCGGATAAACTTATCATAGGAAGTATTCATCAGATCCCATATACCGCGAATCTGAGCCGCCACTCCGTCTACAAACTCCTGGGGCGCCACTCCGGCCTCCTGAGCCTTCAGTTCAATCTTCTGACCATGTTCGTCCGTCCCGGTCTGGAACCTCACGTCATACCCCTGCTCTCTTTTGAACCGGGCAATGCTGTCCGCCAGTACGATCTCATAGGTATTGCCGATATGAGGCTTTCCGGATGTATATGCTATGGCAGTGGTAATATAATAAGGCTTTTTACACTTACAATTCTGCTCCTGACACATGAGCCAATCCCTCCTTAAATATCTTAAATTAAGGAAACTATATCATAATCTTAAAAAAAACTCAAGATAAGTATTCGGCTCCTGCTTTTATTCTCGTCATGGAAGGTTCAGCACCACCCTGACCGTAAACATCCCGTCTTTCTGCTGAAACCGCGCGCTTCCTCCGTATTTTTCCGCACTGCCTGCAATGCTCTGCAAGCCTACCCCTTTTCTCCCCCTGCTCTTTCCAGACGAAAAATGCTCCCAGGTAGTAAACTCTTTTGTGCCATTCACATCCATGCATGAATTTATAATCTGCAAAAGCAATATCTTCCCCGTAATTTGGATATCAATATCCAACTGCCGTTTTTTCTGCGGGATATGCCTCAGGGCCTCCATGGAATTTTCCAGGCAATTACTCAAAAGCACAGTCATATCCACCGGATCGATGCCCGTACTCCCTTCTAAAATCACATTGCAGTTTATCGGTATCCCTTCTTCATCGGCCTTTGCCAAATAATACCCCAGAATACTCTCCACTACCGGATCCTTCCAATCTTTGCACCCTTCAAGCTGGTCATATACCCCGCCGTATCGTTTAAGATAATCCGTAATCTCGGCCTGCTTGCCCTGGGCATTTAATGCTCCCAGCGTAATAAGATGATGACGCATGTCGTGACGCAGCCGCCTGGCTTCCTCCACCCTGGCACTGATCTGCTGGTACTGCAGCCGATAGCTTTCCAATTGGCGTATTGCTTCTTCCTTCCTGTGTACCGCGCCAATCTCCTGAAAAAAGATATAATAGGCAACCATGTCTGTCACCACCAATGTCATCACCACAATAAGCATTTCCAGCCGCATTTCATATGGCGGGTTGTAAGTCGCCACACAGAACATAAAAAAAACAATACACATATAGCCCAGTCCACGCCTTATCTGACGGTCGTCCAGAACGGGCAGGTTTTTCCGCAGGACATGCCGGAGGAAATACCATACCACGGGCCAGGTAATGGCGGTAGATGCCAAAAGGCATAAATTAAAGGTCAGGCTTCCGGCATCCGCGTTAATCTCCCCCAGATATCTCTCCTCTAAAATAAGGGAAGCCAAAATATTGCTCAAAGCATTGAGGATGGCTGCATAGTGAAGCATGATCACCGCCACCATTACCTTGCGGACGGCCGGTGTCCGGACCATGTTGGCCCAGCCCCAAAAATAGACCGCCATCATGGCTGCCATGCCAAGATCCCGCGCAATAATATTTCTCGTCCCGTTTGTGCTGGCTGCCACACTGGCCACCGCCAGCAATACACTGGCCAAAAGCATGTAAATCACGGAAAAAAGCCCGGCAAATTCCCGCCTTAGCCGCAACTCCCGTTCATCAAAAGGAGTGGCCATCAACAGAACCATAGGAATCGTTTGAATCCACCGCATCAGGAGAAATAAAGGCTCTATCATATCCCCTGCCTCTTTCTTTCGTTCATTTTAGAAAACATAAAATCATTGTAACGGCTTTGCACCTTGGAGCGTTCCCGGCGGCTGATCAAAAGGCTTTCACCGTTTTTCATGCAGCACAGGTCATGGTCAATTTTCTGAATGCTGTTCATATTTACCATACATCCCCGGCCTAAATGCACAAAATCCGGTTCATCCAAAAACTGTGCCTCTATTTCCCGGAACAGACAAGGCAGCCATATACTGCTTTGTCCCTGGATATAGAGTTCCACTCCCCTGTTTTTACTTATAATCCGGCAGATTTTATCCATGGAAAACCGAAGCTGCTCCCCTCTCCGCACAGGCAGTGTCAGCACCCGTACATTCCTGTCCATACGTGTTAAAAGCCGCCTGAGCAATATATAGACCATATCTGCCGTCACAGGCTTGACCATATAGTGCAACGCATCCAGATCAAAAGCATCCACGGCAAAATCACGGCTGAAGGTAAGAAAGGCCAGCGGAAGGCCAGGCAGGACAGAACGCAGGCCTCGCCCCGCTTCAATCCCATTTATCCCCTCTATGTAAATGTCCAGTATGGCCAACTCAGGCTTCGCTCCGTCTTCCACTGCCTTCATCAATGCTTTTCCGGAAGAATATGCGGAAATCTCTATATCTACAGATAAATCTGCCGCTGCTTTTTCAAGACATGCCTGCATAGCAGCCAGATCCTGCTCCTCATCATCACAAATAAAAATCAACATATCATATTTCCTCAAATCAATAAAACCCCCAACAGCTCCCCATTTACACATTTCGCCTCTGATATCTCCTACATTCTATCCTATCGCCATCCTATATTGCAATACCATTTGTGCTGTTTTTCCGGCTGTTTATATAAATTTAGGAGTAGTTCTTATTTAATCCGTATTTTTTGACGAATTTATCTATATTGAACTTTTCAGGCCTGACATATATATAATAAATTAAAACCTTAAATTTTCCTAAATTTTTTCACATAAGAATTGCCTTTTCCCTATATCATATACTATAATTAAATTAGGTAATTGGGTTTATTTTTAATTTCTACTGACGATAATCCGGTAAACGTTTTGTCAATCTCATTTACCGGATATTTCACAATGCAAGCAAGGGAGTGATCTTATGAAGATAGAACGGATTAACGAAAACCAGATACGATGCACATTAAGCAGCTTTGATTTGAGCGTCCGCAATCTGAACCTGGGCGAACTGGCATACGGAAGTGAAAAAGCCCGTAATCTGTTTCGCGAGATGATTCAGAAGGCCTCCAATGAAGTAGGATTTGATGCGGAGGATATTCCGTTGATGGTAGAAGCCATCCCGCTTTCCAATGAAAGCGTAATGTTGGTCATCACCAAGATAGAAGACCCTGAAGAACTGGATACCCGCTTTTCCAAATTTTCCCAGATGGCGGAAGACGATTCAGATAACCTGTTTGGCGGCATTGCCCATGAATTTCTGGAAGGCGCCGACGGGCTGATCGAACTTTTAAAACAAAACGTACTCGGACTTCCCCAAAACGAGGCATCTGCTCCAGCCACTCCTCAGCCGGAAGAGGAAGCGAAAACGCCTTCCATCCAGATTCGGATCTACCGTTTTGAGAATCTGGATCAGGTGACGGCCGCAGCAAAAATTGTGGGACATGTCTACCAGGGGCCTAACACCCTGTATAAAAAGCCCGGGTCCACCCAATATCACTTGGTTCTCACCAGCGCCGACACGGAACCATTGGTATTCAGCCGCGTCTGCAACATCCTGGCAGAATATGGCGAGAAGATCCGCCAGCAGGCTGCCACAGAAGCCTACTATCAGGAACACTATGAAGTCATTATCAGGGAACAGGCATTGCAGAAACTGACATTACTTTAAAGAATTCGGGGCTTTGATGACGGATCGTGTTTGTCCCATTTTCAAATAGGGAGAGTACCTGCTTATGATACAGGTACTCTCCCTATTTGGCTTTATGCCCTCTCTGCCAGCACTTCATTGATCCCGGATACCAGGGTATCACAGTCAATCCCGTGAACCATGCAGGCTTCCTCTAAGGTCTCACCCTGGGCAGACGGACAGCCCAGACAGTGCATGCCGGCACGCATCAGCATAGGAGCAATCAGCTCATGAGCCTGAACCAGCTCCCCAATCAACATATCTTTACTGATCTGCATATGAAAATTCCTCCTTTTTGTACATATTTTTACAGTGATTTCATCCTTGGCTGAAATCGGGTACAACAATCTTAACACTTTGCTGTACATAAACGCGCTCCAGAAACTGCCATTGTAAATATAACCAATCCTGGCATTGCGTTTACGTCTACTATAATATATTTTTTACCGATTGACAAGCCGTAAAAATCTGCTTTCCCTTTATGAATCCTGTTTATTTTGCGCGTTTCCTGAAATTCTGACTGTTTTTATCATCTTCCTTTTTGTTAAAAAACATTCTCAACTGCCCCCCTTGACGCTTTTTTGGTACTCTCCTATAATTTCGGTACAGCAGACCGTCTGCAGGCATTTATTGTATACCATCGGTTCCTGTAATAGTTGCTATCGCTTTACTGTTACTATTTCTTCAAGAGGAGGCTTCAATCATGAAACAAGAATGGAGATTTTTTCACCCCGGTGACTGGGAGAGAGAAATCAATGTACGCAATTTCATCCAGAAAAACTATACACCTTACGATGGCGGCGAGTCCTTCCTTGCCGCTCCGACAAAAAACACTTCTGATCTGTGGGAACAGGTCATGGAGCTGTCCCGCCAGGAACAAGCCGCAGGAGGTGTCCTGGATATGGATACCAAAGTTATTTCTACCATCACGTCCCACGGCCCGGGCTATCTCGACAAGGATAAGGAGACCATTGTAGGTTTTCAGACTGACAAACCTTTCAAGCGTTCCCTCCAGCCCTACGGCGGCATCCGTATGGCAGAAAAAGCTTGTTCCGACAATGGTTATAAAGTCGATCCGGAAATCAGTGAATTTTTCACCACTCACAGAAAAACCCACAACGCAGGTGTTTTTGACGCATACACACCGGAAATGCGTGCCTGCCGTTCCAGCCATATTATAACCGGCCTTCCAGATGCCTATGGACGGGGACGGATCATCGGCGATTACCGCCGCGTTGCCTTGTATGGCGTGGATCGTCTGATCGAGGACAAGGAAGAACAGAAAATGACCACCCGCAGTACCATGTACTCTCATATTATCCAGATTCGGGAAGAACTTTCAGAACAGATCCGTGCCTTAAAAGAGTTAAAAGAGCTGGGGAAAATATATGGTTTTGATATTTCCCGTCCTGCTGCCAATGTACAGGAGGCAATCCAGTGGACCTATTTTGCTTACCTTGCTGCCGTAAAGGAACAAAACGGAGCTGCCATGTCTTTGGGACGCACCTCCACATTCCTCGATATTTATGCGGAGAGGGATTTAAGAAATGGCATCTTTACGGAAGAACAGATCCAGGAGTTTATTGATCATTTCATCATGAAGCTGCGTCTTGTAAAATTTGCCCGTACCCCTGAATACAACGCCTTGTTTTCCGGAGATCCTACCTGGGTGACAGAATCCATCGGAGGCGTAGGCATTGACGGACGTCATCTGGTGACGAAAATGTCCTTCCGTTACCTGCATACCTTAAAAAATCTGGGTACTGCCCCGGAACCAAACCTGACCGTACTGTGGTCTGCCCGGCTGCCGGAAAACTTTAAGCGTTTCTGCGCCCGGACTTCTATTGAGTCTTCTTCTATCCAGTATGAGAACGATGACCTGATGCGGGAAACCCATGGCGACGATTACGCCATCGCATGCTGCGTATCCTCCATGCGGATCGGAAAGGAAATGCAGTTTTTCGGCGCCCGGGCAAACCTGGCTAAATGTCTGCTTTATGCCATCAATGGCGGCGTAGATGAAATCAGCAAAAAACAGGTGGGTCCTAAATTCCGTCCCGTCACCTCCGAATACCTGGACTATGATGAGGTTATGGACCGATACCACAGTATGATGAAATGGCTGGCCGGCGTCTATGTGAACAGTCTGAATATCATCCACTATATGCATGATAAATACAGCTATGAACGTCTCCAGATGGCGCTTCACGACTTAAATGTGACCCGTTGGTTTGCAACCGGAATCGCAGGCCTTTCTGTTGTGGCGGATTCTCTGTCTGCCATAAAATATGCAAAAGTACGTGCCGTCCGGGATGAAAACGGAATTGCCGTGGATTATGAGGTAGAGGGAGATTTTCCCAAATATGGCAATGATGATGACCGGGTAGACCAGATCGCAGTGGAGATCGTCCATGCCTTCATGAATTATATTAAACAAAACCACTGTTACCGGGGCGGAATTCCAACAACCTCCATCTTGACCATCACCTCAAACGTAGTGTATGGTAAAGCTACCGGCTCCACTCCTGACGGAAGAAAGGCCGGGCAGGCGTTTGCTCCGGGCGCCAATCCCATGCATACACGGGATGCACATGGAGCTGTCTCCTCCCTTGCCTCTGTGGCAAAGCTACCCTTTATGGACGCGCAGGACGGAATTTCCAACACTTTCTCCATTATCCCGGGAGCTTTGGGAAAAGAAGATCAGCTATTTATGGGCGATCCGGACCTGGATCTTAATCTGGATATAAGCCCGGAACTGGAGTGTGGCTCCAATAAGGCCTGTGCCATCCCCAATCTGATGGTTGGACTGGATCGGGAGTAAAAGCAGCTGACTATTATAAATGATTTTTCGATATTGCTGCATCGCGGCATGCCATTTCATATCATAAAACAGGAGGACATTATTATGACACATGCAAATGAAGCTCAGGTTGACAATCTGGTATCCCTGTTGGACGGTTATACGGAAAAAGGCGGTCATCATCTGAATGTCAATGTATTTTCCAAAGAAACACTTTTAGATGCACAAGCCCATCCAGAGAAATACCCCCAGCTTACGGTCCGGGTATCTGGCTATGCAGTAAACTTCAACAAGCTGACAAAGGAACAACAGGATGAGGTGATTTCCCGCACCTTCCATGGAGCAATCGGATAAAATATCTGACAAAATTCGGAGGTTATCATATGACAGGACGAATCCATTCCATCGAAAGCTTCGGTACTGTAGACGGTCCCGGCGTCCGCCTGGTCGTATTTTTACAGGGCTGCCCCATGCGGTGTCTTTACTGCCACAATCCGGACACCTGGAAAATAAATGGCGGCACCGAAATGTCCGTAGATGAGATTCTGGCTCAATACGAAAAAAACCATGTCTTTTATGGAAAAGGCGGTATCACTGTCACCGGCGGAGATCCCCTGGTGCAGATCACTTTCGTGACAGAGCTTTTTGAAGCGGCAAAATCTCGCGGGATTCATACCTGTCTGGATACCTCCGGCATCACCTTTCGTCCCGGCTCTCCGGAGACCATACGGCAGTTTGACCGGCTGACAGCGGTGACAGATCTCGTTCTTCTTGACATCAAACACATTGACCCGGACGCCCATATGAAACTGACAGGACAGAAATTAGACCCTGTCCTAGCCTTTGCCCAATATCTGGATGAAAAGTCCGTCCCCGTATGGATTCGGCATGTAGTAGTCCCGGGCATTACCTACAAACAGGACCTGCTGTACCGGCTGGGACGTTTTATCGGCACTCTTCACAATGTCAAAGCATTGGATGTTCTTCCTTATCATGATATGGGAAAGATAAAGTATAAAAATCTTGGAATTCCCTACGCACTGGAAAAAGTGAAACCTCTGGGGCAAGAAGAAGCCAAAGCGGCGCGTCAGGTGATCCTTGCCGGCATTCGTGACGAACATAACTCTGTTGCCGGAACCGTTCCTGACTGCAAACCGTTTTAAACGACAAATATAGTCATAATTTTACATCTTTTTGGAAAACTATAGGGTTTGTACAATTTTTTATCCAATTGTACATCGATTTCCACTTGAATATTTTTCACAAATGGTATAGAATGATGTCAGAAGTAAGAATACCATAGAATATTCAAGGAGGACATTATCATGGCATACGTAATTTCTGACGCATGTGTAAGCTGTGGAACTTGTGAGCCGGAGTGCCCGGTAAGCGCTATTTCCCAGGGAGACGGACAGTATGTGATCGATGCTGATTCCTGCATCGACTGCGGCACCTGTGCAAGTGTTTGCCCGACCAGCGCTATCAACGAGGGCTAATGCTTTATTTCAGACAGCTACATAAATGCCTCTTCCATCATATTATGGGAGAGGCATTTATTTATTTTTATTCAATACAAGAAGGAGAGATTTCATATGCTGACATCAAAACCTCTGATTGCCCTTACTCCCTACCACAACACGGAAAGGGATGAACCTTATATGCGCCCGGCTTACTTAAACGCTGTCCGTGCCTGCGGCGGCACCCCCATTATCCTGCCGCCGGAGCTGGACATCGAGGAGACGGAACGGTTTGCGGCCATGTTTGACGGCTTTCTCTTTACCGGCGGCCCGGATCTTCATCCTTTTCTTTTTGGCGAAGAAACCCAACGCCACTGTGGCAATGTCTCCCCCAAACGGGATCATCTGGAACTGACCCTGTTAAAGCTTGTTATAAAAGCCCAAAAACCTGTTTTAGGCATCTGCCGCGGTATCCAGGTTCTTAATATCGGCCTTGGCGGCGATATCTACCAGGATCTTCCCAGCCAGTTTGCAGAGGATTTCCCTGTTGCTCATGTGCAGCCTTTTTCCTATGAAATTCCTTCCCATACTGTCACTGTTGCTCCGGGTTCCCTCCTGGCTCAGATTACGCAGAACCATACAATCCAGGTCAACAGTATGCATCATCAGGCTATCCGCCGTCTTGCGCCATGCCTTACTGCTACGGGCCATGCGCCCCATAACCTGATCGAATGTGTGGAAATGCCGGAATATCCCACATTTTTCCTGGGGGTACAATGGCATCCTGAATACCTGTGGAAACAAGACAAAGCTGCAGAAAGGATTTTTTCCGAATTTATAAAAGCGGCAGCCCGGTAAACTGACTTTTTTGTCTCAAAGGCTGCCGTCAGCCGGACATTCCATGATATCCTCCAGTACATTCCAATATCGCTCTATCATAATGCCCTTGTATTCCTGCAAATGTCCCTGATTCTCTGTAATCAGCTTCGATAATGCCCTGACCGCCTTTTCAACCGCTGTTTTCAATGATGTCCCTGCCATTAACTGCCCGGTAACTATGGCAGAAAAAATATCCCCGCTTCCTGCCACCTTTACAGGCAGATAATCATAAGGCACCTGAAAGTACGCATGGTTTAAATGATCATAACCATACACCAGATGTTTTTCATATTCCGTCCCGCTCCCGCCCTGTCCGTATTCCTTTTCCACCGCACTGGTTATCACCACTGATTTACCGGAAATCGCCTGAAGGCCATCAACCAGCTCCCGAAGCTCATCCTCCGTTCCGCTCTCCTGCCCTGGACGAATTCCTGTCAGAAAAGACGCTTCCGTGATATTTGGCACCATTACGTCTGCATACATTACCAGTTTCTTCATGGCAAGTATTCTCTCCTGTCCGATTCCATTATACAGCTTTCCTCCGTCTGCCATAATCGGATCTACGATAACCAGCAGCTTATCCCCCTTTTCTTTTTTTAATCTTTCAACATACTGTCCGATCAGTTCCGCCTGCTCTTCGGACACAATAAAACCTGTGCATACACAATCCGCCTCAAATCCCAGTTCTTTCCATATTGCCAGGGTGTCCTGCATATAATCCGTCATTTCCTGAATACGAAACCTTCCATAATCCAAAGTGTTGGAAACTATAGCCGTGGGAACCTGAAATGTATAATATCCCATTCGTGACAAAATCGGCACCATAGCCGCTAATGCCACTTTTCCATATCCGGGCAGATCATTGACCAGTAAAATATTCTTTCCTTCCAAACTGATTTTGTTCCTTTCTGTGTTCCTTTTATTTTTCTGCAATAGCGCCTGTTTTCTTGAGGACTTTTATCAATCCTTCACATCCATCCACCACATCACGATAAGTGGCCTCAAAATCGCCTGTATACCAGGGATCTGCCACGTCTCTTGCGCTGCCTGCAAACTCCAGCATCTTATGGACTTTCCCTTCCGGGTCTCCTCCCAGTATTCGCAGCATATTGCGTATATTCCATTCATCCATTCCAATCAGATAATCATATTTTCCATAGTCTGATTTTTGTAATTGAACTGCCCTTTTCCCATCAACACTGATTCCTACCTGACGAAGTTTATTCCTTGTCCCCCGGTGTACAGGATTGCCAATCTCCTCCGTGCTGGTGGCGGCAGAAGCAATCTCAAATTGGTCGGCCAGACCGGCTTTTTTAACCATGTCTTTTAGGACGAACTCGGCCATTGGGCTTCTGCAGATGTTGCCGTGACAGACGAATAATACTTTAATCATATCTTTTCCTATCCTTTCCATTTGTCTCAAAGCCTTGTAGTTATTGAATTTGCAGGATATTTTCTTTCGCTGGTATGAAAGGTTTTTCTGACATAACTTATCAAAATTTTTCCTATTCTTTTCAACGAAAGGTGCAAATCAAGGTGTAAATTTCCCTGGTTTGCACCTCGCCACAATCTGATGTTAATTATCATTTGCAGCTAAACGGTGGATTTCTTCACTGGCCTCCTCAAATCCAAGGTGCGTATAGGTATTTAATGTAACACTAATATCAGAATGTCCCATAATATATTGCAGGGTTTTTGGATTCATCCTTGCTGCTGCCATCCTAGAACAAAAGGTATGACGGCATACGTGAGGCGTTACCTTTGGCATTTGCACTTTATAAATTGAATTATATTTTATACAAATATGCTGAAAATATTTTTCCCAATGCATTGCCACCATTGGCCGTCCATCCTTGTCCAGAAACAAAAACCCGGTATATCCATTTATGATAGGTTCTACCTTCGGTTTTTCCCTTCTTTTTAAAATCCTGCGGAAACATTCTGCTACTTCCGGTGTCATGGGAATCTGACGGTTCCCTTTTTCTGTCTTTGGCTTGTCTACCTGATAACCAATCTTATTATGACGCTGAAGCTGATGGTCTACATTAATTTTCATATTTTCAAAGTCAATATCTGCTTTCGTGAGTCCGACAAACTCTGAAATACGCAGCCCCGTATGAAATAAAATGTAGATACCATCATAATATTTACAAAAGTGGGGATCTTCTTCTACGAATTTAAGAAATTTGCGCTCCTGCTCCCTGGTAAGAGCCTCCCTGGTCACACTATCATTGTATATAACAGAAGCCAACTCAAAGGAAAATGGATTTTTCCGGATCAGGTCATCATCTACTGCCATTTGGAATGCCGGCCGTAATACACCTCGAATCGTCCGGATCGTACTGAACCCTCTGCCATTCTTCTGTAATTGAATCAGCCAGGACTTAGCATCGGATAACCTTACCTTATCAATTCTCATGCCTCCAAATTTTTCTCTTTTCAGCAGATTGATCACTGTTCGATACCCCGCTTCAGTAGTCGGGCGGACTCCTGTCTTTAAAGAAACATATTTTTCAACCAAAGACAGAACGGTCATTTTTCCTCCCTCTGGTACTATCTGATCAAACAAATCCGCATTGATCTGCTTTTCCTTTTCCCGCAAAGATGGCTCTGGTTTCTTTCCGGCAGGCATCCTGTCATTTTTATCCAGACGCCATGAGTATACATATTTTGGTTGCCCAAAGGCATCCATATACTTAAACCGGTATCTTCCATCTGGTTTTTGTATCTCCCCATTCCGAAGTATTCTGCCACGGTTATCCCGCCTTTTTTCACTCATATCCTGGACTCCCTTCTACTATTAAATATAATATTTTAATAATTAAGAAAGGCCCCGCTATGGCAACCATATTGTACCACAGCGGAGCCTTTTTTTCTACAAGAATCAGGCGTTCTTATTAAATAGCCGTTGCCAGGTCGATATATTGTTCAAATAATTTCCTTTTAATCTGTATCCTATTTCCATTCCTTAATATAAAATCTGCATCTGGATTCTCCATTACTAACCTTCTAAGCCGTCTTTGGCCGATCCTAAAATACTGGGCTGCCCTTCACCTCCTGCAGCCCTACCCCCTCTATAATGTACTGCTGCATTTCTCTTTCCCTGCTTTCCTTAATTAATGCCTTTTGGAACTCCCTATAAAACTGCTTTCTGTCCTGAATAAAAACCGGAATATCCGAAACCCAACGGTTCCTATTTAACTCTTTTGCGGAAAATTCCTTAAAATACTCTTTGTCACCATCCACCAGGATTTTAAATCCATATACATGCTCACTATCCGGCAAACGAACTGCCACTGTTTCCAACGATATAAGAAAATTGGTTTCCTCCTTTCCTCCCCTCATATAACCTATAGTGCCTTCTTGAAAGATACTTAAGTATTTCATCTGTTTTTCCTCCTCAAATAAATGATATCACATGTTCACCTTTGAGTATGGGGGTAATTTATTCAAAATACTTTTTAATAAAAATACATTTTTTTGATATTTATTCGTTATTTTTACAATATATTCATTGCTTTTTAATAAATATTCCACCCTTTAAAATTCAGCAAACTTTTCGTTTGTAGGGGGGTAAAAATACAGTTCAATATTCTAGTCCAAACTACAGTATATCTCATTTACTACGCATTAAATAAAAGACATCTATCCTTGTGAATCTCCAAAAGAATAACTATAATCCCATCTTTGACAGTCAAACAAAACAAAGCACCGTTGAAATGCCCATTCTACCAGGGATTTCCAGCGGTGCCGTTTCGTTTTGATATATAGTCTTTTTTCTGATAAAGAAATGTTAGAAAA
>CATKXR010000046.1 GCA_949840805.1 uncultured Lachnospiraceae bacterium | reverse complement strand
TTTTCAGACACGTTCTCACTCCGTTTTTCACGTAGCGGTACTAAGGCTGTAAAGGACACAGCCTAAGTGCCGACGTGAAAAGAGGGTCTTCAAACGTTCTGTCCCTCTTCTCCTGCTACGTTACTGGTAGCTTAATGGAAGGCGTTACCTTCATAAAACAGTCGGTAACGTAGCAGGAGAAGAAGGGCAGGACATTTTCAGAAACCTATCTTCAGAAAATTAATTAATAATGTACTACATCAGTCGCCTTACAGATACGTTCAATAACCGGGGCCGCCTCCTGGCTTTGGAAATAATCAAAGGTGGATGACGGGACAAGTTCTTTAAGCGCTTCAAAATTCCGTTCCTGAAGCAGCCTGCGCGCGGTGGAGGCGCTGATGGGCCTGTCCATAGCCTCTTTCCGGGGAACCACAATACATGTAATCCCTGCCAGGGGAAGCTGGTCGGCCATGATCTGATTATAAATTCCCGTTACCTGGCTATGAGGTTCTTCTCCCACATAGCGGCGTGTTACGGACAGGGCTTTGGCAATCCTGGTAAAGACGGCCAAATCCAGCCGGGCATGCCCCCGGATCACGGACTCTTCATCTTTCAGAAAGTAGCTGGGAAAGGTGGCATTGCTGATAATATAGGGACCGCTGTCATGGCAGATCACATTGGGAAGATGGGCCGTGCCTGCCAGAACCAGTTTTTTACGGACTGAAAAAGGAACCAGGCTTGCATCTTCGCTGACAATAAACAGATGAAGGGTATCGCATTCGGAAGCGGCTTTTTCTACCAGATATTGATGGCCCAGGGTAAAGGGATTGGCATTCATAACCAATGCAGCGGACAATCCTTCCTTTTTTGTCTTGGCCAGATCGGACAGATAAGTTTCAAAGCCGTTTCTGCGGTTTTCCATAAAGACAAGCGTGTCGTCTACCCTTGCGATCTCATAAAAACCTAAGTCCTGGAAGAATTTTGCGGAATTTATTTTTGTGTAAAGGAACAGGTGCAGGTTTCCCCGTCCATACTGGATGTCCATCAGGTGAGTGATGATCTGGTTCAGCAGCCCTTCTCCCTGATGGGCGCTGCTGACTGCAAAACAGCGCAAGGTGTTGGCAAAGCAGCTTCCGGTGGCAATGACCTGATAGTTCTCGTCATACATGGCGCAGATGTAGTCTAAATTGGTATCCCGCTTAATGCCTTCCTGGTTTAAGAGGGCATCGATCTGGGAGAGACTGCGTTTGTCTGTGGGACGGATTTGAGAAATGGTATATTCTGACATGGAAATCTCCTTTTTGTTGTTCAGAGTGACATATCTTTAGCTGTCGTTTTCTAAAAAATAAAGCAGATAACAGACTGCAAGCAGGTCGGCGCTGCCTCCCGGGGAAAGATTCTTTTCCGTAAATTCCTGGTCCAGACGGCATAAGGTCTGTCTGTCCGGCCAGGGATGTCCGGCCAGCAGATTTTTGATCTCATCCACGGTTTTCTGCCAGACAGACAGGCTGCTGCGGGCGATCAGATTGGTATCGGCAGCCGCGGTCATCAAGGCCAAAAGGGCGCTGCAGCCGGCATCATTGATGGAAAGTCCATGGGCAATCCCCTCTCTCAGGACAGGAAGGCCTACATCTCTCACAGCAGGAAGACCGTCTTCCATCTGGCCCCGCACGCCGGTAATATGGTGGCGGAGATATAATTTTTGTCCCATAGTGACGGCATTTTCTTCTGTGAGACCGGCAAAATCAGCGTCAACGAGCCCCTTTGTCATGGCGGCACATTCTTCCAGAACCTTATCCGGACATGTCCACTCTTCCCTGGAGAGCCGTCCCAGAGCGGCGCAGAGAATTCCCATAGAGAAAATAGCTCCCTTGTGGGTATTGATTCCCCTTGTAGCTGAAAACATAGCGGCTTCTGCCGATCTTCCGGCAAAACGAAGCTGCCGGAAGGTGTTTCCGGCCGGCTGGCCGGCAGTCTGCCTTCCAATCCGGGCGCAGGTCTCAAAATAAGGCCAGAGGGCGCTGGCGCTGTCCATGAAGGTAAAAATATCCATATCCTTATGGCTGCCGTTTCCGTTCCGGTCAACCAGTCCTGGTTTTGGGGTGGTGCATACCTCATATAGGAGAGCCCTGCAGGCAAGCCTGGCGGCAAGGGAGGCGTCCTCTTTTTTTACCGCATCATTCAGAAGTTGTGTGGTTTTTGCCTGAAGCTGTTCCACGGTATGGGTGCGGCTGCGGGCACAATCCTTGGCAGGGCCGCCGCAGATCAGGCAGGGACGGGGAGGAAGCCCCAGTTTGGAGCGTTCCACTTTTTCTCCGGAGGAATCCAGCACATCCATGTCAAAGAGTCTGCCCAACTCGGAACCGTCTTCAATCATGCAGGTGATTTCTTTTATGAAAAGAGGATCCGCATCAATCAGGTAATATGCTTCATTTCCTGTGGGTTCGTCGATTTTTGTAAAGTAAACCGGAAGGATTTTCAGAGCGTTCAGTTGTTCGTTCAGATATTTCATTCCCAGATCAAATCCCTTGCGGATCAACGGATTGTTTTTCACAGGGCCGGCAATGTTCATGGTAAAACATACCATAGGCATGGGATATTTGGCCAGTAGTTCCTGCTGCCGGAAGGCCCGGCATTCCCGTGCGTTAAGCATTTCGGTTAGGGTGATATGGTGTTCCATGGAAGTTCCTTTCTGGCTAAAGGGCGGATTCTCAATGCTGGTTGCCGGTTGAGGATGAAAGATTCGCCCTTTCAGATTTTTTATATTTTGCGGGTCTGAAAGTCATGGTCAGACATGTAAATAGGTATGTCCCTTTGACCCTGCTATCATAATATAACAAATCCAGATATATGGAAAGTCTTTTTTCCCGGTTTTCCGGCAGGCGGCCGGAAAACAACAGGAAAATATCTTTTATGGCAGTTGACAGAAAAGGAAAGGTTTTGTATAATGATTATTGACCAATAGTCATTAAAAATGAGGAGGGAAAAGGGTTGGCGAGACCTGTGAAAAAGCTGCCTGAGCAATGGAAAAAGGAGATTCTGAATGCGGCGAAAAGCTTGTTTTTGTCAAAGGGGTATGAGGAAACTTCGATTGCGGATATTATGGAACTGGCCGGAGGGGCTAAGGGAATGTTTTACCGCTTTTTCCGGAGCAAGGAAGACGTGATGCATGTATTGGGGGATCAGATGTTTTTGGAAAATAATCCTTTTGAAGCCGTTCGGGAACGTCCGGATTTGAATGGACTGGAAAAAATACGGCAAGTGCTGGCTTTGGACCGGTGGGATAAGGAGCGGGAAAGAATCTATGTGCAGGCAACGGATATTTTGAAGGATCCCCGGATTCTGGCAGCCGCCATTGAGTCCAACCGGAGGGTGCTGACTCCTCTGTGGTTTGAACTGATTGAGGAGGGAAGGAAGGATGGTTCCATTCAGACCGAGTATCCCAAAGAACTCTCGGAGCTGTTGCCGTTGGTGAATTTCTGGCTGATGCCGTCTGTTTATCCGGCTGACAGAGAAGAGATTTGCCATAAGCTGAGGTTTGTGGCAGAGATGCTTTCTGCCATGGGGCTGCCGATTTTGGAGGACGAAGGGATTAGGAGGGCAGAAGATTTGCTGGCCGTGAAATCAGCGCCGTGATATGCAATTTACGAAGGAGTAAAGAACAATGGAAAAGAATAATAAAGAAATTTTTGAGACACTTCCCATTCCCAGGGCGCTGGCTACCCTGGCGGTTCCCACCATTATCGGCCAGTTGGTGGTGCTGATCTACAGCCTGGCGGACACTTTTTATATTGGCAGGACCAATAATCCTCTGATGGTGGCAGGAGCCTCTCTGATTCTGCCGGTGTACAATATCTGCATTTCCATTGCAGGGCTTGCCGGGGTGGGCGGGGGGACGCTGATCTCGCGGCTTTTGGGGGCGGGAAAGGAGGAGCAGGCACGGAAGGTTTCTTCCTTCAGCTTTTATTTGTCTGTGGGGCTGTCGGTACTGTTTTCCGTGGGGACGGCGCTTTTTATGCATCCGCTTTTGTATGGGTTGGGGGCCAGCGGAGATACCTATGTGTATGCCAGACAGTATGCGTTCTGTGTGATTGTGCTGGGAGCCCTTCCCACGGTGATGTCCATTACCTTGTCCAATCTGCTTCGGTCAGTGAGTTGTGCAAAGCAGGCCGGGTTCGGGGTTTCCATGGGAGGGGTCATTAACATTTTTCTGGATCCCCTTTTTATGTTTGTGCTGTTTCCGGCGGGGATGGAGACGGCCGCAGCAGGTATTGCTACCATGTGCTCCAACAGTATCGTGTGTGTTTATTATCTGGCGGTTCTCGGAAAAATGAGGGAACGGACGATTCTGACCCTTTCTCCCGGGGCGGGGATGCCGGAGAAAAAGGAGATCGGTTCGATCTTTTCCGTGGGGGTTCCGGCGGCGCTGGCCACGCTTTTGTTTGATCTGGCATATGTGGTGATTGATAAGCTGGCAGCAGGATATGGGGACATCCCTCTGGCGGCAGTGGGAATCGTTTTGAAGGCGGAGCGTCTGCCGTTGAATGTGGGGATTGGGCTATGCCAGGGGATGATGCCCATTGCTGCCTACAATTATTCTTCCGGAAATCACGGGCGGATGAAGCAGGTGGTCAGTTTTTCCAGGATGGTGGGGTTGGCGATCGGGGCAGTGAGCATTGTTCTGTATGAAATTTTTGCGGAGCATATTTTGCATTTCTTTATCAATGATCCTCAGACCGTGGTGATCGGAGCGAATTTTTTAAGGATCCGGTGCCTGGCCACGCCTTTTATGTTTATGTGTTTTCATCTGGTGAACCTGTTTCAGGCTGTGGGGAAGGGCGGCAGGGCGTTGTTTCTGGCAGTGGTGCGCTGGGCTGTGTTTAACATTCCTATTTTGTTCTTATTTAACCGGGTGTTTGGGATGTATGGGATTGTGTGTACGCAGATTGTGGCAGATATCTGCACGGTGGCGGTTTCGTTTTATGTGTATGGAAGGTTTGTGAATCATGTATAGGGAAAAACAGATTATGGAAGAATGGAAGAAGCAGTTGGCAGTTGAGTTTAATTGTACAACAGAGGATTTCTGCAAAGAGGAAAATGTCATTACAGTCGCTAAGGACAATCCGGGAAGAAGAATCTACACACGGCAGAGGTCATTTTTCTCAATGGTTACGCTGGGGAGCAATGCTGTTATTTCAGCAGATGAGAGAATCCATGAGTGGCTGAGACAATGGAGCGGAGAAAAGAAGGGATTCTGGCTGTTTGAGCACCATCATTTGATGGAGTTGGAAGGGGAACTGCAAAAATATGGAAAGAGGCTTTGGCAAAGTCATCATATGTTTCTTCCGAAGACAGAGATTTGCGAGCCAAGGATTGATTTTGAGATCAAATGGTTTGGGGAGGAAGCAATAATGAAGTTGTACGGACGGGAGGAGTTTTCAAATGCCCTTTGTGAAAAATACATACCGGAGCGACCGGATGTGCTGGCAGTGGGAGCGATGGAGGGAGATACGATCCTTGGATTGGCAGGCTGTTCGGCCGACACGAAGTTATTTTGGCAAATTGGGATTGATGTGCTGCCAAAGTATCGGGGACAGGGAATTGGCACTAAATTAGTGCAGATTTTGAAAAATGAGGTGTTTAGGCGTGGGGCGATCCCGTTCTATGGAACAAGCTTATCGAATTTATATTCGTGGAATATAGCGTTTCACTGCGGATTTTATCCGGCCTGGGTTGAGATTGAGACGGCTGAGGGGTAAATATAACGTGTGATGGAAAGATAAATGTGGTATAATAGGAACACTTAGCGAGGTTTTTCACAATCAATGAGATTTTGGGGTAAGGAGGCATGCCTGTGGGGATTTATGTGAATCCGAGAAATGTGGCGTTTTGGAAGGTGTTAAACAAGAACTGTTTGCCGGAAAAAAAGCGGAGCAGGTGGAAAGCTTTGAGAAGCATCTGAACCAGTATCATGTGATCCGGCTGGATGTGCAGAGATTTTTGGAATCTCAGAGAGCGTATCTGGATTTTTTGCGGGGATTGTTTAAAGGGGCGGAGTATGTGAAACTGGCTTATATGACAGGGATCCTTCCGATAAAAAAGTATGGAGAACATTCAGCGATTAGTATTTTTGGTGAATATTCCATGGTGGATCCGAAAAACTTAGGGGAGTATTTCGGATTTACCGGAGAGGAAGTGATGGAGCAGAGCAGGCTGCATGGTGTGGATTATACAGAGATAGAGAGATGGTATGACGGATATCGGCTTGGGGGACTTCATATTTATAATCCCAAGTCTGTGGTTGACGCGCTGACGTGGAAAAAGATTAAAAGTTACTGGACGGGAACCGAGACCTACGAGGCGCTGAAAGTTTACATTGACATGAATTTTGACAGTCTGAAGGAAGCTGTTACCTTGATGCTGGGGAATGGGCGGTGCAGGATTAATACCCGTAGATTTAAAATGACATGACAACCTTTTCCACGAGGGATGATGTGCTTGCTTTACTGGTTCATCTTGGTTATCTCACTTTTGATGAAGCGACAGAGGAAGTCTATATCCCCAATCAGGAAATTGCGCAGGAATTTCTGAATGTGGTGGATGGACCTGGCTGGGATGGGGTAATCCAGGCACTCAACCGCTCGGAGGAGCTTCTATGAATTCGGTGATGGAGATGCCGTCAGGGAAAGGATTTGCCGACGTGATCTACTTTCCAAGACGGGATATGGACAAGCCGGCTCTGGTGGTGGAGTTAAAATGGGATAAGACAGCAAAGGGGGCCATCCGTCAGATTAAGGAGAAGGGGTACGCGGACTGGATTGGCGGCTATACAGGAGATGTGCTGCTGGTAGGGGTGAATTATGATAAGGAGGAAAAGAGTCAGAATGAGGAGAAAAGACCGGGAAATTAAAAATTTGGACGAGGTGTTTGCTGTTGTGAAGAACTGCCAGGTGGTGCATGTGGCCATGGCAGAGGAAGGGAAACCCTATGTGGTGGCGCTGAATTTTGGCTTTGACCGCAGGGGGGATGATCTGGTCTTATATTTGCACAGCGCACCGGAAGGCAGGAAGATGGATATTTTGAAGAAAAATCCGGAGGTGTATTTTCAGATGGATTGTGCCGGCCGGCTTATAAAGGGAAAACCGGGAAATCCATGTAGTTATTCCTGGGAATTTGAGAGTGTCATGGGTAGCGGACAGGTTGAATTTATTGAAAATGAAAGGGAACAGACCTATGCCTTGAACCGCATTATCCAGCATCTGGATAATGCGGATTCATGGTTTGCATTTCCACCGCAGATGCTTGCCAAAACCTGTGTTTATCGGATTGTATCCGGTGATTTTACAGGAAAGAGGCATGGCTTATGATGTTGGGATCAAAGGGTATTTTGGGCCTTATGTGTGTTGGAAAATATGTTTCTGCCAATCTTTCACCAAATCGGGCGGCAAAGTGGTTGAAAAAATCGTCAATGTTTGCCTTTTGCCGGATCAATCAGCGTGTCATCCATGCCCTGTTCTCCTCTGTTTTCAGCGTCTCCGTTTCTCTTTTTCCAGCACTCTTTTGGCAATCATGACAAAGTTCAGCTTAAAATTGTCCTCCGTGTCGTTGATATCTAAGCCGGTTTTTTCTTTTACCTGCTGCAATGCTTTTTTTACCTGTTCCTCATCCAGGTGAAGGGAATCTGCCACTGCAGGGATCTGTTCCTTACATTTATAATATTTGCCAAGAATGGCCTGCTCCTCCTCTGAGAGCTGCAGCAGGATGGTGCTGATCAGGGTTTGGCCGTGGGCCAGTACCATGGCATTGATGGCGCTGTAGATCTCCATGCCGATAAAGTCCAGGACGCGCCGTTCTTTTTTGAATTTTTCTCCTGCATTGACGGCGTGGAGGCTGTTCTGGTAGGAGCGCTCTATGCCGGACAAGCCGTTTTCAATGGTGCCGATACCAATGCGGATAAAGGTGTCCGGGAAGTTTTCTTCCAGCAGGCTTATGGCTTTTTCACATACCTGGCTGTCGGCGCTTAACAGCTCCTCCTTGGTGTGAGCCATCAGAAAAAACAGGGTTCCCTTGTCACAGGCCAGAAACTGTGGGGAATCCATGGTTCTGTTGAGAGGCCCGCAGGACAAAACCGGGGTCAGAACCTCCGTCAGATGGCATTTGTCTTCATAGGAAACCACCATGTCCGAGGGATAAAGAAAGGATATGGCACGAAAATAATCCTGATTCACGTCAATGCCCAACTGTCTGCCTGTAGATTCCATAAGAGCGGTGTCCTCATAGAAATGGATGGTGATATCATTAAAGTATGAGGAAAGTGTAGGGTTAGCAGTCTGTTTGTTCATGAGATAACTCCTCCTTTTAAATAAATATAAGAAAATTTTATTTTTTTTTAAGATTAATCTGAATTAAAAAAGAAAATCTAATAATATATCTTCACATTATAAATGTCAAGAGACTCCGGAAAGTTTGTCGGAAAGGACAAATTCCGGAGAGAAAATTTGTCCGCAGCAACAAAGAAAATGGGTTGAAAAGCGGTGGATTTCTTTTTATAATAAAATTTTTCAAGGAGTAAGCCTGTATGTGCTAGACATTTGGCACGCCACCGCACAGAAAAGTCCGGCGTGTACATGAGGCATCCCTGAACGAATGTCGCCTATTGGGCGGCGGACATTTAAAGTAAGAAGGAAATATACAGGGGGAAAATATGGCGAAAGTAAGTGACCTGCTGCGTCTGCCGGCATTTCGGGGGATTCGCGTGCTGGCGGGGGAGAGCGGGCTGTTGAAAAAGGTGGAGCATGTGACAGTGATGGAGGTGCCGGATATAAAGCGGTGGCTGAAGGGAAATGATTTTCTCATCACAAGCTTTTACTCGGTGCGGAAAAGTGAGGGGGCTCAGTGCCAGCTGATTGAGGAGCTGGCGGACACCTGCTGCTGTATTGCGGTCAAGACCGGGCAGTATGTGGACGATATCTCAGAAGTGGTTCGGAATACGGCGGACCGGTGCGGGCTTCCGCTCTTGGAAATTCCGTTTCATACGGCTTATATTGATTTACTGGTGAATGCCATGAACCTGATTTTTGAGGAGGAAAATATCTCCTCTATTTTGGAAAAGTATGTGAAGGATATTTTATATGAGAATTACACGGATAAGATCCTCATGGTAGAGCGGGGAAGGCTTTTTGGCTTTGAGGTGGATGAGAATTATTACGGGGCGGTGAACGTGCGTTTCCGCAAGAAATATACGCCCACAGAACAGGAAAGCAAGGCCCTTCGTTTTAGCTGCCAGTCTCTGCAGCGTTATCTGATGGATGGCGGCGGGCTTCACGGGTGCCATTTGATTCATTTGAAGAAGGGATTTCTGCTGTTGACGGAGGCGAAGGAAAAGGAGGGGCTGGAGCGTTTTCTGGAGAAGTATTTTAAGGAGGAGGAAGGGCGAAGGATTTTGAAAAATGAGGAGGGAAAGCTGGAATGCGGCATTGGGCCGGTGGAGAATGGATTGGAGGGAATCCGGGACTCCTACAGTCTTTCTTTTGAGGCCATCAAGGTGGGAAACCGGCTTTTTGACCATCAGTTTATTCATTTTTATAAGAAGCTGGAACCTTTTTGTGAATTGAAAAAGGTTTTGGTTTCTCCGGCGGGAAATGTGTTTACCAGGGTTTTGGATTCTGTGAAGAATCAGGAATTGCTGGATACACTGATGATGTATTATGCGTGTAAGGCAAGCATGGATCGGGTGGCAGAGCGGATGTTTACCCACAAAAACACGGTGAAGTACCGGTTAAACCGTCTTCAGGAACTGACAGGGCTGGATTTGAAAAATCCGGATGATAATTTCCGGCTTTATCTGGCAGTGCTGGCCATGCGGATGAGGTAAGAAATCTGCAATATGGTGTTATGATGATGCAGACCACAGTAAACGCCGGTGCAGCCGGCGGCGGGAACATTCTCTTGTGATAAAAATCTTTCAATGGTATAATCAGGTCTGTGGTAAATAAAGGAAGAACACAGATGGTATTTTGACAAAGCGGGAGATTCGTGGAAAGCTGTCGGCAGAGGAATAAAAAAGGGAATGGAATATGCAGGAAGAACGGAGTAAAAAGGCAAAGAAATTTTTATGGTTCATGTCATTTTCATTAATGGAAATTTTGCTGATTCTGGCATCCGGCTGCAGTAAACTGGCGGAAGAACACCAGGGCGGTGAACTGGCAGAGGAATACCAGAACGGTAAATTGGCGGAGGAATACCAGAACTGGAGCAGCGAAACGGACAGCCGGGCATCTGCTCTAAAGGGAGACGGATATACAGGTCCGGAAGACATGGATGAGATCTGCCGTATTCTTTCCGAGGAAGCAGAGGGAGCAGGCGTATCCTGTGACCTGGAAACAGCAGCCCGTATGGTTGCCGGCCTTGGGGAGAAGGGCTATGTGGCAGTTGACAGCGGCAACCAGGTAGACATGGCAGGCGCAGAGAAGGTGCTGGAATTTTGTGAGAAGGCAGGCAGGGGGGAGACCGGGGAGCTGACGATTGTGGCAGTGGATGGTTCAAAGTCTTTTGTCACCTTTGACTTGAAGACCGAAAACACCGGTGTCATGGCGGCAAAGGCATATCACAGCCTGGACGGGAACGGGGGTTTTGAGACAGAGGGCAGCGTGAGCTATCCGGTCAGTTTCTGGCAGTATACAGAGGAAGGATATCTGGTGTTTGAGGGAAACTATTTTTCTGAGGAAGAATTTGCCCTTACCTTGAGCAATACGCCGGAGCACACGGCCCTCCGTGTATTGCCGTTGGAGGAATCGTGCCGGGAACTGAACAGGCGTTATGTACTTTCCGTTGGCTACGGGTGGAACAATCTGTTCCTCTGCGACTGGAACGAGGAGGATTATGGAAGATTGGACTTTTATGATCTTTTTGATGTTTTTTATCCTCGTCTTTATGACCAGCCTGTTCCCTACATTGTCCCGGAGAATGAGGAGATGGAAGATACCTGCCTGATTCCGGAGGATCTCTTTGAATCTGTCATCCAGACATATTTTTCCATAGATTTGGAAACGCTGCGGTCGAAAACCACATATTTGCCGGAAAAGGCGGCTTATGAATACCGGCCCAGGGGAGCGGGCGAAGCCCAGTATCCCGATATTCCATATCCGGAAGTGGTTGGTTATACAATAAACCAGGACGGAACCCTTACCCTTACGGTTAACGGGGTGTATCCTTATGAAAACACATCAAAATCTTACTCTCACAATACGGTAATCCGGCTTTTGGAGGATGGCCATGTCCAGTATGTATCTAATAAGATGATTTGGCCGAAGGAAAGACAGGATATGTGGTGGCGTCGTGACCGGCCGGGTGAGGAGGAGTGAGAGGTAAATTTATATTTTTCAAATCATTGACTGCGGAGGAGCATGGTTTTATGGTGAGCGTCCGCTGGTTCGATTTTTGGATTCTGGTTTCCGGATCCTGCTTGGCAGGGTCCGGATTTTTTTCGAACCTTTCTGTCCGGATTGGAAAAGCGCCGGGGGCTGGTCCTGTCCAGAGAGTTTTTTGGCGTTCTTAGCCATAATACGTTTCTCTGGCTTTTGTTATTTTAGACAAAATATACAGTGAAAACCTTGTTTTCCAGGATATAGAAAACAGAAGTGACAACGATTATAATGATTTCATCATAACAGTTCGGCGTTTTGAACGAGATTATTCGCAAAACAAAGGTGGTATGTTATCAGATCATCATTTGTGAAAAGAATCGGGAGCAGGTTGTATATGATGGCAGGTTACTTGAGGGAACATATCAAAGTATCTTTGTAGGATACAAAGGATGACAAGGAGGTGTTTCAATGGAACATGGGATTGGGGACATCCAGTATTGTGAGAAGCTGTTTGCCGATTTTTATGACATTGGCAGCACGGAAAACGGCGGAGTCACAAGACTGGGGTACACGGAGCAGGAAGATAAAATGCACGAAATGATGGCGAAGTTAGGGACCGAGTTAGACTGTCTGGTGGACCGGGATCAGGTGGGCAATACCTACGTGATGAACAGCCAGGACACGGATTATTATCTGATCGGTTCTCACCTGGATTCGGTGATCGAGGGCGGACGGTATGACGGGGTGGCAGGGATTATCGCCGGACTGATGGTTCTTAAGTGGGCTAAGGAGGACGGACTGAAGCTTCCCGTCCGGGTGGGGGCGTTTCGGTGTGAGGAGTCCAGCAATTTTGGCTGCTGCACCATCGGCAGCGGCCTGATCACCAAGGAGATTTACAAGCAGGATATCGGAGGTCTGGTGTCCAAGGCGGGAGAATCTCTGGAAAATATTTTCCGGAGCCGGCAGTACAGCCTTCATCCGGCCAGGATTTCCGGGATTCGTCAGTATTTGGAACTGCATATTGAGCAGGGGAAGGTGCTGGAGGAATCGGGGACGCCGGTGGGGATTGTCCAAACCATTGCCGGTCCCAGACGGTTTAAGCTGTATCTGAGGGGAATGGCGGAACATTCCGGAGCCACGCCCATGTGCATGCGCAATGACGCCATGTGCGCGGCGGCGGAGATTATCCTGGAATTGGAGCGGATTGGCAACAAGGAGGCGGTGTATCAGTCGGTGGCTACCGTGGGAGTGGTCAACAATCATCCCAATGCCTTAAACGTGATTCCTGGCGAGGTGGAGCTGGGGGTGGATATCCGGGGGATTGAGAGCGCCAGCTTGGACCGGATGGAGCGAAGCATGCGGGAGCTGGCAGGCCGGATCTGCGAGAAGCGGGGCATCGAATACCTGGAGGAAAAAACCAGCGACATTCCGCCCATTGACATGAGCACTAAGGTTCAGATCGGGCTGGAGCAGGCGGCCAGACGTCTGGGAACCGGCAGCCGGAAAATGATCAGCGGAGCGGGGCATGATGCCATGTCCTTTGCCGGAATCTGTGATACAGGGATGGTTTTCATCCCCTGCATGAAGGGCGTTTCCCACAACCGGGCGGAGTTTGCCTCCATTTTCCACATCTGTGAGGGGGCGCGGGTGATCTATGAGTACCTGAAAGGAGAGATAGCATGATTCTGATCAAGGATGGCCGTGTGATAGACCCCCGGTCAGGTATGGATGAGATCCTGGATATTGTGATTCGTGACGGGATGATTGCCGACATGGGGAAGTTTCAGAGAAGTGAAGAGATGGACACCGTGATTGATGCCAGAGGAAAGATCGTGGCGCCGGGACTGATTGACGTCCATGTCCATTTCCGGGATCCGGGTTTTACTTATAAGGAAGATCTGGAAACCGGAGCCCGGGCGGCGGCGGCCGGGGGATTTACCACCGTGGTCTGCATGGCCAACACCAACCCGGTGGTTGACAGTGAGGAGGTCCTGACGGATCTGATTGCCCGGGCAAAGGATTTGCCCGTCCGGGTGTTGAACACGGCAGCCGTGACCAAGGGACTGAAAAGCCAGGAGCTGACAGACATGGAGGCTCTTAAGAGGGCAGGGGCCGTTGGCTTTACCGATGACGGGATTCCCATAAGGGATGTGGGCCTGGTGCTTGAGGCCATGAAAAAGGTTAAGGAGCTGGGAGTGCCGGTGAGCCTCCATGAGGAGGATCCGGAGCTGGTGGGAAGTCCCGGAGTCAATGCAGGCCGTGTGGCGCAGGCCATGGGAGTGAAGGGGGCTTCGGCACTGGCGGAGCAGACCCTGATCGCCAGAGACTGCCTCCTGGCTTTAGAGACCGGGGCCCGGATCAATATCCAGCATATCAGCAGCAAGGTCTCTGTGGAGCTGATCCGCATGATGAAGGGAATGGGAGCGCCGGTGTATGCGGAGGTGACGCCCCAGCATTTCTCCCTGACCGAGGATATGGTTTTACAGAAGGGCAGCCTGGCCAAGGTGAATCCGCCCCTGCGGACCGAGGAGGACCGGTATGCGCTGATCCGGGGCCTTAAGGAGGATGTGATTGATGTGATTGCCACGGACCATGCGCCTCACAGCAAGAAGGAGAAGGACCGGGGAATCGACAAGGCGCCCAGCGGCCTGATCGGTCTTGAGACGGCGCTGGCTCTGGGAATCACCTATCTGGTGCGAAAGGGACACATGACCCTGTCTCATCTGCTGGAAAAGATGACCGTGAAGCCGGCAGAGCTTTACGGGCTGGACGGCGGAACCATAAAGGTGGGCGGCCGGGCGGACCTGATCATCTTTGACGAGAGGGAAAAATGGGTGGTGGAGCGGTTCCACTCCAAATCGGAAAATTCGCCCTTTGTGGGGATGGAGCTGGCCGGAAAGGTAAAGTATACGGTCTGCGGCGGCCGGGTGGTTTACCAGGACTCATGACGGATGTGCCGGGTGGTGTGTCAGGATACACGTGCCGGATGTGCCGGGTGGTGTGTCAGGGCATGTGCCGGATATACCTGGTGGTGTGTCAGGGTACGTGCCAGTTCTGCCGGCGGATCTGTCACGAAGCGTATAACCCGGTGGCCGGAGGATCGGTCGGGATGAAGAATCCGGCGGCAGCCGGACGGTATGGAAAGACAAGGAGGAGGAGTATGAATCATAAATGTATCGGAGGAATTTTCGCAGTATTATTCTTTCTGTGTGTAGCCCCGTTTCCTTTTACACAAGGGGCGCAGATTTATCTGTTTGGGTGGCTTCCCCTGGCGCTGGCCTATTGGTGGGTGCTGATGGTGGTCAACCTGGTGTTTGTTTTGTGGGTCTGCAAGAGCTTTGTGGATTCCAGTAAGAAGGGAGGCGACAAGGAATGAGTACAGGACAGATCAGCCTTGGAATTATTATCGGATATTTGTTTTTAATGCTGGCCATCACGGTGATGAATGGCAGGAAGAAAAAGCAGAAGAGTGCAGAGGGATTCTTTCTGGCCAACCGGGGTGTCAGCTCGGTGCTGCTGCCTCTGACCATGATCGCGGCCATGCAGAGCACGTTCGCCTTTCTGGGGGCGCCGGGTATGTACTATACCCACGGGATTTCCTACATAGCGATTGTGTTGAGCCAGGTGTGGGTGGCCCTGATGGTGGTCTACTTTGGCAATAAGATTCGCAAGCTGGCAAGTGAGAAGGGATACATGTCCCTGGGAGATTATCTTCAGGACCGGTATGACAGCAAATATTTGAAGGTGCTGTCCTCCTGCATCTCGGTGCTGATGACCATGGTGTTTCTGGCCATGCAGTATGTGGGAAATGCCAGAGCCATGAGCATTGTCAGCGGGGAAGCCATCTCTTATCCGGCGGCGATTCTGGTGTCCGTGGCCTTCTCACTGTTCTATGTGCTGATCGGCGGTGCGGGAGGCGTGGTGCTTCTGGATGCCATTCAGGCCGTGATCCTGATGATCGGAATCGTGATTGCCGCGTGGATTGCCTTGGTGCCGGTGGGAGGAATCCAGGCCCTCTTTACCCAGGTGCTTGACAAGATGCCGGAGCTTTTGTCCCGGCCGGGACCCCAGGGGCTGTATACGGGGAAATACTGGATCATGCAGTTTATCGTGCTGCCCTTCGGAATCTGGTTCTGCCCCCATGTGTGGATGAAATCACTGATGGCAAAGGACGAGGATGCCCTGGCAAAATCCGCCGTCAGCATTCCGGTATCCCAAATTCTGATCTATGGCTTTGCCACCTTGTTTATCGGCCTGGCGGGACATCTGCTTCTGCAGCCGGAGCAGGTGGGAGCGGCGGATAATGTGCTGCCGATTCTGATGACCACCCGCTCCAAGTGGTTTATCGCGGCGCTGGTGATGGCGGCAGCCATTGCGGCCGGGATCTCCACCATCAACGCCATGCTGCTTGTATCTTCCCAGATCGTTTCCCAGGATCTGATCCTGTTAAACGGGAAGGGGAAGATCACGGAGAAACAGAACATGATTTTGTCCAGAGGGATTGTGTTTGCCATTGCGGCGGTCTGCGGAGTCATGGCCTTAAAGCCGCCGGCCACCCTGGTTCAGATCGTTCAGGATGTGGCCTACACGGGCCTGGCACAGCTGGCTCCGGCATTCCTGTTTGGAATGTACTGGAAGAAATGCACCCGTCTGGGGGCGGCCTGCGGCATGACGGCGGGAATTGTGATTCTGTTTGCTACCAGGATTATGAACGTGGCGCCCCTTGGATGGCCGGGCTTTATGTGGGGATTTTTCACCAATATTCTGTTGGTAGTTGTGGTTTCGTTGGTGACGAAAGAAAAGGAAGAAGGGGCTTCCGCCACTGTTTAAGATTAAGAGAAAAATAAGGAGAATATCATGTCTGAAATTTTACAAAACCAGAGAATTTCCAAGGATTTCTGCCTGATGAAGGTAAAGGAAAAGAATCAGGCTGTGATGGGGCAGTTTTATATGCTCCGGGCGTGGGGAGAGTATCCGCTTCTCTCCCGGCCCATCAGTGTGTATGACGCGGATGGGGAGAGTGTCAGCTTTCTTTACAAGATTGTGGGAAAGGGCACGGAGATTTTTGCGGAATTGAAGGCCGGGGATGAGATCACCCTGGACGGGCCTCACGGAAACGGATTCCCGGAGGCAAAGGGAAAGGTTGCCCTGGTGGGCGGCGGCGTGGGGATCGCGCCTTTGTACCTGACGGCCAAGACCCTTAAGAAACAGAATCCGGATATGGTGGTTGACATTTATTTAGGATTCAGCGATGAGGCCCTTTTGGTGGACCAGTATGAGAAAGTGGCAGACCGGGTTACGGTCAATGTGGGGGGTTTTGTGACGGATGATATCGATCCCTTGCAATACGACTGTATCATGACCTGCGGGCCGGAGATCATGATGAAGGTTCTTTACAAAAAATGTAAATCTTTGGGAGTGGAGGCGCCTGTGTATGTGTCTATGGAAAACCGGATGGCCTGCGGAATCGGCGCCTGTCTGGTGTGTACCTGCAAGACTTCTGCAGGGAATAAGAGGGCCTGCAAGGACGGCCCGGTGATGTTGGGAAGCGAGGTGTTTGGTGATGAGTAAGAGATTGGAGACAAGCTTTGCAGGGGTGCATTTTAAGAATCCGGTGGCTCTGGCATCCGGAACCTGCGGTTTTGGCAAGGAGATGAATGAGTATTTTGATATTCAGCGGTTAGGGGGACTTTGCTCCAAGGGTCTGACCTTGAATCCCAGAGGAGGCAATGACGGAATCCGCGTGTGGGAGACACCCAGCGGCGTCATGAACAGCGTGGGGTTGGAGAATCCGGGAGTGCGGCATTTCATGGAGTGTGACGCGGATCGGATGAATGCCCTGGATCTGGTGAATATTGTCAATCTGGGCGGACATTCCATGGAGGACTACCTGGAGGCGGTGAAGCTTCTTAACGACTGTGAGCTGGATCTTTTGGAGCTGAATATTTCCTGTCCCAATGTGAAGGCGGGAGGAATGAATTTCGGCGTGAAGACGGAGATGGCCCGCCAGGTGGTGCGGGAAATCCGCCAGGTGTGCAGGCACAAGCTGGTGATCAAGCTTTCCCCCAATGCGGAGGATGTTGTGAGTCTGGCAAGGGCCTGTGAGGAGGAGGGAGCGGACGGGGTGTCTCTGACCAATACCTTCCTGGCCATGGCCATTGATCTGAAGAAGAAAAAACCGGTGTTTGACAATGTGTATGCGGGGCTTTCCGGCCCGGCCATCAAGCCCATTGCCCTGCGCATGGTTCACCAGGTGGCCCACGCGGTGCAGATTCCTGTCATGGGAATCGGCGGCATTTCCACCTGGCAGGATGCTATTGAGTTTATTATGGCGGGCGCCACTGTTATCCAGGTGGGAGCGGCTTCCTTTATGAATCCGGCCATCTCCATGGATATCATTGACGGGATGGAGAAGTATCTGGAAGAAAACAAGATTGACAATATCGCACAGATCCGGGGGATTTTGTGATAAATCAGGATAGATGAGGAAAGAAAGTACAGGCAGCATTTTAAAGTCTATGGGTTGCAAGGCCCGGTTGGCGTGGTTACCGTGCCAACCGGGGAGAATGATGATTGTTTTTATGACAGAGGAGGGAAAGGTAATGGGACAAGAGACAGAGTATCGTATTGAGCATGATTCGATTGGGGAGAAGCAGATTCCCAAGGATGCCTATTATGGGGTGCAGACCTTGAGGGCGGCGGAGAACTTTTTTATCACCGGGCTGAAAATGCATCCGGAGTTTATCAACAGCTTTGCCCAGATCAAGAAGGCGGCGGCCATCACCAATTTTGAGGTGGGGCGGCTGGACAAAAAGCGGGCGGATGCCATTGTGCAGGCCTGTGATGAGATTGTAGAAGGGAAATTTCACGACCAGTTTATTGTGGATCCCATCCAGGGAGGAGCGGGAACCTCTCTCAACATGAATGCCAATGAGGTGATTGCCAACCGGGCCATTGAGATCATGGGCGGGGAGAAGGGGGATTATTCGGTGGTGAATCCCAATGACCATGTAAACTACGGCCAGTCCACCAATGATGTGTTCCCCTCCTGCGGACGGCTTACCACCCTGAAGCTGCTTTACAAGGCCCAGGCGGAGTTGGAACGGCTTTACAAGGCGCTGGTGAAAAAATCCGAGGAGTTTGACCATGTGATCAAGATGGGGCGGACCCAGCTTCAGGACGCCATCCCCATTCGCTTAGGCCAGGAATTTCGGGCCTATGCCACGGCCATCCGCCGGGACATCAACCGGTTTGACCGGGCAAAGGAGGAGATGAGAAGCCTCAATCTGGGAGGAACGGCCATCGGAACCGGACTCAATGCGGATGTCCAGTATCTGCAGCGGGTGGTGCGCAATATTGCACTGATTTCCGGTTTGGAGCTGGTTCAGGCTTATGATCTGATTGACGCCACCCAGAATCTGGACGGCTATGTGGCCTGCTCCGGCATCACCAAATCCTGTGCTGTCAATCTGTCCAAGATGTGTAATGACCTGCGTCTGATGTCCTCGGGACCCAGGACTGGTCTGGGAGAGATCAACCTGCCGGCAAGACAGAACGGTTCTTCCATCATGCCGGGGAAGGTGAATCCGGTAATCCCGGAGGTGGTGAACCAGGTGGCATTCCACGTGATCGGCAATGACATGACCGTGGCCATGGCGGCGGAGGCCGGACAGCTGGAGCTGAATGCCTTTGAGCCCATTATTTTCTACAAGCTGTTCCAGTCCATTGAGACCATTGCCTGTGCCGTACATACCCTGGTGGACAACTGTATCTTGGGGATCACAGCCAATGAGGAGCGATGCAAGGAGCTGGTGGAGAACAGCGTGGGCATTATCACTGCCATCTGTCCCTATGTGGGGTATGAGAAGGCCGCCATTGTGGCCAAGGAGGCCATCCGCAGCGGCAGCTCGGTGAGAGATCTGGTGATTCGGGACAATCTGCTGACCCAGGAGCAGCTGGACATTATCCTGGATCCGGTTTCCATGACAGAGCCGGGAATCTCAGGCATTGACCGGATGCATAAGATAGGAGGTCTTTGATATGAAGTACAGGCTGGAGCATGATTCCATGGGGGAGATACAGGTACCGGCGGACCGGTACTGGGGAGCCCAGACCCAGCGGAGCTTCCGGAATTTTGAGATCGGCATGGAGAAGATTTCCATGGAGGTCATAAGGGCCTTCGCGGTTTTGAAAAAATCGGCGGCCCTGGCCAATCAGAGGCTGGGAAAGCTGGATGAGAGGCGCCTTGCCATCATCAGCCAGGTGTGTGACGAGATTTTGTCCGGGAAGCTGGACGGCCATTTTCCTCTGGCTGTCTGGCAGACGGGAAGCGGCACCCAGTCCAACATGAATGTAAACGAGGTGATTGCCAACCGGGGCAATGAGCTGGCCGGGGAGAAGCTTCTGCATCCCAACGACCATGTGAATATGTCCCAGAGTTCCAACGATACCTTTCCCACGGCCATGCATATTGCGGCCGTGGGGGAGGTGAAGGAGCAGCTTTTACCGGCTATGGACCGGATGATACAGACCCTCTTACGACTGGAATCAGAGAACGAGGGAATCGTCAAGAGTGGGCGGACCCATTTGCAGGATGCCACGCCTATCGGATTTTCCCAGGAGATCAGCGGCTGGCGGGGGATGCTTGAAAAGGCCAGAGGGATGATTGTGGCTTCCCTGGAGGGCCTAAAGGAGCTGGCTCTTGGCGGTACGGCCGTGGGCACGGGCCTCAATGCGCCGGTGGGTTTTGACCGGGCGGCGGCCCAGGCGGTGTCGGAGCTGACCGGTATGGATTTTAAGACCGCGGACAACAAATTTTATGCCCTGACCAGTAAGGATGCCATCTGTTTTGCCCACGGCGCCTTAAAAGCGCTGGCGGCGGACATGATGAAGATCGCCAATGACGTGCGCTGGCTTTCCAGCGGCCCCCGGTGCGGTCTGGGAGAGATCCGGATACCGGAAAACGAGCCGGGAAGCTCCATTATGCCGGGAAAGGTAAATCCCACCCAGTGCGAGTCCGTGACCATGGTGGCGGTGCAGGTGATGGGAAATGACAGCACCATCGGGTTTGCCGCTTCCCAGGGGAATTTTCAGCTTAATGTGTTTATGCCGGTGATCATTCACAATTTCCTCCAGTCGGTGCGGCTCTTGTCGGATTCTTTAGTGTCCTTTGAGAAGAACTGTGTCAGCGGGATTCAGGCCAACCGGGAGAAAATGAGGGAGAATTTAAACCGTTCCCTGATGCTGGTCACAGCTTTGGCGCCGGTGATTGGATATGAGAATGCCGCTAAGACGGCCAAGAAGGCTTATCGGGAGGATATTTCCCTGCGGGAGGCGTGCCTTGGGCTGAGGCTTCTGACAGGGGAGGAATTTGACCGGGTGTTCCATCCGGAGGAGATGATCGGGCCGAGGTAGGAGCGTGGGAAGATGCGTGCAAATAAAGGAGAAGATGATTATGGATGTGAATCAGGAATCGTTGAAGCTTCACTATGAGATGGAGGGAAAGATCGAGGTGGTATCCCGCCGGCGGATTGAGACCAGGGAGGATCTGGCACTGCTCTATACGCCGGGGGTGGCGGAGCCGTGCCGGCAGATCGCGGCGGACTATGACAAATCCTTTGAACTCACCAGAAGGAATCATCTGGTGGCAGTGATCACGGACGGGACGGCAGTGCTGGGGCTGGGGGATATCGGCCCGGCGGCAGGGATGCCGGTGATGGAGGGAAAATGTGCCCTTTTTAAGGAGTTTGCGGATGTGGATGCCTTTCCCCTCTGCGTCAATTCCAAGGACGTGGACACCCTTGTGCAGACCATTTACCTGATCTCCCAGAGCTTTGGGGGAATTAACCTGGAGGATATCGGGGCGCCCCGGTGCTTTGAGGTGGAGAGACGGTTAAAGGAGCTGTGCGATATTCCGGTATTTCATGACGACCAGCATGGGACAGCCATCGTGGTGGCGGCGGCTCTTTTGAACGCCAGAAAGCTTACCGGGAAGGAAATGGGCAGGATGCGGATCGTGATTAACGGCGCGGGGGCAGCGGGGATTGCCATCGGAAAGCTGCTGATCTCCATGGGCTTTGGCAATATTATTATGTGCGATATCAACGGGATGATCTGTGAGGGAGATGAAGGCCTGAACCCGGGGCAGGAGGAGATTTCCCATATCAGCAACCAGAACAAGGAGCACGGAAGCCTGGCGGATGCCATGAAGGGAGCGGACGCCTTTGTGGGGGTATCCCGCCCGGGGTTAGTGACCAAGGAGATGGTGGGCACCATGAATCAGGGCATTGTCTTTGCCATGGCCAATCCGGTGCCGGAGATCATGCCGGAGGAGGCTTTGGCTGGCGGCGCGGCGGTGGTAGGCACCGGGCGGTCGGACTATCCCAACCAGATCAACAATGTGCTGGTATTTCCGGGAATCTTTAAGGGAGCCCTGGCCGTGCGGGCCAGGGACATCACCGAGGGAATGAAGCGGCGGGCCGCTTATGCCATTGCCGGCATGATTCCGGAGAGCGAGCTGCGGGCGGACTATATTATCCCTTCTCCGCTTAATAAGAATGTGGCCAATGTGGTGGCCGAGGCGGTGGCGGAGACGGCCAGGGAGGAAGGAATTGCCAGACAGGCCTGATATACTCCTGCACACAATAAAAAACAGAGTGGTTTTATCCATACTTTTTAAAACAATCCATATATAACACTGGCAGTGTATTAATCAAACAGGCACTGCCAGTATTTTTTCATGCCTGGCTTTGGGTTCATCCGCCTTCCTGGGTGGCGGCGTCTTTTCAAACTGCCTGTTGTTTTGCTTTTTCATTTCCTGAAAAATTTGCTGATCCATTTGTTTCATCTGTTTTTTATAGGAATTTAACTTCTATTGAATGAATTTTACACCCTGGTCATTCACCTTGAGGAAAAATCCCCTTTTTATGAAATCCTTGACATACCTTGATAATCTATGTATAATAGCTTTTATACATAGATTATCAAGGTATTCTTGCTTTGATTTCAAAGAAAGGAGTTTCCTATGGACAAACGTTACATGGCCCTGGGCACATCCATGCTGGTGCTGCGTCTTTTGGAGCAGCAGAGCATGTACGGCTATCAGATCATCCGGGAGTTAGAGCGGCAGAGTCAGATGGTATTCCGGCTTAAAGAGGGCACCCTGTATCCGGTTCTGCATGGCTTAGAGCAGCAGGGGGCGGTGGTCAGCTTTCAGAAAACGGCGGAGAACGGCCGCACGCGGAAATATTATGAGATTACTTCCCAGGGAAAAGGGCTGCTGCAGGAGAAGGCGGAGGAGTGGAAAATTTATGAGACGGCGGTCAATCAGGTGATGGGAGGTGTGCTTTTTGGCGGATTATAAGAAGGATTTTCTGGATACGGTGGAGGAGCAGATCGCCTACAAGCCGTTGCGCGGCGTGCTTGGCCGGGAGCTGGAGGAGCACATCCTGGACAGAATGGAGGAGTATGAGGCCGGCGGAGCTTCCCGGGGGGAGGCAGAAAAGCAGGCGGTGAAGGACATGGGGGATCCGGTTGTTATCGGCACAGAGCTCAATGAGGTTCACAGGATTCAGAAGGCGCCAGCGCTTACGGCGGTGACTTTTCTGCTGCTTTTGGGCGGCCTTGTGGGTTCTGTTTATATGCGATGGAGCCCGGAGCAGTTTTCCAATGGCTTTTTGTATTATATTCCCGGACTGCTTGTCCTGGCGTTTATGGCTTGGAAAGGGTATCCTCTGGTGGTCCGCTGCTTTAACTGGCTGCCGTGGCTGGCAGGCTGCCTGTTTTTGGCAGGAGAGCTGCTGTGTGAACAGAATGCAGTTTTCCTCTGGCAGATCAACTATTTCCGATATTTTGGGGTCCTGTTATTTGCTCCCTTTTTGATTCTTCTGGCTTATCGCCTGCGGAGGCAGGGAAGCAAAACGATCCTGTTGGTTTTGGCGCTTTGCGGTGTTTGTATTTTTCTGCCGGGATTTCGTGGCGGTTATAGCCGTGACCTTTCGGCCTGTGTTGTTCTGGCCGCCGGAGTGGCAGGCACATTGCTGATGATGGCCCGTCGGGATATTTTTACTGGAGAAGTCCCGCGGCCGGAGGCGATTCCTGCCAGGGAGGTTTCCTGTGCCCCATTTCCTTTTATGGGGGGCGGTGTGTCCAATGTGGGGAACAGGCAGGCTGACGGGCATATTTTAAGGCGCCGGGGATTTTACGGAATCATTCTTGGGGGACTGGCTGTGATGGGATGCCTGTTAACTTTTACGGACAGCAGACAGCAGGTATTTTTGCGGTTTGTGAATCCAGACGCTTATATTTGTTCTACCTGGGACGATACATACAACAGCGCCCTCATCCGCCGGCTTCTTTCCCGGACGCCCCTGGTGGGAGGGATTGATTTGACGTCCCGGGAGCTGATGGATTACGGAACCGGCGCCTGGTATTTTGAGAAACGAGATCCCCGGCAGATCGGTATCAATGCGGTCTGTGAGACAGAGGAAGAACAGAGGGAATGGGAAGCCGCGATGGCCAGAGCCAGAGAGGAAGGAGTGCTTCCCCGCTCTATCCGTTTTGATGAATCCAATGTAACCTTGTGGGATATTCTGCCCCAGCACTACCATAACAACTACCGGATCGCCCTTTGCATTCTTTTGTTTGGGTGGCTGGCAGGGGCGATGGTTTTGGCGGCGGTAGGGGGATTTTATCTGCTGCTGTTTGCCTGTATTCGTAAGATCCGGGGAAGGCTGGCGTTTTCTCTGTCCTGCTGCTGCGGGATTTGTCTGGCGATGGAGGGGATTCTCTACATTCTCGGGAATTTTGGTTATCAATACGCTTCCTTTACCAGCCTGCCCATGATTGCCGAGGGACGCATCAGCATTGTGGTCCATATGGCTATGCTGGGATTGGTTTTTTCGGCTTATCGGTATGACCGTGTGGTGCCGCGGTATTTGGAGGACGGAAAGTATTGTATCAGATAAGGCTGTTAAACGACTGTGATAAAGAAAAAGAGGAAAAAATGAATCAGTATTTGTGGAAATATCAATCGCCCATGGGCGGTATGACAATGGCAGGGAATCAGGAAGCTTTGACGGGGTTGTGGTTTGACGGGCAGAAGTATTTCGGACAGAATTTGTCCGGAAAAGAAACCATGATGTTTTTGCCGGTTTTTGAACAGACAAAAAATTGGCTTGATTTATATTTTAGCGGCGGGAATCCGAGTTTTACACCTCTTCTAAAACCCCAGGGAAGTGCCTTTCGCCAGGATGTGTGGGAGCTGCTTAAAGGAATACCCTATGGGGAGACCAGAACGTATGGACAGATTGCAGATACCCTGGCCAAAAAAAGGGGATTGCCCCACATGTCTGCCCAGGCAGTGGGAGGAGCAGTGGGACACAATCCTATTTCCATCATAATACCCTGTCACAGGCTGGTGGGAAGCAATGGCAGTCTTACGGGTTATGCGGGAGGGATCGACAAAAAAGCCGGTTTGTTAGCCCTGGAAAGGTCCGGTACGGGATGATTTCGGAGATGGTTATGGAGGAAATCGGCTGGAAACAAAAATAATAAATTTTGCAGAAAGAGAGGACTGGACGGCAAGGGGAATTTCGTATATGATAAGGGCAAAAGGTTTTTTAGAACAGAGGGATGGGGTCAATGCACGAATCAGGAGAGAATTATCTGGAAACGATATTGATGATAAAGGCGAAAAAGGGAAGTGTCCGTTCTGTTGATATTGCCCGGGAGCTGAATTTCAGCAAACCCAGTGTCAGCCGTGCTATGAGTATCCTGCGGGAGAACGGGTATATTGTCATGGCTCCTTCAGGCGAAATTAACCTGACGGACAGCGGGAAGGAGAAAGCGGAAGAGATTTACAGAAGACATTGTCTCCTGACGGTATTTTTAAAGAAGGTGGCCGGGGTTTCGGAAGAAGTAGCGGAGGAGAATGCCTGCCGGATGGAACACATCCTGGATCAGGAGGTGGTGGACGGAATCAGCAAATTCATGGACAGCAACCGTTCGGATTTTATCTGAACGGTTGCTTTGGAGGAAAGGCAACAGCAATGAAGATGGGAAATTCTGTTGACTTTCCTTAAGTTTTGTGACAGAATTATGAATTGATGGGAGGTTTGATGGTATGAACCAGTTTTGAACCGCTCTGTTGGGAAATTTTGAGAAAAGAGGATTTGATCATGACAAAAATTGACATTATTTCTGGTTTCTTAGGGGCAGGAAAGACAACTTTTATTAAAAAGCTTTTAGAGGAAGCGATTGCAGGCGAGCAGGTGGTGCTGATTGAAAATGAATTCGGGGAGATCGGCATTGACGGCGGTTTCCTGAAAGATTCGGGAATCGAGATCCGGGAAATGAATTCCGGGTGTATCTGCTGTTCGCTGGTAGGGGATTTTGGAAAGTCTTTGGAAGAGGTCCTGACCAAATATCGTCCGGACCGGGTGATCATCGAACCTTCCGGTGTGGGAAAGCTGTCAGATGTGATGAATGCAGTGCGTAACGTGGCGAAGGATCTGGAAGTCCGCCTGAACAGTGCAGTGACGGTGGTGGATGCCAATAAATGCCGGATGTATATGAAAAATTTCGGGGAATTTTTTAATAACCAGGTGGAGAATGCAGGGACAATCATTTTAAGCCGCACAGATGTGACTGCGCCGGCGAAAGTGCAGAAGGCGGCAGATATGCTGCGGGAGCATAACAGCGGGGCTACAATTGTTACAACACCCATTGGCCAATTAGGGGGCGCACAGCTTTTAGAGCTGATTGAAAAGCCGGATACCATGATGGAGGAATTGATGAACCAGGCCAGGGAGGCGTATGAAAAGTCTCATCACCATCATCATGAAGACGGCGGCGAAGATCATGGACATGAGCATAGCCATGAAGAAGACCACAGCCACGGACATGACCACAGCCATGAAGAAGGTCATAGCCACAGCCACGAAGAAGATCATGGTCATGAGGATCATCCCCATCATCATGACCATGACGGAGAATGCGGTTGTGGCTGCCATGATCACTCCCATCATCATGATCACCATGCAGATGAGGTATTCAGCAGTTGGGGATTGGAGACAATTACGCCCTGTAAAAGAGAAAAGCTGGAGGAGATCCTGGAGGAACTTGCTTACGGGAATCAGTATGGAGATATACTTCGGGCAAAAGGAATGCTGCCAGGTGAAAACTCAGGAAAATGGTATTATTTTGATTTAGTACCCGAGGAATATGAGATCCGTGAAGGGGAGCCAGATTATACAGGCAAGGTCTGTGTGATCGGAGCAGATTTAAAGGAAGAAAAACTGCAGGAAGCTTTTGGGAATTAAATTGCAAAAGGGAAAGGTTGTGAAAGGCATATGGGGCCAATGATTGATGATGAGATTATGCCGGTATTTCTGATCAATGGTTTTCTGGAGGCAGGGAAGACGGAGTTTTTGTCGTTTACCATGGAGCAGGAGTATTTTCAGACAGAGGGAAAGACTCTTCTCATTGTCTGCGAGGAAGGGGATACAGAATATGAGCAGGAACTGCTTGACAGTGTCCGGACTTCCGTGGTATATGTGGACGAACTGAGCCAGATTTCTCCGGAACGGCTGACAGAGCTGGAACTTTTGTACAATCCGGAACGGGTTTTGATCGAGTGGAATGGCATGTGGAACCAGGAGGACTTAAAACTGCCTTCGGACTGGATGATCTATCAGCAAATTACGATTGTGGACATGTCCACGTTTGAATTGTATGTGAAAAACATGAAATCCCTTCTTGCCGCTATGGTGAAAAACTCGGAACTTATCATCTGCAACCGATGCGACGGGATGGAAGATCTGGAAAGATACAAGCGGATGCTGAAATCCATGAATACCCAGTGCGAGATCGTATTTGAGGATGAGAACGGGGAAATTGACGAGCTGTCAGAGGAGGACCTGCCTTATGACCTGAATGCGGATGTGATTCAGGTGGGGCCGGATGCTTATGGAATCTGGTATATCGATTGCATGGATAAACCAGAACGGTATGTGGGAAAGACAGTGGAATTTACGGCCATGGTGTTAAAGTCGCCGGATTTTCCTAAAAATTATTTTGTCCCGGGCAGGATGGCGATGACCTGCTGTGCAGATGATATGACCTTTTTAGGATATATCTGCAAGGCAAAGGAGGCCCGGAAGCTGGAGACAAGACAGTGGGTCAGGGTTCGCGCCCGGGTAGAGCTGGAATTTTGGAAGGATTATCACGGGGAAGGTCCGGTGCTTTACGCAGAAAGCGTAGTTCCGGCGCAGCCAATCGAAGATGTCGTGCAGTTTGGATAAGCAATAAAAATAAGGGCAGGCGGGAAAATGCCTGCCCTTTGTGTAAGAAGGAAACCTAAACAGAGATATCAATAGAAATCATCTCACCTGCAGCCATGTCTGCCGAAAAGGAGGACGTATCAAAACCGGTTCCGGAGGAAGCGGAAGGTGCGGGTGAAAGTGAACCGACCATGTTGGAAATGACTTCATTTGTAGCATTTTTCCTGTCTTCCGCTATTTCCTTCATGGCATAATTCTGTTCGTCTTTGCGGCGTTTCTTCCGCCGGGAGGCCAGTTCATCCTGCAGGGCCTTGGCTTTCTGGGTCTGCATCTCCTTTTCTGCCCTATGCTGCCGTAACTCCAGTTGTTCTTCTTTTGCTAAATGCTGCAGCTTTTTCTGTATCCGCTTGATCAGCTTTTCCATTCTTTTAATCATCTGTGCGATCTTTTTGGCATCACTGCCTTCGCTGGATGCTGCCGACATCTTCAGGTTGGTCAAGGCACGCATGGCCTTGGAAGCTACCTGCTGGACATCGATCCTGGTCTCGGCCCTGGCGAGCATGGAGGCAAGTTCTCCTACCGAATCATCAGGGGCGGAGGATTTCACTTTGAATTTATCGGAGCCGGAGTTTTCAGGGCTTTTGGCAGAGAGAGCCTTCAGAGAATCGCTCAGTGCGTCTACGTCCGGTTCTGTCAATAAATTGTCTTCTGTTTCTGGTATAAGCTCCTTATCATTTTCGGCATTTGCCTGGCGGAGGGTGGTTTTATACATGGCGCTGCTGACATCCTGCTGCCAGTTTTTCGCTGTTACCTTCATAAATTGCGTCAACCTCCTTTTTGTGAGAATTTTGTGAAGTTTCATATGATTTATATATCGGCTTGTTTTTTGAAAAGGAAATATTTTTATGCAAATTTTTTATATTTAGGATTTTTAAAGAAATGACTTGAAAAATATAAGTTTTTAGGAATCCTTAGCTTACAAGCATACTCATCTGCCAACGATAGTTTTTTGTGAATACGGGGACTTACAAGCAGATTATTTGGATACAGGCATATTGAGATCAAAATAGTACAAATCTCATTACAGCACGAGGCAAGCCGCCAAAGCATACATTGATAATAAGTAAGCTTTGAGGTGGCTTTTTTGAAGACATTTCCAAAGCCCCTGTCGCCTGGGGAGGAGAAGCTCTGGCTGGAACGCAGCTCAAAAGGCGATAAGGAAGCACGCAATATCCTGATAGAGCGGAATATGAGGCTTGTGGCCCATGTGGCGAAAAAATATCAAAATACGGATTATGATATGGAGGACCTTTTGTCGGTGGGAACCATTGGTCTGATTAAGGCAGTCAACAGCTTCCATGTGGACCGTGGTTCCCGGCTTGCCACTTATGCGGCAAAATGTATTGAAAATGAAATCCTTATGCTTTTGCGGGCCAGTAAGAAATATACAAAAGAAGTATCTCTCTATGAGCCGATTGGGGTGGATAAGGATGGAGAAGCGGTCAGCCTGGTGGACGTGATTGAAATGGAAAATAGGGAGGTGCTGGAAGACCTTATCCTGGGGCAGGATATTCAAGAGCTTTATGAAGCATTTCAGTCCTGCCTGAAGGGACAGGAAAAAGAGGTGATCGGCATGAGATACGGCCTGTTTGGGAAGGAACCCCGTACCCAGAGGGAGATTGCTGCGGCGCTGGGGATTTCGCGGTCTTACTCGGCTGTTATAATAGGGATAAAGTTAGAAAAGCCTTTGGATGGCTGAATCTGCTTTATCCCTATTTTTTTACCCTGCCCTATTTAGAAAATCTGAAACTATCTTAAAATCGGAATAAGAAAGGAGAGAAGGATGGCAAAGGTCATAGCGCTCATGAACGAGAAAGGAGGAACAAAGGGAAATCCACCACAGTCACCGATTGAAAATTGACGGGATTCTGATTACGATGGATTCTCCCAATACCATCTTATCTGCCCAGGTAAATAAGCTGATAGAACAGAGATTCGCGGGTTCCGTGCCGATTTTTAAGACTCATATACACTATGGCAATGAGGCAGACCAGTACAGCTTTTACCGCATCCCCAAAGCGTTCTTTACGGACAGCCGGTTTAAAAACGTGCAGGTGGAAGCCAAAGTCCTGTACGACCTGCTCCTGGACCGCATGTCCCTGTCCATCCGGAACAACTATAATCTTTTCTTTTTAGCTTATCATAATTTTTGTTACGCCTAAATGATGCCTTTCGACTAATGAACCAATTTCAGCAGCTAAAATTTCTTGCAATTGATTTGTTGAAGTAATGTTTTGCTCCGCTTTGCATCTTAAACAAAATCCAAATTTTTTTATCATTGTTAGCTGATAGGCTTATCGATTTATTATTTGTATTATTTGTTGTGATTTGCATAGTACGCTGAAATTCAGAATCAATGTATTCTCCGTTATAAGATTGATCCTAAAATGATAATACCTTTAGAAGTTTTTACTCTCTGAAAAAAATCAAAGCTACGATTAACCTTTTAATGCGTCATACACAATTCTTTCAAGATATTCTTTTTTAGAATAATCTGTCCCATCAGAAAAAAACGCATTATATGCTACAAGTGCTGTCCTTACATACACGCTGTTTTCCTCAAAAAGTTTCCGGTTTAATGGGACCCCTTTTTCATCTGCAAACTGGCAACAAAAGGTAATGGTAGTTCTGGTATTTCCTTCCCTGAACGGATGTATTTTCCATAACCGTGCCAAAGAATCACAAAATTCCAATGACTTTTCCTTCTGGGTCATGTCTGGCCAGTCTTTTTCCCTCATATTCAAAAGTGTATAATGGATATCATTTGTGATATTTGCTGGATTGGAATATTCTATTGACTGCCCGCCTAACACATCTTCTTCTTTATAGATGGGTATTGTTCTGGGCTTGCCTGCTCACTCAAAGATATCTTGAAAAATATACTCATGCATTTTTAGAAGGTGTCCTGAGTGATAGTTTCCTCTTAATGGGTTTAATGCTAAGTCTTTTAAGCGGTAAACAACATAATCCGCTTCTGCCTGGTCAAGCAGCTTCTGGTCACGGATGTCCAGCTTATTCCTGAGAACAGGAGTATCATTATATAGATGTGGATCACGCATTGGAGGGTTCCTTCATCTTATATTTTTTGTCCAGAAAGCGTTTGGCATCATCCATAGTGACTTCTCCCTTTTTTTCTTTCTCGATGTATTTTTTAAAATCTTCGGTAGGTTCCAGACCGTCTACTTTAATCATTCCGATTGCATAATCCCATGCTTGTGAATTTGTCATAGATAGCGCCATCCTTTCCATATTGGCTTGATTGTATTTTGGGGTTGTATGTTTTGACCAGGAAATTATCCCTTCAAACCTCTTGCCTGTCTGTCCATATCTTCTATGACAATGTCATAGATTTCTCCTAAAGTGGAACAATATTCAAGTACTTTCCAAGGTTCATTTGTATGAAAATGTATTTTTATCAATTCTTCATCACCGACTGCTAATAGACAGTCTCCTTTAAAGTTTTCCGTGAAATATTCATTTATAACATCTTCATCAAAATTTGTGTATCGTATTTAAACTCTAACATATTTATACCATCTCAATCCCCGGTTCCTGTTTTTTATTTTATCATATTAGTTGACCTGTAACAAGATATATCTGAAATCTGCGGATGTCCTGTTTCTTAAAACGCTCCCCGGTATCCATACCCTGGCAGAACCATGTACTGGAAACTTTTGCAAAGCATGTAGTTGCTGACTGTGGGGTTGAGTTCGCCATTGGGAGGCGGCAGGCAACATTCTGGCAGGGCGTGGCTGTGGGATTACGGATGCTTCCATGTTATCACGGCATATGGCAGTGAGGGTTGAGGTGGCTTATATGGCGTGGGATATAGATACTTCCGTGACAGCGGTAAAGGGAGCATTTAATCAGACAGGCATTACAAGCGCTAATAAATATCCGGGCTGGTATCCGGCGTATGCGGCGGCAGCGCTGAAACTAAATGCCAATGGAGGAAGCATTTTGGGAGAGGATATTATCATTTTGGAAGAACGGTGAGAGAGGTGGGAACATTGAGTGGGAAGTGTGTAGCCAAGAGCAAGGGTGTCCACCGTGAGATGGAATCTGAAGAAAGCTTTAGGCAAAGCGGTCTATAGAGGAACTTTTCAGAGTACATAAGGAGATTAACCGGGGATTTGATATGGTCCACCATATCTCCATCGGCAAAAAACTATGACAGGGTGATGCCAAAGCCGCTGCAAATAGTCTCCGGCGTAGCGATAGAAGCCCTTGGATTTTACAGATAGAAAAAGGGTCACAGCTGTCAAGAGTATTGAGCCATCTTAGCAGTATGACCCGTCTGAAAGGCAGAGTAGTTAGCTTCCACATAAAAAATTTGCTGTTTATAAAGAAAACTCTGACTGCACGTGATGAAGGAGCGTTCGTGCAGTATCCGTGTCGGTAAGGATTTCATTAATAAGCTGACGTTTTATTGCAATAGCGGTGATTTTCGCTTTATGACGGCCGTACACAACGGCCAATCGATGCTTCGTCAAAAGGATATGTTCCATGGACGCGGCGATAACTTTCTGATTTAAAGGGATATCCGCAATTTCCCCGTTTCGATCCAGCACATATCCGTAGAGACTGCCAATACAATTCTCTTCATGTTTCCGATCAGCCGGGGTTACATAGGGCGCAAATACCGGATTGCTGATGGGAAGAGAGGACAGCCCTCCGACTCCTGTCAGGACTATGTCCATGGTGCGGGTCAGAGAGAGGGTATCCTGGATGCCAGGTTCTGACATCAGGGCGGATTTTAACGCAGGATCTTTTATATATAATGGAGCATCCAGGAAATGATAGGTTCCATTATATAATGACGCAATTTGAGGAACAAGCGCCCTGGAATCAGTAGACGGATTTTGTAATTTAAAGTTGCCGGCCATCTGGATCACAGAGATATTTTTACCGTGAACGCATGGCATCTGGGTGATGACGCTGTAAATGGTCTTGCCCCATGTTACGCCAAATACCGAATGTTCATGAAGAATCCGGCTCAGATAATCTGCACCGGCTTCTCCAATCTGACGAAGACTGTCTACATAAGGGGAAAACTGTGTGTTGACGACAATAGCCTTTTTCAGCGGGAAAGCGTTCAGGAGATCCTGTTCAATGGCAGGAGAAAACTCATGGGGAGAACGAATCCGTATTTCCACAATCTGTTCATTTCTTGCATCCTGCAAAAGCTTTGCAATCTTAAAGCGGTTTGTTTGATAAGCGTCTGCGATCTCTGATTGGTTTTTTCCTAGATTATAGTATTGGTTGGCGATGTCAGCCATAATTTCAACCCGGTCATTTTCCAATAATTTGTCAATATTCATAATTTCATCCAATTCTTTCTGTAATAAGTCTTATTCTAACATTATTCCATTTGGTTAGCAAGCCTGCTGTATTCGTTTTGATTATCACGCCATGCCATATTGCTATGGAGATTATATAAATTCTGTGATTATCAACAAAAAAGTTCTGTCAGCTTTAAACAAAAGTGATATTGAAAAACAAATGATAAATCTATATAATGAAATAAATTGCACAGTTGTTATAAAATAATACAAAAGTGATAGGAGAAGTCATGAAAAAAGATATCTTAGAGGGCGTTATCGATATGCATATCCATTCAGCGCCGGATATCCGTCAGAGAAAGCTGGATGATTTGGAGATTATGGAAGCGGCAGTTGCACGTAAAGTAAGGGCAGTTGTTATTAAGTCCCATCATGTGCCTACTGTGGACAGGGCAACGCTTGTAAACCGTGTTGCTGCAGAGAAATATGGTTCCGATGTACCATTTACTATGTTTGGCGGAGTTACATTGAACCGCTGGATAGGCGGGCTGAACCCTTATGCGGCGGAAGCAGCTTTGAAACTGGGCGCGAAGGTAGTTTGGCTGCCTACCATGAGTTCAGAGAATCATTGCCAGAAAGGGGCGGCAGGTCCGGCTGTGATTTGCACCAGGGATCAAAAAGCAGTGGATGAGATGAAAGATATTTTTTCCTTAGTAAAGGACTATGACGCAGTACTTGCAACAGGACATATTTCAGATAAAGAATGTTTTATTATTGCTGAAGCGGCAAGAGATGCGGGCGTCAGGAAGATCGTAATCACCCATCCGGAGTTTCATATTGTAGGAATGAGCCTGGAGGATCAGATCAGGATTGTGAAGGATTATGATGTCATGTTGGAAAAAGTGTATGCACAGCCCATTGGAGGAGGCGTGTACAAGAAAAATCTTGCCGATAATGTGGCAGCAATGAAGGAAATACCCGCAAAAAATATTATTGTGGCTACCGATGGGGGGCAGATGCAGAACCCCGAGTGGTATCACACGATTACAGAGTATGTGGAGTACCTCTATCATGCGGGAATTTCTGAAGAGGATATTGTTCAGATGACACAGAAGAACCCTGGGGCAATGCTTGGGTTGGAGATTCAGTAGAAAGGAAAAGGGATAGAGAATATGGAGAAAGTAAAAGAATTTAAAGTATATGGTATGAGCCTTCCTGTATTTGCTTTTTTTGCCGCGGTGATTCTGGCAAGTATTTTTTTAGGCATTATCCCAAACCAGATGATTGGAGCAATTTCCGTATTATTTGTCATTGGTATTCTGCTGGGACAGTTTGGCGACTGGCTTCCGATATGGAAAGACTATATTGGAGGAGGAGCACTGCTGGCATTCATAGGTGCAGGGCTTTTGAATTACTTTAACCTTCTGCCGGAATGCGTGATCCAAAATGCAAATGGCTGGATCAATGAATACAGCTTTTTAAATGTATTTATCAGTTTTCTGATTGTAGGAAGCCTGGTGGGGATGGATCGTAAAGTTTTAATTAAGTCTGGCAGCCTGTTTATCCCTACGATTCTTGCCGGGATTGTGGGATCTGCCGTGCTGGGTGTGGCGGCAGGGCTTCTCATAGGAAAGAGCCCTATTGAAATGATTACCGCCTATGTGCTTCCGATTATGGGCGGAGGCGCCGGGGCAGGAGCCATTCCTATGGCTCAGGTTTATTCTGACGTAACCGGTGAAGATTCCGCCTCCTATTTGTCTTTTGCCCTTGCAATTCTGGCCCTGGCCAATATTGTGGCCATATTGTCCGGCGTGGTATTGGACCTTATAGGAAGAAAATTCCCAAAACTGGCAGGGGGGAATCAACTGCTTCGGGATTCCAGCAAGGAACTTCATGTAGAAAAAAGTGATGAAATACCGGTGACCATGGAGGATATCGGAGCGGCAATTTTTGTAACAGCAGGATTCTTTATGTTAGGAACTCTGGTTGCCAAAAAGATTCTTCCAAGCATTATGGGAGTTTCCATACCGAATTTTGCGTACCTGATTATTTTTGCGTTTCTCGCCAATGCGTTCAATCTGATTCCGGATAATGTACGCCGGGGGCTGGTAAAATGCCAGCAGTTTTGCGGAGGGAAGCTTGTGTGGATTCAGATGGCAGGCATGGGGATTGCGGCTATTGATTTCCATACCATGCTCAGTGTCCTGAGTATCGGCAATTTATTCGCTGTCATTATGATTGTTGCGGGCGCAGTCCTTGGCACGGCGGTTTTTGGATGGTTTGTAGGGTTTTATCCGGTGGAGAGCGGCGTAACGGCAGGGCTCTGTATGGCCAATATGGGCGGAGCCGGGGATCTGGCTGTTCTTGGAGCCGCAAAGAGAATGGGACTGATGGGATATGCACAGATCTCTTCACGAATTGGAGGGGCAATTATCCTTCTTATCGGGAGCATCGCGTTTTCATTTATGTAAAAAATAGATAGAAAGGGGTTTACAAGTTTATGAGGACATTTAAAACCGTATTTATGCGGGGCGGTACAAGCAAGGGATGTATGTTTTTAAGGGAGGATCTTCCGGCAGATCAAAAGGAATGGGATTCTATTTTTCTTCAGGTTATGGGATGCCCGGATCCTAAACAGATTGACGGCATGGGAGGCACCGTATCTTCTAACAATAAGATTGTGATTGTGTGGAGGAGCAAGGAGCCAGGAATCGACGTAGAGTATCTGGTGGGCCAGGTTATTGTGGGCAAGGTACAGGTGGATTATAAATCGAATTGCGGCAATATGACTGCTGCGGTAGGGCCCTTTGCTGTGGAAAGCGGACTGGTGGATATTGCAGAGCCGATTACAACTGTACATATGCTTAACCGGAACACGGATAAATATATTGACGTGACCGTGCCTATTGACCCGGCGACAGGCACGGTCGCACAGGACGGGGACTGTGCCATTGCCGGAGTGGACGGAACGGCGGCGGAGCTTAAGGTGAAATTTTTAAATCCCGCGGGTGCAAAGACAGGGAAACTGCTTCCCACAGGAAAGTGTCTGGATGTGCTTGATATTCCAGGACATGGGAAAATGGAAGCAACGATTCTGGATGTGTCCAATCCCATGGTTCTTGTACACGCAAGTGATGTGGGGCTGAAAGGGACGGAGCTTCCGGAGGAGATTAATCAAAACAAGGAAGCCTGCGATCTGCTGGAAAAGATCCGGGGTACTGCCTGCTGCATGATGGGTTTTGCAAAAAATCTTCAGGATGCCACGGACAATAGCCCGGCAGTTCCCAAAGTCGGCTTTGTAACAGCGCCTCAGAGCTATAAGGATATTGCCGGGGAAATGACGGATGAAAGTCAGATGGATATTTGTGCACGGGTGATTTCCGTATTTAAGTGCCATAAGGCATGCCCTCTTACATCTGCCAGCGCTATCAGTGTCGCGGCTGCCATGAAAGGGTCCGTGGTGGAGAAAGTACTGAGGCCCATGGAACGTGTGGAGAATGTCAGAATCGGACATCCCAGCGGGATCATGACCATGTGCCCGGAATTGGAAGAGAAAAATGGAAAATTAGAGCTTCCAAGTGTTGCCGTGCAGCGGACGGCAAGGCGGATTATGGATGGGAATGTGTATGTAAGGAAGTAAAGAGTCAGTGATTCAGGAACAAATGCCGTTAATTCTTTTAGCAAAGCGGCATTTGTTGCCTGGGTTGGTGGCTGGAAAGGGCAGAGAAAGGAGTCATGAGGGATTCTGACTGGCAGATTATTTATGAGCTGTATCAGACGCTGAATATGACCAAAGCGGCAAATCGTTTGTTTATGTCACAGCCGGCCTTATCGAAACGGATTCAGCTGATGGAAAATGAATTTCAGGTAAAGATTGTGGAACGGACACCCAAGGGCCTGGTGTTTACAAAGGCCGGAAAAATCCTTGCCCGAAATTCCGAGGAATATATCAATCTTTCGGAGAGGATGAACAGGCAGCTCCGCTTGCTGAAAGAAAGCGAATATACGATTATCACACTGGGGATTCCCTATTCCTACAGCAGAAGTGTGCTGACAGACATCCTGTTTCCCTATTCGCAGCAGAAAAACAAGGTACGGTTTGAGATTGTCAATGATGCCAGCGACCGTTTGTTTGCAAAAGTCTGCGATGGGGATGTGGATGTAGCCTTTGTCAGAGGTGACTACGAGAATGATGAGATGGAGCAGTACATGATTGAGGAGAGCCGGGGCTATATTCTGACCAGGGACAAGATTGAGATTGAAGATCTGCCTCAAATGGCAAGGCTGACCTATTTAAGCAATGACCGTTCCAGGGCATTGATTCAGGAATGGTGGTTTGAGCATTTTAAAGAACCGATACCGGATGGGTTCAGCGCAGGCAATTATCTTGACGTGGCATGGCAGCTTGCCGCAAAGGGAATGGGGTATGTATGCTGTTTTTTGCCGGACGGATTTGAGAATACCTATGGCCTGGTTATGACGCCAATGCTCCACAAGGACCAGTCGCCGGTAAAAAGAAAAAGCTGGCTGGTGCATGGAGACATCAGAGGTATGTCGTTGGAACTGAGAAAATTTGTCCGGTATATGAAAGATACTATTGTACTGGAATGCTGAGGGCGGATTTTGAATGTTTTTAGGATTGCGGGAGCATGAAATGCGGAGCAATCCGTAAGCATCAGGGGTCAAAAAAACTTTTGACCCCAACATCATAACATTTGGCTATAAGGGGATTCCGGTTTTCTATTTAACAAACGGGGCAATGTCTGTTATGATTATTGATAACAACTGTGCAAAGAGAAACAAGGAAACGTAAAATTTAAGAAGAAAGGCAAGGGAATATGATTAGATTATATGAAGAGGGCGTATATCTGGTAAATGGTTCTGAAGTGATTCCTGAGTCGGAGGCGGCGAAGATAGAAGCAATCTGCAAAAAGAAAGTGACTAAGGAGGAAGCCAGCCAGGGGACAATGGCATATGGCATTCTGAAAGCCCATAATACATCAGACAATATGGATCAGCTGAAGTTAAAATTTGATTCCATGACAAGCCATGATATCACGTATGTTGGTATCATTCAGACGGCAAGGGCCTCGGGCATGAAAGAATTTCCTCTGCCCTATGTCCTGACAAACTGCCATAATTCTTTATGTGCGGTAGGGGGTACCATCAATGAGGATGATCACAAGTTCGCCCTTTCAGCGGCTCATAAATACGGCGGAGTCTATGTTCCCACCAATATGGCGAATATCCACAGCTATAACCGTGAGATGATGGCGGCAGGCGGGAAGATGATTCTGGGTTCGGATTCCCACACCCGTTACGGTGCCCTGGGTACCATGGCCGTAGGGGAAGGAGGCGGAGAACTGGCGAAACAGTTGGTGAAGCGCACTTATGATTTCGCAAGGCCGGGAGTGATTGCAGTCTATCTGACCGGGAAGCCCCGCCCGGGAATTGGTCCTCATGACGTGGCGCTATCCATCTGCGGAGCGGTGTATAAGAATGGATATGTGAAAAATAAGGTTATGGAATTCGTTGGACCTGGCATTGAAGGCCTTTCCATGGAATTTAGAAATGCGGTGGATGTCATGACTACGGAGACCACATGCTGGTCTTCTATCTGGGTGACGGATGAGAAGACCAGGGAATATTATGCAGTGCATGGGCGGCCGGAAGATTACAAAAAGATGGAGCCAGAGCCGGTTGCGTACTATGACGGCTGTGTATATTTTGACCTAGATACTCTGGAGAGCACCATTGCCATGCCCATGCATCCATCCAATACATACACTATCCATGAGCTGGTTGAAAATGCTGAAGATATTCTCCATGAGATTGAAACAGAGGCCAATAAACAGATCAAGGGCGCAAAAATGGAATTGATGAGCAAATGGCACGATGGAGGAATATGGGTTGACCAGGGAGAGATTGCAGGCTGCGCAGGCGGTACCTATGACAATATCTGTGCCGCGGCAGATATTCTTCGCGGGCAAAGCTGTGGAAACGGCGTATTTACACTTAGTATTTATCCGGGAAGCATGCCGGCATATTCGGAGTTAGTGAAAAACGGGCGTGTGGCGGATTTAGTTACGGCAGGCGTAGTTATGCGTGAGTGTTTCTGCGGACCCTGTTTCGGAGCCGGAGACTGTCCTGCCAACGGAGAGTTCAGCATCCGCCATACCACACGGAACTTCCCGAACCGCGAGGGCTCTAAGCCAGGAGAGGGACAGATGAGCGCCGTAGCGCTGATGGATGCCAGGTCAATTGCGGCAACGGCGGCAAATGGCGGCAGACTGACGGCGGCAACGGATCTTGATGTAACATATAGTACGCCGGAATATCATTTTGACCAGGGAATTTATGAGAAGAGGGTATATAATGGCTGGACCAGGCCGGAACATGAGGCGGAGCTGAAATTCGGCCCCAATATTAAGGACTGGCCCGAGATGCCGGCTCTTACGGATGACTTGCTTGTGAAGGTATGCTCTTACATCACAGATCCTGTGACCACGACGGATGAACTGATTCCGTCAGGCGAGACTTCCTCTTTCCGCTCCAACCCGGAGAGGCTCAGCGAATTTGCGTTATCCCGCCGTGACCCTGGGTATGTGGGACGAAGCAAGGAGATGCGCCGTATTGACCGGGACAGGGAGGCAGGGAAAGAACTTCCGGAAGAAATCATGGGCGTGTATCAGGCTTTGACCAGGGCAGGGATAGCCAATGATCCGAAGAATACGGATATTGGTTCCACAATTTTTGCCAATATGCCGGGTGATGGTTCTGCCAGGGAGCAGGCGGCAAGCTGCCAGAGAGTGATGGGGGCGTCCGCAAACTTCGCCAGACAGTATGCCACAAAACGGTACCGCTCTAATTGTATTAACTGGGGTATGGTTCCGTTCTTAGTGGAAAATCCGGAAGTGTTTGAACTGGGGGATTATATCTTTGTGCCAGGTGTCAGAAACGCCGTGTTGGAGAATAAAGAGAGTTTTTCAGCGTTTGCGGTAAAACCGGACGGGACTGTCACAGAGTTTTCCGTATCTACGGGAATGCTGACAGAGCCAGAGAGACAGATCATTGCTGACGGATGTCTGATTAACTATTACCGCAGCAGTCAGGAATCGTAAAATAGAATTATGATAAAAATAAGCAGCATTTGCCATAGAAGGGAATTTATGTTGGCAGGGCTGCTTATTTTTTTAATCCTTGAATTTGCGGACAGAGCAGGGGCATACGTTTAGTGATTACATATTTTTAGAATACATCATGGCTTTTTGACTCAGCTGACGGACACTAAGCCCTTCATCTAAAGAGTGTTCGCGCCATTTGGTATAATCAAAGGGCTCTTTGGTGATTAATACAATAAATCTTTCGGCATCAACATAGCCTAATTTAGAAATTAAAGCATTGATACCTTCTTGTTTCACGATAGTATCTGTCCTTATCATATTTATTCCTCCATTTCATTTACAAAAACGATAGGGCTTACGATTTTGATTTCCGGTATAGGAGTATTTAGCAGTTTTTTATCAGTAGTTAAATAGTATTCGCAATGGGCAGCTACGGCACAGGAGATGTGTAAGGCGTCGTAGGTTTTTATTCCTTTTGAAGCAAGGGATTCCGCAAATGTGAGGATATCTTCCGATTCGTCCGTTATGCAGGAGGAGGCGATCATTTTCCAGGGGGCAATTGCCAGACGTTTTTCCTCATAAGGATTTTTTCCATTTTCATAGTCCAAAATATAAGACCATACTAAATCATAGACTCCCTCTTTGATTTTTGCCTGAATATATAATTTTGCCTGTGCTTCAAGATGAATTTTTATTTGACTCTGGTCATCAAAAGGTCTGTTGTAGCAGCAATTATCCAAATAGATTTTCATTAAGCTTCTCACCGCCTTTCGTTTCCGTTAAGTATAACATAAAATGAAAAGATTGAGAATAGCATTTGAATTATTCCTGCATATTCCCCCAGGATAAACGCATCAATTTCCATCCCCAACCATCTTGACATTTTTATTATTTTATGCTTACCCCTTCCATTTCTTTTAATTTTATGTTATAATGTATTACATATTATGTAATTCTATAAAGGAGA
>CATKXR010000045.1 GCA_949840805.1 uncultured Lachnospiraceae bacterium | reverse complement strand
TAATCAAGTTATCCGCTATTTTCTGGCGGTCAATGGTGAGCTGTTTGCAGACAAGATACATAATGTGGATGGCTTCTTCGTTGCGGATGCTTGTTCCAGAGCAGCCCACTTGGTTCCCTGCTTTGTCAATATGAGGGCTTCCGTGCTTTGCGCTCTCAAAACAACGCCATGCCTTATACTGGCTTCCATCTTTTCGGGTTTTGTATCGGGCAACATAGCTTGCCCCGCATCTGCCGCATTTGATTTTCCCAGAGAACGGATAGCGGTTGCTGTGTTTTGCCTTGCCCTCCTGCGAAAGCGATTTTGCATCCAAAATGTAGTTTGCCTTATCGAAAAGCTCACGGGAGATAATCGGCTCGTGGTGGTCTTTGAGGATGACAAATTCCTCCTGTCCTCGGTTGTATTTCTTTTCATGGGATAAGAAGTCTGGCGTATAGGTTTTCTTCTGCACTAAGTCACCGCAGTATTTTTCATTGCGTATCACTCGTAAAATGACGGTATTGCTCCATTCTTTCACACGCATGGGATTTATGCCTTCCTCCCGAAGCTCACGGGCGATAACATGGGTGCCTTTACCCTCGTCCACAAACTTGCGGAAAATAAGACGAACGATTTTCGCACCATCTTCATTGATAGTCATTTTACCGTCTTTTACATCATAACCGAGCATACTGCGTCCGAACACAACGCCTTGTTCCATCTGGCGTTTCTGTCCCCATTTGACACGCTCGGAAGTCTTGCGGCTTTCCTCCTGTGCGATAGAGGACATAATGGCAAGGCGAAGCTCTGCATCGCCGTCCAAGGTGTTGATGTTGTCGTTTAAAAAGATAACGCCCACTCCGTGCTTTTTGAGGTCGCGGGTGTAGAAAATGCTGTCAAGGGTATTTCTCGCAAAACGGGAGATTTCCTTTGTGATAATCAAATCGAAATCGCCGTTTTTGGCACACGCAATCATGCGGTTAAATTCTTTTCTCTTTTTTGTATTTGTTCCAGAGATGCCCTCATCGGCAAATATGGCATAAAGATCCCAATCGGGATTACACTCAATATACTGACGGAAATACCGCTGCTGGCTTTCAAATGAATTTGCCTGGTCGTCATTGTCCGTGGAGACACGACAATATGCGGCAACTTTCTTTTTCTTATTCTGTATTTTTCTCTCTTGATTGAGGATTTCGTATTTATCTATTGACATAAAGATAGCCCCTTTCCCGACAAAACCTTGCCGTATTTTAGTATCGTTTCATAGAGGTATGTTGTCGAATGTGCAAATTTTCAAATTGCACATTTTGTGTATGATTAAGTACCAATGATTCAGTAAGTATATGTAAAGAGCCAAGCGTTTAGGCTTGGCTACGGTTGTTCTTGCTGTATTGCTTTTCTATTTCCTCGATGCAACACTCATACTGCGAATGGGTCAATAGTTCTCTTTTTTTCAGAGAAACAAGTATTGACTTTTGAAAATGCAGATAAAATGCTGTGTATTCCTGTTCTGTAATTTGCGGAGCAGGCTCTCCGACATAGACAAACTCACGACACTTCAATCATCAACACCACCTCGCTATATGGTATTCATTAGGGTTTGTACGATATAACGGGATGGTTAGTCCTTTTTGGAAATACCGATGCTGATAGCCAAGGCATCATCTGTCAACAACATCATTAACTGCTTTTGTCATGGTCGATATCTCCGCCCGGATGTGACCATCTGCTGATATTGCTTTTCCAATCCTGCTGCCATTGTTCTTCATTCACAATCGCATCAAATACAGGCTCAAGGAATTTCTGTATTTCCTCAATGACCGCTGAAAACTCAAGCGCATCATCTTTTATGGTTTTCAAAAAGAATTTCCATCGCTTCTGCATATCCACATCCTCGGCAAGTGTGAGAATACGCTTGAAACTATTCTTTCCGCAGGGTGTTCCCCTCCGTTCCAATGTTTTGGATATTGCCGTCTGCAATTTTGCTCCGTCAAAATTAAAAGTTTTTGCCAGATAGTAAATATCGTAAAAGTCTTTCATTCTTCCTGTCAATTCAAACCGTTGCAGGATAGCGTCAAACTTTTCCGCAATGGTGCTTTCAAGAGAATAGGTCATAATAACAGGAGCTTCAAAATCGGGGAGCTGTGTATGGATAGCCCTCTGCTCGGCGCGGGGAACAATCACATCTCCCACGCCGATATCCACATTAAAGGGAACCCGGACATTTTTTATCTTTCCGATAATCTGTGTGCTGATGCCATGATATTTCCTTTGCGGCGAGATTTCCTCGAACCCTTTCGCAGTCATCTCAATATAATCATTACCCGTAGGCGTAGCAAGGATTTCTAGGATAAGGGCTTTTACCTCGTCCAATGAATTGGAAACGCTGCGAAGCAGAAAATCCACGTCAATCGTTGCCCGGCTTTCAAAATTGGTGAGCATATAGATAAACAATCCGCCCTTAAGAATAAGCGTATCCTCATATCCGGATTTTGAGAGCCTCCGCAAAAACTCCTCCTGCATAAAAAGCTGTAGGCACTGCTGATAGCTGATGCCAGCCGCTTTCGCCTTATTCTTAAGCTTTGCCAAAACAGATACCGCTACATCAGCCATCACAACCACACTCCGATCAATTCTTTTACACGCTTTTGCATACGCAATATTTTTGCATACTCCATCAGATTTGGTATATTTTTTTTCGGGTCTTTCACATACCCTTGTATCGCTTTGTTAAAAATCTCTTTGTCCATTTTGTTCATATTCCGCAGTACATCGCAAATGGTACGGTCACGGTCATAGATACGGACATCTACAAAGTTAATGCTGCCTTTTGTTTCGCCAATGGAAACTAAAACCGACTCAACACGATATGCCTTTACAAAGGGGTAATCAATATTTGTACGACTTCTGGAGACATTTTTATCAATCGTAATATTCCACTCGGCAGGATTGCGGTCGCTGTACTGATAGTAAAAGAGGGCAGTTTCCATACAAAGCACCGCATCGGGGAAAAGACGGTTGATAATTTTAATTTCCTGTTCACCGTAGGTTTCCGCCCAATGATAATAGCCCCATTTGATTTTTTCAATGAAACCTTCGTTTAACAACTGCTGAATATACGCATAGTAAATTCTGTAGGAATCAAGTTCTGCTGTTGTCATTATATAATCGTGTTCGGAAAAAATCTTCCTAACAGCGTTTATCGATTTTTCATCAAACATTAACTCACCTCTATTAAACTACACATAATTTTTTCGACGATTGTGTATTTTACTATAATATATTCGATTTCCTCCCAAAAGTCAACTTAGTAAAGCATACACGATTGAAAGCTTCATAATTATACCTGCGAGCATACTTATTTGCCAAATGATTCGGTGTATTTATGGAAAGACGGAACTTTGTTGACAAATCTATGTAAAGATAATCCGAAAGCACTGGGCTTGTCTGCATAGGGCTGGATTTGGAACATTTCTGAGCACAATATAGGTACAGAAGAACTGGGCCACTGGGAAATCATCGCGGCCATTGTCCATCAGCTTACCCGCGACTTAACACCCCAGGAGATCGAAGAATCCGGATTTGGTCCCTATTATATTGACCATACGACCGGCATCTGGCCTCAGGCAGCCGGCGGAGTACCTTTCAATGCCTGTGAATTTCAGTCAAAGGGCGACCCGATCACAGATCTTTTTGAAGATCTGGCAGCAGAGCAGAAAGCCCGCACCACCTACGACAACATCCTGCGCATGGTTAAAGACCACGATGTCTGCGATCCCATCCGTTTCCTGCGGGAGCGGGAGATCGTCCACTTCCAGCGGTTCGGTGAAGCCCTGCGGGATGTCCAGGATCATTTGGACAGCCGCAACTTCTATGCCTTCAATCCGGCCTTCGACAAAAACCCAAATCAAAAACCAAATTAAAAATAGCAAAAAGTCCGGCAGCACATGCCATATGGCATGCCTTGCCGGACTTTCTGCTATCATAAGCCATAAACGCCCTGCTCTTTGAGTACACCGCAAACGGTTACGGCTCTTTCCTCTATTCCAGGTAATCCAGCGGATCAATGGCTGCTCCCTGGTAGTTCATCTGGAAATACACATTGCTTCCTTCCACCGTGTAATACTTGGTAGGCTCTGCCACATATCCCAGAAGCTGCCCCTTCTCCAGGTATTCTCCCTCCACGGCGGACACCTCTTTTAGCTGTCCGCAGACCGCGGTGTAATCATTGCCCAAATCCAGGACAAGATAACTCCCGATCTCCTCATTCATGCCCACCTCAGCCACACGGGCGTTGGCAGGGGCATAGACAGGGCTGCTGACTTCTCCCTGGATCACCAGGCCAGGATTGCACTTATACTGGTCCAGGGTGGGGAAATAGATAGTGGAATCCATGCTGTAATCCAGCACCACATTTCCCATCACCGGCCATCCTGCCCGGCTGGTATCCGAAAAGTCCAAAACCAGCGCCTTGGCAGCGTCCATTCCCGTTCCCACGGCTTTGGCTTCCTGGGAGCCGTTATTTTTTCCTTTCTCATGAGACTGCTCCTGGATCACCGTATCCGGGTTTGCTTCCTGCTTTGCCACTTTCTCGTCGGTCTTCTCCCTGGCAGGCCGGGCGTTGGATTCTCCTGCCACAGACGCCTGGGATTCCTCTTTTTGTTCCTCTGCAAGTAGATTTTCCTGGCCTGGCATATCCACATAGGGATTCTGCTCCTGGCCGTCTCCTCTTCTCATTGTAACGACGCCTGCCGCAGCTACTATAGTCAGCAGGCCCAGTACCAGCATGACAAGGAATAGTTTGTCCTTGAACATTTGATTGATTCTCTCTTTCACCGTTTATCACCTCGGTAGTAGTTTTACCAAAGTGCCACGTCTTATTCAGAAATCAGAGAGATATTTTTATAATAATAATTTAAAATGTCCTCATAGCCCCATCCGTCCGCCCCCATGGCATCCGCCCCGGCCTGGCTGAGCCCGTAGCCATGGCCTCTCCCCCTGACCCGCACCCGGATCCGGTCCCCTTCCGTCTCCACCCCGAAACAAGGCGAGGGAAGCCCCAGGGCATACTGGATCGCATCGCCGGAATAACTTCCCGCCCCGATCTTCATCTCCACCATATATCCAGCCTCATCCTTTTTTACAGTCTGGATCTGCCCTGCATCCACCCCTGAGGCCCCGGGAATCTGGCTGATGGCAGCCGTAAAAGAATCCTTACTCCACTCCATGACCTTCATATAGTCGTCCCGCTTTGTGTCCGACACACTTTCCACTGACTGAAGATAAGGAAAATCCGCCTCCCCCTCCCGGGTCCGCCCGGCACTCATGGCATGAAACAGGGGGAGAATATACCGATCCTCATACTTCATCACCACGCCCCTGGTATCCTGGACCGCTTCCCTGCACCGCTTCAGGCTGTCAACCGCCTTCATCCTGTCCCCTGTCAGGCTCCTCTCCCCTTCTCCCAGATAATCCATGTCCAGCTCCTCCTCATAGATTTCCGTCCTTCCGTCCATCAACCGGTACACATAAGTCCGGGCAATGACAGCCTGGCACTTTAACGCTTCTTTATTGTAATCCGTATCGATCTGGCAGGCAATAATACCCGGAAGATAATCTTCCAGGTCCATGTAAGTCTTAATGCCTTTTCTCTCTACCAGTATCTTCCTCTTTTTTGGCTCCCCGGAATCCTCTGAAATCCCCTGCTGTTCTCCCGGGCCCTCCTTGTCATTTTCCCCTTCTTCCCTGTTCTCCTCCTCATTAAGCATTCCGCCCTCCTCCCCCTCCTTTCCCGTCCCTTCCTTCTGCCCTCCTTTGTCCTCTGCTTGTCCCGCCTGTCTGTTTTCCCCCTGCTCCGTAAAATCCTGCAGTATCCCTTGCTCTGCCTGCGCCTCAATCCCTGCGGCTCTCATCCACACCAGAGAAACCGCCCAGGGCACCAGCAGCATTACCGCCAACCCAATGACCCATCTGCGCATAAAAAGAATCCCTCCTGACTATTATCAGTCTATGAAAGGATTCCTTTTTCTATGCCTTGTTCTCTCTTGCGGGTATCTCAACAACGTGATTGACTAAATAACTTGTGATTTTCCTAAAACATTGGCAATCGCATCTTGAAGAACCCTGGAATAATTAATTCCGATTTTATCCGCTTCAACACTCATCCAATAAGGAATGGTACAATTCTTTTTTACAGCTCTATGATCCACTTTTCTTCTATATTCAGAAAAGTCAATGTCAACTAATGTGACAATATCATCTTTTCCTGTTGTGAATTTTTTAGAATACGGTTCCGGAAGTTCTTTTTTTTCATCTTCCAAATCAATTCCTAATAATCCTATTACATCTCTTGCCATTTCCATGGCTTCTGGAATATTTTTTCCCTGAGTTCCAGAATCAAAATCGGGTATTTCTACATAATATCCGGTATTTGTCGGCTTTAATATAATCGGATATGCTCCTTTCTTTTCCATTTTCCTTTCCTCCACATAATCATCCTGTCAATTAACTAAATTAAAGGAACCATTTCTTTTCAAATACCATCCATTATTTTCGAGAAGCTTAATCAAATCTCTCCTCTTCATTTTATGTACCTCTTAATCAGTTGTTTTTAGGCATAATAATACGCCTTTTATACGCACTTATCAATATTATCATGCGCATAAAAGGCGTATTTTTATTCTGATTTCCCAGTGGTTCTCACCTTATTACTACTCTCACATTTCAACCGTCACCTTGTCCAAATGCCAGATATCCTTCACATACTCCTCAATGGTCCGGTCAGAGGAGAACTTGCCGCAGCAGGCCACATTCATCATAGCTGCCCGCGCCCACCATTTCTGGTCACGGTACTTCTCATCCACCTTCTTCTGGGCATCCGCATACATCCGGAAATCCTTCAGGATAAAGTAGGTGTCCGCCCGGTTGCTGCTTTGGGTATTCAAAAGGGAGTTGTAAATATCCCTGAACAGCTCCGTGTCATAGGGCGAGAAATACCCGTTGATCAACTGCATCAGCACATGACGGATATCCTGGTCATTATTGAAGATCTGCATAGGATCATAGGAGCGGCTCTTCTCCAGCTCAATGATCTCATCCGAAGAAGTACCGAAAATAAAGGCATTCTCCTCACCCACTTCCTCCACGATCTCCACGTTAGCGCCGTCCATGGTGCCGATGGTCAGGGCTCCGTTTAACATAAACTTCATGTTGCCCGTGCCGCTGGCCTCCTTGCTGGCAGTGGAAATCTGTTCACTGACATCCGCGGCTGCAAAGATGATCTCCGCATTGCTGACCCGGTAATCTTCAATAAACACCACCTTGATCTTGCCGCCGATGGATTTGTCATTGTTCACCACATCCGCCACTGCGTTGATCAGCTTGATGGTCAGCTTTGCGATCTTATAGCCCGCCGCCGCCTTGGCGCCGAAAATAAAGGTTCTGGGAACCATATCCAAGTTGGGGTTCTCCTTCAGCTCATTGTACAGATACATCACATGAAGGATATTCATGAGCTGACGCTTGTACTCATGAAGCCGCTTTACCTGCACGTCAAAAATGGAACGGGGATCCACGTCAATCCCGTTGTACTGCTTAATATACTTGGCCAGACGCAGTTTGTTCTGGTACTTGATATTCATAAACTCATGCTGGCACTTCTCGTCGTCCACATACAGCTTCAGCTTGCTGATGGCAGAAAGGTCGGTGATCCACTCCTTCCCCACCTTGGAAGTCACCCAGTCCGCCAGCAGCGGATTGCCGTGAAGAAGGAAACGCCTCTGGGTAATGCCATTGGTCTTATTGTTGAATTTCTCCGGCATCATCTCGTAGAAATCCTTCAGTTCCTGGTTCTTTAAGATCTCGGTGTGCAGCCGGGCCACGCCGTTGACGGAAAAGCTGCCCGCAATCGCCATATGGGCCATGCGCACCTGTCCGTCATAGATAATGGACATCTTGGCCAGCTTCTGCTGGTCATTGGGATACATCTGGCGGATCTGGTTCTGGAACCGGCGGTTGATCTCCTCCACAATCTGGTAAATCCGGGGAAGCAGGCGGGAGAACAGCTCAATGGGCCATTTCTCCAAAGCTTCCGCCATGATGGTATGGTTGGTGTAGGCGCAGGTTTTAGTGGTCACTTCCCAGGCCTCTTCCCAGCTCAGGCCATACTCATCCAACAGAATCCGCATCAGCTCCGCCACTGCCACCGTGGGATGGGTGTCATTGAGCTGGAACACATTCTTCTCGTAGAATTTGCGCACATCCTTGTGCTTTTCCATGTATTTGGCCACCGCACGCTGTACGCTTGCAGAGATAAAGAAATACTGCTGTTTTAAGCGCAGCTCCTTGCCAGCATAGTGATTGTCATTGGGATACAGCACATCACAGATGGTTTTGGCCAGGTTCTCCTGCTCCACCGCCTTGTGATAATCTCCCTTGTCAAAGGACTCCAAGCTGAAAGTGTTGATGGGCTGGGCATCCCAGATCCGCAGGGTATTGACCACATTGTTGCCGTAACCCACGATGGGCAGGTCATAAGGCACGGCCATTACCGACTGGCATCCGTCCTGGACAAATCTCTCACGTCCGTCTTCCGTCCGCTCCACCCGCACATATCCGCCAAACTTCACCTCCGTGGCGTACTCGGACCGGCGCACCTCAAAAGGATTACCGTCTTTCAGCCACTCATCCGGCACCTCTATCTGAAAGCCGTTCTCGATTTTCTGCTTAAACATGCCATAGTGGTACCGGATACCGCACCCGTAGGCCGGATAGCCCAAGGTAGCCAGAGAATCCAGGAAACAGGCGGCCAGCCTTCCAAGGCCTCCGTTGCCCAGGGCAGGATCCGGCTCCTGGTCCTCGATCACATTCAAATCAAACCCCATCTCATCCAGCACTTCTTTGATCTCATCCCGCGCCATGATATTGATGATGTTATTGCCCAAAGCACGCCCCATCAGAAACTCCATGGACAAATAATATACGGTCTTGGCATCCTCCCTGGCATAAGTCTTCTGGGAAGCGATCCACTCGTCAACGATTACATCCTTCACCGCATAGGACACGGCCTGGAATACCTGGGCAGGCGTAGCCTCATCCATAGTCCTGCGGAACAGATTCTTCACATTGTACACAACCGATCTTTTAAATTCTTCCTTATTAAAACCTACACTCATCTCACATTCTCCTTCCGGCTGCTGCATTCTCGGACACCCGCAGCCTGTTGTCTGTCTTTCCTTCTGTCATTTGTCCGGCACATCCTTTTCCGGAAACCTCCTGTCATTTTCCGGCACATCCTTTTCTGGAAACCTTCTGTCATTTTCCGGCACATCCTTTTCCGGAAATGCCCGGAAGGCAGATGGCCAGCCCTCCGGCCCGGTTATCCGTCACAGAATATACCAAAGCCCTTGATCCGCCCTGCTTCCGGCCCGGTTACAGGTTACACCCCGGCAATTTTCTCCACGCCCAGGGTGGTCTTCTCTCCGTTAATGTTCCATTCCTTCACATAACCGCCCGTCTCTCCAGTACGGATCCGGTCTGCCAGGACTTCCCGTCCAATGGTTTCCCCATGCATATCCAAAAGCCCTGCAATCCGCTCATTGTCCTTTTGATACACACAGATATGGTCCATTACCTCAAAACCTGCTTCTTTTCTCATGGTCTGAATCTTGCTCACCAGCTCCCGGACAAAGCCCTCCTCCAGAAGCTCCGGCGTCAGGTTGGTATCCAGGGCAACCGTAACCTGATTGTCTCCCTCGGACACATACCCCTGGGCCTGGGCCATATCAATCAGCAGATCCTCCTCCGCAAGGACCACCGGCCCGCCGCCAAAGTCAAAGGTCAAAGCTCCCTCTGCCTTTAAGGTATCCATGGCCTGATTTCCGTCAATCTCAGCCAGCGCCTTGCGGATATTTCCTAATTGTTTGCCGTATTTAGGCCCTACGGTCTTAAGCTGCGGCTTAAAGCTGTAGGTGGTGAAGCTGCGCACATCCTCCACAAACTCCACGGACTTCACATTCAGTTCTTCCTCAATGATCTCCACATAGAACCGGGACAATCCATGATCCGCCTTCACATACATCTTTCCGATGGGCTGACGGTTCTTTATATTGGCCGTATTCCTGGCCGCCCGTCCCAGAACCACAATCTTTAACACCTCGTCCATGTCCGCTTCCAGCTTCTCGTCAATATGGCTTTCATCCGCTGCCGGGAAATCACACAAGTGGACGCTCTCCGGCGCCTCCTTGTCAATACTCCGCACCAAATTCTGGTAAATGGCCTCGGCCATAAAGGGAATCATGGGGGCCGCTGCCTTGGCCGTCGTCACCAGAGCCGTATAAAGAGTCATGTAAGCGTTGATCTTATCCTGCTCCATGCCCTTTGCCCAGAAACGCTCCCGGCTTCTTCTCACATACCAGTTGCTCATGTCGTCCACAAAAGCCTGAAGAGCCCGGGCTGTCTCGGGAATCCGATAATTGGCCAGGTTGTCGTCCACACTCTTTACCATAGAGTGCATCTTGGACAGAAGCCACTTATCCATCACTGTCAGTTTCTCATATTCCAGAGAATACTTTGTGGCATCAAACTGGTCAATGTTGGCATACAGCACAAAAAAGGCATAGGTGTTCCACAAAGTACCCATGAATTTGCGCTGCCCCTCCTTCACCGCGTCCCCGTGAAAACGGTTGGGCAGCCAGGGCGCGCTGTTAATGTAGAAATACCACCGGATGGCATCCGCCCCGTAGGTGGCCAGGGCCTCAAAAGGATCCACCGCATTGCCCTTGCTCTTGCTCATCTTCTGCCCGAACTCATCCTGCACGTGGCCCATGACAATCACGTTCTTATAAGGAGCCTTGTTAAAGATCAGGGTAGAGATGGCAAGCAGGGAATAAAACCATCCCCGTGTCTGGTCCACTGCCTCAGAGATAAAGTCCGCCGGAAACTGCTGCTCAAACAGCTCCTTGTTCTCAAAAGGATAATGATGCTGGGCAAAAGGCATGGCCCCTGAGTCAAACCAGCAGTCAATCACCTCCGGAACCCGCTTCATCTCCTTCCCGCATTTGGGACAGGTGATCGTCACCTCATCAATAAAAGGACGATGGAGTTCAATATTGTCCGGGCAGTTCTTAGACATGGACTTTAACTCCTCAATGCTGCCCACAGAATGCTGGTGGCCGCACTCACACTCCCACACGTTGAGAGGAGTCCCCCAGTAACGGTTCCGGCTGATGCCCCAGTCCTGTACATTTTCCAGCCAGTCGCCGAAACGGCCCTTGCCAATACTCTCCGGAATCCAGTTGATGGTATTGTTGTTGCGGATCAAATCCTCCTTCACCGCCGTCATTTTGATAAACCAGGATTCCCTTGCATAGTAGATGAGAGGCGTATCGCAGCGCCAGCAATGGGGGTAGCTGTGTTCAAAGGCAGGGGCGGAGAACAAAAGCCCTTTCTCCTCCAATTCCTTTAACACCAGCGGATCCGCCTTCTTCACAAAGGTTCCCGCCCAGGGAGTCTCCTTTGTCATCTGCCCCTTGGCGTCCACAAGCTGAACAAACGGAAGGTCATATTTGCGTCCCACCTTGGAGTCATCCTCACCGAAAGCCGGCGCGATATGGACCACGCCCGTGCCGTCCGTCAACGTCACATAGCCGTCGCAGACCACATAAAACGCCTTTTTCCGCTGCTTTTCACAGACCTCATTGGCATAGGGAAGCAGGGGCTCATACTCCTTATATTCCAGATCCTTACCCCTGTAGCGCTCCAGCACCGTGTACTCTCCCTGGAGCACCGTATCGCACAGAGCCTCCGCCAGATAATAGGTATACTCCCCGTTTAAAACCTTCACATAAGACTCGTCCGGGTTCACGCACAGGGCCACGTTGCTGGGCAGCGTCCAGGGGGTAGTGGTCCAGGCCAGAATAAAGGCATCCTCCCCCTTCACCTTGAACCGGGCAATGGCGGACCGCTCCTTTACGTCCTTATACCCCTGAGCCACCTCATGGCTGGAAAGAGGCGTGCCGCACCGGGGACAGTAAGGCACGATCTTAAAGCCCTTGTACAAAAGCCCCCGTTCCCAGATCTTCTTTAACGCCCACCACTCTGACTCGATAAAATCATTGTGATAGGTCACATACGGGTCGTCCATGTCTGCCCAGAAGCCCACGGTACTGGAAAAATCCTCCCACATCCCCTTATACTTCCAGACACTCTCCTTGCAGTGGGCGATAAACGGCTCCAGACCGTACTGCTCGATCTGCTCCTTGCCGTCGAGACCAAGCATCTTCTCCACCTCCAGCTCCACCGGAAGCCCGTGGGTGTCCCACCCTGCCTTCCGGGGAACCATACAGCCCTTCATGGTCCGGTAGCGGGGAATCATGTCCTTGATCACACGGGTCAGCACATGGCCGATATGGGGCTTACCGTTGGCAGTAGGCGGCCCGTCATAAAAGGTGTAGGTAGGGCCGTCTTTGCGGCTCTCCATGCTTTTTTGGAAGATATCGTGCTCCTTCCAGAACTTCTCAACTTTCTTTTCCCGTTCTACAAATTTTAAATCTGTAGATACTTTCTCATACATTTTGATTACCTCCGTTTTTGCGGCGAAACAGCAAAGCCTGCCAAAGACAAAAAAGCCCCCGTCCCGTAATGAGGACGAGAGCTTTGCTCCGCTATACCACCTATTACTGCATACACCTGTGCCGGATGCCGGTCCCCGACTCCGCTTTCTTCACCCGGTTCCGGCTTGACTGCCGCCACATCATATGCGCTCCCTATAACGGCGGGACAACCGGCACAGCCTAATGGGCATAAGACTCCCGGACCCGTCGGAAAACTTCCCGTCCTTCTTGTCCGTCCCTGCCTTTCAGCCTGCAACTCTGGAGTGATCTTCGGCATCCGCTTTTCTGCCTCCGGGCTTCCACCGTCCCCGGATCGCTGGCGCAGCTTCCCTGCGGCCCTACTCTCTCCGTCATCGTCTTTCTCATATCCGATACTTAACCATTATATTGAGATAAGCAGAAATTGTCAAGGTCTGGAAGAAAGATAATTGTAATGGCCGCCCCGCTCCAATACCTCCTGTATGGTATGCTTAAGCTGGTCTAAGACAACCGGCTTTGACACATGGGCGTCCATGCCCGCCTCCAGGGCGTCCCGGATATCATCCACAAAGGCATTGGCCGTCATGGCGATGATAGGCACGCTGCCAGCCGAGGGATGGCCGCTGCCCCGGATCGCCTTTGTGGCCTCATACCCGTTCATGACCGGCATCTGCACATCCATCAAAATAATCTCATAATTTCCTGACTCTGCATCCAGAAATTTTTCCACTGCCTGCTGTCCGTTTTCCGCCACGTCGCAGACAGCCCCTAATGTCTCCAGGATCTTCACCAGGATCATTCGGTTCACATCAATATCGTCCACCACCAGAATCCGCTTATTTTCCACAATTCTTTCTTTGTCTGTAAAAACAGGCTCCTTCCTTACCCCCATCATCCGCTGGATCGCTTCTTTGAAACTGCTCATAAAAAAGGGCTTTTGAAGAAAGTGATGGTTCCCTATCTCCATCGCCTCCTCCTCAATATCCGCCCAGTCATATGCCGTAAAAAACAGAATCGGAGTTTTCTCAGGATAATTTTTCCGGATAAGGCAGGCTGTCTCCAATCCGTCCAGATCCGGCATCTTCCAGTCTAAAATAATCAAGTCATACGGCTCCCCCTGCTCCCTGGCCCTGCGGATCATCTCCACAGCCAGCCGTCCGTTGGTGGCAAACCGGACCGCCACGTTGGTCCCCATCATTTTTTTCACAATATCCCGGCAGACGCTGTCATCATCGTCTGCAACAATCATACGGAAAATGCCATGCTTTTTCCAAAAGTCAGGGTCGTCTGTCCGTTCCTGGATACGCAGCTCCAGTTCCACGGTAAAAGTGCTTCCCTGCCCCGGCCTGCTCTCCACCATAATGGAACCATTCATCAGATCCACCAGATTCTTTGTGATGGCCATCCCCAGCCCCGTACCCTGAATCTTATTCACGGTGGTACGCTGTTCACGGGTGAAAGGATCAAATATCACCTTCAGATAATCCTCACTCATCCCCTGGCCGTTGTCACTGACCGTAAACCGAATACGGCTGTAGCTCCTGTCCACCTGGGGCAGCTCTCTTACGGCCAGCTTGATCGTCCCCCCGTCAGGCGTATATTTTACGGCATTTGACAGGATATTGATCAGGATCTGATTCACCCGCAGCTTGTCCCCCAGCAGATGCTCATAAGTGAGGGAAGTGTATATTTCAAAGGTCTGCGCCTTTGCACGGGCCTGAGGGCGGATGATCGTATTCAGCCCGTCGATGATTTCGGCCATATTCATCTCAGAAACATTGATCATGGTGCTTCCGCTCTCAATCCGGTTCATGTCCAGCACATCATTAATCAAACCCAATAAATGCTGACTGGCGCCGGATATCTTCTGGGTATATTCCATTACCCTTTCCGGATTATCCGCTTCTTCCTGAAGCAGGGAGGTAAATCCCATTATGGCATTTAGAGGGGTCCGGATATCATGGCTGACGTTGCTCAAGAACCTGCTTTTTGCCTTATTTGCCACCTGTGCCATATTCAGGGCTTCCGACAATGCATTCTGGTTTGTCTTCTCCCTGGTCCGGTCGGATATGTACACAACAATCTTTTTTTCGTTCTGGACCAGCACACAATAGATACTCTCCCGAAACCACTTATGTTCGCCTGTCTTCTGGTCGATCCGCTCTGTCTCCACGACCTTGGGAGCTTTTCCGGGTTCCATCCTGGAAAGCTCCTCATACCCTATCTCTTCTCCTTCTACATAGGAAGCCCTTCCCAACTGTTTCAGATCGGCTTTTATCTTCTCCCAGGAGATCCCCAGTACCCTCTCGGCATTGGCGCTCACATACTCGGGCTCATATTCCCTGGCATCCAGCATCATATAAACGTCGTCAATTTTTTCAGACAGGAAAGTAGAAAAAATACGGTGCATCTGCTCATGATATCTGAGTTCCTGGTTCTTTTTCTCCCATTCCTTCTCTTTCTGTTTCTTTTCGGCAGTAAAATCAGAAAAATATTCCACCTGCCTGGATGTCCTATAATCTTTCATCCACTTCCTGAAACGGAAAATAAGCTCCTCCTTTGACATAGCAACCGTCCATACATCCTCAATTTCAGACAAAAAATCCTCTGTAAATGCCACCTGCCCCCGGGACACCGCCAAAATCAGCCTGGTTTCTGTCTCCTTGTACGAAAACAGGTCAGACAGTATCTTCTCTTCATCCATACCCTGCAGGCAGGCCAGAATTACATCCGCCTGCCTGGCCAGCTCTTTCTCTGGTTCGCCGCTTTCCAAAAAATCACAGGTAAACCCCTCCGGCAACGACATCCCTTTTACAGGTTCAAATATGTCACGCCGCCGTCCCATAAGATAAAACCGAATATGGCAATGATCCATAGAGATCTATCCTCCGTTCCCTTCAAGAGTCGCGGCAGCCAAAAGTCCTGCCCGTTTTAATAATCCTCGTAAAGTTCATGGATCTGGTCCTCCACCTTTAAAAAATTTTCCAGCAAACGGGGGCCAAAAAGGCCGCACTGTCCGGTGAGAATCATCTCCACGACCTGCTTTCTGGGAAATGCATCCTTATATACCCGCTTACAGCTCAAAGCGTCATAAACGTCCGCCAGAGAGACCACCTGGGACCAGGGCGATATTTCTTCGCCTTTAAGCCCGTCCGGATAACCTCTGCCGTCCCAGCGCTCATGATGATGCCTGGCAATATCTTTCGCATAATCATAAAACCCGCTGTCCTGCAGTTGCGGAATGCTCTCCAAAAGATCCGCGCCTTTTATGGTATGGGTCTTCATAACCTCATATTCCTCATTGGTCAGCTTCCCCGGCTTTGTCAGGACCGCGTCCGGAATTGCGATCTTCCCCACGTCATGCATAATGGATGCCAGAGCAATATTCTCGATCTCAAACTCGTCCAGACCGTCTCCGAATTCCGTGTTCTCAAGCATCACCCGGGTGATGCCGCAGATGCGCTGTACATGGCCGCCTGACTCCTCATTTCTGAATTCAATGGCAGTAGCCAGTACTTCGATCATCCCCTGATTCAGGGAAATAATCTTCTCCGTCTGCATCAAAAGCTCAAAGCTCTGATTTTCCACCACCATATTCAGATGCTTCCTCGCTTCAAAAAGTTCGACGATCGACCCGACCCTCCGCAGCACCATAAAAGGAATCACCGGCTTGCGGATCACGTCCATCACACCGAGCTGGTATGCCTCCCGCATAACATTGTCATTGCATTCCACCGTAATGAGAAACACCGGAATCTTCTCCATAAGGCCAAGAGCATGCAGATGCCGGATCACCTCAAGTCCGGTCAGGCCTGGCATCAGCAAATCCAAAAGAACCGCGCAGAAATGATTATTCTGGTTCAGGATCATAGCTAACGCCTCCTGCCCGTTTTCCGCCTCTATGATCTTATAATGTCCTGAAAAAATCTTTCCCAATATTTTGCGGTTGATCTTATCATCATCCACAATCAGAATCGTATCAGACGCCACGTTATCCGCCGACAGCGAATATTGCATCTCCATCTAGTCAACACCCTTTCTTTCATAACAGCATCTGTTATTCTGTCTGTAATAAGCACCCGTTTTGTCCGTATTTTACTGATACCGTGTAATACAATTTATAATCTCTTCCTGGATGGGCAAAAGCCCCTCAAAACCTGCTTTTGCCTCTTCCGGCTGGCCGCTGCGCAGCTTTCCTAACACTTCCGTATATCTTGCGAAAAGAGGAGTCATTGCCAGGTTTCCCGTAACGCCCTTCAGCATATGTATCCTGTCAATCAGCCCCTCAAGGCTTTCTTTTTCAAAATCTTCCACTCTGACCTGGCTGCTGTTTACGGATTCAATAAACATCCCCAGCATCATCTCATATAGGGAATGATCTCCCATCACACGTTCCACGCCTTCCTCTACATCCACGCCCAGCCCTCTCAGTTCGTCAATTAAATTCATAAATTAGCCCTCTCTCTCCTGCTTCCTGCTGTCAAACACCTGCCGGACAGTCGCCTTCAGCTTATCCAACTGAACCGGCTTTGCAATATGCGCATCCATTCCTGACTCAATAGCGTCCCGTACATCATCCACAAATGCATTGGCGGTCATAGCGATAATCGGGATTGTCCCCGCCGACGGATGCGCGCTGGCCCGGATCGCCCTGGTAGCCGCATAGCCGTCCATAACCGGCATCTGCACATCCATAAAAATCAGGTCATATTCTCCCGGCGAAGAAGCTTCAAATTTTTCAAGGGCCTCCTGCCCGTTTCCTGCCACATCACAGGATGCTCCCAAAGTACCCAGGATTTTGACTAAAACAATCCGGTTAATCTCAATATCGTCCACTACAAGAATATGTTTCCCTTCTACCACGCTGCTGCGCTCTTCTCCCCGTTCTGCTTCTATGCCGCCCATAATCCGCCCGACCGCTTCCTTGAGAGTGCTCACAAAAAAGGGCTTTGGCATAAAATGATGTATGCCGATCTCTGCCGCTTCCTGTTCGATCTCCCCCCAGTCGTAGGCGGTAAATAGCAGGATCGGAATCTTTTCCGGATAATTCTCCCGAATAAGCCTGGCAGTCTCCAGCCCGTCCAGTTCCGGCATCTTCCAGTCCAGAAGAACCAGGTCATAAGGATGTCCATCCTCCCTGGCGGCCCGCATCATTTCCACAACCGTCCTGCCGTTCACAGAATAGTCCGTCTGCACGTTATTCTTCTTCATAACTCCGGCAATGTTAAGGCACACCTCCTCGTCATCGTCCGCTACGAGCATCTTCTCTACATGATGGTCGGCCCAGAACCTGGGATCATCCTCCCTGGCCTGGATAAACAGCTCCAATTCCACCGTAAAAACAGTTCCTTCTCCCGGCTTGCTCTGAACCTGTATCGTCCCTCCCAGGAGGTCTACCAGGCTTTTTGTGATCGCCATACCCAGGCCGGTTCCCTGAATCTGGCGGATAATTTCCGTGTCTTCCCTGGTAAAAGGGTCAAACATTACTTTCTGATACTCTTCACTCATACCCAGCCCGTTATCGCTGATCGTAAAACGTATGCGGCTGTAATCCTCAACCACCTGCGGCATCTCCTCCACACGCATCTGGATATTCCCGCCTTTTGGGGTATACTTAACGGCATTGGATAAAAGATTGATAAGGATCTGATTGATCCGCAGTTTATCCCCCTGCAGGTGTTCATTGACGATGGAGGAAGCAAAGATCGCAAAATTCTGGCTCTTTGCCTTGGCCTGTGGACGGATGATGGAATTAATCTCATCAATAATATCTACCAGGCTCATTTCCGAATTATTGAGGGTCGCGCTTCCGCTTTCTATCTTATTCATATCCAGCACATCATTGATCAGTCCTAAAAGGTGCTGACTGGCAGCGTCAATCTGTTTGGCATATTCGCGCACAAGCCCGGGATTTTCCGCCTTTTCCTGCAAAAGGGAGACAAACCCAATGATTGCATTCATAGGCGTCCGGATATCATGGCTGACGCTGCTGAGGAAAGAACTCTTGGCCTTGTTGGCCACCTGGGCCATCTTCAGCGCTTCCGTAAGCGTATCCTGGATCTCCCGCTCCCGTGTGCGGTCCGATATGTAGACAATGATCTTGCGCCTGTTCTGCACCGGGGCGCAGTAGACGCTCTCCTGAAACCATTTGTGCTTGCCGGTCCTGGGATTGATCAGTTCATTGACCGAAGTCTCCAGAGATATTCCCGGCTCCAGATCCTGCAGGTTATCAAAGTCGATCTCTCCCCCGCCGGACCGCATGATCCCCCCCAAATCCTTCAGAGTGGACATGATATCGTCCCGGGAAACCCCCAGAACACGTTCAAGATTAGGGCTTACATACTCCACCTCTCTTGTCTCTCCATCGACCATCATATATACATCGCCTGTATTCTCGGTAAGATAGGTGGAAAAAATATCAAACAACTGCTCCTGATACTCGATCTCCCGGTTTTTCTCACTGATATTCTTCTGTATATACCAGATCAGCATAATAAGCGCCGCAGAGATCACCAGCAAGACAAGAAGGAGCAAAAATACCTGCTGGGAATGAAGAAGAATCTGAACGGCTTCCTCTGTAATCACATCCCACGGCACAATAGAAACCAAAAACCATCCGTCCACATTTTCCACCGAAACATAGGTGCAGACAAAGTCCCCCGCTTCTCTGGAAAACCGGATGCTTCCCATCTCCCTTTCTTCTAAGGCTTTTACAAAATCATCGATTTCCTGCTGCCTGCCGCTAGGTTCGGTAAACATATCGAAAATATTGTTATACTGGCTGCCTTCGTCCATGCCGGAGGAGCGGAGCAGGATATCCCCCTTCCGGTTTACCACATAGGCAAAGCCCTGGTCATTATAAAAAGAAAGGGAAAAAGTCTCGGATACCTTGCTTCGGTCATAGCTTTTCTGAAGCAGTCCAGGTGCGCCGTCTGCAAAGGCAAAACACTCATAATAGCCGAACATGGTTTCATCCGTGTACAATCCCATATAAGGCTCCCGCACGCCGCTGCCGGAAAGGACCTGATAAGACGACAGCTCCCTCTTTCCCATCGTGAAGATCTCATCATACTTATTGCTGCAAAAACGCCCGGTATCCAGGTTGATAACCGAATAAAAAGCATCCACCCCGCCAAAAAAAGTAAGCTGCCGCCGGATCTCCTCCATATCGCCAGAATCTTTTTGCTCAAAATACTGTGCAAAACTGTATAACCGTTCCCGATCCTGTGAAATAAAATTATCGAAGGCCTGCTGCTGCTGTTTGGTAACGGTCAGGACATTCTGCACAGCCTGATTCGATAAATCCTCCCGCAGAGAATTCACATAATCAATCCCTCCAAACAAGATAATCCCTATACAGACAATGATCAGAACAATCAGCCAAAACTCTCGATTTTTTCTTAATTTTTCCAACATTGCAGCTCGCCTTCGTATCGTTTTAATTCTTCAAAACATTCAAACACATTTTAACAATATTCTTACTACCTGGTTATACATTTATTTTTTTAGTATACCCCGACAATTAATGAAATGCAAGCTCTTTTTCTCGGGTTTTTCCTTCTCCTGACAGCCTTTTCCTGACAGCATCCGCAACAGTCCGGGCATCTCCTGAAACATTACGGCACAGAGTCATTTATCGTTATTTTTTTATCAATCCATTTGCCATTTTTCCAAATCAATGTTATACTACATTCTGACAAAGACACTTGCTGTCAATACCAAACCGGGAGGAAATACCATGAAGAAACGCAACCTTACCTTGCTGACCGATCTGTATGAACTGACCATGATGCAGGGGTATTTTAAGGAAAAAGACGCCAACGAAACCGTGATTTTTGATGCCTTTTTCCGCGCCAACCCCAACAATGCAGGCTATTCCGTCTGCGCCGGCTTAGACCAGGTTATCGACTATATCAAGAATCTTCATTTTGAAAAAGAGGACATTGATTATCTTGGCTCCACCGGTCTGTTCGGAGAGGATTTCCTTGATTATCTGCGGGATTTTAAGTTCTCCGGAGACATTTATGCCATCCCTGAAGGCACTGTGGTATTCCCCCGGGAACCTTTGGTTAAGGTCATCGCCCCCATTATGGAAGCCCAGCTCATTGAGACGGCCCTGCTCAACATTATCAACCATCAGTCCCTGATCGCCACTAAGGCCGCCCGGGTCGTATATGCCGCCAACGGAGACGGCGTCATGGAATTCGGCCTCCGCCGCGCCCAGGGGCCTGACGCCGGAATATACGGAGCACGTGCCGCCATGATCGGCGGCTGCATCGGGACTTCCAATGTGTTGTGCGGCCAGATGTTCGATGTCCCCGTCAAAGGCACCCATGCCCATAGCTGGATCATGAGCTTTCCCGATGAACTGACTGCTTTCCGCACCTATGCACGGCTGTATCCCACTGCCTGCATCCTGTTGGTGGATACCTATGACACCTTAAATTCCGGTATTCCCAACGCTATCCAGGTATTCCGGGAAATGCGCCAGGCAGGCATTCCTTTAACCTTCTACGGGATCCGTTTAGACAGCGGCGACCTGGCTTATCTTTCCAAAGAAGCCAAAAAAATGCTGGATGCCGCAGGCTTCTCCGATGCCATAATCTCCGCATCCAATGACTTGGACGAGACCCTGATCAGCTCCTTAAAACTCCAGGGCGCCACCATCAATTCCTGGGGCGTAGGCACCAACCTGATCACCTCCAAAGACTGCCCGTCCTTCGGCGGCGTGTACAAACTGGCTGCCATCCAGGACAAGGCCACCGGAAAGTTCATCCCCAAAATAAAACTTTCCGAAAACGCAGAAAAAATCACCAATCCCGGCAACAAGACAATACGCCGGATCTATAACAAAAACACCGGAAAAATCATTGCGGATCTGATCTGCCTCGCAGACGAATCCTTTGACTGTTCCAACTCCCTGCTGCTGTTCGATCCCGTTTCCACATGGAAAAAGACCCACCTTGCTCCGGGCAGCTACACCATGCGGGAACTGTTAATCCCCGTTTTCCAAAAAGGAAAATGCGTATACGAATCCCCCAAAGTCATGGACATCCGGGAATACTGCCAAAAAGAGCTTGGCACTCTTTGGGAAGAATCCCTTCGCCTGGAATATCCCCATCGGGTCCATGTAGACCTTTCCCATGAACTGTGGCACATGAAAAACCAGCTTTTGGACAGTTACCAGTATAATAGCTGAAAACAGGAAAACCGGATGCAGCCGTCCCGTATCAAAATGGCTGTGTCCGGTTTCGTTCATTATTTGTTTACAAATGTTCACAGATAATCTATATTTTTGCTAAACTTCCTTCACAACTGCCGCGTATACTAAAATCATCAAAGGAAACAAAAAGCAACACCTTTCAACTGTGACATTCAGATAATTTTTTTCATAATCGCCGGCAGCTATCGCAGTAGCTGTCGGCTCCTCCCTTTTTATGGACCATTATTCACATTTATATAACAGCCCGGATGCATTCCGGACTGTTATATTTATCTTTATCTTTTATTCTTTTTATCTTCTGAGTTTAAATTTCCCGATCAGCTGTTTCAGCACCTGGGCCTGGCCTGCCAGCTCTTCGCTTGCCGCCGCGCTTTCCTCCGATGTAGCCGAGTTGGACTGGATCACCGTAGATATCTGGGTGATGCTGTCTTTAATCTGGCCAATCTCGGAATCCTGCTCCATAGACAGGTCAGAAATCATCTTGATCTGCTCCGTGACGATCCCTGCGCCCTTTACCACGGAATCAAGAGATTCCCGTGTCAGCTTTGTAAGCTCCGAGCCGTTAGCCACCACATGAAGCGTCTTCTCAATCAGTTCCGTGGTATCCTTTGCCGCGTCTGCACTCTTTGCCGCCAGGCTGCGCACTTCGTCCGCCACCACGGCAAAGCCTTTGCCGGCGCTTCCCGCCCTCGCCGCCTCCACAGCAGCATTCAATGCAAGAATATTCGTCTGGGAAGCAATATCTTCAATGGTCTTAATGATGTTCTGGATCTCGCCGGAACAAGCATTGATCTCACGCATGGCTTCTGTCATCTTCTGCATCTGTACATTGCACTGGTCAATCTGGATTCCTACCTGGTCTGCTTCCCTGGTAGTGATCGCCGCGCTCTTTGCATTCCTGTCAATCTGATCTGTGATCTGTTCAATCTTATGCATCAGATTATCGACCTCGGAAGCCTGTTCCGTAGCCCCCTGGGCCAGATTCTGGGCGCCATTTGCCACCTGGCTGGAACCGGCGTCTACCTGGACGGCAGAAGAATGGATCTGCTCCATAGTCTGGTTTAACTCGTGGCTGATCGTCTCGATCGCTTCCTGGATATGGACAAAATCCCCAATGTAGTCAATGGAACTGGTGCTGCTGAGATCCCCGGATGCCATTTTGCTCAGCACATGAGTAATATCAGAAATATAAAGCTTCAGGCTTTTGGCGGAAGATGTCAAGCTTTCCGCCAGCATCCCGATCTCGTCCTCGCTATGGATGTCAATCTCAAAATCCAGATTGCCCCTGGACAAATTCTTGCTGGATTCCGTGACAATCTGCAAAGGCTTCACGATTCCCTTCAATACATAAATCACCAGCATCAGACTGGCTACCAATGTCACCAGAACCGTAAATCCCGCAATCACCTCTGTTCTTGTAACAGAAGAAAAAAGAACAGACTGGTTCTCCGTTACCTGTTCTTCCGTAATGGCGGCGACTTTTTCTAACAGTTCGACCAGCTTTACCACATTGGCCTTTGTTCCGTTTAAATACATGTCGTTAGCTGCCGCCTGATTCGTCTCTTTTAAAGCCAGTACCTCCTGGGCTGACTCGTGTACTGCCTGATGGAGAGGCTTCATCGCTTCCATTAAATCCAGGATCTCCTTATCTTGTATCTTGGAAAGGTCCGAATTGTAAAGCCAGTTCCCCAAAACACAGGTCCGGTAATCGGTGCTGCCTGTGAATTCTGTTCCCATTGCCACTGCGGAACAGAGGTTCTCCACCCATCCATAATGGGCACGTTCTGCCGTCAATACCAAAGAATGAATCTCCGTAGCCAGTTCTGTGGATGTGCTGTGTTTCCGAATGCTCTCCATACCGCTGACTGTCACAATCCCGCTGATGATCACGACTGTAAAAATTAGAGCAATTCGCATCATAACCCTTTGTTTGATGGTATGTCCCATACTTTTCACCTCATGCTTTAAATATTTTAAGAAACAATACGCAGAGGGTTACTGCGCCCTCTGCGTATCAATACTTCCTGCATCCGCAATGGTTATCACTATTTAATATTTTTCGTTGCCATAGCTTGAATAGGAAGAAAGATCTACATAATCCTCATCCTTTGAAGGCTGCTCGTAGTGAACGCTCATATCCGGCATTCCACTATCCTGTCCTTCCAGACGGAATTTTCTCACCAGTTCCTTCAGAATCTGAGCCTGGCCGGACAGTTCCTCGCTGGCTGCCGCGCTCTCCTCAGCCGTAGCGGAGTTGGTCTGGACCACGCTGGAGATCTGGTCAATACCGATAGTAATCTGGGTAATCGCCTCAGCCTGCTCCTTGGAAGCCTTTGCAATAGTATCCATCATGGTAGTGGCCTCGGTGATTCCCTCCACAACCTGCTCTAAAGACTGGGCCGTCTCGTCTGCGATCTTCTTCCCGTTTTCCACTGCATGAAGAGAATTCTCAATCAGTACTGCCGTGTTCTTGGAAGCCTCTGCAGACTTGCTGGCCAGGTTACGGACCTCATCCGCCACCACTGCAAAGCCTTTTCCTGCCGCGCCTGCCCGGGCCGCCTCAACCGCCGCGTTCAGCGCAAGAATATTCGTCTGGAAAGCAATATCTTCGATCGTCTTGATGATCTTTCCGATCTCGCCGGAAGCGGTGTTGATATCGGACATGGCATTCAGCATATCCTGCATTCTGCGGTTGCTCTCTCCCGCCTCCTGCCCCACTGCCTCCGCCTTGTGGCCTGCCTCCTGGGCGCTCTCGGCGTTGCGGTTGATATTGCTGGAAATCTCGTTGATGGACGCTGCCAGCTCTTCTACGGAAGACGCCTGCTCCGTAGCGCCCTGGGACAATGCCTGCGCTCCGGAAGATACCTGGTCGGAACCGGAGGATACCTGGTCCGCAGAACGGTTCAGAGTGGCGAGGGTGTTATTGAAGCTGTCCTTGATCTTCCTCATAGAATGCAGAATCTTCTGGTAATCGCCAATGTATCCTTCTGTATATGAAGAATAGACGGTAAAGTCCCCTTCGGCCATCGCGCTGAGGAGTGTCTCAATATCCCGGATGATCTTCGCCAGCCCGGCAACCATCGAGCGCATGTTGTCAGCCATCTCGCCGAACTCGTCCCTTGACTCATACTTGACATTCACGGAGAGGTTGCCCTTGCCTATCTCAACCAAAGCCCCCTCAATCTCCTTCACCGGATTCAGTACATTATTGGTCAGCATCACGGCGATCACGATAGCAAGCGCCACGGCAACCACGGAAATCACAATGGCCATCGTCATAAGGGCATTGTTAATGACCATAGCCTGCTCAAAGGTTTTTTCACATTCAGCGGACAGATTGGCGAAAGCGTTCTGCAGAATCGTGGCACATTCCTCTGTCAGAGGGTTGTACTGCTCTAACATCAATTTCTGGGCCTGGGCATTGCCGTCCACCGTATCTGCTGTCGCGCTGTCCACAATCTGCTGCCGGAGGCTTGTGGTGCTGCTGAGCTTTGTCTCAAAGTTCTTCAGCATGGACACATCGCCTTTGTAAGTAGTATAAACGAGCTGCAGGGTCTCGTTAATATGGCTTATATAATCGTCCGACGTGGCGATCCGCTCTTTGGTCTGCGAGGGATCTTCCTCGATCGTGCTCAGCAGGATCTCCTTTAAGGAACGCTGGAGGCTGACCCGCATCTCATAGATGTTGGCGATCATTGTGTAATCCTGCTCATAGAATTCCTCATAGGACGACTTTGCCTTGGATATCCCGATGCAGGAGGCAATCACTGACACCAGGAATATGCCTAAGATAGCGCCAAATGACAAAAGAAACTTTTTACCGACCTTTAAATTCTTCATTGGTTGCTCCTCCTTATTGAGCCTTCTTTATCCCGGCCGCCGTGTTTGGGGCTGCCGCCATACTCTTTTATATTATTTCGGCACATTTTCCCGTTAAATAATAGAAATTAGAATTTTTTTTTAAAAATTTTCTATTTCCCTTAATAATCTGTATTTTTTGCCGATATTATAGTCAGTATGTTGTGGTCTGGTATGCTTTTTATATGCACAGGACTGTTTTATTTTCATGCAAAACATTAAAAAGGATAGGTGGTGTATCGAATGGATAACGGTATGGAAAGTATGCTTGATACATATCTTTTTGAGACGAACTCCCTCTTGGACCAGCTGGACGAGATGCTGGTCAACGATGAAAAGCTTGGTGATTTTTCTGCGGACGACGTCAATGAGATCTTTCGTATCATGCACACCATCAAAGGTTCATCTGCCATGATGGAATTCGGCTCTCTCGCTAGTATTGCACATCATATAGAAGATTTGTTCTTCTATATCCGCGATAAGGGGATCGATACCTTAAGTCCCCAGCACAAGAAAGAGCTGTTCAATCTGATGTTCCGGTCAGAAGACAGTCTCCGCGGACAGGTGGAAAAAGTAGAGAGCGGAGTGCCTCTCGACACGGATATGGACGGCTTTGCTTCCGAGATCAACAACTTTTTGAAGAAGATAAGCAATGTGGACCAGGAGGATTCTTCCGCCGAGGAGGAGGCACCTGCAAAGCCGGCCGGAGACAGTATGCCAGCCGGTTCCTCCCTTGCTGCCGAGCATCTTCCGGAAGACAACAAAGCTGTATGTTTTCTCCATGTGTTTCTAGAGGAAGGCATCGGCATGGAAAACCTGCGCGCCTATATGATTATCAATACATTAAAAGAGTGCGATTTGGAATTCCGCTATTATCCGGAGAACATGGAATCCAATCCCGATTCCTGTGCTTCGATCATCGAAGACGGCTTTTATATGGCCTTCGAATCCGAGGATATGGCTTCACGGGCAGGAGACATGCTCCGCACCCAGAATCATATCCGCTCCTATGAGCTGGTCGACATTCCCCAGCCGGAGCCCGAGCCTGAACCCTCGGCGCCGGACAGCAAGCCTGCAGAGTCTTCTGCCGGACAGGCCGCCAGGGTTCCCGAACTGAAAGAAGCTCCTAAGCCGGCAGCCAAGCAGCCGCCGGCAGCCAAGCAGCCGCCGGCAGCCACGACCACACAGGGCGTTCCCGCCAAGCAGAATCTGATCAGCGTCAATCTGATGAAGCTGGATAACCTGATGAACATTGTCGGCGAGATCGTGATCACCGAGTCCATGGTAAGTTCCGCCCCCGAGTTAAACCAGCTTACCCGGGACGCTTATGACAACTTTATGAAGTCCGCCCGCCAGCTCCGCAAACTGACGGACGATCTTCAGGATATCGCCATGTCCCTGCGGATGGTCCCCATCTCCGGCGTGTTCCAGAAGATGAACCGGATCGTCCGGGATATGAAGCAGAAGCTGGGCAAGGATGTGCGTCTGACCTTGATCGGCGAGGACACGGAAGTAGACAAGACTATTGTGGACAGCATCCAGGATCCCATTATGCATATGGTCCGCAATGCCATGGACCACGGCATTGAGGACGATGTGAACGAGAGAATCCGCGCCGGCAAGAGCGCCCAGGGCGAGATCACCCTGTCCGCCTCCCACACCAGCAATGAGGTGGTGATCTCCATAGCTGATGATGGCAAGGGCATGAACGCGGATAAGCTTTTGGCCAAAGCCAGGGAACGCGGTATCCTGACCAAGCCGGAGAACGAATACTCCCGCAAGGAAGCCTTAGGCCTTGTTATGCTTCCCGGCTTTTCCACCAACCAGACCGTCACGGAATTTTCCGGCAGAGGCGTTGGCATGGACGTGGTTAAGAAGAATGTGGAATCCGTAGGCGGAACCGTGACCCTTTCCAGCGAGGAAGGCCAGGGAACCACCTTTATGATGAAGATTCCGCTTACTTTGGCTATTATGGACGGCATGAAGGTAACGGTCGGCTCTTCCATCTTTACCATTGCTATCGCCAATATCCGCCAGTCCTTCAAGATCCTGGCTGACGAGATTATCCATGATGAAAGCGGCAACGAGATGGTTGAGCGGATGGGCAGCTTCTACCCCATCCTGCGGCTCCACCAGTTTTATGGCATTGAGACTCAGGTTACGGAGTTAGTGGACGGCATCCTTTTGTGGGTCGAGACAAGCGATTACTCCTTCTGCCTGTTTGTAGATGAGCTGATCGGGGAACAGCAGGTTGTTGTGAAGCCCTTCCCCGCTTTCCTGACCACTTTCGATCTGAAGAACTACGGCATTTCCGGCTGTACGATCTTAGGCGACGGGAATATCAGCATCATTCTGGATATCCAGGCCCTCCACACGGCGGCCCTGGAGAGCATATAGAAGGGAGGAACCGACCATGTCTGAACAAATTAACGAGCAGGATATCTTAGAGATACCCGAGAGCAATGAGCATTCCACGGTGGAGCGCTGCCTCACCTTCGAGTCAGGAGACCTGATTCTCTACATCAGTACCCGTTACATCATTGAGATCATCAACGGCCACACCATTACTACCCTGCCCTTAGTCCCCCCCTATGTAAAGGGAATCATCAACTTAAGAGGGCAGGTCCTGCCGGTAGTCGACCTGCAGATGCGTATGGGAAAAGGCGAGACGGCCTCCACCGGCAAGAACTGTGTGATCGTGCTTGATATTGATTCCGTTTCTTTGGGGATCATGGTGGATTCTGTTCGCCAGGTTCTTGACATTGACCTGAAGAATGTACGCCCCATCCCCTTAAAACGCCAGCAGAAGCTCCTTGACGGGATGATTACCATGGACGATGGAACAGTCTTTATGTCTGTGGACTGCCAGGCGCTTGTCAGCACTGACGATATGTAATTACTGTGTAAAGGAATTGCAAAAACAGGCATCCCTCATGAGGAACCGATTCTCATGGGAGGATGCCGTAAGCCTTTCATATTGAAAATAAGAACCCGAAACAAACAGGAGTTAATCTGATGCTTACATTAACAGACAGTGATTTCCAAAGTCTATATACTTATATAAAGAAGAATTACGGAATTGACTTAAGCAAGAAAAAGCAGCTCATCGTCAGCCGCCTTTCCAATACGCTGGCAGCCCAGGGCTTTGAAGATTTTTCTGCCTATGTAAAGGATATCATCTCGGGCCGTGACCCGGATATGGTCACAGCCATGTTAAACAAGCTGACTACCAATTATACTTACTTTCTCCGGGAAGAAGCGCATTTTAAGTATTTCCAGGAGGTTGTGCTTCCTGATCTTGCCAGAAAACACGCCCGGGACAAATCCCTGGCCATTTGGAGCGCAGGTTGTTCCTCCGGCGAGGAACCCTACACCATCTCCATCTATCTAAAAGAATTTTTCGGCGCCCAGGCATCCCAGTGGGACACCAGGGTTCTGGCTACGGACATTTCCCAGAAGATCCTGAATTCTGCTATGGCAGCCACCTATAATGAAGAAAGCATCGCCCCCCTTCCTGCTACCTGGAAGACTAAATATTTTGTCAAGGCAGGCAACCAGCAATACACTGTAGCCCCTATCCTGAAGCAGAATGTAATATTCAGGCCTTTTAACCTGATGGAGCCCATCCAGTTCAAGCGGAAATTTGACCTGATCTTCTGCCGCAATGTAATGATCTATTTTGACCAGGATACCAAGGATGCCCTTGTGCGGCGTTTTTATAATGCAACAGTACCTGGCGGCCATCTTTTTATCGGCCATTCCGAGGGGCTTACCAAAGCCACCTGCCCCTATCAGTACATCCAGCCTGCCATTTACCGAAAAACTGGCAAATAGATGGCAGCAAAAAGGAGGTTAGATTACAATGCCAAAAGTCCGTGTGATGGTTGTGGATGATTCTATTCTATTCAGAAGCTGGCTGGTGCAGAATCTGGAATCCGATTCCCGGTTTGAAGTGGTTGGATATGCAATTAATGCCATAGATGCCAAAAACAAACTGCCTCGTCTAAAACCGGATATCATGACCTTAGACATTGAGATGCCCGGGATGACCGGCCTGGACTTTCTGCGGGAAGTCCTTCCCACCAATCCGGTTCCCATTATTCTGGTGTCTTCCCTGAATGTACGGGTATTTGACGCATTGGCTGCAGGCGCCGTAGACTTTGTCCGCAAGCCGGATATGAATATGGAAGGCGGTAAGCAGGCCTTCCTTCAGACCCTTAAGTCCAAGCTTTCCGTAGGCGCCAATGCCAAAGTCCGCCTCGCTTCTTCCGGCACTTTTTCCGGAGCGGCATCCACCCGAAAAAGCATTGGGGCAGACAGCCCCGGCAGCAAAGCCGGAACCGGCGCTTCCTCCGATACGGGAAGCTCCTGTCCTTTAAGGTCTCCTTCCAGCTTTGGCAACGTCGAGTTGATTGCCATCGGAGCGTCTACCGGCGGCACGGAAGCCATCCTGGAAGTTGTCCGTCAGTTTCCGGCAAAGATGCCGGGAATTGTGATCACCCAGCATATGCCCCCTGGTTTTACTTCCATGTATGCCGAACGTTTGGACCGGATCTGTAAACTGAAAGTAAAGGAAGCCGCCCATGGCGACCGGGTTATGCCCGGCCAGATCCTTCTTGCCCCCGGCGGCCTGCAGATGAGAGTGGTGAAAATGGGTTCCGGCTTCTCAGTAAGCTGTACGGATGAGGCAAAAGTCAGCGGCCATAAGCCTTCTGTAGACGTGCTGTTTGATTCGGTAGCCTCCAATGTGCGGGATCGCGCCATCGGCATTATTCTTACCGGCATGGGCGCGGACGGAGCCGCCGGGCTTCTGCGGATGCGCAAAGCCGGAGCCTATACCATCGGGCAAAACCGCGAGACCTGCGTGGTATACGGAATGCCAATGGAAGCCTTCCGGGCCGGCGCGGTCTGCACCCAGTCTGCATTGAGTTCTATCCCGCAGGTTGTAATGTCTTATTTTGCCAAATCCCAGGCAGCAGCCTCACATCAGTGATTGAATATGCGGAATAAATATAAAAAGCAGCGGCGGGTTCCTGATTTGGATTCTTTTCCTTCTTCCTCTAAAGGAACCCACCGCTCTAAAAAAAGCCTTGCCGAACGGCTGGTAATCGGCTCCATGGCAGCTTCTGCCGCCGCCGTTACAGCCAGTCTGATAGTCTATTTCCATCCCTTTACCCTGGCAGATATGGAATCGGCTGCAGAAGGAGCTTACTCTTATATAAATGAACGGATTGAAGATATCCAGGAAAGGCGAAAAGAACGGCTTGCCGCCAAAGAAACAGAACAACATGACGATGAAGCGGAAAATCAGGCTGTCCTGTCTTCCGGACAGGAAACCATTCCCTACCTCGACCGCATTTCCGATATGGGAGATGCGGATTCCTTTCGCTCAGAGCCGGTTTTTATTCCCCAGGAAGACGCTATCTACACTTTTATGCTGGATACTGCCATAGGTCCTATGTTGTACTACAGCCAGGGTGATATACGCTGGAAGGATTACCTTTACGGCGGACAGGATCCTATGAGCAGCTATGGCTGCGGCCCTGTATGTGTAGCTATGATTATCAACAGCTTTGCCCCTGCCGGCGTGACCCCTGTTGACATGGCCGACTGGTCTGCCGCCAACGGTTGTTATGCCCGTCATGGCGGCTCCTACCACAGTCTGATCCCTGACAGTCTCTCTGCTTTCGGACTTCAGGTAGAAAGCGTTACAGACCGATCCGCGGAAAATGTGAGGGAACTTCTGCGTACCGGCCACATTCTGGTGGCATTGATGGGGAAAGGTGTTCTGACCCAGAACGGGCATTTTATTATCATTGCACATCTTATTGAGAATGGAAATGTCTATATTGCAGACCCTGCCAATTATGAAAACTGTACAAAGGAATGGGATCTGCAGCTTTTGATGGATGAGCTGAAGGAGGCTTATGACAGCGGGGCGCCTCTTTGGGCGGTGTCTGTTCCGGAATAAGGCAGTATGGAATTTATTGAGTCAAAATGACTGTACGGACAAAAACGGCCATGCAACAGTTCAGTTAACCTTCTGCTTCTGACTGTTACATGGCCGTTTCTCTTCTTTTCCGCCTGGCCTGTCATCCCTACCCCGGGAAACCCTCGAAGAATGTCGGCGCTTAATGAATGTCAGGCTTCGTTTCCTCCTCCCTCTCCTGCCAACGCCTGATCCACTACCAAAAGCTCCTCCGGGGAAAACATCCCTCGCATCACCTGCACCATGCTGCTGTATCCTGCCCTCATCGCCGCCTTCAGCACAAACAGCCGGTCTTTCAATGTAGTAAAATTATATAGATTCTGGCCCAGGAAGGAAGCCACCATATCTGCCGTTGACGCTCCCTGCCTCTTGCTGCACTCGTCAATCGCAAAGGCTGTCAGCATCAAATACAAGGTGTTCATCAAATAGCGGTCATTCTTCAACAGCACAACGCAATAATTAATGCATTCCGCCAGATTATTGTTATTAAAACAGCAGCCTGCCAGCATTTCATATGCCTGCCGGATATCCCCTGAAACGAACATGGATTTGAAGGCAGTCCCGTACTTCTCCAATTTTTCCAATGACAGCTTCAGATGCTTTTCTGCTTCCTTCCAATTATTATGGCGCACAAAATATTTTCCTGCATAATAATCCAGATCCGCCTCCTGGGGAAGCCGCCGGACCCCTTTCTCATAAATCTCCATAAAAATGTCTTCCGGCGTATCAATCTTGGCATAGAGAATTTCCAAAAGCTTGGTAAAAGTCATGGCTGTCCTAATGGGATCCGCCACTTCCACTGTATCTGGCATAAGAGAGATAGATTTGCGGAAAGCTTCCTCCGCCTTTTCCAGATCATTTGCCGAATAATATTCGTCGCCTAAATATCCCAGCATCCTGTAGCTGTCAGGATTCTCCTTCAATTCCTTTTGTATGATCTTGATATTTCTCCCGCTGCTCACCTTTTTCTCATGCCCGATCTTTCCATATCCTGTATGATAGATGGAAAGCTCATTGGTCGCGTCAACAAAATTGAATTCCGATCCATCTGTTGACATAATATATTCATGGATTCTTCCTATATACCCTACCCCGGGACGGTTTCGGAATACCCTGGACTGGGTACCCACAGCGGTCACTTCTCCTGCATCATTTAAATGAATCCAAGAGGAAATAATAGCGTCATACTTCTTATCTTGCAGCTTTCTCACATAATACAGGACCTTTTTGGCATCCTCCTCTGAAAAATACTCGTCCGCATCAAGAAGGGCAATCCACTCATACTTCGCTTTGCTGATGGCATAATTCTTGGCAGCGGCAAAATCATCAATCCATTCAAAATAATAGACCTTTGCCCCCATCCTCTCCGCAATCTCCACCGTCCGGTCCGTGGAGCCGGTATCTACCACAATCTGTTCTGATACAATTCCTTTTCCCCAGGAAAGAGCCTTTTCAATATTGTGCTCCTCATTTTTCACAATCATACATTGGGAAATCCTCGCCCTGCTGCGGCTTTTCATAATTCTACTTCCTCTCTTTCTCCGTCTTATTCCATGCATCTGCCTGTTTCGGATCTGCCAGAAAATATCGGATGCAATTTACTTATACTCGCGAGCATACTTATTTGCCAAATAATCCGGTATATCAGCCTTCAACACAATAGCGCTGCTCTCTCCTGCGAGGAAAAAAGCTGCTGAATCATATACTCTGCAAACCCATTGCATCCGGTCTTCTGGGCTGTCTTTACAAGAAACAGCCGGTCTTTCATAGAGGAAAGGTCATAGATCCCCCAAAAGAACTGCAGAACCCGGTGAAAATCCTCCTTTTTTCCTCCCTCTGGCGCCAAAAGCAGGAGCAGGCGGGAAAGAACGGTCATAATATACTTATCATATTTCAGGCAGGCTACTGCATAAGAAACACACTTTTGGCTCTCCCCGGCCTCATAGCAGCACCTCACCAACAAATCATAGGCGTCCATCAGATTTGCTGCCAGCAAAAGCGCCCGGTTGGAACATCCAAAATCGTTCAGCTTCTTCAAAGCCGCTTCCAAATAGGAAGAAGCCCTGCCTGCCTTCCCGGCCGCGGCAAAGTAACGTCCTGCGATATAATCAAAATCTGCTTCTTTTGGAAAGTGTCCTACCGCTTTCTTATAAATCGCTTCCGCATTCTCCCAGGCAGCATCTTCTTTTTCTGTAAGGAGCGTTAAAAGGCGGGTATAGGTAACAGCGCTTCTCTGGTCTTCTTCCGGAAGCCTGCCAGGCATATTTTCCACAGACCGGCGATACCACTGCTCTGCCCCTGCCCGGTCTCCGTCTTCCAGGCACTCGTCCCCCATATATCCCATCATCTCATGATCTTTTGGATTATGCGCAAGCTCCTCAAGGATCAGCTTCCGGTTCCTCCCTCCTTCGTTTTTCCTGGCATACGCCTCTCCCTGATATCCGGTATGGAAAATAGAAAGAGAAGCCACCACGTCCCCGATCCGAAGCTCCCTGCCTTCTGTAGATTCCAACTGCTCATGGATCCGTCTCCGGTAACGGATATCCGGCTTATTCCGGAATATTCGGATCTGGGTCCCGGAAGCAAAGATCCTGCCTTCACTGTCAAGCTGCTGCCAGCCTGTGGAAATTCCGTCAAATTTATCCAAAGGCAGGCTGTCCAAAATCTCCAGAAGCCTCTTTGCGTCTCCTGGCGCCATATATTCATCCGCATCTAAAAACGCAATCCAGTCACCCTTTGCCTGTTCTATGGCATAGTTCTTGGCAGCCGCAAAATCATGAATCCAGTCATAATGACAGACCCTTGCTCCCAGGCTCCTTGCTATTTCCACTGTCCCGTCTGTTGACCCTGTGTCCACCACAATCTGTTCCCACATCACATCCCTGCCCCAGGACAGGGCGTGCTCGATGTTTTTCTCCTCATTTTTGACGATCATACATTGGGATATCCGTATATGCTTTCCTTTCTTCACGATTTTCCTCCGCTCTGCCGATTTTTCTTCTCTATTACGAATTTTTTGTAACTGTTCTCCGTTTTCATCGTTACGATTTTAGGTCATGCTGTGTTTCAGGTTCTGCACGACAAGGTGTATTTTTCAATAACACATGTATGTCTGGTTTTCTTCTTGTCATACGCAATTCCTACAAGAAGAACCTCACCCGTATAATGCTCTAATACTTTTGTATATTGCCTGTCCTTAATCTGCCTTATAGCGGCATTCGCTGATTTATTCCATTTCAATTCCACTATGAAAGCCGGAATATCCGAATATTCCTTTCGCGGCAGAAATACCAAATCAGCAAAACCTCGTCCGGTTGGCAATTCCCTAACGGGCTTATAATAATACTTCATGGAGGCAAGATAAGCAATACTCAAAACACTGCTTAAAGAATTCTCATCATTATATTGAATCGCAGAGGAATAATCCATATGGATTTCTTCTATTATTTCAGCCACCTTTTTCCCATCCATATCCAAAGTTGCATCAAGCAGCTCTTCAGATTTCATCTGCAAATCATTTAGCTCATTCCAATCATTTTCTTCCACAGCTTCCACAAACTCACTTCGAATCTCTTCATTTGGAATGAATACGGTCTGTTTAGCCCGGTCAAAAGCAAGGTATCCAAGATGAACCAAAGCCGTCAAAATATCATCCTTACTCTTAAAAGTTATCATATCATTTTGGTAGGATGTCGTTTTCACTTTTACGGCATCACCAGACAACATAGCGAAAATTGCTTTTTTTAAACCGTCAAAATCCATATTGATCAATGGCAGGATCGATTCATAAGTTCCTGTCTGGGACCAATAACTTTGAAATTCTCCCCGCATCATCAGGTTTACCACTGCTTTTGGATTGTACACATGACACCCGGAAAGCAGATATCCGTCATACCAGTATTTTACAGTTTCAAAATTCTGGTTATATCGCTGGCATAACCCCTTCACTTCCTCCTCTGTAAAGCCCATATAAGGCGCCAGGACACTTGGGTCAAGCATAGTAAATTCATCAAAATTATTCAGCGCAGACTCTGTCTTCCATTTCTTAATCGGCAAAATCCCTGTCAAAAAAGCAAGATGGAGAAATCTCGTTGGCTGTGATCCTTTCAACAGCCCCCGCAAAAAGTTGATATATTCCTCCTGCACCGCAGTCTTTTCCCTGTCCTCCCGAATCAGAATATCCCATTCGTCAATAATGATAATAAATTTTTGATTGAACGCATTGTTAATAATCCCTAATATGTCGGCTAAAGAATATATTTTCTCCGGGACAAGATCTGGATAAAGGTCTTTTAGTTCACGGATGATATTTTCTTCCATATAGGATACCGTAGCCTCTGCCGATCCTGCGCTGGCACGGCACCACTGCACATCAAAATGAATCACATTATATCGGTTCAAATGCTTTTGAAAGGTCTCATCCTTACTTATTTCTTTTCCATCAAATATGTGGCGGGAATCACAGCCTTTACTATAATATGCCGTCAGCATGTCTGCTGTAATGGACTTGCCGAAACGCCGGGGACGGCTGTTGCAAATACAGGCGTTATTCGTATCCAAAACCTTGTTTGTATAAGATAACAGCTCTGTTTTGTCTATATATATTTCCGAATTCAACGCCACCTGAAATGCGTGGTTATCCGGATTTACAAATCGTCCCATAGGAAAACTCCCTTCCATAAAATACACCGAATCAACTGACAGATAAGTATATCCGCAAGTATAGTATACTATCAAAACAGAAGGAATTCAACCGAAAAAGCCATCTTCAGCATTCCTGCTGAAAATGGCTTTTATTTTATGTGGGCATCCGGCAATATAAGAGGTCATCTTATCCTGCCAAAACACCCTGCCCTAATACTTCTACGCTCACTCTGGCTTACGCCAAAACAGGCATTACGTCACCTAACCGGTAATTACTGCAGCAAGCTCAGGATGCTCTGCGGTACGGAGTTAGACTGTGCCAGCATGGACTGGGAAGCCTGCAGAAGAATGTTGTTCTTCGTGAATGCCGTAATCTCATCAGCCATATCAGTATCACGAATACGGCTCTCAGCAGAGGTGATGTTCTCAGAAGTAACTTTCAGGTTGTTAACCGTATGCTCAAGTCTGTTCTGAGCAGCACCGAGTTTAGCACGGTAGCTGGAAACAGCATTGATAGCAGCGTTGATGGTATCGATAGCAGCATTAGCAACAACAGTGCTGGTGCCGGAAATGTTCATGCTCGGCAGCAAAGCAGATGCAACAGTCGCTTTCTGAAGTTCAACATCAGCAGGGGTCTTCAACTTCGTGTCATATGCATCACCACTCTTATTTACTGCATCTACAATGTCAGTCATTGCACTACCAACTGTACCTGTAGCCGTAATATAAGCATTCGGAGTAGTGTCTAATGTTATAGCGTCTTTATTATTACCAACTGTGTATGCTGTCTGTTTCTGATCTGCAGCAGCCTGGAAAATCGCGGCCTGAATACCAGAAGCAGTCATAGCCTGGCTGTTTACGGTAATCGTCTCAGCGGAGCTGGGGCCGATCTGGAAGGTCATCTTTCCAGCACCATTGCTAGCAGCCAGCGGCTTGATACCATTGAAGTCTGTGTTGTTAGCGATACGGTCGATTTCCTTCAGCAGCTCGTCAACCTCGCTCTGCAGGTTGCCTCTTGCAACAGTATTGTAAGTACCGTTTGCAGACTGGGAAGCCAGTGTGGTAAGACGCTGTAACATGGAGTGAACCTCGGTCAGAGCACCTTCTGCTGTCTGGATAAGTCCGATAGCATCCTGTGCGTTCTTTGCTGCCTGGTTCAAACCGTTAATCTGGGATCTCATGCTCTCAGAAATCGCCAGACCAGCCGCGTCATCACCTGCACGGTTGATCTTATAACCGGATGACAGCTTCTCTAAGTTCTTGTTCAATCCACTCTGGTTAATGCCTAAGTTTCTGTAAGAGTTAATCGCAGCTATATTATGTTGAATAATCATAAAACAATCCTCCTATTCCTTGAACGGATCCTCCAGGAACCTCCCTGTCCCCGGATCTTCTTCCATACGGGCCCTGCACAGAAGAAATCGTAAAGTATCTGTCTAAAAATATCTCTTTGACATGTCTTACAGGCTTTACTCTTTACAGTTTTATATATCGTCGGCTTCTGAAAAAGAATAAGGGTTTTTTATTATTATTTTTACTTTCTCTGCTTTTCCAAAATATTCAGCGTCCGCTGCATTTTTCACGGAGCAGGAGCGCGTTTTTCCGGGTACTTACATATACTGATTTGTTTCAGTTTTGTTTACTTTTGGTTGCCCTCGTGGGTCAATGCGATCAGAGCACAGAGATGGTTTCCAGGGGGTGAGGGCGGGGACGAAGCTAAAATCCGGATGTATCTTGCATCGAAGAAAGCAGTCAACCGCCCACAAAGTGCTTAGCCTCCGAGACAGACAATAAGCCTACCCGACTGCCAAGTACAAGGTAGGCTTATTTATTTTGGCTTGTTATCCCTATCTATGTAGGCAAGCGGTGCAATTAAAAATGTCGCAAACAAGATCATGTCCTGAAAAGTAAACATCTCCATCCACACCACCTCCCTTCTTTTGTAAGCCAGGAAGGGCTTACCACCTTGTAACACGGTTGTTTCTCATATCCATCATAGCATATATCTTCCATATTTCGACAACACGTCTTTTTTCGGCATTTTTCTTACTCGGCGTGTTCTTTGTTGCCAAAATGTTGCCAGCTTCGCTATATTAATAATTTTTATCCTTAGGCGGAAATGAATCATTACCATAACTGTTACATTTACGCCATTTTCTATTCCTATCTCGAACACGCATTTCAGACTGCTGATTCATTGCAATGTTTCTTTCTATATTAATTGCCTCCTTTTGCGTATCCGTTATATGCGTGGCTCGTTCATTATGCATCAATATATAGTATTATTTATTTCTTGCTTCTGTATCTATTGACCTCACTATTTTTTCAATATCACATATTAAAATTTTGAACAATCTCTTTTGTAATAATATTAACTTGTGCATCCTTATGGGCTCTGTCCGACTGATGTGCAATAATATTTCTCCTGCCGAACAACTCATTCAGACGTCTTTTGAATTTATCTTTTGTATTTTCTATTCCTCCTCAATGATATATTGTTACTTTCTCCCCATAAACTGCTCCTAAACCTCCCATTCCTCCGAAAAGTGTTTCCCGCTCTTTGCAAGCTCCCTCTTTAAAGCCTTTTGGATATGTTCCCTTCCCACCGGCTGCTGAACTGAGGCCGCAAGAAAGGCGGCATTTATCATAATGTTCTTAATATTGCTGCCGCTGAGTTCAAATTCCCCGGCCAGCCGCTCAAAATCCACATCCGGGCTTACTGGAAGCTGTTTGGGAACGCTCTTCTGCCAAAGAAGCAGGCGATGCCTGCCGTCCGGCATATAAAATTTAACGGTCATGGTAATCCGGCGTTTAAAGGCCTCGTCAATATTCTGGGGGAAATTCGTCGCCAAGACCACCACTCCCGTATATTCCTCCATATTCTGCAGCATGTAAGCCGCTTCCATGTTGCTGTACTTGTCATGGCTGTCCTTTACTTCCGTCCGTCTGCCAAACAGCACGTCTGCCTCATCAAAAAATAAGATTGCCTGGCTTTTTCTCCCTTCCTCGAAAATCCGTTTCATATTCCGTTCTGTTTCGCCTATGTACTTGCTTACCACCGCAGGAAGCTGAATCTTATAAAGCTCCATCCCCAGCTCTGCAGCCAAAACCTGGGCAGCCATGGTCTTTCCTGTCCCCGGCGGCCCGGTAAGGAGAAGGTTCAGCCCGATGCCATAGGGACGAATCTGGGCAAACCCCCACTCTTCATATACCTGCCGCCGATATCGGATCTGGTTCGCCGCTTCCCGAAGCATCTCCTTCTGATCTTCCGGAAGAACCAAATCCTCCCAGGTGAAACATTTTTTCATCAGCACGGCCCATTCCTTCAGGTTATGCTCCGACTGTCTCCTGCATGCAAGGCTTAGGACTTCCGCCGAGATGGTCTCCTCCCCCCTGGAAAAAGCAAGCCGTCCTGCTTCCCTGAGGCTTTGCCCAATCTCCTGTATCCCGAAATCAAATTGGCTTCCTGCCTGTTCCAGGACTTCTTCCGGCACCGGGCAGCCGTTTGCCAAAGCCTTCCACAGCTCCCGCCTGCGTCGCCCTTTTGACGGCTGAATTTCCATGGGTATATAATCTGCGTCCCAGGGAATATCCCACACCCTTTTTTCCATTGTGGTTATGATAAAAACAATCCTGTTCTGCTCTGCGGCCGCCTGCAGGAACAAAGAAAACTTCCGGATGCTTTTTTCCTCTCCCTGCAGGTATTCCACGTTCCGGATGCACAAAACACCTTCCGCCAAAAATATTTCTTCCGGCACCATGGCAATCTGTTCCGGCTCCAGCTCCTGCTCCATCCTCCCATAGTCCAAGATCCCCAAAGGCCTTTCCTTTTCCGCCGCATACCAGGCCGGATACAAAAGCAGTTCCTTTCTCCCGCTCCCCCACAGATGAAAAATGACCCCAAAACTTTGTCCCGGCCTCCCCTGGGCCGCTGACTCCAGATACCGGCATATCTCTTCCTCCGGCCATACAGGCAAAGCCTCTTTTATCCCAAGATTCCATCTTAAATATGGCTTGTACCCAAATCTGCCGGAACGCAGCAGAAATTCCAGCACCGGCTCCCTCAGCTTCAGTCCCCTTCGAAGGCCGGAACCAGCATTCTCCGCGCGGATATGAAATACCCTCTGTTCCAGCTTCCCTCCTGCCAGAAAGCAGGACAAATAAGAGATGTCCGGCTCTAATTCCATGGTATACAGACGGATGGCCCACTCGATGCTTAACAATCTCTGATTCCAGTCATTATTCAGATAAATGAACAATTTTTCAAAATGGTAATCCAGTTCGCCAAGCATAGCCAGGATTACGCAGAAACATTCGAAATCATCCAGTTCCAGAAGCTTCTTAAGCCTGCCAGTCCCCGTCCCTTCGCTGATATCAGCCATCGCAATGGACTGCCTTCCCCTCCCATTCTGGAAAAACTCATGGATCTCCAGGCTTAAGATGCTTTCCCCAAATTCATTTTTCGGGTTCCAACCCCCGCCCTGCCCTGTTTCCATATAATCGAGATAAGCGGCAATCCGGCAGACGCCCCATTCCATGCATTTTTCCCAAAACTTTTTATCCTCCCTGTCCATTTTCCTTTTCTGCCTTTCTGTAGTAAAGAGCTGTCCGGAAATATTCTTTCATCTGAAAATGATTGCCGGGCAGCTCCAAAAAAATATGCATTATCGTGCAGCATTATCCATGAGCCAATATTGTTATATTAAAGATTTTTCCAAAGGGTCCGCAGGAGAAGAAGGACAGAACGTTTTCAGACACGTTCTCACTCCGTTTTTCACGTAGCGGTACTAAGGCTGTAAAAGACACAGCCTAAGTGCCGACGTGAAAAGAGGGTC
>CATKXR010000044.1 GCA_949840805.1 uncultured Lachnospiraceae bacterium | reverse complement strand
CCTTGCAACGCTCCAATATGTGCAAGGGCTTCCACCTAACAAAATTTTTACCATCAGCTTTCCCTTTCCGGGAAAAGCCTTTGTTTTCAATGGTTTTCGCTATCTTGTTTACTCCCTCTAACGGTTCACCGTCCCCTAAAGCCAGGGATAACCCTCCATTTGGGCTATTTCGCAGCCTGTGCTGAAAATCCCTCCGGATCTCCCCGGCATTTGAACCGACTGTGCCAAGAAGAGGAAGTACACAAGCAAAAAAACTGTTATTCTCTCCCGCACATTTTTCCTCAGCCGGATTGACCGCAATCTTTCTCGTCAACGGCACGGGAGGCTGCTGGCCCGCCCCTGCGGCGCCTCTATAATCATCCACTTCAAGGTTCATGCGAAAACGGCCAAGCCCTAAATCTATTTCTGTCTCCGGTTCCCCGTCTTTTTCCACAAATTCCGGAAGAATCTTAAAAGGAACCATAATCTGCATTTTAAATGCTACCTGTGCGATATATTCCCATAATTTATCTCCGTCTGTCTCATACCTGCCAATATCCACGCCTAATTTCACCTTGGCAGCCAGCAGTTCTGCCGCAGTCCGCGCGGCAATTCCATTGATAATATCCTGCCCATATAAAAAATTTGCCCCCAGGTTTTTCTCTGACAAAGAGATCCTTTTCCCGCCATATTTCAAAACTGTTCTTTTCTTTTGGACATTTTGGAAATTAAGTACACTGATCAACGCAATTTTTTTGTCCATATCCGGAAATCTTGACAATAAAGAAGAGAAAACATTTGCATATGCAGGTTCCAACTGCCGGCTGTAATGATCTGTAATAACATCCCTGGAAAACTTTCCCTTAACCGGATCAACAAAAACAACGAACGGATGGGACTTAAACCAAGATTCCTGTAAATCGTTCATAATGGCCCATGCCTGATTTAAAACATCATTTCCATCCAATGACGTGGTATACCGGTTTTTTCCAAACCGGGATCTTCTCTTTGGCGCCCCTTTTTTCTCCAGAAAGCAAAAAGCAAAGCCTGTATTGCCAATCCCCTTTTTATCAAAGTCCTGGCTCTTGTCTGCTCCTATTGTCTGGCTGTCCGCTTTATTCACATCTTCCAAAGGCGCCTGCAGCATGCCCGATTCCCTTAACTGGTCATTGGATTCCATGGAAGTTAATGTCCCAAGATGGCTGTAATGTGCCAGGACTCCCTGTGTCCTCATGACCTGTACCGCCTTGTTTTTTATTGTCTGATATACATTCTCTAAATGGTCCTTATCCGGGGAATTCGTGCCAATCACAGCATCTTTCATCTGTTCAAGAAACTGCATGTGCATGTCTGACAGCAATTTCACCTTGTCCTCACTGCTGTTTTTCTGCCTTAATTGCGGCATATATTCATCGGCTGCCTTCCAGTAGTCCCCGCCTTGCAATGTCTGATAAGGATCTGCAGCCTTGTCCGTATCTGTTGTTTTGTTTTGGGGCGGCGTGCCAATCGCGCCGGAAATCGCGCTTATTTCTTCTGTGATAATATCCCCGATTTCCTTTGGCAGCCCATGTTTTATAAAAGAAAACCATTGTCCAGGAACTTGAAAAGTCATGGCCTTCAGCAGCAGCGCCACAGCAGCCCCTGAATTTTTTATCCATAAACTGTCATATTCTTCAATCAATCCTTTAATATAGATGCTGTCCGGATACTTTTCGATTTTTTTCCACAAAGAAGGCCTTTCGTATGGTATGGTAAAATTTTGCTGAAAGACAAACGACATTTCCGTAAGGACTATCTTTAATGCCCTTTTTGCACTCTCCTCATTGATATTTGAGAGCCTTTCATATAACGCCTGCAGCAGCCGTGTCTGCTCTGATTTTGTCTCATCCGTATTCTCCAGGGCATCGTATTCCTCTGCCAGCCGGACGACATCCTCCGCAGTAATCCCTAATTCTTCCAGCTCTCTTTCAAGCCGGCGGGTGCTTTTTTTCTGAAGCACAAGGGATACCGGCCTGTCCACATATCTTACCTCCCGGATGCGACACGGCATTTGGGGGCTTAAGGAAGAGCTTTTCCTTTGTCTGGGGATTTCGCCCATATCCTTTCTTTTCTGCGCATATGTGTACATTCCATTCCTCCTGTGATCTTAAAAGAACTGCAGGAAAATAACTCATGCATCTTGGTTTGTCTATTTTTCCAATTAAAGATTTTTCCAAAGGGTCCGCAGGAGAAGAAGGACAGAACGTTTTCAGACACGTTCTCACTCCGTTTTTCACGTAGCGGTACTAAGGCTGTAAAATACACAGCCTAAGTGCCGACGTGAAAAGAGGGTCTTCAAACGTTCTGTCCTTCTTCTCCTGCTGCTTTATTGGCATCGCAAAACAAAATTGCCATTGTTCATAAAACAGGCAATAACGTAGCCTGTTCTGTTACCCGCACCCCGGGAAACCCTCGAAGAACGTCGGCGCTTAATGAGCCGGGATGGTTTTACCGGCGAATTTAGCGTCCGCTACGTTCTTCACGGAGCGAGAGCGCGTTTTCCGGGGTGCGGGTAACAGAACAGGCGGACCTTTCGGAGTCACTGTAAACAGCATCATACTCCGCACAACAAGGTATACCCTTCCGGGCATCCCATAATGCATGCCCTTCGGGCAGGCGTGCTACGTCAAGCTTCGCACGAAAAGGTATACATAAAATTTCTTCACCCCAGCGGAAAATGGCAAAACACCTTCCTCTCCCCCACCAGCACCCCCTCCGGCGTTTCCCGCCTGCAGATCTCCTTTGCATAAGGACACCTGGTATGGAACCGGCATCCGGCCGGGGGACTCACCGGAGAGGGGATCTCCCCTGCAAGCAGCTCCTTTTCCTGTCCCCGCAGCCTTGGGTCAGCCTTGGGAATGGCATTTAACAGAAATTTCGTATAAGGGTGAAGAGGCTGCGCATATAGGCTTTCCGTATCCCCGATCTCACAGATCTTCCCGAGAAACATCACGCACACCCGGTCCGCAATAAACTTTACCACGCTTAAGTCATGGGAAATAAACAAATACGTCAGCCCATACCGCTCCTGCAGATCCTTTAAGAGGTTGAGCACCTGGGATTGAATCGACACGTCCAGCGCCGACACCGGCTCGTCGCAGATTATCAGCTTCGGGTTTAAGGCAATGGCCCGGGCAATACCGATCCTCTGCCGCTGCCCCCCGGAAAACTGATGAGGATACCGGTTATAAAATTCCTGGGCAATCCCCACCTCCCTCATCAGCTCCCTCACCCGCGCCTCCAGTTCGCCCTTATCCTTCATCCCGTAAGTGACAAGCGGCTCCCCGATGATCTGCCTCACGCTCATCCTTGGATTCAAGGATGCATAAGGATCCTGGAAAATGATCTGCATCTGCCTTCTCAGCCCTGCAAAATCAGCCTCCTTCATCCCTACAATATTTTTCCCTTCATAATAAATCTCCCCTGATGTAGGCTCCAGAAGCCGGATCAGAACTCTCCCCAAAGTACTCTTCCCGCAGCCCGACTCCCCCACCAATGCCAGGGTCTCCCCCTCGTAAATATCCAAATCCACATCCGTAACAGCATGAACCACCAAAGGATTTTTCCTGGTCCCGCCTGCCGGGAACTCCTTCACCAGCTTTCTTGCCTTGAGAAGCGCCCTCCTGCCGCCTTCCCCCCGCTTTCCGCCTTTTTCCTCCCCTTCCCCACCTGTCAATCCATTCATCCTGATTCCCTCATCCATCTAAAATCTGCCCTTCCTTCCCAAAAAATATAAGGATCCTCCTCACCCGATCTGATCCAAAATAAACGGATCCTTAATCTTTTTATCCTCCGCCAAAAGCACAATCTTCGACATGATCTCCGCCGTCTTGGGATCCTCATCCACAAAAGGCAAAAACAGCTTTCCCCGTTTCTGGCTGTGTACCGGCAGGATATTCAGCATGGCTCCTCCCTCCTGGTGGACCACGCCGCTCCCTAAATGCACGTTGTACACGGCCCGGCTCCCCTTTATCAAAGCATGGCTTCCCGTCAGCTCCACATTCTTGATCCCGAACAAAGGCAGGTTAAACTCCACGATAGCCCGCCGCATCTCAATGGTAGAATGGCTGGTTTCCGGATCCACGCCTCCTGCATAAGCCACGCTGACCGCCAGGTCCACGTCCCTCATCACCTCGCTGTAAATCAGATCCGGCACCTCTTCTATGGTCAGCGTCCGGAAAGTCTTCCTGTCGGAAAACTCCACCCATTCCAGAGTCGGCGCCTCGATCTCACTGGGCGCAAACCAGTCTGCTATGGCATAGATCCGGGCAATGATATTTTCCTTATAATAAATCTTCTGGAGACCGTCTTCATAATCCGCCACCCAGCGCCGCCCCTTCAGGCAGGCAACCGTCTTCCTGGGCTGAATCTGGTTTCCGGCAAACATCCGGGACGCCTTCTGCCCCAATTCCTCGGAAAGCTTCACATACAGCTCCCGGAACACCTGCTTAAAAGGCTGACGGAGTTCATGGTCAAACAGATATTTCTGATACTCATGCCAGCTTCCCTCCCGGTACAGATCAAGAGGATGGGCGATCCGAAGCTCCTCCCTGGGCTTCAAGCAGGAAACGCTTCCGTCCCGGGACTCTAAACTTAGGGAAGACTTTTCTTCCCGCAAAAATCCAATTCTTCCTCCCTGCACATACACCAGAGGCTCTAAAATGGGCCGTACCACCGGATTGCGCAAAAGCTGCGCCACCTCGGACACCTGAAAGAAAGTCCCGTCTTCCATTGCCTGTTCCATCATAGCCCTGGTTCTGGAATACTGGTCTTTCAGCTTCTTATGGGCCTCTTTTACCTCCAGCACGTAAGGCTTCTTCCCCAGGCGGGACGGCACGGATTTGAGAGGCTTCCCGTCTTTCCTGCAAAGGATCTCGCTCTTTCCGTCCTCCCCCACATGAAGACAGATCTCCACATCCTCCACCTGGCTCCATTCCATAAACGCCCCAAAGGACTCTGCAAGCTTTGACTCCATGTTGAGAGTCAGCCGCGTCACGTCCGCATACCCGGCGCGGACGCTTAAGTTCACCAGGGCCATCTCCACGGCCTTGGCCTCGCTGGCACGTCTCTGCGCTCCGAACTGGCGGCTCTCCTTTAAGAATTGCTGAAGGAACTGATACCGCTCCAGCATATCCTGTTGGGAATCCTTCCGGAAAGGAACAAGCCCGTAGCTCATCAGCAGATCCTTGTTGCGCTTTGCCGTGATCTCCTGTTTCAGCTCCTCTGTGGCCACTTTCCCCGTGGCCGCATCTGCGTATTTTCTTGCCCGGGAATGCTTCTGCCCATCGGAAATATACTTGGCTCCGTTGTAGAGAGCGCCGAAATTCTTCTCTCCCAAAAGTCCGTAGGCCTCCTCAAACCAGGCCACATCAAAAGCCCCGTCCTGAAGTTCCTCCGGAGTCAAGGGGGTATATTTGGCAATAATGGCTTTCTTCTGCTCGTCAAACCGCTCGTTCATATGGGCCATAAAATAATAACAGCCGCTCTTAAGCCCCGCCCATCCCAGATAGTCCTGGATCACATCAATCCACTGAGGCGCGTACATAGCCGTCTCCACCAGCCTTGCGGCCTTGATGCTGGTACCCTTTAAAGCCTTTTTCAAATCCTTCCCGGTCTCTTCGTCCGCCGGATAACACGCCTTTAAAAATTCGCTCAAAACCTGTCTCTTTGACCGGCTGCTGCTTCCGTAATACCAGGAATAATAAGTCTCCCTTGAAAGGGGATCTTTCCCCAGGGCCATAAGGATACGGATCAGGTAAGAGATTCCCCGGATATAGGTCACTCCTCTTACATCCCAGGAAACATCTGTCTCGGCCTCCCCTCTTTTCAGCTCCATATCCACCAGGACCGGCACAATCCGGTCGTACATTTCCCGAAGCAGGCTTCCCAGCCAGCCGTCTTCCTTAAAAAATGCCTCTCCCTCCTTGTAGATCTGGTTGGTCAGCTCCCATCCGAAAAAGTCGTCCAGGCATTTCCGGTTCTGGGCTTTTACGGCCTCTCCCTTTTTGACTTCGCAGAGAACCTTGATACAGTCTTCCCTGGCAAAATATTCCATAACTGCCTTGTAAAGGATCTCCTCTGACACCAGTCCCGTATGGTATGCCTTTAAAAACCAGTAAGGCACAATGGGCGTCATGGAATGGTTCCTGGCATAACTGTTTCCGGCAGGCATAAACCTTCTTCTCGGCCTGTCCTCCTGGCATTTTACTTCGAACCGCCATGCCGCCTCAAAGACACGGGCAAATTCCTCATCCGTCTCCCAATACTTCAGCCCTCCCAGATATTGGGAAAAGAAAGGCATGGCGCTGATCCAGCCGGTGGATTCACTGACTCTTCCGTTCCATCCCGTATAATTCCAGCGGACGATCTTATTCTCCCCCGTCACCACCCTTGTCAGGGCCAGGACCACCCGGAGCCCTGTATCCAGAAGAGCCTTTTTGTCCAAAAACTGGTTTCGGTACACCTGGCGCACCTGGTCGATCCGGCCGCGGTATTCAAGGCCAAGCTCCTCCGGCTTAAATGGCGGGCGGCCAAAAACTGCCTTATAAAACTTTTCCGAAGCCTTATAGGAGGCTGAACCCGAACAGCTCAGCAGGCAGTCCAGCTCGATAAAAGTCCGGTAATCCCTGATCTCTTCCTCGTAAAAACGCCCAAACACATCGGGCAGCGGGAAATTCGAAAGGATATTCCGCTCCTCATAAGACAGCTTCCAGATATCCCCTGCTTCCTTTACCATCTTATATCCATTGCCCAAAAGCGTCTTCTCCCCGTCCGCGCCAGAATATTCATAATCCTTGTATTCCTTAAAGATCCGGTCCAGCTTCTTAAGCTTTTCCACCGCCTCTTTCTCCGTAAGGGGCATACACTCCCTCAGCAGGCCGGCCGGGTCCGCCCCTGCCGTCTCCGGATCGAGTGCGGACGTCAGCATCACCGGCTCCGTGTCCGGATCATAAATCCCGTATCCCGGTTTGTCCTTTTCCCCGTCCTTTTCGCCTTCAAGGATTTCCTGGATCATAATCTTTTCCTTGTCAGTAGGCTTCTCCACCAGGGCCGCCATTTCCCTCACTTCCTGATAGAAATCCTTTTGTGTCTCATCTTTGGAAAGACGCATCAGCATATCCAGCCCGGCGCTTCTTTTTTCTTCTTTCTTGTCCTGTAAAAGCCGCCCCAGGCAATCCTTCATAAGCGGTTTTTTCTGCTTCATCAAAAAGCCGATAAGGATTCCTCTTAAGCTGCTCCGCTTAAACCGCAGCATATCCTCCAGGAGCACATATTCTTCATCCTCCAGAGACAGCTTTTTCACAATCTGCACGGCTTTGGAGGAGGTCTGGGCGTCCGCGCTGCCCATATACCCGATCGCCAGCTCCCGCTGCTTCTTGTTTGACGGTTCGTATAAAAGCAGGTTCATCAGCATGCTGCGCCCATACCCTCCTTCTGACTGCCCCAGAAGTTCCGCCACATAAGTGATCTTTTCCTCGTCCTTCAGCACAAAGGCAAAAAACGCCATCAGCCTTATGAGGCTTCCCGGCGCCAGTTCAACCCGGTACCAGGGGAAAATACAAGGATCATAGACCACGCCTTTTTTCGGCAGTTCCTTATACAGCTCCAGAAAACGCCCGTAAAGCCTCTCGGCCTCCTCCCGGCTGTCACAACAATCGGTTACATCCATCTCTCTGGGCTTTTTCGCCTCACTGTAATAATTTGTCCCTTCAAATATCTTCCGGATATGCCCTGACACCCACTCGTCAAAAGCAGGCATAAACGCGGCGCAAAGCTCCATGTCGTCCTGCTCCAGTATAACCTTTTCTGCCACCCTCATCCGGATCTCCCTGTCATAGAGAGTCCTGTTGTAATAAGAAGCCGTCAGTTTCTGGTTTTTCGTCCCGTGATCTACCAGCTTCTCCATGGCCTGGATGGCGTCCTCCGCTTCATAAAAACCCAAAGCCCACAAAGCCGTACTGACTGCGACCGAATCGTTTGTCTCAAGCTGCGCCTGGCAGAACTCTCTGTCCCGCAGGCATTTTCCCATGAGAGACAACAATTTTTCATTGACTCTGTCTACACTGTTCTCGTCAAAAATCCCGATCCAGGTGGAAACCGCCCGCTTCACGGAAGAGTACCGGATCAGGTCGTTTTCCTCCACTGTCTTAAGAAGCTTTAAAAACGCCCCCGGAGTCCCTTCATCCATGGCCTCGCAGACAGCCTGCCGCAGCCCCTCCTGAAGCCGCGCCGCCAAAAGAAGCCTGCACAAAAGCTCATGAAGCTCCTCATTGTCCGAGCGGATGATCCCAAGGATCATCTCCCTGTCCAGGTATGCCGTGTTGTTCTCGCTTAAGATCAGCTCCTTTAGGGCATCGATGACTGCCTGGTTCCCCCGGTCAATCTCCGCCGCGTACAGGTAACTGAAGTCCCTGTTAAAATCCCATGCATTTTTTACATAATCCAGTTTTTCCTCATCCAGCCGCTTTAAGATATAATCTTCCAGGCTCTCCCCTATGTAAAACAAACCTTCATACGTCATGAGCAGGGAAAAGGCCTGCCGGATCTGAGGCCCGTATGCGGCCGTCCGGATGGATCTTCTGCCCCATCCCCGGGGGAAAGGGAACTGATTCATCTTGTCAATGATATACAGATAAGACTCCTGAAAAGCTTTTGGCACAAACCGGTCCAGAAATGCCCTTTTGGGGGCAAAAGCAAACCACTGGGAGGGCTTTTTGTTCCTGTTCTTCTGGTAGCCTGCCGCAATCCGGCCAAGGCCTTCGCCGGACGCCGTCCTGCCATTTAAAAGATCATAAGCCAGCTCCTTCTCATTTCCTGAAAGGCCTTCGATTCTCTTCTCTAACTGCCTTTTCCTCTCTTTTGTAATCTCCGCCCTGCTGTTCCAGCTAAAATCACCCATCCTTACCACATCCTTCCTGCCAGCATCGTAAGCCTGACAAACGTAAAAACATTCTCCTCCGTCACCACTACCGGATGGTCCAGCTCCTCAAGGGGCTGCCCGTCCATAAAAATCCGGTAAATCCCGTCTTCAAAACACTGAATCGCATTGGCCTTGGCGCTCTCCTTTTCGGCTTTTTTCTCCCCATGATTGACACCGAAACCGATTCTGCCTCCCTGTGCCTTTTCCTCAATCTCCTCCCTGGTAAGGCAGGCCAGCACGCCTGGCAGCTTTTCCCGGCCGTCCCCCTTCCTTTTTGGCCCTTCCTCTCCGCCCGGCATCCATGCGGCTTCCAGTCTCTTGTTGTACTCCTCCACCTGAGCATCCACCACCGCCTCGATCAGCTCCCTGACCGTCCCCGGGCAGCCGTGAATCTCACAGACCGTCTCCTCCACCGCCTTTTTCCGCTTTCCCAGGCTCTTTACATTTACCCTAAGCTTCATCCCTTTTATCTCTCCTCCTCCAGCGCTTCATTCAGCTTCTCCGTCCCTTCCACCGCAAACCTTCCGTCCCGGATCACATACTCCCTCGTTCCGTCCGGCCTTACCGCCACAATATCCCCCAGCTCCGAATAAGGAATGGTAATATCCAGATGGCACCCAAAATACGCCTTGGACACATCCTCTTTCCGCAAAATCGACACCTCGTTATCCCGGGCAATGATCTCCCTACCGTCCGGATTGTACACTGGAGAGTCCTCGCTCCAGCTATAACAGGTATCTCCCACCGCGAAATGGGGACCCATCTTTTCCGCAATCAGGATCGGCAGCTTCTCCCCGATCCCAAACCGCTCCGCCATGGCATAGGCAGCCGTGTTGGTGCCGATGGCAAACTCTCCCATAGGCAGCGTGTCATGGTTCTTTAAGATCTCCTGGCGGATCAGCTTCTTTCCTTCCTCCTGGTCCTCAAAATTATCACAGGAATATTCCGTCACCATCCCGTCCTTAAACCAAAGTCTCAGATTTTTAAACTGGATATTCCCCAGATAGACCTTTCCCACATGCAAAAGCCCCTCTGTTCCGGAAAGCCTTGGCGATGTAAATACCTCTCCCACCGGGATATTCACATCTGCCACGCAGTTTTCGAAGTTTGTCTCCTTCTCCATATCCTTAAGGGGATGGAGGAAAATCCGCAGATCCGTACTGTTTTCCTGTCCAGTCCTCCTCATATTGCCTGTCTTTTGTACCCGTTCTGTATCCGGCGATGTTCCGGCTTCCTGCCCCTTCCCTCCATCTGGCATTTTCCCGGCTTCCTGCCCCTTCCCTCCATCCGGCATTTCCCCGGCTTCCTGCCTCTTCCCTCCATCTGGCATTTTCCCGGCTTCCCGCGGGCTCCCTCCATCCGACGCCGTCCCGGCCCCTATACGCCGTCCTGTCACCTGCACATATTCCGCCTGGTCCAGCACCCGGATGATTCGCTGCTGCATCTCCTTATAAACTTCATAATCCAGGGTATTGATCCGGATCGTCTCCGCAAAAATCTCCTCGAACCGCTCCCCCACTGCCGGAACCGGAAACGCAATAATCGTAAAGCTCGTCTCGTCTCCCGGAATATACCGGTTGATCACAGGCATGGATTCATTGGAATAGGCGATGGACAGTTCTTCCTGCTTTTTGGTCAGGGCAAGAGCCTCTGGCTTATTCACCGGAACAAAAGGTTCCTCCCCAAAAGTCTCCACCACTGCAGGGCCGGCAAAATCTCCCGCTTCCTTCTTCCATTCCTCGTAAGCCGTACGAAGCACGGCCAGCTTTCTCTCCTTAAACGCCTTATCCAGATAGACGGCCTGGTCATACCGATGGTCATAATCATACTGACGGTTCGGCGAAGCGCCATGATATCCCACCTTCCGGTTTGGAGTCTGAGTCACAGACCAGACGGCCGCCCGGTACACCACCGCCTTTAACCCCATCTGCTCAAACTGCCTGACCGACGCCCGGATCATCCTCTCAAAGCCCAGCTCATACCGTATGCCAACGGTCTTTTTCTTTGAAAGGTCAATACCCATGACCTCAAAGCCTTTCCGGTAGCCTTCCGTATACGTGGACGCCATCCGCTCTATCGTCTCCTCCGGCAGGCTGTTCATAAAGGCTGCCACCTCAAGTTCCGTATCTGACACATACTCTCCGTATCGGTACAGATACCGCAGATCTGACAAATCGCTTTCCATAATAATATCTTTTGCAAAAGACAAAGAAGGGTCAAGCTGCTCCCGGATCCGGTAAGGCAGCACCACATCCGTATAATCACTGAAAAACCAATAGAGGATATCCCGCACCGTCCCCGCATCCGGTATTCCCTCCTCAAACCGGTTGTAGATTTCAATGAACGTCTCACAAAGTATGGTAATATCCGTCAGCCGGCATTCATAGGCAAACACAATACATCCCCGAAGCTGTGCGTAAAATGCCGCCAAAAGAGGACCCAGCCCAGGTCCCAGCTCTGCTGCTGCATATGTCGGATTGCCATAGCTCTTCTCATAATTCTCAGGCAGAATGTCCTCATATAAGGCATGGTTCAGTCTTTTTAACTCCTCCAATGAACATTCCTCGAGCTCTTCCCGGATTTGTCTCCTTGCCAGCGCCTCGATCTGCCCCACAAACCGCGCGGTTTTGACAAAATAAGAACGAAAAGGTTCCGGAGTCTGCTCCGGCTCCTTCTCGATCTGTCCGATCCTCTCCATCGCCAGGTCATACCTTTCCATAATCCGGGTATTTTCATCTGTCCATAACTCCTGAACCTTCATATTCCCACACCTTTCTGTTTTCTGTAATGGTCTTAGGAACCGTCACAAATCATTTTTAACCGTCCCGAAAGACTCGCCTGCGGCCCCTGTTATTTCGCCGAAGTCTTATGCCCCCTGCCCGATCATCCCTGCCACTGTCAGGCAGACCCACAAGACAATGAGCCCTCCTGCCATCCACATTCCGATTTTTGACAGAAGATAATTCTTCTCTTTTTCCAAAAACGACAATCCTCCGTAAGCCATTGCCATCAGGGCAAACAAAAAGCTGCTCACCCCCCAGGCCGCCACATTCAGTTCTCCCTGTCCCTGGAGCCGCACGCTTAATCCAAGGCTCACACCGCACATTACAAGGGACGCGGCAGCAGTTCCCAGGCAATACCGGCTTTTTTTCGCAAAGGGCTTTCGGATATAGGAAATCCTAAACCTTTGTTTTCCCATGTCTAAACCTCCGGATCCGGGTTCTCTGCACCACACGGTAAAAAAGATATCCCATTATGCCTCCTACCGTATTTAACAGCAGGTCGTCCACATCAAAACTTCCTACTTTGAAGACAAGCTGCACACTCTCAATGCAAAGACTGAACCCAAAACAGATCATTATGTTATTGTACCATTTCCTCCCCCTCCTGCTGACAATCGGCAGGAAAAAACCACAAGGCACAAAAGCTGCCACATTTCCCACCACATTCAGCAAAAAAGCCTCGATGCCCAACTGATGTCTATATTGATAGAACCGTTTGATCTCTTTAAACAGTTCCAGATTATATGCATATTCACGCTGCGCCGGATCCCTCCCAAACGATTCGGCAAAAAACATAAAATAAACCAGCATTGCCAGGTAAGCGATAAACAGCACCCACCCGAACTTCTGGTTTCTGGTCGTGTTTTTTATCATCACTTTTCCTCACGATCTTTCACTTCATTCCCGAATGTCCGGGACCCGGATGCATCCATCCGCGGCGGCCCGGACCTCTAAGCGGCTGTTCATGCAAGCGTCTCAGCCGCTTTCGTCTGTCCGGCAGTACATCTTGTGTTTCCGGACACAAAAAGGAAGGCATCATTCCTTTTGCCCTCCTTAGTAAGGAACTTAAAACATAATTTCCGATTTCCTCTTCAGCAGTATACTGCCGCTGACAATCGACACAACTCCTACTGCTACGCCTGCCACCAGGATCACGATTCCCGCGGCAATGCTGCAGGCTCCGGTATTTCTCATGGTCTTATAAATCTTTTCCATACAGCTTTCCTTTCTTGATTTCTTTCTGAAACAGCCATAACAGGTCCGGCATATAAATTCTGCCTGCATGAAACAGCCAGAATACCGCTTAATCCTTAAATTATGCCTGTTTCGCTCCATACTGTTCATAATATGCGTCAATTGCGGCTTTCAGATTCTCGTCAATGATAATTTTTCCTTTATAGGGCTGATTATAAAGATGTTCCACCACCTCTTCCATTGTGACGATGGCCGTAGTCTTAAAACCATATTTTTCTTCCATCTCCTGCAGGGCGGACTTTGTACCCTGCCCCCGCTCCATACGGTCTACCGACACCACCAGCCCCAGCACGTCCACATCCGCCTGGACCCGCAGAATCGGCATGGTCTCCTCGATAGAAGTTCCCGCCGTGGTCACATCCTCAATGATCACCACCCGGTCTCCGTCTGATAAGGGGCTTCCCAGCAATATGCCTTTGTCCCCATGGTCTTTGACCTCTTTTCGGTTGGAACAGTATTTAATATTTCCGTCATACAGCTCACTCATAGCCATGGAAGCGGCAACTGACAGGGGAATCCCCTTATAGGCCGGGCCGAACAGCACATCAAAATCCGTCCCGAAGGTTCCTTTAATGGCATTGGCATAGTACTCTCCCAGACGGCGGAGCTGAGCCCCTGTCCGGTAAAATCCCGTATTGACAAAAAACGGCGTCTTTCTCCCGCTCTTGGTGACAAAGTCCCCAAACCGGAGCACCTCGCTGTCAATCATGAACTCGATAAATTTCTTCTTATAATCTTCCATCTTCCTGTCATCCTCCCTTTTCTATTCCTAAGCATGCTTCCTTCTCTTTTACCGCACGGCCCCGATCAGCTCCTTTATATCCGACACTCCCTGGGCTTCCATAAAAGCCTGAATCCCCTCTATGATCTCCACGGTGGCATAAGGGTTTATAAAGTTAGCCGTTCCCACGGACACAGCCGTGGCCCCTGCCATAATAAATTCCAGGGCATCCTCCGCGGTGGCAATTCCTCCCATTCCGATGACAGGCAGCTTCACCGCATGGGCCGCCTGATATACCATCCGGACCGCGACTGGCTTAATGGCAGGCCCGGACATCCCTCCGGTCTTGTTGGCAAGGACAAACTTTCTTTTGTGGATGTCGATCTTCATCCCTGTCAGCGTGTTGATCAGGGAGATCACATCCGCGCCGCCTGCCTCCGCCGCCCGGGCCATCTCTCCGATATCCGTCACATTGGGGCTGAGTTTCATGATCACCGGCTGCTTTGCACGGTCTTTCACGGCACGGGTGATGGATTCCACCGCTTTCGGATCCTGCCCGAAGGCGATGCCGCCCTCCTTCACATTGGGGCAGGAGATATTGATCTCTAAGAGATCCACCGGCTCCTCCCTCAGACGTTCTACTACCTCCAGATAATCTTCCCTGGTCCTGCCGCAGACATTGACAATAATCCTGGTGTCATACTGCTGTAAAAAGGGAATGTCCCGCTCTGCAAAAACGTCGATTCCGGGATTCTGCAGCCCGATGGCATTGAGCATCCCCCCATAGACCTCTGCGATCCTCGGCGTGGGGTTGCCTTCCCAGGGTACATTGGCGACCCCCTTTGTCACCACTGCGCCCAACTTGTTTAAGTCCACGAATTCCCCGTATTCCATTCCGCTTCCGAAAGTTCCGGAAGCCGTCATCACCGGATTCTTAAGCTCCACTCCTGCCAGGCTCACCTTTGTGTCCATCTACAGCTCCACCTCCTCTGCCGCAAACACAGGCCCGTCTTTGCAGATCCGTTTATTTTTGACATGAGAATGGCTGTCCGTCTCCCGGGAACGGCACACGCAGCCCAGACAGGCTCCCACGCCGCATGCCATCCTCTCTTCCAGGGACAGCCAGCACTCCATGGCATGTTCCATGGCAAATGCCTTCACCGCCCGCAGCATGGGGGTGGGGCCGCATGCATAGATTACATCTCCTTTTAATCCCTGCTGCTTTATAAGATCCAGCACATTCCCCTTTGTCCCCGCGCTTCCGTCCTCCGTGGCTGTATAAACATCTCCGTATTCTGCAAATTCCTCATTTAAAAACAATTCGTCCCGGTATCCCAGCACCATCTGCTTTTCACACCTCAGATCTTTGGCAAGCTGCAGCATTGGAGGAATGCCAATCCCTCCTCCCACCAGAAGCGCCTTTTTTCCATTGCCGCCTTCCAAGGGAAATCCATTCCCCAAAGGCCCAAAGACCGTCACCTGATCCCCTTCCTTATACCGGGAAAATTCCTCTGTGCCAAATCCGACTACCCGGTACACGATCCGGAGCATCCCCTTGTCTTTGTCTGTCTCACAAATGCTGATGGGACGAGGAAGAAGGCGGCTGGAATCCTTTGTATAAAGGGAAACAAACTGCCCCGGCCCTGCCGCTCTTGCCATGTCCCCTGCCTCGATCCACATACTGTATATCCCGGCTGCCAGGCGCTCCTGGGCAGCTACCCTTACCGCCCGTTTTTCCCTGCCCGAACCTGCCCTGCTTTCCATAGAACCTCCTTATCCGCTTTGCCGCAGGATGTTTATCCTGCGTATGCTGTCTGCAGTACAGTTCCCCGGCTGCCTGTACCTGCCTCGCCGCGGCTGTCTGTCCTGCATCTGTTATTTGCAGCAATTCCTCGCCTCCTGCCGTAAGAGGAAAACAAAACCTCTTCCTGGCTGCGCCCTACAGCACGCTTCCGATATCCGCCGCCATATCCAGGACCGCCTGGCGGGATGCCTCGGCAAAATTCTCCGCCCCGAACCTGGCATATTTCTCCTGGCGGTACGCGGCAATGATCCCCCGTGACGAATTGACAACGGCTCCCAGGCCGTCCTCATTAAAGCAGGGCTTCAAATCCCTGGCCGTAGCTCCCTGGGCCCCGTAGCCCGGAACCAGGAAATAAGTATGGGGCATCTTCCTGCGCAGCACCGCGCTCATCTCCGGATATGTCGCTCCCACCACAGCGCCGACGTTGCTGTAATTTCCATCCATGGAATCCTGTCCCCATTCTACCACCTTATCCGCCACCAGCTCGTAAAGAGGCACGCCGTCAATCTTTTTATCCTGGAACTCCCCGCTGGACGGGTTGGAAGTCTTCACCAGGACAAACAGCCCCTTATCCTCCGCCTGGCACACATCCACAAAAGGCTTGATCCCATCGGTCCCCAGATAAGGATTCACGGTCAGAAAATCCGTATCAAACCCACGGCACAGGTTTCCTCCCACCTTTACTTTTCCTAAGTGGGCCGTGGCGTAAGCTGCGGAGGTGGAGCCGATATCGCCCCGCTTGGCGTCCCCGATCACCAAAAGCCCCTTTTCCTGGCAGTAGCGCACGGTCTGTTCGTAGACCTTCAGGCCTTCAATGCCAAACTGCTCATACATGGCGATCTGAGGTTTCACACAGGGAATGAGATCCCAGGTGTGGTCCACAATCTCTTTATTAAAGTTCCAAATGGCATCTGCAGCTCCCTCCATGGTCTCTCCGAATTCACGGAAAGACTTTTTAAGGATATGTTCCGGAATAAAGCCTAACATGGGGTCAAGGCCAACACAGACCGGTGCCTTTGTTTTCTGTATTTTCTCGATCAAACGCTGAATCATAAGTTCCTCCTTCATATTTGCCCCGCCCCGGATATCCGGGCCGCAACAATTTTTTCCATTTTAGCATAACAACAGATGCCTTTCAAGCACAAGTCGTGCCGACGTAAAAATTAATACCAGATTCCGGCTCTTACATGCATCCTTCCGGTGGTCCAGCCTGGTACAGCGTTGCACCAGTGAACAACCGGGCCGTAAACAGTAATCCGGCACACGCCCTGTAAACAGAAACGTTTTTAGAATTATGGTTTGGGGGACGGGAAAAATCCCATAAAAGCAGCGCCTCAAATCAGCCCTGATACCAGGGGAACCGCCACTACGGTCATAAGGCCTGCCACCGCCACGGACAAGCTGCTCATGGCTCCCTCTATTTCTCCCAGCTCCAGCGCTTTTGCCGTCCCCACCGCATGGGCGGACGTTCCCAGGGCAAGCCCTTTTGCGATCGGGTCTTCCAGACGGATCATCTTAAATACCGTTTCCCCTATCATGTTCCCCAATATCCCGGTGACAATGATGCATACCACAGTGATTGTCACAATTCCTCCCGCTTCTTCACTGACACCCATGCCGATTGCCGTGGTGATGGATTTGGGAAGCAGGGTCACATAATAAACATGTTCCATCCGAAATACCAGGCATAACAGAAATATGCTCGCCGCGCTGGCAGCGACCCCGGAAAAGATCGCCGTCACCACCGCCGCCAGGTTCTTTTTTAACAGTTCCAGTTGTTTGTACAAAGGGATAGCCAGACACACGGTAGCCGGAGTGAGAAGATAGCTGATGCAGTGGGCACCTTCTTTATATACAGCATAATCGATATTTAAAAGTTTCAGCAGCCCGATAACCAGGACAACGGCTACCAGGATAGGATTCAGCACGGCCCAGCCAAGTTTTTTCTTCAGCCACAATCCGAACCAGTAAAACAACAGGCTGGCCGCAACGCCGAAATATACGGATTCTCCAATAAAGCTCATTTCTTTTCTCCCTTCTCTCCCCTTTTCCTGCTGAATTTCATCATTCCCTCCGCCGTCTTTCCTGTAACTGCCATTACGACGATTGTGGAAACCACGCAGATACATAATAAAGGAAACCATACAGCCTTGAGTTCTTCATAGCTGTCCATCAGGCCTGCCGCCGCCGGGACAAATAATACCGGCATAATGTCCAGAAGAAAATTCCCGGCTCCTTCGACCTGCTCCGGTTTTAATATTTTCGTGCAAAACAGAAGGAGCATTAAAAACAGGCCGTAGACTCCTGCCGGCACCGGCAGAGGCAGCATGAAGTTCAGCCATTCGCCGGCCAGGGTGATCCCTAAAATGATTGCGCTTTCTTTCAGATATTTCATGGTTTTCCTTCCTTTCCCAAAGGTATAGCTCTGTCTGAATCCTTGTGTGAGGAAATTTACCCGCCACAGGTTCAATGGTATTTTACTACCTTAGTAAAAAAATAACAATCCATTGATCTTTATATGCTTGTTTTTTCTTTGTTTTTTTGTTACGATTCATGAAAGCTGTCTTGTGCAATAAAAACATACCTTATTGCGCATTGCTGTTCATAGGATAATATTGTTAAGTTAAGGTTCTCCCGAAGGATTCGCAGGAGAAGAGGGACAGAACGTTTTCAGACACGTTCTCACTCCGTTTTTCACGTAGCGGTACTAAGGCTGCAAAAAACGCAGCCTAAGTGCCGACGTGAAAAGAGGGTCTTCAAACGTTCTGTCCCTCTTCTCCTGCTACGTTACCGGCATATTTAATGGAAGGTGTTACTCCATCATAGAACGGCCGATAACGAAGCCTGTGCTGTTACCCGTACCCCGGGAAACCCTCGAAGAACGTCGGCGCTTAATGAGCCGGGATGGTTTTCCCAGCGAATTTAGCGTCCGCTACGTTCTTCACCGGAGCGAGAGCGCGTTTTCCGGGGTACGGGTAACAGCACAGGCGGACTCTCTGGAATAACTGTAAATAGCAACAAGATCTGCACGATAAAGCATACCTTGTCGTGCTGTACTATCCATAGGTCAATATTGTCAAGTTAAGGATTCCCCAAAGGATCCACAGGAGAAGAAGGATAGAACGTTTTCAGACACGTTCTCACTCGGTTTTTCATGTAGCAGTACTAAGGCTGTAAAATACACAGCCTAAGTGCCGACGTAAAAGGAGGGTCTTCAAACGTTCTATCCTTCTTCTCCTGCTACTCTATTGGCACCGCTTAACAAAATGGCACCTACCTATATATAGGACGGCCGATAATGTAGCCTGTGCTGTTACCCGTACCCCGGGAAACCCTCGAAGAACGTCGGCGCTTAATGAGCCGGGATGGTTTTCCCGGCGAATTTAGCGTCCGCTACGTTCTTCACGGAGCGGGAGCGCGTTTTCCGGGGTACGGGTAACAGCACAGGCGGACCTTTCGAAATCACTGTAAACAGCATCATCCTCCGCACGACAATGCATCCCTCATCACACATCATTATTCAAAAGAAAACACCACTTTAAGAAAGGAATTTTAACTATGGCCACATCTCTAACCATCATTAAGACTCCCCGCCTTACCGAAACACAAAAAACCTCTGTCCTCTCCCTGGCCGCCCTCTGCCGTCAAAAAGACCGCATTTCCCTGTCTTATCCCGTGCTCCCGGAAGACGACATCCTTTGCCATTACCTCCTCTCCGATTCCCACGGACGAATTGTCAGTGTACTTGGACTGATCCCTTTCGATTCTTCCACAGTGGAATGCACGGCTTTTACCCATCCTGATTGCAGAAGGAAAGGTTATTTTTCCCGCCTTCTTTCTCATGCCTTGAAATCCTGCCCGGATCAGGACATTCTTTTTCCCGTTTCCGGCAAATGCCAGGATACAATGGCAGCCCTGGCCTCTCTGGGGGCGGAACCGGAATGCCTGGAATATCAGATGGAACTTATTTTGTCCGACTACAATCCGTCCCCGGAATCCGTCTTCCATTCTGCCTGCTGCCAAAATCTGCTTCTGGTTCCTCCCGCGGATATCCTTACCGCCAATGCCTCCTGGCCTTTCTATGTGGAGGATGAACCTGCCGGTTCCTGCGCCACTTCCCCTGTGTCCCCGGACACCCTTTGTCTGCATCATGTGGAAATTCTCCCCCGCCTGCAAAACAAAGGCCATGGCACCATGCTGATCCGCCAGCTTCTGGCCCACCTTCAAAAATTCGGAATCCGCCGTCTCATACTCCATGTTTCCGGAAACAATGCCCCCGCCGTCGCCCTGTACAAAAAAACAGGGTTCCATATTACGGAAACCCTGTCCTATTATTTGTATTAATGCTGCCAAAATGCGGTTTATCGCTTTTTCGACCCGTTATGTTCCTCGATGCTCTTGCGGATTACCAGCATATGCCGGTCTGTCTTGGCGATGACATCCGCGCATTTACGAAGTTCCTCGCCGATCTCTTCCGCCGCGTCTCCTATGTCCTTCTTATATTTCAACTGATGGTCCAGGCTTGCCCAAAAATCCATGGCCATGGTGCGGATCTGGACCTCTACCCGCATATCCTTTTTTCTGTCTGAAAAGAATACCGGAACCTCCACAATCAGATGATAACTGCGGTAGCCGTTCTCCTTGGGATTGCTGATATAATCCTTTACGGCGATCACCCGGATGTCATCCTGGCTCACCAGCATCCGCGCAACCGTATAAATATCGTCCACAAAAGAGCAGATCACCCGGATCCCTGCCACATCGTCCAAATGATTCAACATGGAATCCAGGTTCACCGGCAGGTTCTTGCGGTGAAGCTTATCCACAATGCTTAAGGGTTTCTTTACCCGGGATTTGATCATCTCGATAGGGTTGCGCTGGTTCCGCACGCTCAGTTCATCATTCAGAACCTCCAGCTTTGTCTTCACCTCCCGGATCGCGCAGGAATACATCATGATCGCTTCCTGAAATTCCTTTGCCTGATGGACCAGGTCGTCCGGAACCTGGACCAGATCCGGAACGCTCACCACTGACTGTTTTAACTCGCTGTTGGGGTTCATGTTCATATTGATATTCATATGTACTCCTCTTGCCTGAAAAATGTCTTTTTATACTCGCAAGCATATGTATTTGCCAAATGATTCTGTATATTTACAGAAATATGGGAACCGTGTTGGCAGATTGTTCAGCTCATGGGTCTATCTTGGAAATACGAAAACTCTATTGGCAAATCATTCGGCCTGCAGGTATATTTTTTTAATCTGTTCAAAAATCAATGTACAATACAATGGCGTGATCCTCCAGGGATCTTTTTCCACCGTCTTAAAGGAGCCTTCTTGCAATCAGAAACAGCCTTCCGTCTTCCTGTGAATATTCACAGGTCATAAGCGCCAAAAGCTCATCTTCCCGGAAAAGCTCCACTCCCGTATCATAAAAGCAGCAGTTCTTTACCTCGTCCCAGGCCTTTTCAAAGTCTCCTCTTTTCTCCGGGAACAAAAGGTTCTGCCAGCTTTCCTGCTCCCCGGAAGCGCTTATCTTAAAAACCGCCGCCACTTCATAGGTTCCCGCTTCCTCTGTTGTGTCAAACTGCACAAAGGGATGTTCCTCAAAAAACTCCTTATTTGAATAATCCTGGAGGACCGCAAACATTGCCCCGTTTTTCATATGATGTCCGCTTATCAAAAGGTTTGTCCTGGGTGATTCATAACGGCACGGCTCCATCAGGTAAGGCGTGCCGTAGGTGCTCTCTCTTCCGTAAAAGTCGCGGCGGAGGTAGTAATCGGGCCGGCCGGGGCTGTACATAACTGGATAATCCATTTTCGTCCCTTCAATCCGCACCCACCCGGCCATATCCGGATTTTCCTCCTTCAGCGAACGGTAGACCGAAAAACGTTTGGTAAACGTCTGCTCCCCTTTTGTTTTCCATCCCCGGGACAAAAACAGTTCCTCTTCTTTCAAGCCGTTCCCTGCCTCATCCTGCCCTGATGTATCCTGTACAAATCTTCCCTTAAGCTCATCAAAGACTTCCTGCTGCCTGGATGCCTGCCGAAGCTCCGCCGTAAGCATTCGTCCGCTGATAAAAAACACAATCATACAACTGCCAAAAATCCCCCTCAATAAAATGGTTTTTCCCTGCGCCTTTCTCATTGCCCCCCGTCTTTCTTTATCGTTGCATGAATGCATCCTTTCCATTTGGCAAAAAAGCATGCCCGCCCGCTGACATAAGCAATGCCGTATCAGATGCCGCTTCGACTGTACACTGCTAAACAGTTTCTTACATACTGCCGGACAACCGGCAAACCATAACATCATGATACCTCGTTCTCCTGCCTTATGCAAGTAAAAATATTCTCCAAAAGCCTTTTCCTTTTCTTTTAAATGTGGTATCCTAATAAAAGCGCAAAAAGCGCACGAATTGACCTGAATGATCAAGCAAAAGCTGTCAATAGATCAGCAGAAAATCGGAGGAATTTCACATGAGCGAACCAAGTGCAAACTGTACCCATGACTGCAGCTCCTGCGGGGAAAGCTGCAGCAGCCGCACCGCAGAGCGTACCAGTTTTTTAGAACCGCTGAATCCGGCCAGTTCCGTAGGGAAGGTCATCGGCATCGTCAGCGGCAAAGGCGGCGTGGGCAAATCTTTAGTCACCTCACTTCTGGCCGTCAAGATGAATGCCAAGGGCAGACACACAGCCATCTTAGACGCTGATATCACCGGCCCTTCCATTCCCAAGGCATTCGGCTTAGGAACCGATGGAGTGAGTGTCACTCCTGACGGGCTGATGGTTCCGGCCACCACATCCACCGGCATTGATATCATGTCGGCCAACCTTCTCTTAGACCATGACACAGACCCGGTGATCTGGAGAGGCCCTGTGATTGCAGGCGCCGTAAAACAGTTCTGGCAGGAAGCCGTCTGGGATAAGGTTGACTATATGTTTGTGGACATGCCCCCCGGAACCGGAGACGTACCCCTGACCGTATTCCAGTCACTGCCGGTAAACGGAATCATCATTGTAACCTCTCCTCAGGAGCTGGTTTCCATGATCGTGTCCAAAGCCGTCAACATGGCCAAAAAGATGGACATCCCCATTATCGGCCTGGTAGAAAACATGAGTTATCTGGAATGCCCGGACTGTAAAAAACGGATCTCCGTGTTCGGCGAAAGCCACATTGACGAGATCGCAAAGGAATTTGACCTTCCTGTCCTGGCCAAGCTGCCCATCACCCCTGCCATCGCAGAGCATGTAGATGCAGGAACCATCGAATACCTGGATGAAACCTGGATGGATGAAGCGGCTGACAGGCTGTTGTCACTGTAAACCTGCATGTGTCCGGCATTTCATAAATAACCGCATTTGCCGATTTCAGATATAGGCAAATATTTAGCTTGCCATCTTGGCACACCACCATTTTACAAGAACCATCGGCGGCGCAGCCCGGCGGATACCATTAGAACGGAATCTTTTTCAACCGCCGCCCTGCGCCCCTATCTCACACAATGCCATTAAGAAAAGGGGATGCCTGTGAACGAATACACCAAGATCTGCAACCAATGCAACACCCGAATTCCTCTCTCAGCGCGATTCTGCCCCCGGTGCGGAACCCCTTTTTTTGCATGCTCTCAAAAGGAACCCCCAACGTCCAGCCCCTTTCTTTCCGTTGATCCTGCCTCCTCCCCCATTTCCATCCCTTCCAAAACCTTTCGGGGTTATCTGCTGAAGGATCTGGAAATATGTATCGGCAGTCAGTATTCTTTTTACATAGACCGTTTCCGCCTGCTGCGGCGCAAAAAAATCACCTTTAACTGGGGAGCTGCGCTGTTTTCCTTTCACTGGCTGTTTTACCGTCAAATGTGGAGTACCTGGCTGTATGCCTATGGAATCACCCTGCTTTTTTCTTTCGTCCACAACATGTTTCTGTCAGCCGTATGCTTTTTCAACGGCTTTCCCATGGGTTATCCCCAATTTGTCGAAAAGCATTTTGCTCTTTGCATCACCTATTATCTTTTCCACAATATTCTTATCATGCTGGCCTGGGGCTTTCTTGGAGACAGGCTCTACTGGCGCCATATCCAAAAACTTCTGAATGAACATCAGTGCTTTCACCGCGCTCCTGTCTATGATGAAGCACTGGCCCAGGATCTGAAAGCAAAAGGAGGCACCCTGACTGCATCGGAAATGGTGATGATGGTAATCCTTAACTTCATTTTTTCCCTGATTCTTACCGGATGCATCAATCTCGGCCGCGGCGTGCTCCTGAAAACGTTAAATTTTTTCTTCTCCGGCAGATAGGCATACATTTCCTCTCTCAACCACAAACATTTCCTCCAACAGCAGCCAGTTGGCCCGAAAAAACCGCATAAGCTGCCAGTACCCTGCCCCGCTTAATCCCTTCTCTTTGATCAGCTCAAACTTTGCTTTGACACTTCTCACATCTTCAAACCACACCTCATGTAAAATCCCATACTGCCAATAGCGGAAATACGGCGACATGGCAGTCTCGTCAAAGCGGATCTCCACCCCATGGTCAATGGCAAGCTGTATCGCCTCCAGGGTTCCTAAGGTAGTGGCCTTTGTGGTGCCCCGCACATAGGGAAGGGGCCAGTCATACCCATAATTGGGAATCCCCAGGCTGATCTTCTCTGCGGGAATCTCCGTCAGGGCATAGTCCGCCACCCGCCGCACCATGTTGATAGGGGCAACTGCCATGGGAGGGCCATATGTATACCCCCACTCATACGTCATCAGCATCACCCGGTTAGCCGCTTCCCCCAAAAGCCTGTAATCTATCCCCTCATACAACAGCCCCGGCTGGTCCCGTGAAGTCTTAGGCGCTAAGGCCACACTCACCGGATAGCCAAAAAGATTCATCACCTGGGTGGCGAAATTCACAAAACCGGCAAACGCCTCTCTGTCCATGGCCTGCACGTACTCAAAATCAATATCCAGCCCTCCGTATCCCAATTGGTTCATCACATTTCCCAGTTTCCACAAAAGCTTCTCCTGCATGGACCGGTTCTGCACCAGGACCGTCACAAGATTGTTGTTAAAATGCCCGTCAGTCCCAATGGGCGTCAATGTCAGCACCGGCCTTACTCCCTTCCTCCGCGCCGCCGCAATCATCCACTCCTCGTTTATTTGCGGCGGCACCAATTCTCCATCCAGGGTAAACCCATAGGAAAAAATATAAATGGCCGTCAGCCAGGGCAGCGTATCTTCCAGCACAGAATCCTGAATATAAGGATACGCATACCCGCTTACATAAAGAGGCGTTCTCTGCCCTCTCCCGCCGCCCCGGATGAAAAGAGCCTGGCCGACGGCCAGGCGATAAGGATAGGGAATCTGATTGTCATAAAGAAGCGCGTCCACCGAAACTCCTGTCAGGGACGCAATCCGGTCCACATTGTCTCCTTCTTTTACCACATAAATCTGCATCTGCCCTTACTCCTCATGTCCTTTGCCTCAATATATGCAAAAGGACGGCAGCCTCATACCCCTTTTCCGATGCAGCGTTTTAACTGCCCTGGGATTTTCCCAGTCCGCTCCCCTTTCCTCCACGGCTCTTCATCACGCGGAAAAGCCCCGCATTCTCCATATTCCTGGCAATGCTATAAAAAATCAGGGAATTAACAGGCCACATAATCAGATTTTTCTGCACCCGAATCCAAAACAATTTCATAAAAGCATTTCCATACATTAACGTCAGCCAATATGTACCCAGCAACATATTGCAGAGTATGGATACCAAAAGCTCTGCTGCCAGAACCCGCCCCAGAGAGATGGATTTCTTGTAGTAAAACACACCGTAAATCACCCCTGCCAGCGCGGCTCCAAAAGTCCATCCGGGAAAATACGGGCCTGTAGGCTTCACCAGATATTTCAGAATATCCAGCGTCCCTCCAAATACTCCTCCTACCACCGGCCCAAACAGATAATATACGATCTGATTGGCAATGCCGGAAAAACCGATTTTGAGGAAATCCCCCACTTCCAGGGTCAGATACCCCAGGACAACCGACACGGCAGCCAGCATGCCGGCCAGCGTAATCGTTCTCACATACTTTAATTCGTTGTACGAATCGGTAAACAAAGTTGCTAATTTTCTCATAAAAAATTACCTCCTTTGCAGACCTCTCGCGGCACAAAGGAGGTAATCAACCTGAATCATCCGGCAAATAAATCTGCCCGCAAGTATCACCCATTACCCTCTTTGCAGCGGGATGCGGACCATGTACCGCAAGGGAGGCCTCCTCCCTTTTCGTCCGGATGGCAACTCCCCGTCCACCCGGCACTTAACGCACACAGACCTACTCTGCTTTTCTTCTATTAGATTTTTGTATGCCGATATCCCTGTAAGTCAAATGTTTCCGGCATGTTCCTGTTTTTTAACAGCCGGCCATTTGACGAATAAGCATACCAACGACCCTAAGTATAGCACAATTCTTCAAAATAGGGAAGACTCAATTTTATGGCCGTTTTACCCTGGCCATTTTGCCCCAAAATGACAGGTGCGGATAAATTTTTCAGTCTGGCTGCTGGCCATTATGAGCCTTCCATTGACATTCGGTAAACTTCATGTCGGTAAATACCGCCTTGAAGGAAGAATCTTCCGGTGAACATGCATAGATGCCGAACTTTATTTTACCGCCGCCTTTATCCATATGGCAGATACGCATTTGATTAAAATGGATGCCATCTTCAGAACATTCAATACAATAGTCATCTTCACGGCGGCTAAAACGATACCACATGGATTTTACCGTGGCAGAAATAGCAGTGGTTGCCCAGTCAGAATATCCGCCATTCGTCACGACGCTGCCTAAATGCTGGAAGTCTTCGTTCTCATATTCAACAGAGCCTTTCAGCCAGTTTTCACTGTCTAAATACATAACAATTCCGCATTGGTCAAATCGGTGATGGCTTTCGGAAAAATCGGTTTTCACAACAAAGCTGAAAAATTTTTCGTCCGTTTCCATCTGGAACACCGGCGCGGTATCATTTTGAAAATGGTAATAGGTTCTCTGCCACAAATCGGTGTGAGGCGCTGTGACAATCTCTACTTTCGTACTGTCAATATAATGCCGCTCCGGCTCCCGCGTCCACTGAAACTTTGTCATATCCATAGTCCTGCCTCCTCAAAAATTCCTTCCACCGCCTCTTCATACTCCTCCATCCGCCTTGCCTTTTTAATCTTCTTCAGCAGACGTTCCTGTCCCGCAAACCGTTCCCCCAGATATGTCCACAATTCCTTCATTTTAAAAAGCACGTTCCGGTCGCCGGGAATGGCCTCCCGATATCCTTCCAGCACTTCCCTGTGGAAACTCTTAAGCCGCTGCAGTTCTGCACCGGACAGGCTTTCCCGCCCCGGTTCTCCCTCTTCTTCGGCAATCTCCTCCGCCAGCGCCGGATTCCTCAAAAGTCCCCGTCCCATCATGACTGCCTCTGCATCCGGAAAACGCTCATGAAAAGAAATAAAATCTTTTTTTGAAAAAATGTCCCCGTTGTAGCACGCCCGATTTCCAAAAACTTTTACTGCCTCCCCAAACAGCTCCAGGTTCGGACGGTTCCGATAAAAATCCGTCTGCAGCCTGGGATGGATAATCAGCCGCTCCAGGGGATACTGATTAAAAATCCCAAGGAGCCTCCCGAACTCCTCAGGGCTGTTTTTACCGATCCGTGTCTTTACGGAAAATCTCATTCCTGTTTTCTCAAGCTCTGTGCTTACCCTTTCTAAAAACCGGTCCAATTCCTCAGGAATTGCCAGAAATCCGGAACCGCGGTACTTGGAGACCACCGTTCCTGACGGGCATCCCAGATTCAGGTTCACCTCTTTGTAGCCAAGCTCTCCTGCCTTTTTTGCAGCCCATAAAAAATCTTCCGCCTGGTTTGTCAAAAACTGAGGCACCAGCCTTATTCCCTGGTTGTGCTCCGGCAAAATATCATTCGTCTCACGGGATGTCAGCTTCTTGGAACGGTTCGGCGCAAGAAACGGAGTAAAATACATGGCGACATTTCCGTAGAACTTATGATGGGCATTCCGGTATACATACCCGGTAATTCCCTCCATAGGCGCAAAATAACACTCCATAATAACCTTTCTCCTCTTTCTTTTCACGATGCAAAAGACCCAAAGTCCCGCGCTACATTATCATCGAAAGCCCCAGATAGAAGATCACGCATCCGGCCGCCCCATATAGCAGTCCCAGAAACATTTTCCCTATGCCGCTTTTTATGCGAAGCACATACGCCGCCTTCCGGAAACTTCCCGCAAAGCAGCCCAGGCCCAGGCTTGCCGTCAGCGCTCCCGCAAAACACCGGACATATCCCCCGGCGGTGTGGCGCGCAAAGCAGATACTTAGCATGCAACAAAACAGGACATAGGCATACTCCACGAAAGCCAGCGTCATATGTACTTTATTCCCTGTCCTGAACCCCGGAATTTTTTTCAAAACCTGTTTCCACCACGGTCCTCTCCCTGTTTTTCTTCCACCCAGCGCTTCCTCCAGCTCTCCCAGCCCGCATCGGTCTCCGGGCGACATGCGGACGCATTTTTTGATAATGACGCCGACTTGCTCCTCCCCCTCGTAAAGCTCGTCCCCCGGCATCTTCCCCGTAAGCATCTTGTTTAAGATGACCCCCAGGGCGTAGATATCCGCCTTCTCGTCGGTCTGGGAGAAACCAAACTGTTCCGGGGCCGCATACCCGGCAGTTCCCAGAATCCTGGTATCGCAGATTTTTTCCTTTTTATAGGTGCGGGCAATGCCAAAATCGGCCACCTTCACCGTCCCGTCCCCGCCCAGAAGAATGTTGAGAGGCTTCAGATCCCGGTGGATGATCCCAAGTCCCTGATAATGCCCCACTGCCCCGCACAGCTTAAGCATGATCTGCCTGGCTTCCTTCAGGGGGATTTTCCCCTGGCAAAGGATCCGGTCTTCTAACGTGTCAAAGGGAATGTATTCCATGAAAACGCCGCAGGTCTCTTCATCCACTGCCTTGATTCCGTAGATTGCCGCAATATTGGGATGGGGATGTTCCATAAGCCGCCGGAAGATCTCCGCCGCTTCCCGCGGAACTTCCTTATAGACCGCCATCTCTCCCTGTTCCCCCCGAAGAAGGAGCGTCCTCAGCCCGCCGCTGTTTCCCAACTCTCCTGCTTCTTCATAGACTCTTCCCCTGAACAACATGTAACGCCACTTCTCCTCGGTATTCTGTCTTCGCTTTACTCTTAAAAACAGTTAAGGCTGTACCAAGTATACCATTTTAAAACTGCAATTACAATGGAAACGATGCCGAATAAATCCTGTCCGTTTCCTCCAATTCCTGCTTAAGCCTCTCCTCTATCTCGCTTTCTATAAATTCCTGCTTTACCTTCCATATAAATCTCACATCCGTAAAGAGACGGGAAACCGTGTTAAGAAGGCTTCCTATATCGAGATTCTTCGGATTTGACGTGATTTTCGCATTGATTATGGTACTGGCAGATGCAATGGAATTGGAAATTAAAAGAATTTTTCTTGTCCTGGCCTCAAACAAGTCTTTCGGCACATCAGACGGGCAAAACAGTCCATGGACCAGACCTATTATAAGATCTATCACTTTTGATACCACAAAAGATGCCCCCGCAATCTTTGTATCCCTGGCAAAACAGAGGGCATCATAATTACTTTTATAAAGCCTGCTGGCAAAATTTTCATTGATGCTGGAAAGGATGGGGACGGGAAGCCCCACCTTCGTGTAGGCGTCCGATTTTAAATGACAGGCCTCGGCGAAAACAGCCGCCGGAAGGTTCAGCCGGTCAGCCCTTATCATTTCATAGCTCTCCCATGCCATCACTCCCGCAGGAACCATCTGCCCGGTAATCTCCATATGTGGTTTTCTCATAACCCGGAAAGACCGGAAATCATTTAACGTAATAATATCTGTCAGGATATTCATCGTCCCGAACAGCCAGCCCAATACCGGATCATGGCCGAGCGTATACATCCTGTGATAAGGCCCCCCTATATTAAGCCCAAGCTTTTGTGAACCTCGAGTGATATCATATGGCGGCGTCTGATAGAGCATGTTGATCCAGCAGCCGCTTCCATGCTTTTCCTGGTATTTGTCACGGAATCTGTCATTGGCTTCTTTGTGTTTCTGCCGGATGGACTCATCATCATGATCTTTCCGCTCTGCCGGGTCAAAACCTTCCCCATAGTGAAAGTATTTTGCTATATGGGGAAATAGCAGGCTTTTCGCCACCTGGAGCGCCGTTGCCACCATAAGAAACGACAGATCCGTCTTATTGACAATACTGGTCTTTCTCGAAAACTCCCTGTTGATCTCTTCCAGCTCGCCAAACGCCGCGTTTATCTCATCCTCTGACATAATGTCCTCAAGGACTGTCTCGCCCGGAACAGATTCCTCCGCCTGTTTTACAAGGTCATCCCAGCTTTCCGTCTTCGGACCGTGCTCCATCCTTCCGTCTTCCTTCCGCCTGCAAATCTCTTGTGAGAGCTTTCGGTCAGAAGTATCTTTTCCAAGCGAACGCAGCAATTCCACACAAGAGGCTATGGCAAGATCAGCCTCCTTCCTGGAATCTGAGGTCCCCTGGTCCTTTTGCAGGGAAGCGGAAATATCCTGGTTCATCTTCAAGACCTTATTTATCTCCCGCTCTTTGTCCGTATACGAAAATCTGCTCATATGGCCTGCCCGCCCTCCAATCCTATTCGATGCCCAAGTCATGTTTCAACTGTTTGATAGCCTCCTGCAGCATAATATTAAGAGTTGTCAGATACTCAATCCTCCCTTTATCCGCATCTCTCTCTTCTTGCAGTGCTTTCAAGATAGCGTTTTGCTTTGCAATGGCATTTTTATATATCAGCTCTTTTGCTTTCCGAAGTTCCTGCTCTTTCATATAGGAAGCAACCCCCACGCCGGCTGCCCCCAGCACGACGGCAGGCGCGGCCAATACCGCGATGCCTGCCGCCATTCCGCCGCCCACCAGCGCCCCGGCGGCAGCCAAGCCGCTGGTAATGCCCGCCGCGCTCAGACCCACAACCGACCCTCCGAAATAGAGGCCGGCAAAGCCGGCCGCCGCTCCTGCTCCCGCTCCGGCCACTCCTCCCAGGACCTCCCCGATGGGCGAATCCTGCATCCTCCTTGAGCTGTCATGTAAAGCCTTATCTGCATCGTCAATAACCTTTTGTATCGGTTCCAACGCTTCCTGGCTTTTAAAAATCATGTTCTTTTTATCGATAATGTAATTTCCCATCAGCCACTCCTCTTTTCTTCCTAATTTGCCATCTGCTCCATATGTTGTTCCGGCTCCAGGTACTTTTTCATTATATCCCCATCCATTCTTATAGTCAATATAAATTCTTATAGATATATTTTGCAGTTTGGCAAAACCTGATGCCAGCCGTATTGTACCGCTTTAGCCGTGGAATACAAATACCTTCAGAAGCGCCCATGGAATCAATATCCATCCAAGAAAAAAAGCATAAAACACACGGTTCAAGAAAAAGGCCTGTCCTGTTCCGAGCAAAATTTTATTTGCCCATATGGTCTTTCCGACCGCCCAATAACCTAAAGCAATGTAAAGAATTCCTAATATTCCCATAATGATCCTCCCTGTTTTTTGTGCCAGGTGCAGCATTGTTTCACAACATATCCAGATACCCGTGTCTCTGCTTCCCTGATTTTCTTTATTTTAAACCATATTTTTCCATTTTCGGTATGCTGTCAGCATATTTTGAGAGAAAATTTTAAGGTTCCATATTTTCAGGGTTGTATTTTCCTCCTGCTGTTCTTTTTTTTTTACAATAAGGACATGCTATTTTTCCGACGTCAGGATTCCAGTAATAAAGGCGCCCGCAAACCAGGCATTTCTTTTTTTGCGCGATCAGTGACATTTTTCTTACCTCCTCTTTACAAGTATTCCGGGAAACCTGCTGTCTCTGTCTTATTCCCGGTTCCCTGCAGTCTCCCGCTTCTATCCATCACATTGTTTTACATTCTTATAGAAAATATTACTTCTTATAGAATATTTCCATTTTCCGGACATATTATAAAATGATACCAGAAACAGGCGCAGGCGTCCCGGTTCCCACAGGTATCAGACGGAAGCCATGCGGCCGCAATCCTAATCATCCCCGGAAGAGAGTCCTATGAACAAATTAGATTACTATGAAATCGGAAGAAAAATCAGGCGTTCCCGTGAAGAACTGGGGCTTTCCCAGGAAGCCGCCGCGGAAATGTGCGGCATTTCTCCCTCATTTTACAGCAATATCGAGCGGGGAATTAAGATCATGTCCCTGGAAACCTTCGTCTCCATCTGCAGGACTTTTTCCATCAGCGCAGATTATCTGCTCAGCGATAACCTGCCGCAAAGCGATGAAGTGCTGCTCCACTCCATCTCGGAAGCCAGAAAGTCCGGCTCCGTCCAATATGAAAAATACGTCCGTGCCATACAGGCGCTTGCCGAGGTGGCCGACCGCCTCTGATTTTGCTTTGCTGTTTTTCTATATTTTAAACTATATTTTCCCGTTTTTGTTATGCTGCCGGCATATCTTGTATTACAGTTCACAGGGCATGGAAAAACGGATGAGAACAGGCGTCAAACTTGCTTGTAAGACTGTTTTCATCCGTTTTTCCACGCCCCGTGAACAGAAACTATCTTGCCTGAAATTTTCCTGGCTATTGCAATTTTCTGTCCTATCCTTTATGATTATTGTGATACGCACGCAAACGACAGGGGAGGAAGCCGCCATGAGCAGAAAAACGACGGATGAACTGCTGAAATTAATCGAGCAGGAGAAACGTTTAGATACTTTTTTTGAAAATAATTCCGAAGAGTTTGAGGACACCTCCCTCTCCGAAGAACTTGCACGTCTTTTGGGGATCTACAATCTCACGAAAGCCACGGTGATCCGCAGCTCGCTTTTAGACAAAACTTATGCTTACCAGATTTTTGACGGCAGGAAAATCAACCCTTCCCGCAGCAAGCTCCTTGCCATCTGCCTTGGCGCAGGCTTTAGCCTTCGTGAAACCCAGCGCGTCCTGCGGTTAGGCCACACAGAACCGCTCCATCCCAGAAACAGGAGAGACTGCGTAATCATCCACTCCATCAACCACCATATTTCTATCTGGAAAACAAATGAGGTTCTTTTTGATATGAAGGAAGACTTGCTGGAATAGACAATCCCTGAAAATACCGGATTCCTGCCACAGTTCCGGTATTTCAGGGATTGTCATTTTATTTCTTCCGTTTTACTCCTTTACCTCCCGCAAACCGCTATCTCTCCTGCGGATTGCGGGCATTCTGTCATTTCATCTCCAAAATTGCGTACTGCCATCCTGCCAGGCAGATCTCCCCATCCGTTACCTCCTCAAAACAATCCATATTATTCATCAATACCTTTTCATAAGATCCCGGAAGCTTTACCTTCTGGGGCGTTTCCTGGAAATTCCCCATCACCAGCAAGGTCTGCTCCCTGCCTCTGCGCAGATACGCCATCAGATTTTTCTGTTCCCTCAGCCAGGGAATACATGCCCCGTAAATCAGGCTGTCCTCATATTCCGGATCCTTCCGAAGGGCAATCAGGCGGCGGTAGAACTCAAAGACCGAATCCTCCCGTCCCCGCTGTTCCTCTACATTAATCTGAAGATAGTTGGGATTTTCCTTTATCCACGGCGTCCCTTCCGTAAATCCTCCATGGTTCTGCCCGTTCCACTGCATAGGTGTCCTGGCATTGTCACGGCTGTAGCGCCTCACCGCTTCCATTGCCTTCTCCTCTGGCACTCCTGCCTCCAGGGCTGCCTTATATTCTGCCCTCGAAGATATGTCATCTATCTGGTCAATGGACGTAAAGCCCACATTCTCCATCCCGATTTCCTGTCCCTGGTAGATAAAAGGAATGCCCCGCAGCATAAAATACAATCCGGCCAGCATTTTTTTCGATGCATCGCACACCTGTCCCTCAGGCAGATAGTGGCTGACTCCTCTGGGTTCGTCGTGGTTTTCAATGATATTCGAGTAGAAACCTATCCCGGCGCTCCTCTCCTGGGACTCAAAGCACGCCGCCTTATACTCCTCCGCCGTCACCGGCCGGCTGCCGTACCATCCTTTCGGGCTGCTGCCTATAACCGTCTCACGGAAATCAAACATGCTGGAGAAATATCCGTCTTCCCCAATAAAGGCAGCCAGTTCCTCCGGCTTATCGTTAAATACCTCTCCTACCGTGAAGGCATGATGCTTCTGAAAGGTCTCTTCCTTCATTTCCCTCAGGAACGCGCCGACTCCTTCTGCATGGGCCAGCATCACGGACGGGTCCGCCAGGCCGTCCGGCCGGTCTGCCGGGTAGTCTCTTAAAGGCAGGGCTTTTTTAATATTGATAATGGCGTCCAGGCGGAATCCCGCCACGCCCTTTTCCAGCCACCAGTTGATCATCTTATATATCTCCTGCCGGACTCTGGGATTTTCCCAGTTCAAATCCGGCTGCTTTTTATGAAACATATGGAGGTACTGTTTATCCGTCCCCGGAAGCGGCTCCCACACGGAGCCGCCAAAATAAGAACGCCAGTTGCACGGCCGCCCGGCCTTTTGATCCGCCAGGTAAAAAAAGTTCCCGTACTCCCCTTCCGGATCCGCCATGGCCTTTTGAAACCACGCATGTTCATCCGAACAGTGGTTAATCACCAGATCCATCAATATGTACATCTGACGCTTTTTGGCCTCTGTGATCAGCGCCTCCATATCCTTCATCGTACCGAAACAAGGGTCAATCTCATAATAATCGGAGATATCATATCCCTGGTCCGCCAACGGTGACTGATACACTGGGGAAATCCATAGAATATCCACACCCAGATCCTTTAAATAATCTAATTTTTCCGTAATGCCGGGAATGTCGCCAATGCCGTCCCCGTTGGAATCGTAAAAGCTTTTCGGATAAATCTGATATGCCACCTTGTTATGCCACCATTGTCTCTCCATTGAAATGATTCTCCTTATATTGAAATGTATTTCTATTCTTTCGGACTGCCCGTCACTTCACCGCACCGTTTACAACACCGTTTAAAATCTGTTTCTGGCAGAACAGATAGAAAATCAGAATCGGAATCAGCGCCAGCAGATAAGACGCAAACGCAAGGTTGTAGTTGGTGCCGAACTGAGTCTGGAACGTCATCTGCGCCAAAGGCAGGGTATTCATACCGCCGCCGGACATGATGACAAGCGGTGTCATAACATCGTTCCAGGTCCCAAGAGCCGTCAATACGGCTACCGTCGCATGCATGGGCTTCATGATCGGGAAAATAATGCTCCAATAAGTCCTCCAGGTACTGGCACCGTCCACCCGGGCCGCTTCCTCCAGGGCAACAGGAATATTTACCAGATACCCCGAATACAAAAGCATATTCATCGGCATATAGAATACCACATAACAGATAATAACGCCAGCTACATTTGCAATTCCCAACTGAGCAGTCTGCTTCACCAGAGGCATCATCAGGATTGCAAAAGGAACGAACATGCCGCTTACAATGTACAAATACACGAAATTATAAAATTTGCTCTTTGCCTTGTTTCTTCCCACCGCATAGCCGATCACCGAATGGACGGCAATGGAAATGACGAGGTTTACAATCGTAATCAGAAAACTGTTAAACAGGGAACGCCAGAAATCCGTCACTCTCATTGCCTCTGCAAAATTGGCCAGACTCCAGGTTTTTGGCAGGGAAAGGATACCGGATATGCTGTTGGTCATATCGCTCGGCTGCTTAAATGCAATTACAATGGCCATATAAAGAGGAAACACAATGGTGATCAGTCCAATCAATAAAAGAATCGTTACAGGCCAGTTCACTTTTTCCTTCGCTTTTCCATTCTCTTTCATTATAATTGTTCCTCCTTTTTCCCGCTGAATGTCATCTGTGCTACGGAAAGCACTACAATCAGAACAAAGAATACCACCGCATTGGCGCTCTGGAAGCCAAACTGGCCTCCTGACATGCCGTTATTATAAATCAGATAGGAGATAGACTCCGTGCTCTGCGCCGGACCGCCCTTGGTCAGCGCCACAATCTGGTCAAACACCATCAGGAAATTTTTCATGCACAGCACCATATTAATGCTGAAAAACGGCAGAATCAAAGGAAAAGTCAGGGTTCTGAACTTATACCATCCGGTGGCCCCGTCGATAGCCCCTGCCTCGTACACATCCTCCGGAACCGTCTGGATACCGGATATGTAGATAATGGTGTTCATGGCAACCGACTGCCAGGCACACACCGCCACAATAGCCACCCAGGCCCATCTTGTGCTTGCCAGCATACTGGTTCCCGAACCGCCCATCATCCTGGAAACCGCAGGAAGAATATAGGTGAAAAAGTAGTTGAAAATATAGCCCACAACCAATGCGCCCAAAATATTCGGAATGAAGTAAATGCCCCTGAGCGCGCTCTTAAATTTGATCCTGCTGTTCAGCCCCAGAGCCAGGACCAGGCTCAGCACATTCACCACCAGCGTAGAAACTACCGCCATTTTGATGGTAAAGAGATAGGACTTTCCCACGCGGGCATCCTGGAACAAATCCACATAATTGCGCAGCCCTACCCAGTCATAAGAGCCATATCCCTTGAAATTGGTAAAACTGTAAATAAAGCCTTTTATCAAAGGAAGCGTATTAAAACAGAAAAACAGCGCCAAAATCGGAAGAGTCATGACCAAATAAGTGCGTTCCCTGTCGTTCATCTTTTTCATCTCAATTTTCTCCTTTCCGCCTAATTTGAGCCGTGCTGCTTCTGGTAATCCTCTACCATACGGATAATGTCCCGGTTGTAGCGCAGCCAGTCCTTATCGAATTTTTCAAGAAACGCATCCACATCCTGGTTAATCAAAAACGTCTGGATCTGTGCGTCCACGGACATTTCAGAAGGATAGTAATGATCCTGGTAGTCCGCCATTTTCCCCTCGGTAATAAAGGTTTTCATGCCATCCAGGATGGGAGCCAGCTCAAATTCTTCGTCCTTACAGGGAACGGCATTCTGGTCGTCCAGATACATCTGCACGCTGTCATGAGCAAGCAGGAAGTCAAGGACTTCATAAGCCGCCTCTTTGTTCTTACATTCCTTCATCACGCAGAACTGCAGGTCCACGCCGGAATTCAGGATATTTTCCTCTGCAATGGCATTGCCCGGCATAACGAAAGAATCAATATCCATATCCGGATTCACCGATTTAATCTGAGGAACCGCATAGCTTCCGATGGTAAACATGGCCGCCTGCCCGTTGGCAAATGCCGTGCATGCGTCATTATATCCATAGGCAAATGGCCCTTCCTGACCATACTGCAAAAGCTCCAGCGTCTTAACCGCGGTCTCCCGGTACTCTTCTGTAAACGTAGTTTCCCCCCGGTTTACCTGACGGCACACATCCGCAGGCGCCAGATCGACGGCAAGGGCATTCCAGGGTGCCAAACAGGTCCAGGTATCCTTAAATCCAAAGTACAGAGGCTGGATTCCGGCTCCCTTTATTTCCTCGCACAGTGTGATAAATTCATCCCAGGTGGCAGGAATCTCCCAGCCATGCTCCTTAAACATTTCCCGGTTGTACAAAACTCCTGCGGCATTGGCTACATACGGCACCCCAAAGGTTCCTTCCGTCGGCACAAACTCCAGTCCCTCCAAAATATCCACATAGGCAGGCTTTATGGAAGCCAGCCCCGGATAATCCGATACATCCGCCAGAATATCTGACTGGACAAAATAGGAATAATTTATTTCCCCTCCGATTCCGATGATATCGGGATAATCCTCCCGAATCAGCCGGGTCTTTAAGATCGTCATGGCATCGTTGGGCGATTCGATCGTCAGATGAATGTTGTCATGTGTCCGGTTAAACTCTTCCTCGAGCTTCTGGAAGATTTCCACGGCCTCCGGCTTGTACTGGATCAGTTCAATTTCAATCTTTCCGTCCTTTGGCCGCGCCTCCCCGCATCCGGACATCATCATCGACGATGCCATAATTCCTGACAAAAATAAGCACGCCATCCTCTTCTTATTCTTCATCCCTGTTCCCCCGTTCCTTTTATGAGATAAACTACCGCTTCATATGGACGTATTCTGTTGTCCTGTCTCTCAGAATAATTGCTGATCAACACTTCCGCCTCCGGAATAATGAAATCAGATACCTGCCGCGGCGCCGGAAGTTCACGTTTTGTAAAATTGCAGATCACCAAAAGCTTCTCATCCTTCCATGTCCTGGTATACACAAACAGATTCTCATCCTCCGGCTCCAGTAAATCATACCTTCCATAAACTACCACATCCATGGTATGCCTGAGATGAATCAGCTTCTTATAATACCAAAAAACAGAATCCGGGTCCTTACGCTGCTGGCTGGCATTGATTTCAGTAAAATTGGGATTCACCCCAATCCAGGGCGTCCCTGTGGTAAAGCCCGCGTTTGCACAGTTATCCCACTGCATCGGAGTCCTGGCATTATCCCTGCCGGTCCGTTTCAAATAGCCCAGAACCGTCTCCGGCGTCTCCCCCCGTTCCTGGGTAAGCTCCTCAAAGGCATTGAGAGACTCCACATCCCGGTAGTCCTCCAGCTTCTCAAAAGACCCGTTGGTCATGCCCAGCTCCTCTCCCTGATAAATGTAAGGTGTCCCCTTCATCATATGCAGGCAGGTAGCCAGCATTTTAGCCGAACAAATACGATACTCAGGACTGTCGTTTCCAAAGCGGGAAACGGATCTTGGCCGGTCATGATTGGACAGATACAGGCTGTTCCATCCTTTCCCTTCCAGGCCGGCCTGCCATTTGGATAAACACCGCTTCCACTGAGACAGGGACATATCCTTTGCGTCCCACTTTCCGTATTTACCAGGATGGTCCGGATCGCCTTCCATATGTTCAAATTGAAAAATCATGTTCAGCTCATGGGTATGTTCTCCTGCATACTGTATTGCGTCCTCCACGGATGCTCCAGGTGTTTCTCCTACGGTTATCAGCGGATATTTAGAAAATACCTTTTCATTCATCTCACGCAGATATTCATGAACCTTAGGCCCATTGACATAGAAGGGGCCGCCGTCTCCATACAGTCCCCCGCTTATTTTTCCGTCAGGCAGGCCCGGAGCCTTCGATATCAAACTGATGACATCCATTCTGAATCCGTCGATTCCCTTCTCACACCACCAGTTCATCATCTGAAAAATTTCTCTGCGGACATGGGGGTTCTCCCAGTTTAAATCAGGCTGACCCGGCGCAAACAAATGCAGATAATATTGCCTGCGGCCCTCATGGTATGTCCATGCGCTTCCACTGAATGTGGAGCCCCAATTATTGGGAGCACTGCCGTCTGGCTGAGGATCGCGCCAAATATAATAGTCCTTGTATGGATTATCCGGATTCCTGCTTTTTTTACTCTCCACAAACCAAGGATGCTCATCCGATGTGTGGTTTACAGCCAAATCCATCATAACCTTAAGCCCCAGGCAGTGGGCCTTTTCCAGCATCCTCTCAAAATCTTCCATAGTGCCGAAATCATCCATGATTGCCTGATAATCGCTGATATCATAGCCGTTATCCACATTGGGAGAGCGATAAATCGGTGAAAGCCAAATGACATCAATTCCCAAATCCTGTAAATACTCCAGCTTTTGTATGATTCCTCCGATATCTCCGATTCCGTCCCCATTAGAATCCATAAAACTGCGTGGGTAGATCTGGTAGACAACGGCTTTCTTCCACCAATCATGTCTCATGGTTATCCTCCTTGCTGTATCTATACTCGTAAACATACATATTAGCCAAATGGTCCAATATATTTTATGAACTGTGCCGGCAAATCATTTGGCTCACAGGTATATGTTGATTTCGCGCAAAATCTATATAAATTAAATAACACAGGCCCGTGCCTGTGTCAAATAGTTTTGTGCATAACCATCAATTTATACAAATACAACGATAGCCGGAAGCAACTCTCCTTTGTTCATTTTTTCTCTATCTGTTTCACGGATTCCCTCTTGACCAGCTCCACCGGAAGAACCCAGTTCCTTTTCCCGCCTCCATTCATCAAGCTGAACAGGGCATCCACGGCCATTCTTGCCTTCTGCTCGATATCCTGGCGGATGGTAGTCAGTTTCGGCATCATGAACTCTGAACAAAACAGGTCATCAAATCCTGCCAGAGACAATTCTTCCGGTATTTGAAATCCTATCTCTCTCAAAATAGAACAAGCCTCAAGAGCATAATAATCGGAAGAAAAAAAGAGAGCCGTTTGTTTTCTGAACAGTTCTTTATGCTGTTTGTACTGAACCAGCCGTTCTCCATATACATTGGAAACAATCAGATGCTGTTCTTCCGTAATCAAAATCCCTGCTTCATCCAGCCCCTTTTTAAGCCCCAGCCACCGTTCATGGTCCACCTTTTGATCATTATCTGATATCATTAAAATATTTCGATGCCCCATGGCGGCCAGATACCGTCCCATCTCATATCCCCCGCCAAAGTCATCTGCTGCAATATTGATATAGGACTCTTTATTTTCCAAATAAGCGTCCAAAGATACCAATGGTTTCTGATAAAGCGTATGAAGATGCCGGATGACGCCTGGCTGCAGATTACAGGCAATTAATCCATCCAGATTCCAGGCCTTAGCCTGATGAATGATCTCCTCCACATTAGACACCGTCAGTATCAGCATATAGTGTTTCCTGTCCCTGATGTATTGTTCCAGATATCCTACCAGGGAACCATAGTAGGGATCTGTCAATGTCGGCTCGTTCCGGCTTCCTTTATCAAACAAAATGACGCCGATTATGCCGGAATGTTCTTTAGCCAGCATAACCGCCCCCATATTGGGAATGTATCCCATCTCCTTAATAGCTGCCTGGATCTTTCTCCTGGTTTCTGGTGATACCCTCTGCTCCTTTCCATGGAGCACATTGGACACGGTTGTGGCGCTTACTCCTACATAGTCCGCGATATCTTTAATGCGAATCATATATTTCTCCTATTGTAACGTTCACTCAATTCAAACTTATTTTATACCTTGGCGGGGCGGCTACGTCAAGTTTCGCACGAAAAGGTATACCCTTCCGGGCACCCCTTAATGCATGCCCTTCGGGCAGGCGTGCTCCGTCAGGCTCCGCACGATAAGGTATGCATTATCGTACAGCACTATCCATAGACCAATATTGTTAAGGGAAAGATTTTTCCAAAAGGTCCGCAGGAGAAGAGGGACAGAACGTTTTCAGACACGTTCTCACTCCGTTTTTCACGTAGCGGTACTAAGGCTGTAAAAGACACAGCCTAAGTGCCGACGTGAAAAGAGGGTCTTCAAACGTTCTGTCCCTCTTCTCCTGCTATGTTACCGGCATACTTAATGGAAGGCGTTGCTCTCTCATAAAGCAGCCAATAACGTAGCCTGTTCTGTTACCCGTACCCCGGGAAACCCTCGAAGAACGTCGGCGCTTAATGAGCCGGGGCTGTTTTTCCGGCGAATTTAGCGTCCGCTACGTTCTTCACGGAGCGGGAGCGCGTTTTCCGGGGTGCGGGTAACAGAACAGGCGGACCTTTCGGAATCACTGTAAATAGCGTCAAGCTCCGCACGAAAAGGTATAAAAATCCGAGAAAGTTTGAAACGAAAAACCGCCCCTGCACCAACAGGAACGGCTCTTAGACAGATTCTATACCTGGACAGCACACCGGGGATGCAATGATGCACCAGGATTATGGTATCGTTTCATGTCTCTTGACACATATTTTGCATAAAGGCATATATATTCAAAAATCCTTGAAAATACCAGACTTCCACAATAATTCCGGTATTCCAGGGATTTCTACAAACTGCAGAAGATGGGAGTCGAACCCACAAGGTATTGCTACCACACGGACCTGAACCGTGCGCGTCTGCCAATTCCGCCACTTCTGCTAAGCTCCCCGAGTAGGACTTGAACCTACGACAGCGCGGTTAACAGCCGCGTGCTCTACCGACTGAGCTATCGAGGAATAAAATATCACAATTATTTCCATGTCTTCCTGACACTTGGAATAGTTTATCACATAAAGCTGATTCTGTCAATCCTAAATTTCATTTTCTTCAATGTGCTGAAGTAAATGCGTAACAGTTCAGACACCCCGTTATTAAAGGACGACAAATAGGCCAGTTACTGTATAACTGGTCTGCCCCTCATAAGAGTCATGATGCTTTGGTAGATGTTCATCCCCCCGCTGGTCGCCCGGACAATCGTTTCATAGGGCAAAAGGTTCGTATTCCCCATGCGAAAGCACCTCCATTTTCCTTTGCAATAGTTTTAACGTCCTGCGGATTTGATACCCGGTCGTACTCCGGCAGCGTCCGTACATTTTCCCGATTTCCGGAAGTTTGACAGTTGAATAGAAGGAAAACACCGGCAGGCCGCATAAAGCCTGCATTTTTTTGTCAAGTTTTATCGATTTTGTTGTAGCTATTTATGGCTATATGTGGTATAATGGGGGGGAGG
>CATKXR010000043.1 GCA_949840805.1 uncultured Lachnospiraceae bacterium | reverse complement strand
CCGAAACCGAAAGCCCAAAAACCGAAAGCTTCAAATGAGATTCTATCTGGTGGGATAGAAAAATGAGGGGCTCAAAAGAGCCCCCTAGTTATTATGCCTTAATTTCCCTATCCCGTGAAAAGTAACTGATTGTCTCTTCTTATCACCATTTTTATGTTCATGAACTTGTCTTTCCGCAAAAAGAGAGTTATAATGGACGAGAAAAAAGGGGGAAAAGAGGAAGACGTGTATGTTTTTTTTGATATTTGCAGTGTGGTTGATTCTCAACGGTAAGGTGACAGCAGAAATTTGCCTCTTTGGAGTTGGGATATCGGCCGCACTTGTTTTTTTTATGTGCCGTTTTATGGACTACAGCCTGAAAAAAGAGATTCTAATGTTTCGGCTTTCGCCGCTTTTAATCCGGTATTTTGGAGTGTTAGTGAAAGAGATTGTGAAAGCCAATGTCAGTGTGCTGAAGATTATTGTATCGCCGGGCCTGCAGCCAGAGCCGGCGCTGGTGTTTTTTGAAACGGATCTGAAGACCGGGGTAGCAAAAACCATGCTGGCAAATTCCATAACATTGACGCCGGGAACGATTACAGTGTCAGTGGAAGGCAGCCGGTTTTGCGTGCATTGCCTGGATAAGGAGCTGGCAGAGGGGATGGAAGAGTCGGCTTTTGTGGAGCTTTTAAAGGAGATGGAGGAAAAGGAGACAAAATGGAGGGGTTAAGGACGGCTTATGGGTGTCTGATGGTGGGAATTCTGATCATTCTTGTCGTGCTGATCATTATCAGTATGATCCGTTCCGTGGCAGGACCCCGTATTGCAGACAGGATTATTGCGGTAAATATGATAGGGACTATGGTTATCATGATGATTGCCGTTTTGTCGGTATATCTGGAGGAGAATTATCTGGTGGATGTGTGTCTGATTTACGCCATGATCAGCTTTCTGGGGGTAGTGGTGCTTTGTAAGGTGTATACGGGCGTGTATCTGCAGCGGAAACAGATGAAGGCGGATTTGGGGGCAGTGGAGGACAATGTAAGACGGCAAAGGCTGGAAAAGACAGGAGGCCGGCCGGGGCAGGAGGAACCGGCCACAGGATATGTCCGGGAAAATTGCGAAGAAAGGCAGAAAACAGGAGAGATGAAAAGGGTATTGGAAGAACAGGAAAGTATAGGGGAGGGGAGACAATGACAGCGGAATGGATTCGTTTTGCGGCCGCGGCGGGACTTCTGGCGACCGGGATGGTGTTTGAGGTGCTGGCAGTGTTTGGGGTGAACCGTTTCCGGCTGGCACTGAACCGGATGCATGCCGCGGCTATGGGAGATACTTTGGGAATTTTGTTTGTGCTGTTGGGACTGATGGTAATGCAGGGATTTTCCATGGATTCTCTGAAGTTGTTTTTGGTAGTGGCATTTTTCTGGACAGCATCTCCGGTGTCGGGACATATGATCAGCCGGCTGGAGGCTATGACGAACGAGGAATTGGGCGAGCTGGAGATTATCAGGAAAGAGAAAAGAGGACCGGATAGCATTGAGGAGGAAGTTATGGAGACAGTGAAAAAGGAGGGGCAGGAGGATGAAGTTTTTTGAGATAATACTCCTGGTCAGTCTTGTAGTCTGTGCGGTGTCAGTGGCATTTACGAAGGATCTTTTGACCTCGATTGTAATTTTTATGTCATACAGCCTGATTATGTGCGTAATATGGGTGCTTTTGCAGTCTCCGGATCTTGCAATTACGGAAGCGGCAGTGGGGGCGGGAGTGACCAGTATCCTGTTCTTTGTGACATTAAAAAAGATTCGGGCAATCCGAAAGGAGGATGGCCGTGAGCAGACTGAGAGATGATTATGAGACCAGCAGATGGAGAAAATTTCAAAGATGGGTGGACGGAGAGGTAGATCTGCTGGCATCCGGGATAGAGATCCAGGCGCCCCGGGAGCCGGATGGCATGGCGGAAGGGCAGCAGGAACCGGAGTATCTGGTGCAGAATCCGGAAACCCGGCAGCAGGAACCGGAGTATCCGGTACGGGAACCGGAAACCCGATTGCAGGAGGAGGAGCATCCGGGACTGAAAACGGAGGGCAGAGTACGGGGGAAAGCAGGACAGGATGGCCGGGAAGATGTGGCGCCACATTATTTCAAGGAAGGGCGGGGAATCCGGTATTTTCGCAGATTTTACCAGGTTATGTCCGTATTTTTGTGCCTGAGCATTATCTTTGTGCTGTTGTGGACCGTATCTTATCTTCCTGTTTTCGGCAATGCAGGGAATCCGGATAACAACGAGGTTTCCGCCCGGTATATTGAGCGGGGGCTGCAGGAGACAGGGGCAGTAAATATTGTGACAGGGATGATCCTGGACTATCGGGCTTTTGATACTTTTGGGGAGTCCTGCGTCTTATTTATCGCATCCTGCTGTGTGCTGGTTTTGCTTCGCATCGATGAGGAAGAGGGAAAGGCACGGCTTTCAAAAAAAGAGACAAATGAAAAAAGTCGGGCAAGGAAGCGGGAGAAAGAGGCAAATGACCGCCTTTATGAGCCAAAGGATGATATTATTTTGCAAAAATGCGCCTGTGTGCTGGTGCCGTTGATTTTGGTATTCGGGATTTATATTGTGCTTAACGGACATTTGTCGCCGGGAGGCGGGTTCTCCGGCGGCGCGGTGCTGGGGTCAGGATTGATTTTTTATCTTAATGCCTTTGGTTTTAAAAAAACAGAGAAATTTTTCACGGAAAAGGTTTACCGTCGGCTGACTCTCTGCGCCCTTACTTTTTACTGTATGGCAAAGAGTTATTCTTTTTTTACCGGAGCGAATCATCTGGAAGGAGGGATTCCTCTGGGGACGCCTGGGGCAATTCTCAGCAGCGGATTGATTTTGCCCTTAAATATTTGTGTGGGCCTGGTGGTGGCGTGTACCATGTATGCATTTTACGCCCTGTTTAGGAAAGGGGGCATGTAGGATGGGCATGACATTGTTTACTAATATAGAAGAAACGGTTTCCATTATTTTATTCGGCGTCGGATTTACCATGCTGATGCTTCACAGAAACCTGATCAAGAAGATTATGGGGATGAACATTATGGATACGGCAGTCTATCTGTTTCTGGCAGTGAAGGGATACATCAACGGGAGGATGGTGCCGATTGTGGTGGACGGGATACAGGATGTCTCCGCCTATATTAATCCGGTTCCCAGCGGATTGGTCCTGACCGGGATTGTGGTGTCAGTAAGCACGACAGCCCTGATGCTGGCACTGACGATCCGGTTATATGAGCGGTATGGTTCCCTGGATCTGGATCAAATCCTGATGAGGGCAAAGGAGGAGGAAAAGGAATGAGTTTTGTGCAGAATTTCCCGTTTTTCTCTATTATTGCGGCAATGTTTTCCGGAATCCTTTCTTCCGTGCTGGATGGGAAAAAGGCCAGAAATTTAAGCCTTGCGGTCATAGCGGCCACTACGGGGATGTCCGTGATGGTACTGGGATTTTGCATGAGAACAGGGGAAAGCTATACATATATGATGGGACATTTTCCCGCGCCGTGGGGAAATGAGATCCGTGCAGGAGTCCTGGAAGGCCTGACGGCAGTATTTTTTGGTCTTGTAATGTTTTTTGCAGTGACAGGCGGAATGGACCATACGGCGTCAGACGTGGAGGAGAGCAAACAAAATCTTTTCTATATTATGATTGATCTGATGCTCAGCTCCCTGTTGGCCCTCATTTATACCAATGACCTGTTTACGGCTTATGTGTTTGTGGAGATCAACACGATCGCCGGCTGCGGGCTGATCATGATCCGTCAGGTCGGACGGAGCCTTTCATCGGCTATCCGGTACATGATTATGAGCCAGCTTGGTTCAGGACTTTTTCTCATTGGCCTGAGTCTTTTGTATGACGTAACCGGGCATCTGCTTATGAGTCCGGCTAAGGAGGCTGTGGCAAGAATTGAGGCGGCGGAGCTGTACGCGGTTCCCATGCTGGTGATTGTGGCGGTAATCAGTGTGGGACTGGCGATCAAAAGCGGCCTGTATCCGTTTCATTATTGGATTCCGGATACTTATGGTTATGCAACGCCTACGGCCAGCGCGATTTTATCAGGACTGGTGTCAAAAGGCTATATTTTTTTGCTGATCAAAATTTTTTATCGGGTATTGGGTCAGGAAAATGTAATTGCCACGGAGATTGTCAATGTGCTTTTTGTGTTTGGCTTGGCGGGCATGCTTATGGGCTCGGTTCATGCGATCATGGAAAAGGATACCAGGAGGATGATTGCCTATTCGTCAGTGGCGCAGATCGGATACATTTATATGGGAATCGGGCTGGGAACTCAGGCAGGGATGGTGGCGGCGGTATTCCATATGTTTACCCACTCGGCCACCAAGGCGCTGCTTTTTATCAGTGCGGTGGGGCTTTATGAGGTGTCGGGGAACAGGAAGGATTACAGGAGCGTTTTGGGAGCCGGATACCGGAATCCTCTGGCAGGGATTGGTTTTGCAGTAGGCTCTTTATCCATGGTGGGCTTTCCTATGCTGTCAGGATTTATTTCCAAGCTTCTCTTTGCGACTTCGGCTTTGCAGAGTCCTCATAAAATGCTGCCTACCGTGATTGCCCTTGCGGTCAGCACCGTTTTAAATGCCGTGTATTTTCTGCGGCTGGTGATTACCTTGTACACGATCCCGGCTAAGGAACAGGAAAACAGCCGGGAGGAAGGTCAGGTTTTAGGCCTTTCTGGAGGCATGGAACAGGCAGGGGAAGAGCCTGCAGAACCTAAAGAATATATCACTTCAAAAAGTTCCGGCAATTTCCGGCTGGCAGTAGTGAGTTTTATTTTGCTGAACCTGGTTCTCGGGCTGTATTCCCAGCCTATCGTGGCTGCGATCGGAAACGGCCTGGCTATGTTTGAGTAATAATGTACCGGAGCAAAGGAGAATGGGAATAATGTATGGAGTAAATGAAAATGCAGGCCTGATGCTGCCGGTGGTGTTTCCCGTCGTGGCAGGGGTGCTGATTCTGCTGACAAATGGATTCGGAAAAGAACGGAAAAAAATGCTGGCGGTGGTGCTGGGGACGCTTTTTTTGGAAACGGCGCTGGTAATGTACGCGCTGGTGACAGGAGGCTCGGTAAATTTATGGCAGATGACGGACAGTATTTGTCTGGCTTTTGGTGTGGATCATGTAAGCCGCTTGTTTGCCGGGCTGACAGCCGGCGTCTGGCTGTTGGCGGGAATCTATTCCGTTTCTTATATGAAGCATGAGCATGAGGAATACGGATTTTTTGGCTTTTACCTGATTGTCCTGGGAGTGTTGATCGGCCTTGATTTTTCGAAAAACCTGATTACCATGTATGTGTTTTATGAGCTGATGACCTTGACGTCCCTTCCGCTGGTGCTTCATGAGCGGACAAAAGAGGCAGTGATGGCAGGGTTAAAGTATCTGTTCTATTCTGTGGCAGGGGCATTTCTGGCATTGTTTGGGATATTTGTGCTGGTGCAGATTTGCGGAAACCAGACGTTCACGCCGGGGGGCGTCATCGTCCGTCTGGCAAACGGCGGGATGATTTCTGTCGAGCGAACCATGGTGAGTTCTGTTTATTTCAGGGAGGGGCTGTTTCTGGCGGCAGTATTCTGCATTTTTGTGGGATTTGGAGCCAAGGCTGGAATGTTTCCTCTGCATGGATGGCTGCCTACAGCCCATCCTGTGGCTCCGGCGCCTGCCAGCGCAGTGCTGTCAGGGGTGATCACCAAGTCGGGAGTGCTGGCAATTCTCCGGGTGGCCTACTTTGTGGTGGGGCCGGATGTGCTTCGGGGAACCTGGGTACAGCAGGGATGGATCTGTTTAGCGGTCATGACCGTATTTATGGGGTCCATGCTGGCATATAAGGAGCCGGTGCTAAAAAAGAGGCTGGCTTATTCTACGGTGAGCCAGGTGTCTTATGTGTTGTTTGGGCTGGGTATGATGCAGTATTCGGCATTTGTGGGCGCGCTGTCCCATATTGTATTTCATTCCCTGATCAAGAACGCTCTTTTTCTCTGTGCCGGCGCGATCATTGTGAAGACCGGGAAGACGCGGGTGGAGGAGCTTACGGGATTGGGAGTTAAAATGCCGATGCTTTTAGGGTGTTATACGGTGGTTTCTTTGGGCCTGATAGGAATACCGCCTACAAGCGGTTTTGTCAGCAAGTGGTATCTTGCCACGGGAGCGCTGGCTTCCGGCGCCGGGATTTGGACATGGCTGGGGCCGGCGGTCCTTTTGGTAAGCGCCCTTCTGACGGCCGGGTATCTGCTTCCGCTGACCATTCAAGGCTTTTTTCCAGGGGCGGATTATGTGGAAAGCGGGAAATCGGAACCTTCTGTCTGGATGCTGCTGCCAATTGGGATTTTGACAATGGGAACCCTGCTGCTGGGATGTTTTCCGGGTCCGCTGCTTGACATGCTGAATAGCATAGCGGCCAATGTTTGGATGTGACAGCCCGGAGTATCGGAACGGTTACGCTTTAACGGAGGAATAGGTTATGGGTGGAATGGTTATGGCAGTGCCGGTGATGCTTCCCATCGCAGGAGGGGCAGGAATGCTGGCTCTGCATTTCCGGTCGGAGGATAAACAGGACGAAAAGCTTCTGGCGTTTCTGGTGGAAGGACTTGTGCTGGCTAACAGTATGATGATCTTTTGGCTTTTAAGATACAGGATGGGTTCTAATCTTGTGCTGTTTCGCCTGTTCGGAAACCTGACGGTAGAATTCAGACTGGATCCTATGGGAGGGGTGTTTGCAGGCTTGATTGCCTTGTTGTGGCCTCTTGCCATACTGTATTCTTTTGAATATATGAAGCATGAGGGACGCAGGAAGATGTTTTTTGCTTACTACGTTATGACCTACGGGGTGACGGCGGGGATCGCCCTCGCCGGAAATCTGGTGACTTTATATTTATGTTACGAGATGCTGACGCTGGTGACGTTTCCACTGGTTTTGTTTCCCATGACAAAGGAGGCAAAAAGGGCCAGCCGGAGGTATTTGTATTATTCTATTGGAGGTGCGGCATTTGCCTTTATCGGGCTGGTATTTGTGCTGAGCTATTCTGTCACGGGAAATACAGGTTTTTTGCCAGGAGGCGTGCTGAATCCGGAGATAACGGGAGCCAGGCGCAATCTGCTGCTTCTGGCGTATGTCCTGGCTTTTTTTGGATTCGGGGTGAAGGCGGCATTGTTCCCGCTTCATGGCTGGCTGCCCCGGGCCACGGTGGCGCCTACGCCGGTGACGGCTCTGCTCCATGCGGTGGCAGTGGTTAAGTCAGGAGCTTTTGCGATTCTGCGGTTTACATATTTCAGCTATGGAACCACATTTCTTAGGGGATCCTGGGCTCAGTGGGTGGTGATGGGCGCGGCTCTTATTACAATTGCATTTGGCTCAACCATGGCGGTGCGGGAAATTCACTGGAAGCGGCGCCTGGCATATTCTACGGTCAGCAATCTATCCTATATTTTATTCGGCGCGGCCCTGATGAGTCCGATGGGGCTGGCAGCGGCCCTGAGCCATCTGGTGATTCATGCGTTTATGAAGATCTGCTCGTTTTTCTGCGCAGGGGCAGTGATGCATCAGACAGGCAAAACCCAGGTGTACGAATTGGACGGTATGGGAAGGAAAATGCCAGTGGTATTCGGATGTCTGACGGTGGCAAGCCTGTCGTTGATGGGAATTCCCCTTTTTGGAGGATTTATCAGTAAGTGGAATCTGGCGGGGGCGGCGTTTGTGTGCGGCAGCCAGGCCGGAATATGGCTTGCTTATGCGGGGGTGGGAGTGATTTTGTATTCGGCATTGATGACGGGGATCTATATGCTCTCTGTGGTGGTTCGGGCATATTTTCCGGTTCCGGTGAAAGCAGGCGTCGGCATGGGAAGCCGGGCAGACAATATGGATCCCGGCTGGCTGATGCTCCTTCCTCTGGTAATTTTTGCGGCTGCGATTTTGCTGCTGGGACTATGCCCGGCGCCTCTTATGGAACTTTTGACAAGGATCGGAGGTGAAGCAGGATGAATGGAGCAGTGAAGCTGGCAGTTTCCGGATTATGCGGGCAGGGGCTGCATTTCCAACTGGACGGTTTTCGTTTGGTGTATCTGGCTGTCGCTGTGCTGATGTGGGGAGCCAGTGGTGTTTTTTCCCTGGAATATATGGCCCATTACAAAAATAAGAAACGATATTACGTGTTTTTCTGGGCGACGTTTTTTGCTACGGCTGGTGTGTTTTTGTCGGCCGATTTTTACACAACCTTCCTTTTTTTTGAAATCATGTCTTTTACTTCTTATGTATGGGTGGCTTTTGATGAAAGAAAGGAGAGTTTACGGGCGGCGGAGACTTATCTGGCAGTGGCCGTAATCGGCGGCATGGTTATGCTGATGGGGCTTTTTCTTTTGTATGATTTGTGCGGGACTCTTGCATTCGACGAGCTGGGGAAAGCGGCAGGGGAGATTCTTGCAGGAAACGGCAGAGAGGCAATCGGGGAAAACGGATGCGCGCTGGGGTCTGAGCTTCTGCAGCTGTATGTGGCAGGCGGCCTGCTTTTGTTTGGATTTGGAGCAAAGGCAGGGTGTTTTCCTCTTCATATCTGGCTTCCCAAGGCCCATCCCGTGGCGCCTGCCCCGGCAAGCGCTTTACTGTCAGGAATTCTTACGAAAGCCGGTATATTTGGAATCATCATTGTGTCCTGTATTATGTTTGGAAGGGACGGACGATGGGGAATTTTGATCGCGTGCCTGGGACTTGTCACTATGCTTTTGGGAGCGGTGCTGGCTTTGTTTTCCGTGAATTTAAAGCGTACCCTGGCCTGTTCTTCGGTTTCCCAGATCGGTTTTATTCTGACCGGAATCGGCATGAGCTGCCTTCTACAGTCTGTGGGGGTGGATAACAGCCTGGCAGTCCGTGGCGCGTTTCTCCATATGGTGAACCATTCCTTATTTAAACTGGTTTTGTTTTTATGTGCTGCGGCCGTATTTATGAATCTTCATGAACTGGATCTCAATGAGATCAGAGGCTTCGGAAGAAAAAAAACGGTTCTTAAGTTCAGCTTTCTGATGGGGGCGCTTGGGATCGGCGGAATGCCTCTATGGAGCGGTTATGTGAGTAAAACCCTGCTTCATGAGAGCATTGTGGAATACACGGAAGCATTGGATCAAATGGCGGAATTAGGAAACGTTATGCCAGGTATAACCGGCAGCCCTCTCTTTTGGCGAGGGGCAGAATGGGTGTTTCTGGTAAGCGGCGGGATGACGGTGGCGTACATGCTGAAGTTGTTTGTGGCGATATTTGTGGAGCGGCATCCGGTGCGTCAGGACGAATTTGACAGCAGTGTTTCCGGGGCATATATGAGGAAAGCCAGCAAAACGGCGCTGGCAGCGGCGGCGGTCCTTCTGCCAATATTTGGTATGTTTCCTCATAAAACCATGGATGTGCTGGCAGATCTGGGACAAGGTTTTTTTGGAAGGGAAGGACAAGCACATTTGGTTTCGTTTTTTTCCATGGCAAATCTGAAAGGCGGCCTGATCTCAATCGGAATCGGAGTTTTTTTGTATGTGGCTGTGGTGCGTGGATGGATGATGACAAATCAGCGGTATATTGACCGATGGGCGTCATGGCTGGATCTGGAAAATCTTGTATATCGTCCTGTCCTCCAGACTGCTTTGCCGGAAATCGGCGGCGCAGTATGTGGTTTTGTGGACCGTTATCTGGTGTCGTCCCTGCTAACCGTGGTTCTGGCAGTCAGTGCAGTTTTTTGCCGGGGAATGGACCAGATGGCAGACGGCATAATCCGGCTGGCCAGGGAGAGCACCCATAGCCAGATTCCCCAGGTATGTATCCGTGAAAAAGGAAGGACGAGAACGGGAGAAGGATGGTTTGGGGCTTTCCGGACACGTGCCGAACAGCAGAGAGCCAGGGCTGTCTGCGGATTTCTGCGGGTAAAGGATCAGGTGCGTCGGAATGGAAGGCTGGTGGAAGAGAGTTTTTCTTTTGGGCTGATGCTGTTTGCCCTGGGGTTGTGCATGACGTTGGGGTATCTGTTGTGGGTATTTGTGAGGCGTGGAGGGTGAGAGCTGCGGCCAAATGAATCATTTTATGAAAGGGCAAGAAAAAGCAGCGGCACGGGAAAGGGTGCTGCTGCTTTTGTGTTTTCTGATAAATAAAAAATTGCAGGGAACAGTTCTGGAACTGTCTTTTTGAATTATCCATAAAAAGATGAAGGATAAATCCTGTTGCCGGCAATAGACTGAAGGACAGATGCGGAGTCCCCTTGTTCCAGCGCCGTCATAAACTGAGAGATGTCCAGATTATAACGGGTGGATCTGGCCATGCCCGCTCCATTGCCATAGATCAAAAATTCTGAGAAAAAGCTGTCTCCAAAATAACGGATGGCGCTTTGAGCCACAATTTCTGCAATGTCTTTTGTGGAATCATACTGTTTGACGGCATACTGATAAAGGCTACTGGATTGGCTGGCATCAGTAAGGGCTCCGCCGGAGTATTGGTCCAGATAAGCGCCGAAGGAACCAAGAAGCAGGGAGGACATTTCTTTATCCATACCGGACCGGTCAAGAAATGTCGCCATTTTCATATAACGGACAGCTAATTGGATACCCAGTTCTTTGCCGTTGAGGAAAAGAAGTTCTCTGGAATCCATCTTTGAGGCAGCTTTTGCCACGAAACCGGCAGCCTGGAGTTCTTTCAGACTGAAGCTTTTGTCGTTTTTCAGGGAGTCGTTTTTTTCATTTTCTACTGAATCTGCCTGGTTTTCCTGTTTTACGAGAGAATCTACAGAGAGAGCCACGTACAGGAAGTCGTAGGAATAATTCTTTTCTTTGGAAAAAAGTCCTTTTTCATCTCCCATCGATTCCAATTCCTGAATCCGTTTGTCAAGGGCATCAGAAAGGCTGTTTCCCATAGAAGAGGCGATGCCTTTATTTCCTGTGCTTTCGTAAAAACGTCCTACACTGCTCCTGAAAGAGCTTATCAACCGGGTCTTTCCTTGTGCAAACAAAGAATCCAGACGTTGCATGTTCTCTGAAAGCTTATCTTCCTGGTCTGCATATGTGGACTCTAATTTTTTTTGGACAGCAACGTACATTGCTGCCATAGAATCCACGGTTCTTTCTACAGAATCGGCATTATCCAGGGTGATTTCTGTATTTTGTGTGTAATAATGTTCAACCCGTTCCCAGTCGATTCCATCTCGAATCAGGTCATTGGGGTCGATGACTTTTAAGGTTCCCGGAGAGGGAACCGTACCATCCCAGACAATTCCTTCCCGGGAGCCTGATTTCATCTGGCGGCCGAAGGGACTGTCATCAGTTCTTTCGTAGGTGTCCATCCGGGGATGAGGTTGATTTTGCGTTTTTTTTGGCCGGGAACCTGCTTTGGAGGCTGACGGCGCCGTTTTTTCCGGACGGAAGCCGGAAGCTGGTCTGATTTCCATCTTTTTCTCTCTTTATCTGCGTAATGTGGCGGGTTATTTCTTAATATATCGGCTTTTCCCTAAGAAACATAATAAGGAGCCGCATGAAAAATGCTTGTGAGCTAAATGATTTGCCAATATGTTTTTTGTATTTCCATAAAAAACACAGCCTAAGTGCCGACGTGAAAAGAGGGTCTTCAAACGTTCTGTCCTTCTTCTCTGCTACGTTACTGGCACTGCTTAACAGAAGGTATTGCTCCCCTAAGACAGCCGATAAAGCAGCCTGGGCAGTTACCCGTCCCCCGGGAAACCCTCGAAGAACGTCGGCGCTTAATGAGCCGGGTTGATTTTTCCGGCGAATTTAGCGTCCGCTACGTTCTTCACGGAGCGGGAGCGCGTTTTCCGGGGGACGGGTAACTGCCCAGGCGGACCTTTTAGAATAACTATAAACAGCAACAATAATTTTTTAAATTTGGAAGAGATAATTGGTGAAAAAGGCAATAGAATTTTGGAGAAAGATAGAGTAAATTATAGAACTGAAATTGAATTGAGAAACGTAAACATATATGAAACAATTGAGGTGAAGAATATGGAAAAGCGTGCAGTCAGGGACATGACGTCCGGTTCTCCGGTGAAGCTGATTCTTGGTTTTTTCGTACCAATGGTGTTTGGCCTTTTATTCCAGCAGCTTTATAATATGGTGGATACCATTATTGTCGGCAAATATTTAGGCGTTGGTGCCCTGGCCTCGGTGGGCTCCACAGCTTCCGTCAATTTTATGATTATTGGATTCTGCATCGGCGTGTGTAATGGTTTTGCCATACCGGTGGCACAGAAATTCGGGGAGAAGGATTTCGAAGGCCTTCGCAGGTTTGCCGCAAACGGAGCATGGCTGGCGGCAGGGTTTGCGGTGTTGGTGACGGTAACAGTCTGTATGCTGTGCCGGATGATATTGCTGTGGATGAATACTCCCCAGGATATTATAGATGGCGCTTACAGCTATATTTTTGTGATCTTTATGGGAATTCCCGCCACTTTTTTGTACAATATGGTGTCCGGGATTATCCGTTCTTTGGGAGACAGCCGGACGCCGCTTTATTTCCTTGTTATGTCTTCCGTGCTTAATGTGTTCCTGGACTGGTTTACCATTGTGGTGTTGAAAATGGGGGTGGCGGGAGCCGCGTGGGCGACTGTGATTTCCCAGGCTGTGTCAGGAGCTTCCTGTTTTGCCTTTATGGTGAAGCGGTTTGAGATTCTTCACATGACAAGGAAGGAAGCCATGCCGGATGTAAATAAGATGAAGACCTTATGTGGCATCGGGATTCCCATGGGACTTCAGTACTCCATTACGGCTATCGGGAGTATGGTGCTCCAGGTGGCGGTGAATGGGCTGGGTTCCATGGCGGTTGCAGCTATGACAGCGGCTTCAAAAATCGGAATGTTTTTCTGCTGTCCCTTTGATGCCTTAGGTTCTACCATGGCTACTTATGGAGGTCAGAATATGGGTGCCAGGAAATTGGACCGGATTGGGGAAGGCCTGGCGGCGGCAGTATTTATGGGATCCGCCTATGCCATAATGGCGTTTGCAGTGCTTGTCTGCTTTGGAGACAGGATTGCTCTATTATTCCTGGATTCCGATCAGGTGGAGATATTAGGAAAGGTCCGGCAGTATCTGCTGACCGGAGCCATGTTTTATATTCCCCTTGTGCTGGTAAACGTGGTGAGGTTTTTGATTCAGGGGATGGGATATTCCAGGAGGGCCGTGGTGGCCGGAGTATGCGAGATGGCAGCCCGGGCAGGGGTGGGATTTTTGCTGGTGCCGTATTTCGGATATCAGGCAGTGTGTTTTGCCAGTCCTTGTGCCTGGATTGCCGCGGATTTGTTTTTGGTTTCGTCTTATCTGATGATTATGAAACGCCTCTGCAGAGAGCAGGGAGTTCCTGCAGAACAGGTAGGGTTGCGGGAGAGTATGAAGAGGATGATGGCAGGAAGCCAGGTAAGGTATGGGCATTAAGGGGTATATTGATACATTTTTCTTGACAAGTTTTCTTTTTGTGCATTATAATCTGTGCGTAGCAGGCCGCTTTTCCGGCGCTTGGCGTCAGACGGCGGCAGCATAAGATAGGCAGACAGAGTATTAAGAGGAAAAGAGAGGAAAAATTATGAAAAAGAGTACAAGACAGATTATGGCATTGATGATGGCAGTGCTGACAACCGTTTCCATGAGCGGCTGCGGTGGCAGCAAGCAGGAGGAGACCACAGCAGCTTCCGTGGCAGAGGCAGGAAGCGAAGCCGGCGGGGAAAGCCAGGCAGAAACATCAGGGGAAGCTTCCGGGGAGAAGAAAGTTCTGCGAGTGGCTATGGAGTGTGCCTATGCGCCGTATAACTGGACCCAGCCTGATGATTCCAACGGGGCGGTGCCGATTTCGGACAGCAATGAATTTGCTTATGGCTACGATGTGATGATGGCTAAGAAGATTTGTGAAGAATTGGACTATGAGCTGGAGATCGTCCGCCTTGACTGGGATTCCCTGATCCCTGCTCTTCAGAGCGGCCAGGCAGATTGTGTGATAGCAGGCCAGTCTATTACGCAGGAGCGTCTGCAGGCAGTGGATTTCAGCGAGCCTTATTATTATGCGACAATCGTTACTCTGGTAAAACAGGGAAGCAAATACGAGAATGCTAAGAGTGTGGCAGACTTGGCGGGAGCTACCTGTACTTCTCAGCAGAGTACCATCTGGTATCAGAACTGCCTGCCCCAGATTCCGGATGCCAATGTGCTGGCGGCTACGGCAAGCGCACCGGATATGCTGATGTCTCTTAATGCAGACAAGTGTGACCTGGTGGTGACGGACCAGCCTACAGGTAAGGGAGCGCTTGTTGCCTATCCGAATTTTACTATGCTGGATTTTGGCGGCGGAGATGAGGATTTCCAGGTGACAGACGAGGATATCAACATTGGCATTTCAATAAAGAAGGGGAACACGGAGCTTAAGACAGCTATTGACAGCGTTCTTGGGAAAATGACAAAGGATGATTTTTCCAGCATGATGGATGAGGCTATCGCTGTACAGCCCCTGGCTAACTGATAACGGTTTGGGAATATCAGGATTGTTATATTTGCGGGTATAGAATCGATTCTAAGGAGAAGGAAGATGCCAACAGATTTTTTTGGCCGCGTGATGGCGGTGTTTCAACGTTATGGGATGTCCATGCTGCAGGGGGCGGGAGTCAGCCTGCAGATTGCTCTGGTTGGGACTTTTATAGGATGTATCATAGGATTTGCGGTGGGGATTGTTCAGACCATCCCAGTGGAGCAGAAGGACAATCCGGTGAAGAAGGGGTTTTTGTGGTTTGTCAAGGTGATACTGAACGCCTATGTAGAGTTTTTCCGGGGAACACCCATGATGGCCCAGGCGATGTTTATTTACTATGGGCTCTTTCCGTTGATGGGAATGAATCCGTCCATGCGGCAGTCGGCATATTTTATCTTGTCCATTAATACGGGGGCTTATATGGCAGAGACTGTCCGGGGAGGTATTCTTTCCATTGATTCCGGACAGACCGAAGGCGCCAAGGCGATCGGGATGACTCATGTCCAGCTTATGTTGTATGTGATTTTGCCTCAGGCCCTGCGCAATATTATGCCTCAGATCGGCAATAACCTGATTATTAATATTAAGGACAGCTGCGTGCTTTCTGTAATCGGGGTGGCAGAGCTGCTGTATAAGACAAAGGCCGCTGCAGGGGCTTTGTATATGAATTTCGAGACTTATACCATTACCATGGTGTTTTACTTTATCATGACATTTACCTGTTCCCGTATTCTGCGCTGGATGGAGAACCGGATGGACGGATCGGACAATTACGATCTGGCTACCACAGATACTCTGGCCCATACCAGTGGAATGTATAAGTATCCGGATAACAAGAAGGAGGAGAGATAATGGCTGACAATGGACATGTGCTGGAAGTGCGCCACTTGAGCAAATCCTTCGGGAAACATGTAGTGCTGCGGGATATTGATTTTAAGGTGGATACGGGAGATGTGACCTGTATTATTGGTGCTTCCGGTTCCGGCAAGTCGACACTGTTGCGCTGCATCAATATGCTGGAGACTCCCACTACAGGCGAGATCCTGTATCATGAAAAGGATATTACGGATCATAAGGTCAATGTACCTGCTTACCGGTCCCGGGTAGGGATGGTGTTCCAGAGCTTTAATCTTTTTAATAATATGACTGTACTGGACAACTGCATGGTGGGGCAGACAAAGGTACTGAAAAAAGGCAAAGAAGAAGCTAAGAAAAATGCCATGAGATATCTGGAAAAAGTAGGTATGGCGCCTTATATCCATGCCAAGCCCAGACAGATCTCCGGCGGGCAGAAACAGCGGGTGGCCATAGCCCGTGCTCTGGCCATGGAGCCTGAGGTGCTTTTGTTTGACGAGCCTACGTCAGCCCTGGACCCTCAGATGGTGGGAGAGGTGCTGGCAGTCATGCGCACTTTGGCAAAGGAAGGTATCACCATGATTATTGTGACGCATGAGATGGCCTTTGCCCGTGATGTGTCCAGCCATGTGGTTTTTATGGCGGATGGGGTTATTGAAGAAGAGGGAAGTCCGGAAGAGCTGTTCGGGAGTCCCAAAAAGGCAAAAACGCAGGAATTTTTGAGCCGGTTTATTCAGGGATAGAACTCAATTTTTTTATTTTTTAAAATTTTAGGGGAGGGTGTGATTCATATGAATCACACCCTCCCCTGTGTAGGAAAATCTATTTCCCGACAGTCCTTTGTCAGTTCCAAAACTCCACCGCATGATTATAGTATTCCATTAAAACCGGTTTCGTCAGACGATTAATCTCCACATCATTAGCAAGTTCATCCTTTCCGAACCGAAAAAGCGCCGAAGTATTTTCTTTACTCAAATACTTCGTGTCCACATCAAAGTCCACATCTTCTGTCAGTTCCCTCCGGCTTGCCATATTAAACCCCCAATCCCCAAATGCGGGAACCTGCAGGTGATAGGCTTTTACATATAGTTCCTCGCTCTTTATGGTTTCGTGGATGCACCAGAATGCTTTGGCAGCATAATAAGGGCTTGTGGACTGAACCACAATCACACCGGTCTCATTCAGGCGGTTTTTACACATACGGTAAAAAATATTGGAATACAATTTGCTCAGTGATTCACTGTTTGGATCCGGCAAGTCCACAATAATCAGGTCATACTGTTCCCTGGAATCCTCCAAATATTCATACGCATCCATAGTGTGGATAACCAGTTTGTCAGAATGAAGACTGTTTTGATTGACAGACGTGATATTGGGATTGGTGGAGCAGATTCGTATCATCTCAGCATCCAGGTCCACCAAATCAATTTGTTCCACCTCGTCATACTTAAGGACTTCACGAACCGCCATTCCGTCCCCGCCTCCAAGAATCAGCACCCGGCTCCGGCTCTTTAGTTCACTCATGGGAATATGCACCAGAGCTTCATGATATCGGTACTCGTCTGCTGTGGAAAACTGACAATTTCCATCAATGTAAAGCCTCACGTCATCCCGGTGCTTTGTGAGTACAATTTTCTGATATTCCGTCTGTTCCATATAAATAATCTTATCCCTGTATAAACCTCCCTCTACACGTTCAGAAATGTTATCCGCAAATACGATCCCAACAATCATCCCTGCCGCAATCCCGACAGAAATTGCGCGGTAAATCCGGATATGCGCCACAAGTTCTCCAAAGCGGTGCAAAATCAGGATGGCTGCCATGATATTTAACAGCCCGCATAGAAAAGAAGTCGAAAAAAATCCCAGTTTTGGCAGCAGTAAAAGGGGAAATGCAACAGCTCCCACAAGCCCCCCTATATAATCAAAACTGAATATGGAGGACAGCGTAACGGACAGGTTCTTCTCATCCTCCTCAATGATTCTCGTCATAATCGGTATTTCAGCTCCCGCCAGAATACCGATCAGTATGGTTTCCGAATACATAACAACCGCATAATTGGAAATATAGATATTGGACAGGAAAAGCAGCAGGGAACTCATGCCCCCCGTTATACCAATTCCAAGCTCAATTGCCACAAAAACATTAAACAAATTTTTTTTGAAAAATTTGGAGATATAGGAACCGAGCCCCAGCGCCGCCATATAAAGCCCAATCGTTATAGAGTACTGCATAGTGCTGTTCCCCAAAAGATACGAGCTGACCGCGCCGATAATAAGCTCATAACACATGGAACACCCTGATATAATCAGAGTAGTCAGCATTAGAAGCCTGTATTTCCTGCTCATAGTGATATTCCTTTCGCTTCGCCCGGACAAAGCCCCGTTTTATTGAATCACGCCGCTGACAATAAATGCAATTCCCAGGAAAATGCCAAATATCATGATTCCGGCCGCTTCATTCTTTTCCTTCAGAGCAATGCCAAAATTAAATTTTCTGTTGACGATATCCACGAGAAAATATGCCAGTATGAATGAGACGATGCCAATTACCGCATAAGTTACTGTATCAAGCACTCCATTCAAAAGCGCCGCCGCTTCGCCGGCTCCGTCAGATAGGATAGCAGAACGAATCACAAAACCAAGACCCGCATAGATTCCCGCGCTCACCCAGCCCACAGCTTTATTTCCCTCATTTATCTCGTTTGGGAAATCCACCGGAATCACCAAATCAATCAACCAATACCCCAGCATCATCATAATCAGCCCGATAAAGAAATAAACTACTGTCTCCAATACAACCGTCACCATAATTTTTCTCCTTTTTTTATTATCTTCCCGTTCAAAGAATTCTTAAACGGAATTTATTTGCCGCTGCTCAATCCTCCGTTGGACGACTGCCGACTATTGATGCTTGACTGCCGGATTGAACTGGAATAACTGTCAAAATAACCGTTTCCTATATTATGTATTGTTGTCCCGTTGTACATCGAATAGGCTGACGGCGTACCTTTATAGGAAGACGAATCCGAAGGGTAGCCCGAGCTGTAATAGTGATTGCGGTACCATAAAGTGCCGGCGCTTGAGATTCGGTAAGGGGCATTATCTGATGTGTAATTATACTTTCTGCCCGATACCTGAACATATACCTTCTGTTCCTCATTCTCCGGATGATATACAAGGCAATATTCCTTATTGGTCAAAATGGCAATCTCCTGATTATTTTTATCATCCTTTTGGGTCACCGATTCGGTATATCCCTCAATGCCCTGGATGATATCCTTGGCAACATCATCGGTTGTCGCCGGCGTACTATACGCATATACCGTTGCTTCCTGGTTCTCATTGCCGGAAAGGGAAGTTACATACACATATTTTTCAGAACCCTCTAAATATTTGCTGATATTTTTGTTGACGCCCAGGTACGAAGAACCGCGGCTTCCTATAAGCGCCACAAAATAAGCAATACACAAAATGCCCACCATAACCAGCACGTTCCGATTGGCAGATATTCCATTTCCGGCGGAATGCTTTTCATATCCGGTCTCGACAATATCGCTTTTTTCAATATATTCCCCCCTGGAAAATTCACTTCCGTCTTCCCAAACCTCAACAGAAAGTGTGTGCTCCTCCGATGCATCTTCATATTCTATAAAATCAGCGCTCTCACCCGGATCTACATCCACATCCCCTTCGGCACAGCGGACCACCTGCTTCCCCTCATCGACCTTATGCCATTCTGGTCCAATTCTTCCTCTGACATTGTTTGCAGGCCATGAAATAGAATATTCGTCATATATTTCATCACATGATAGCCAAACTTCTCCATCTGATGTTTTTATGCGATATTCCGTCCATGCTTTATTGGAATCCTGAGGATTAACATATTGGATATAGCCAATCACCTTTCCCGGCCGGCCCTTTATATTGAGCAGTGTACCTACTCGATAAAACATATTCCGCCTCCTTCTTTAACAGTTCCTAACCCTTGATATCACGCTGTATGGCCTGAATCCGAACACGCCTTGAACCAAATAAATCCTTAAGCAGCTGCGCAATCCCATCCGCCACATCATCCCTGCATGAAAAAATATCGACTGCCGCATATTGATATTCCGGCCAGGTATGTATGGAAAAGTGGGAAGTGGAAATAACTGCAAAATATGTAATGCCAACTGGTTCGAATTTGTGAATACATTCCTCCACAATATTTGCGCCCACGTATTCAATGGCTTTATGGGCCGCCTCCGTCACTGCTCCGGTATCGTCAATAAGCATAGAACAATCATATAAATCTGCGATAATCTGTATTGCCATTTTCTCTTACCCGACCATTCTCTTTCATGGACTTCCAATCAGTCTTTTCTTCCAAATAATTTTCCGGTCAGCTTGTGAAGAATCCCGTAATCGATCTTCGACTCCGTTTTATCTCCGCCGCAATTGACACAACAGGAAACATCTGAGCGATTATAGGAACCACAATATGCGCATAGCCAGTCCGGCGCGTTGGTTGTTCTCGCCTTTTCCTCCTGAGTCAAAGCTGCCGTATCTAAATCCTCAGGCAGATAAAAAACATTTTCAATTCCCCGGGGCTTTCCGCACGATGTACAAGCGCGGAATCTTGCTTTTATCGCTTTCCTGCCGCAATATGCGCAGTCCCACAAGCCTTCTATCCTTTTTTCTTCCATTCGTCACGCTCTGACCTTTGGCAGCGATCCGGACTGTTCTGCCGTTCGCCGTTTTGTCTTTCCCTTCGTTTTGTCATCCATATATTTTTGTAAATGCGTGAGTATCCTTTGCCAGCACACTCCGAATTTTTTTAAGTATATCTCTTAGGAAAGATAATAGTCAAGCGTTTCATTAAAAGTTTCCCACCTTGATCCCAAAACAGTATATCTGCGTTATGATGACTGCTGGCTCCCGGAACTTCATTTATCCGGACACCCCCTTTTGAAAAAATAAAAACAGGTATGGACTTTACAAATTTACTGTGCTAAACTATCAGAAGCGAATCCTTTTGGATGCTGAATTATTTTAACCGTTCCGGTACTTTGCTTGTTGCGGATTACCGGGCTGGTTTGATAGGAAAAAGGGGGAGCCTGTTTATTATGAATAAAAAGATCAAAACAGATGCGGTTGACCATCTGTTTCAGGCTATTCTGACGTTAGAGACGCCGGAAGAGTGTTATGCGTTTTTTGAGGATGTGTGTACGGTAAATGAGCTGCTGTCATTGTCCCAACGATATGAAGTGGCTAAGATGCTTCGTGAAAAAAGGACTTATCTGGATATTGCCGAAAAAACAGGTGCGTCTACGGCTACGATCAGCCGTGTGAACCGTTCGCTTAATTATGGCAGTGATGGGTATGACATGGTATTTGCCAGGCTGCTGAAAGATGAACAAGGGGTCAAATGATTTGCCGGCACAGTTTCAACATTTCCATAAAAGATACCGAATCATTTGGACAATAAGTATGACTATGAGTATAAATGTCCCTGGAGTAAAAAACAGGGACATTTTATATATTTTATCAGGTTTCCTATCTTTTTTTTCCTGTGTTTCCGGCGGTGTCTTCTGCGCGGAGCTGGTCAATGATGCCTTCGATAATCTGCTTTTTTAAATACACGTCAAAGGACAGCTCGCTGATAAAGGCGAATAGCTGGAGATATTCCCGTTCGTCTTCGTCTGCTTCTGCAAATGTAGTTAGGGAAGCGTCAAACTTTGCTTTGGTGTCTTCCTTCAGTCTCTCCATCTGATCGTGTTCCAGGGAGAACACTTCTTCATAAATATCGCTTAACGATAAATCGGAGGAAGGGCTGAAATGCCGGTCGGTAATGGGGGCAAACAATTGCTCTATATCGCTGAAGGACAAGAGGCTCTTATAGTAGTAAATAAAGAGCAGGAGCAGGATGTGATGCCGGGAGTACTTCTTTTTGACCGGGGGAGGGAGCAGGCGGTTTTTTGCATAGTTGTTGATCATGGTCTTGGTCAGTACTTTGTCTTCCGGGCTGCGTTTGGTTTTTGCCAGATGATCCTCCATGAAGGAAGTGACCTGGTCCATATACAGGTCAATCTCCGGAATCTTGTCTAAACGGATATGGGACAGGTTGTCCAAGTGAGTAAGGATATCGGATAGTATCTCGTTATTATTTTTCATATTGTCACCTCTGACCCTATTATATAGTTTTTAATACTAGATGGCAAGGGGGAAATGAAATTTATTTGGATGTAACGATTGGAGGAAGGGGAAAAGGGTGCATTGACAAAAAATATTGTTTATAGTAGACTGAACATAAATTTTTACTGTTGCCATCCGAAATGGAAGACGGCAGGCGGGATTTTCGGTTTTCACAAATTTGCCCAGGGTCAGAGGCCCGGAAAGGATTGATTTTGTTCCACACTGTTCATTATAAAATCATATCGGAAAAGCTCCCATCTCAGTTTGACGGATTTCGGATTGCTCACCTTTCTGATCTTCATGGAGCTGTTTTTGGCAGGAGGAACGAGAAGCTGCTGCAGGAAATACAAAAGATAAAGCCGGATATGATCGTTATGACCGGAGATATGGCTGATAATTCCGGCCAGGCATTGGTACGACTGCTGGATTTGTGCCGGCAGCTTTGCAGGCAGAACCAGGCATTCTGCATCAGGAAAGCCAGGGATTCAGGAATGGCTGAAAGGCATGTGCCGGCAGCCGCCCGGAAAGGGATTTATTATGTTGTGGGAAATCATGAACAGTGTTTGAAAGGGAGCGGCCAGGCGAGGCTTATAAGACATTTAGAGAGCATGGGCGTTAAGGTGCTTGAGAATAACTGGTGTACGATCTCCCATAAAGGCGCTTATTTGAAAATGTATGGGCTGGTGACGCCGATGATTTATTACAAAGACCGGTTGAGAGAATACAGGAGAGGGATCTGCTTTACAAAAAGAGATGTGGAGACAGCTTTGGGAAAGGCAGATTCGTCCTGTTTTAATATTTTATTGTCTCATAATCCTCTTTATTATCCGGCTTACCGGGACTGGGGGGCGGACCTTACATTTTCCGGTCACATTCATGGAGGGATTATTCGTATCCCCGGGCTGGGCGGGCTCCTGTCGCCGGATATGACTTTTTTCCCGAAGTACGATGGAGGGCATTTTCAGGAAAAAGGAAGGCATCTTGTGGTAAGCAGGGGATTGGGCAATCATTTTCTGATGCGGGTGATGAATCCGCCGGAGCTGGTGGAAGTGACCCTTTCCGTTAAGGATCGATGTTCATCTTTCTGACATTTTTGAACGTGTTTGTGTGAAGAGCTGCTGGCTGCGCGGATTGTAAATCAATGGTTCTTGTTTACAGACAGCCTATTGTATTGGATATGGCATTTGTGTTAAACTGGCAGTATCAAATATAATATGAGGAGGGTTACAAGATGGGTGAAATGTTTTCTTCATTTGACGGGACGCGGCTTTATCTTAACAGGGAGATCGCAGAAGAGGCAAAAGCAGCGGCGGTGATTGTCCACGGCCTGTGCGAGCACCAGGGGCGGTATGACTATTTTGCAGATTTATTTCACCGGGCCGGGATCAGCACATACCGCTTTGACCATCGGGGCCATGGCCGCTCTGAGGGGGAGCGCACCTATTATGGGGATTTTAATGAGCTGTTGGATGATACCCATGAAGTGGTAAAGATGGCCGTCCGGGAAAATCCGGATATTCCGGTATTTTTGATCGGACATAGTATGGGCGGCTTCACAGTGGCTTTGTATGGGGTTAAATATCCGGATCAAAAGCTGCGGGGGATCATCACCAGCGGGGCTCTGACTTACGATATCGGCGGTTTGATTACCGGAGTGCCAAAAGATCTGGATGTGCATACCATGCTTCCTAATGAGCTGGGAGCCGGGGTGTGTTCCGTGGCGGAGGTGGTGGACTGGTATGGGAAGGATCCATATAACACAAAGACCTTCACCACCGGATTATGTTATGCTATCTGTGACGGACTTGCCTGGTTTGAAAAGCAGGCCGGGACATTTCGGTATCCGGTATTTATGCTTCATGGAGAGAAGGACGGACTGGTAAGCGTGGAGGATACGTATCGTTTCTTTAAGGAAGCAGTGTCTGAAGACAAGCAGATGAAGATTTACGGAAATCTGTTCCATGAGATTTTTAATGAATATTGCAGGGATGAAGTGATCGGGGACGTGCTGAGATGGATCGGAGAACGGATCCGTTAAATGACCGCCTCTTTAAGAAAAAAGAACGGGTGGCTGCAGGGCTTTCAGCTTTGGCAGTCCACCCGTTTTTGCTGTGTCTTGAGATTTTTAATTTAATTCTCCGATTCCGGATACGGCCACATAAATATGGGAGATTTTGTACCAGGTGGCAAAATCTATCACACCGGTCTGAGGCAGTCCGAACACAGACTGGAACACCCTGACTGATGCTGCCGTGGCAGGGCCGTAGATTCCGTCAGGGATGATTCTGGGAATAGCAGAATAAACGGAAGATATAGCATTTAACTGTTCCTGGACGTGGGCGACCTTTTGGCCCGAAGTTCCCAAATTTAGATTGTAACCCGGCCAGGAGGATGGGATTCCGGAGATTTCCTCCGCGGTGTTGATATACATATTATCTCCATAGAAACTTCGGATAATCTCGATAGGGCTGTAGCCTTGTTCGCCCAGGTCACAGGAACCCCACTGGGTCATCCAGCCACGATGAAGGCATTGTACCTGCCTGCCGTCACAATATTGAGTCAGGATGGGTTGTTTGACTTCGGGGCGGGACAAATAATTGTCAAAGATCTCGTCTACGATCACGGAAATGCTCTCATAAATGTTTCTTCCATGGATCCATTTATGGTCAAAGGCAGTGGAAGAGGTAATGGTAAAATCGTATCCCCGATTTCTGTAATGTTCTGTGTATACCCGGTTTAAGGTAAAGCTCATAATGGCCAGAACATTAGCCGTAATGGTTGCCTGGGGCCATGTGGCATAGATCTCACTGGAGGCCACGTTTTTGATATAATCCCTGTAGGGAACATAGTAATCCCGGGCAGTGGAGTCAGTCGGAACGCCATCATGGACCACTATGGTCTGAGGCACAACCACCCGGCTCAGGACGATCTCGCCGCTTTCTCCCACAGGCTGGATCTCAGCTTCGGCGATCTTTGGCGGATAATTGCCATATAGTGTATGTTCTGGTATCACGATAGGGTTTTCCTGAGATTCCGGATCGCTTTCCGGCTCTAAGCGTACAGGCTGGATGGCTGTGGCAGTGGGGAGGATCTCCGTTCCGGAAATGTAGGCGGTCTTGAAACCTGGGGCAGAGATTTGTAGGTTGTATTCTGAGTAAGGCTGGTTATCTCCGGGCTGTAAACTGTATTCTAGAGGCGGTGCCGATAAGGAGATTTGCTCCGTCTGTCCGGAAGAGTTGGTGGTAATTTTCTCGATGGCGCTGTCAGGATCTCCTGTATAAGAGATGGAGACCGTGGCGTTTTGAATAGGGAAATTGTTCTCAATGTTGACCACATTTACCTGTAAAAAACCCTGAGAAGGGGAATCCACAGCAGTGGCTGAGATGTTTTTTTTCATAGAAAGCCTCGATATAGATGGTTATAGGAAGTATATTCGCCTGGCAGAAAGAATATGATATGTATGTGGATCTGGTTATTTTTGGTTTTTTAATGCGGACAATTGTTCCTGGAGGCTGCGGATTAAAATTTCCTGCTGGTTGATCTGAGCTTCCTGCTGGTTAATCTGAGCTTCCTGCTGGTTAATCTGAGCTTCCTGCTGGTTGATCTGAGCTTCCTGCTGGTTGATCTGTGCATTCTTCTGGTTTAGTTGGACTTCAACTTCCATCAATTCCATTTTTTTCAGGTCAATTTGTTCCTGCATTTCATCTATCATATAGAGAACTGTATTGTGATCCAATTCCATCAATTCCTTTGAATACATATTCATCACCTTTTCCATATTTTGGCATATTTCATAGATATCCTGATACAAAGGTTTAAATTTGGGATAGCGGGTGAATAATTCTATGATTCTTTCCGGTTCATCGAAGCTGAGGAAGGAAAGCCATGCTTCTAAATCACAGGATATGATTTTATTTTCCATGTTTTTTCGGAAAATGTCAAGAGGTATAAAATAATATTCCTGTAGAAGATTGAGGGACAGTCCGGTGTCAGAATGTTGACGAAACACATGGAGCCAGTGATAGGGATAGGAGTGAAATTCTTTTGGGGATTGTTCGAAAAAAATGATGGTATAGACATTTTTGATATTTCGGTAATTGAAATTTTTCCCTTGTGAGCTTCGTGCTCGCTTATATTGGCGAAGTAAATGGTCCGCAGAGTAGCATGCACAACGTTCGCCGGGAAATGCGTAACCGATTTTCTGGATTTCAATGTCAGAGAGGCTGCCGTCTTCTAGCTGAACAATGATATCCGTGTAAAGGAGGGAGGATTCTGCTCCTAAGCGGACAGAGTCGTTTGGCAGTACTGTATTGATTTTTACCTTTTTCTGAAACAACAGGGAGAGGATATCTTCCAGTCGTTCCGGAGAGGATTCCGGATTGAATACTTCTTTAAAAATTCCGTCATATAGTACTTTTATTCCACGGCTGCCGGTACAGCAATTGAGAAAATTTTCCCGATCCTCCTGGCTCCAGCTATGAAAGACTGATTTTAGGTCTTTTTGGGAATGAATGATGTGAATGATTTCCTGACGGGAACGGATTATTGGAAAATATGCAGAGAGAGAAGCGGCGGCTGTAGTTGATGATTTTTTGCGGTGCGGGTTGTTCTTTTTAGGATATTTCATAAAATATGGACACCTCCTTTGAATGAATAGGAATAGTAGGAATTTAGGCAGTACCGAACCGGATTGATGATTGATAATAATTATGACTGCCAGAAAATTAAAAAGACAATTTTACTCTATCATATCCGTATGTAATTTTCAACATTTATTTTAGGGGAGCATGGAGAAGGCACAGGCTTATTGAGCCGTTGCCTGCCAGATATTGGCAAACAGCAACAACGGCCGGGTAGAATTAAAAAGCCTGAATGAAAAGGGATGAAGTGAAAAGCCTGGAGTAAAAAGTCTAAATAAATTTCAGGAACTGCTTGAAATACAAAAGAAAATCAGGTATAATTTTACCAATTTGGGCAAAAATCGGGTGTTTTTTCCGAAGTCCATAAAGGGAGAGTTTTTTGAATCTCCCATGCAGCTTCGAACATACAAATCCGGCAGAAGGGTAAGGTGGTTTTCTGCTTCTGCCGGTTCCTTGGAGTATGCTTGAAAATTTACTCCCGTCAGCTGCACGCCCCATTTTGTGGTATATTGGCTCTCATTTGGCCAATATAGCCCGCTGTTCCTTCCTCATTCGGGTCAAATCCCCGCAAGGGGCGCCTGCAGAGTCTAACAAACGGTGACGCACAGTTGACGGAAAGTAATTTTCAAACATGCTCTGGTCCCTAATAACCATAGGATAAAGAAAGGATGGCTCCCCACTTATGAAAGCATTTCTCATATTGGAAGACGGAACTGTATTCTGCGGCAGCAGCATCGGTTCTGGAAGAGAGGTTATCAGTGAAATCGTATTCAACACATCCATGACCGGTTATCTGGAAGTCCTTACCGACCCTTCTTATGCAGGGCAGGCAGTAGTGATGACGTATCCCCTTATTGGCAATTATGGTATCTGTAAAGAAGATATGGAGTCGGAAAGGCCATGGACGGATGGTTTCATTGTTCGTGAATTATCTAGGATGCCCAGCAATTTCCGAAGCGGGGACACGATTCAGCATTTCTTGGAAAAATATGATATTCCCGGTATCAGTGGTATCGATACAAGAGCCCTCACCAAAATCTTAAGAGAAAAAGGCACCATGAATGGTATGATTACCACTCATGTCTATGAAGATTATGCAAAACCCATTGCGCGCATGAAAAATTATCGGGTGGCAGGTGTGGTGAAGGCAGTATCCTGCAGGGAAAAATATGTCGTGGAACCGAGTGATCCGGAAGCTTCGGCGGTTTCCGTGTACACGGCCAGAAAGACAGATGCCATAAAAAGACATGCCGGTGAGGGAAAACGGGTGGCGCTTTTGGACCTGGGGGCCAAGAGAAATATCATACGCGCCCTGACAGAGCGGGGATGTCAGGTGACGGTTTATCCCTGTTATACTCCTGCAAAGGAGATTCTGGCAGAAAAGCCCGATGGAATCATGTTGTCCAACGGTCCTGGCGACCCGAAAGAGAATAAGGAAATCATTGATGAGATCGGAAAGCTTTATCAATCGGAGATACCGATTTTTGCCATTTGTTTAGGGCATCAGCTCATGGCCCTGGCAGCGGGGGCGGACACCTATAAACTAAAATACGGCCATCGGGGCGGCAATCATCCGGTGAAGGATCTGAATACTGGGCGAGTGTACATCTCCTCGCAGAATCATGGCTATGCAGTGGATCCGGAGAGTCTTAATCCACAGGTGGCAGTTCCGGCGTTTGTCAATGTCAATGACAACACAAATGAGGGATTAAGATATGTGGGAAAAAATATCTTTACCGTGCAGTTCCATCCGGAAGCCTGTCCGGGGCCGCAGGATTCCGGATATCTGTTTGACCGTTTTATTGAGATGATGGGAGGAAAGGAATAATGCCAAAGAATCCGGAGATTAAAAAAGTACTGGTTTTGGGCTCGGGGCCGATTGTGATCGGGCAGGCGGCGGAGTTTGACTATGCAGGCACCCAGGCATGCCGTTCTCTTAAGGAAGAGGGAATTGAAGTGGTGCTTTTAAATTCCAACCCGGCTACCATTATGACAGATAAGGATATTGCAGACCGGGTGTACATTGAACCGCTGACCGCAGAGGTGGTGGAACAGCTGATCCGCAAGGAGCGTCCGGACAGCGTGCTGCCCACCCTGGGAGGGCAGGCGGGGCTGAACCTGGCTATGGAGCTGGAGGAGTCCGGGTTTTTGAAGGAGAACCAGGTACGCCTCATCGGCACTACGGCGCTGACCATCAAGAAGGCCGAGGACCGGGAGCTGTTTAAGGAGACTATGGAAAAGATCGGCGAGCCGGTGGCGCCATCGGATATTGTGGAGAATGTGGAGGACGGGCTGAGGATTGCCGCCAAGATCGGCTATCCGGTGGTACTGCGCCCGGCCTATACTTTAGGCGGCAGCGGCGGCGGTATCGCCCGCGGGCCGGAACAGTGCCGGGAGATCCTGGAGAACGGGCTGCGCCTTTCCCGGGTGGGTCAGGTGCTTGTGGAGCGCTGTATTGCCGGCTGGAAGGAGATTGAGTATGAGGTGATGCGGGACGGGGCAGGCAATGTGATCACCGTCTGCAATATGGAAAATATTGACCCGGTGGGAGTACATACCGGGGACAGTATCGTAGTGGCTCCCTCTCAGACGCTGGGAGATAAGGAGTATCAGATGCTGCGCACATCGGCTCTGAATATTATAACGGAGCTGGGGATTACCGGCGGCTGCAATGTGCAGTATGCCCTGAATCCGGACAGCTTTGAATACTGTGTGATTGAGGTGAATCCCAGGGTGAGCCGGTCCTCGGCGCTTGCCTCCAAAGCCACCGGCTATCCCATTGCCAAGGTGGCGGCGAAGATCGCCCTGGGCTATACCCTGGATGAGATTAGAAATGCGGTGACAAAGAAAACGTTTGCCTGTTTTGAGCCGATGCTGGATTATTGTGTAGTGAAGATGCCGCGGCTGCCTTTTGATAAATTTATCAGTGCCAAGAGGACTCTGGGAACACAGATGAAGGCGACCGGAGAGGTGATGAGTATCTGTACCAACTTTGAAGGGGCATTGATGAAGGCGATCCGTTCCCTGGAACAGCATGTGGATTGTCTTCTTTCCTACGACTTCAGCAGCCTGGATGAAGAGGAACTGAAAAAGCAGCTGGAAAAGGTGGATGACCGGAGAATATGGGTGATAGCCGAGGCGCTGCGCCGGAAAATTTCTTATCATGAAATTCATGATATTACCCATATCGACAATTGGTTTATTGATAAACTGGCCGTACTGGTGGAGATGGAAAAGGAACTGAAGACAGGACCCCTGACAAAGGAGCTTTTGGTAGAAGCCAAACGCCTGGAGTTTCCGGACAGCGTGATAGCGCGGCTGACAGGCATGTCTGAGGAAGAAGTCAGAAACATGCGATATGGCTTGGGAATCCATGCGGCTTATAAAATGGTGGACACCTGCGCGGCAGAATTTGCGGCGGAGACTCCCTACTATTATTCCTGCTTTGACGGTATCAGTGAGGTGAAGGAAAGCGATAAAAAGGAAAACCATCAGAAAAAGAAAGTGCTTGTGCTTGGTTCCGGCCCCATCCGCATCGGCCAGGGAATCGAGTTTGATTTCTGTTCGGTCCATAGTACCTGGGCGTTTGCCAGGGAAGGTTATGAAACGATTATCATTAATAATAATCCGGAGACGGTGAGTACGGATTTTGATATTGCAGACAAGCTGTTTTTTGAGCCGCTTACTCCGGAGGATGTAGAGTCCGTAGTGAACCTGGAAAAGCCGGACGGGGCAGTGGTGCAGTTTGGAGGGCAGACTGCCATTAAACTGACGGAAGCATTGATGAAAATGGGGGTTCCGATTCTTGGGACCGCGGCAGAAGACGTGGACGCGGCAGAGGACCGGGAACTGTTTGACCGGATTTTGGAACAATGCCAGATTCCCAGGCCCGCGGGACATACGGTGTTTACTGCAGAAGAAGCAAAGGCGGCAGCAAACGAGCTGGGATATCCGGTACTGGTGCGTCCTTCTTATGTGCTGGGAGGCCAGGGGATGCAGATTTGCATCAATGACCATGACATAGATGAATTTATTGGCATCATCAACCAGATTGCCCAGGACCATCCTATACTGGTGGATAAATATATTGTGGGTAAGGAGATCGAGGTAGACGCGGTCTGTGACGGACAGGATATTCTGATTCCCGGCATTATGGAACATATTGAGAGAACGGGGGTGCATTCCGGTGACAGCATTTCCGTGTATCCGGCCCTGAGCCTTACTCCGGCAACAGAGATAAAACTGGTGGAATATACGAAAAAGCTTGCCATGGCACTGCACGTAAAGGGAATGATTAATATTCAGTTTATTGTGGCAGGGGATGACGTGTTTATTATTGAGGTGAATCCCCGGTCTTCCCGGACCGTGCCTTATATCAGTAAAGTGACCGGGATTCCCATTGTGCCTTTGGCAACCCAGGTGATCTGCGGGCATACCCTGAAAGAACTGGGATACACACCAGGACTGCAGAAAAAGTCATCCTATATAGCCATCAAGATGCCGGTGTTTTCTTTTGAGAAAATCCGTGGAGCAGATATCAGCCTGGGACCGGAGATGAAGTCTACAGGAGAGTGCTTAGGGATTGGAAAAACTTTTAATGAGGCGCTGTACAAGGCGTTTGAAGGAGCAGGGATCAAATTGCCCCGGCACAAAAATATGGTGATCACCGTCAGGGAGTCGGAGCATGATGCGGCAGTGGACATAGCCCGCCGGTTTCAGAAAGCGGGATATAAAATTTTTGCCACGAGAGGGACGGCCAGGGTACTGAATGCCAATGGGGTGAAGGCTTTTTCTGTGCGCAAGATTGAACAGGAATCACCCAATATCCTGGATCTGATCCTGGGGCATGAGATCGACCTGGTGATTGATATTCCTCAGCAGGGGGCAGAACGGAGCCACGATGGTTTTGTGATCCGCAGGAATGCCATAGAGACAGGGGTGCATGTGCTGACCAGCTTAGATACGGCGGGGGCGCTGGCCACCAGCTTAGAGAACAGGGCGCAGGAGATGACGCTTGTGGATATTGCAGAAGTGAAGGATGGCAGGGAATAATGGACAGGGTCTGTTTTATACTCGCGAGCATACTTATTTGCCAAATGATTCGGTATATTTATGGAAAGATGGAAACTGTGTTGGCAAATCATTCGGCTCACGGGTATAAAAGCTGCGGAAAGGAGTTTTTATGCTGGAAGTAACATCGCTGTTTAAATCCTATAAAGCCCATCAGGTGCTGGCAGATGTATCTTTTACGGCAAAACCCGGACAATGCGTGGGGATCGTAGGAAGCAATGGCTGTGGTAAAACCACTTTGCTGTCGATTCTTGCGGGGGCTGTCCGGGCGGATAAGGGGAGCATACGGTTCCATGGCAGGGAAGCGGTGGGACATGGAAAAGTATTTTATGAAGAAGCGGCCTATGTGCCTCAGGAGAATCCGCTGATTGAGGAACTGACCGTAAAAGATAATATGGCTTTATGGTATCAGGGAAGCAAAAGGAGGATGGAGGAGGATCTGGAGTCAGGAGCAGCGTATATGCTTGGAATTAGTGAGATGCTGAAAAAACCGGTGAGGACTTTGTCCGGGGGAATGAAAAAGAGGCTCAGCATTGCATGTGCCTTGTCAAACCATGCGTCGGTGCTGATTCTGGATGAGCCGGGGGCGGCTCTGGATCTGGAGTGTAAGGCAGATATCCGGGATTATCTGGAAGCATACCGGAAAGGGGGCGGAACGATTCTTCTGGCTTCCCATGAACTGCCGGAGCTTTCCTTATGTACAGATCTGTATCTTCTGAGGAAAGGGGAGCTTAAGAAGATGGATATGGACCTGGAAGAAAAAGCGCTGATAGAGGCGTTTCGCGGATAATTTAGAAAATGTGTAGAAAAAAGACCGTGGGTGTAGTATAATTTAAAAATGCTTTTGAATTTGGGATTTAGTAAGTAAACGGGAGGAAAAAGGATGAAATGTAATTACTGCGGCAATGAGATACAGGAGACTGACCTGAAATGTTCGTTTTGCGGCACTCCGGCAGGGGAAGCGGCTCCAAAGGCAGAGAGTGTGCCGTCCGGGCAGGGGGGTTCCGATAATATGGCAACGGCAGGCCAGACGGCCCCGGCGCCTCAAAAGAAAAAACCGGCAGGTAAGATCGCGGCGATTGTGCTGGCCGCGGCAGTAGTAGCGGGTGGCGGTATATTTGCAGCGACCAGGCTGCTGGAAAAGGATCCAAAGGAGGTGGTGATTTCTGCCTTTGAGAATATTTATACCGAGGATCAGGTGAAACCCATGGAGGAACTTTTCGGACTGTCAAAGTTCCAGGAGAATGCTGCCAGCAGCCAGGAGGCCGAGATGCGGTTTGTAATGCGGGGGTGTTCGGACGGGGACGTCGCGCAGCTGGCAGGCGGAGGGATTAAGGTCGGCACTCAATATGACAAGGAAAATAAGAAAGGCGCCGGAAACCTTACCTTATTGTACAGCGGCATGGATTTGGCTAATCTGAATTTTTATTATGGAGACGAGACTCTCATGGTATCGGTTCCGGAATTGAGCGGTAAAGTATTTACTCTGGATCTGAGTGAAGGACTGGCGGAGAGGATCAAGAATTCCCCGACTCTTGGGCCGATACTTCAGTATTCGGACGTGAATATGGAGGACATGGAAACCTTTTATCGTGAATATACAGACTGGATCCAGGAGAAACTGGAAGACGGGACGGCAGCAGATCCGTATGGGATCGGGGCGGCCCTGGAGCGTTACAGAAAAGGCTGTAAGGCACAAGAGGATTTTAAAGAGGCATTGACTGTGGAAAAAGCAGAAAAGGATACTTTTGAGATAGACGGAAAGGAAGTATCCTGCAGAGGATATGAAGTAAATATCAGCAAGGATTCCATGATTTCTTTCCTGCGGACATCTTCCGATTTCTTTTTGGAGGACGAGGAACTGAGAGAGAATTTTCTTGAGTATCTGCAGATGAGCCTGCGGATGCTGGAGCTGGCAGGCAATGATCTGGATGGCAGTTCCCTGTATGGAATGTCTGCCCAGGAGATGCTTGACAAGAATTATGAAGAAATAAAAAAATCCGCGGACGAGGCTATTGACCTGTTGGATGGTGTCATGAATGATGTGGATATGCTGGTTTATGTGGATAAAAAGGGAAGGCTGGTATCCGTGGACGGAGATACGTCCCTGACAGACGAAGGAGATACCATAAAGATTAAGTTTGATCTTCTGCTTCATGGCGGAAGCTATCTGACCCAGAACGCGGAGGGCGAACTGGAGATATCTCCAAAGAATGAAGACGATGCGGTGGCTATTAAGATGACAAAGCACGGCGATTATGACGGCAAGTCATTGTCCGGTGATATTTCTTTCGAAATCCGCGGAGGCGGGGAAGCTATCGCCATTGATTTCGGCGGTGATTACGATTCGGATGACGGAGATTTTACTTTATCGGCAGAAGCATCGTCAAGTGGGGAGAAAGTTATCGGATTTTCAGCAAAAGGGGCGGTCAGCGAACTGGAAAAGGGATCTGTGATCCATGTGGATTTTGACGAGGTGAAGGTGGATGTGCCGGATGAAGACAACTTTTTCATTTCATTTGACGGAGATTATGACCTGCGTCCCTTGTCAGACGAGGTGGAGGAACTGGAAGGCGAGAAACTGGATGTGATACAGGCTACGGAAAAGGACTGGCAGAATGTCGGAATGGAAATGTATATGGGTATTTTGGACCTTGCCAGCCAGCTTGGCTCCCTTGGAAATTAACGGAGGAAGTTTTATATGCCAATATGCCTGGTTTTTTGGAAGTTAGAATTAAAGAGAGCATTTCGGAGATTTCCGCAGATGCTTGCCGGGGCGACCGCACTGCTGTTTTTGGCAGGGGCGGTTGCCCTTTTGGCAGGGCGTGCCTTGTATGGCGGCACAGCGGCCGGAAGGATCGCCGTGGGTGTGGTTTTGCCAGAAGAGGATGCTTTGGCCAGGCAAATGGTTTCTATGGTCAGCTCCCTGGACAGTGTAAAAAGTATGTGTGATTTTCAATATATGGAGAGGGAAGAGGGGATCAAGGGGCTGCAGGACGGCAGGCTCAGCGCGGTGATGGATGTGCCGGAGGGACTGATTCAGGGAATTATGAATGGAACAAATCCTTCTGTCAGGGTTCTGATGCCAGAAGACGCCTGGCTGGAGAGCCGGATATTTAAAGAGCTTACTCAGGCAGGAGCTTCTATCTTAGGTGCTTCCCAGGCAGGAATCTACGGGGGGAACGAGATGTATTTGTCCTCAGACAGGGCTGCGAATATCCCGGAGCTGGAGAAGGAACTGAATCAGATTTTTCTGTCATACAGCCTTCCCAGGGAGGATTATTTCCAATACCGTCAGGTCAGTGCCACAAAAGATGTGCCGGTTATGGTTTTTTATGGCATCAGCGCTTATGTGCTGTTTTTGCTGCTGCTGGCGATTCCGGTGTCAGGGTATTTAATGCCTTTTAAGCCGGTTATGAGACAGAAACTGGATCTGGCAGGCATAGGAAGCGTCAGCCGGGTACTGGGCCGTGTTGCCGGGCTGGGGAGCCTGTTTGTTTTTATATCCCTGGTCATGGGGCTGGTACTGAGAGGAGCTTTTATAATGGCGGCACGGTCAGGAGTGTCTGGCGCGGAAGAATTCCTGGAAGAATATTTTTTGGGAGGAATTGCCGTTTTGCCTGTTTTTCTTTTGGTATGCCTGTCCGCGGCTGCTTTGGTGGTGCTTGTCTATCAGGCGGCCGGGACGCTTTTAGGCGGAATTATGCTGCTGTTTTTGACAGTGACAATCGAACATTTTCTGGCAGGCGGATTTCTGCCTTCCGTATTTTTGCCGGGAGTGTTTGCGAAGATAGCGCCGGTGATGCCATCGGCAATTCTGATGGACGGGGTGAAAATGCTGCTGACCGGAGGATGGGACGGCCTTGTCACAGGCAGGCTGTTTCTTCTGTTCTTCGGGGGGTTTTTCCTGGCAGCAATAGCAGAAGGCCGGGAGAGGGGGAGAAGGATATGAAAAGAATCGGAATCTGGTTTTTTTTGTCCTGTAAGCGCCATATATGCAGGCTGTCATTTGTTCTGATTCTGCTGCTGCTTCCGATGGGAACCTTTTTTATCCGAAAACTCCAAAAACATGAGGATTCTGGCATAAGGATAGCCGTCTGTGCAGAAACGGAAAAAGGCGGAAGCAGGAAAAATCAGGAAAAATCCCTGGAACAGGAATTGGTACTGGCCTTGAGCGGGCGTCAGGCAGGAGACGGGCTTTTTGAGTTTTATCCTTGCGCCGGAGAGCAGGAAGTAAAAGACGAAGTGGCATCGAAGCGGGCGGAATGCGGATATGTAATATCCGCCGGGCTGAGAGAACGTCTGAACCAGAAAGATCTAAAGAGAAATATCCGGGTTTACCAGGCGCCTTCTACCGTTGCGGCGAAGCTTTCTTCCGAAACGGTCTTTGCCGCTATGATTGAACTGTATGACAGGGAGCTGTTCTGCCAGTACATGGAGAAAAAAATGGGGGACGGGGCAGAATCGGCAGGAGACGTGTATGACAAATGGAAGAAAAACGGCAGCACCTTTGATTTTACTTATGAGCTTATAGGAAGCCGGGGCAAGGCAGAGAATATGCAGTCAGAGCCGTCCGTGTTCCCGGTTCGCGGGATTGTGGCAGTCTATGTGTTTGTGATCGGGCTTTATGGCGGGGCTATTGGCCTGGCAGATGAAAAAAAGGGGATGTTTTTGAAAATTCCTTATGGAATGCGTTTCTTTTGTTGTCTGGCAGGCCAGGCCGCGCCTGTATTCCTGGCATCTCTGTCAGGGATGGCATCCTTGTGGACGGGAAATTGTGTCAGGGACTGGGGATATGAGCTGGCAGCTTTGGCCGGATACGGAGGCGCAGTGGTTTTATTTTCCTGGATTCTCGGACGGATTTGCCGCCGGGAGGAGACGGTCTGCAGCCTGATTCCTTTTTTTCTGGTGGGAAGCCTGATCTTTTGCCCGGTCTTTCTGGATATTCGAAGATATGTGCCTGAGTTTGGTACAGTAGAAAGATTTTTTCTGCCAGGATATTATTTAAGATTGTTTAATTAGATGTTTTAACTAATAATTATAAGTAAAAATAATTAAAAACGTTTTGCGGTTCAAAATGTCAAACATAGATAAAAATTTAACAATATAATGACGAGGCTTTTTTGCATCTGACAGTCGGAATCTATAATATGGCTGCAAAAAGGGCCTCGTATTTTAGTTGAAGAGGGCCGATTGTTTTTTTCCGAAAACAGCATATTGCAATATGTTTTTTTTCAGAAACACATTGATTTTTTTTCGGAACCTTTCTGTTAAATTATAAACAGGAAAATGGTCTTATTTGTCCTGCCGATTCATACTTTTTGGTAAAAATCTCAGATCATGTATACGCGAAAGAAGAAAAATTTCCAATTGTAACCCTTCATTAATTATGTTATACTGTACAAGATGACAAAATGATGTTTTTTGTCAAAAGAAGAAAGAAAATGTATAGAAAGAGGGTAAAAGTAGATGGGACTGGCTACATTTAAAGGCGGCGTTCATCCTTATGAGGGAAAAGAACTGTCCGAGAACAAGCCCACACAGCTCTTAATGCCCAAGGGGGATATGGTGTTTCCCATGTCCCAGCACATTGGTGCGCCGGCGGCTCCGCTGGTGAAAAAGGGCGACAAGGTGCTGGCCGGCCAGAAGATCGGCGAAGCAAGCGGATTTATTTCCGCGAATGTCATCTGCTCCGTATCCGGGACCGTCAAGGCTGTAGAGCCAAGGCGGGTGGCAAACGGCGCGATGGTCAATTCTGTCATCGTGGAGAATGACGGTGAGTATCAGACAGTAGAAGGTTTAGGGACCGACAGGGATCCGTCGAAGCTTTCCAAACAGGAGATCCGCGATATCGTCAAAGAGGCAGGTATCGTGGGCCTGGGCGGTGCAGGTTTTCCCACTCATGTGAAGCTGACGCCAAAAGATGAGAATGCCATTGAGTATGTATTGGTCAATGGCGCAGAGTGTGAACCTTATCTGACCAGCGACTACCGGATGATGCTTGAGGAACCGGAGAAGTTAATAGGCGGGCTGAAGGTTATACTGCAGCTCTTTGACAAGGCGAAGGGAGTTATCGGCATTGAGAACAACAAGCCTGAGGCGATTAAGAAGATGCAGGAGCTCACAAAAGACGAACCCAGGATCGAGGTATGCGAGCTTCTGACCAAATATCCTCAGGGCGGCGAGCGTTCCCTGATCAACGCCATCACCGGGAGAAAGGTGAATTCTTCCATGCTTCCTGCAGACGCAGGCTGTATAGTAGACAATGTGGATACGGTGATTGCCATTTACATGGCAGTGTGCAAGACCACGCCGCTGATGCGCAGAATTGTGACTGTGACCGGTGATGCCGTTGCGAATCCGCAGAACTATAACGTAAAGATCGGAACCAACTTCCAGGAACTGATTGAAGCAGCAGGCGGTTTTAAGACGGAGCCGGAGAAGCTGATTGCAGGCGGCCCCATGATGGGTATGGCATTGTTTGACCTGGATATTCCTGTGACCAAGACCAATTCGGCGCTTTTGTGCATGACAAAAGACGAGGTGGCGGCCAACGAGCCTACCCCCTGTATCCGATGTGGGAAATGCGTCAGCGTGTGTCCCAGCCACATTGTTCCGGTGATGATGATGAAGGCGGCGCTGAAGGGAGACTGTGAGCAGTTTGAAAAGTTAAACGGCATGGAGTGTGTGGAGTGCGGAAGCTGTGCGTTTATATGCCCGGCCAAGCGTCCTCTGACCCAGGCATTTAAAGAGATGAGAAAAACGGTTGCAGCTAACCGTAGAAAGAAAGCGTAGGAGGGGAGAAGTTATGAGTAAATTATTAAACGTATCGGCATCCCCGCACGTTCGGAGCAGTGAGACCACCCAGAGCATTATGACGGATGTGTGCATTGCCATGCTGCCGGCAACTGCGTTTGGTGTATTCCAGTTTGGATTTCACGCGCTGCTGGTCCTGATCGTTACGGTGGCTGCCTGCGTGCTGAGTGAATATGTATTTCAGAAATTGATGAAGCTTCCGCTGACGGTTTCCGATATGAGCGCGGCGGTGACGGGCATGATCCTGGCTCTTAATATGCCGGCCAATATTCCTTTGTGGATTCCCGCTTTGGGAGGCGTCTTTGCCATAATTGTGGTAAAGCAGCTTTACGGCGGCATTGGGCAGAACTTTATGAACCCGGCTTTGGCAGGCCGCTGCTTCCTGCTGATCTCTTTTGCAGGAAAGATGTCTGACTTTGCCATGGACGGCTGGAGCGGAGCCACACCTCTGGCACAGTTAAAGTCAGGGGCGTCTGTTGACCTGGCTGCCATGTTTATCGGGAAAATTCCGGGAACCATCGGCGAGGTGTCCGTGATCGCGCTTTTGATCGGCGGCATTTATCTGGCGGTCCGGAAGGTGATCTCGCTGCGGATTCCGGTTACATATATTCTGACCGTGGCAGTATTTGCCTTTATTTTCGGCAAGCAGGATATGAACTATGTGCTGGCTCATATCTGCGGCGGCGGCCTGGTATTCGGAGCCTTCTTTATGGCTACGGACTATGTGACCAGCCCCATTACTCCCAAAGGGCAGATTGTTTTCGGTGTTTTATTAGGTATTCTGACCGGGCTGTTCCGTATTTTCGGCGGCTCCGCAGAGGGAGTTTCCTATGCGATCATCATCAGCAACCTGTTGGTTCCGCTGATTGAAAGGTTTACCCTTCCCACAGCATTTGGAAAGGAGGGCAAGAAATCATGAGTAAAGGCGGATTTATGAAAGACGCCCTGATCCTGTTTGCCATCACGCTGGTGGCAGGCGCCTGCCTGGGCGGAGTATACGAGGCGACAAAGGCTCCTATTGCAGCGGCGAATTTAGCGGCCAAAGAGGAGGCGTACCGGACGGTGCTGCCCGATGCGGTATCCTTTGAGGCAGATGATATGACGGAGGTGATTGCTTCTGCTAACGGGGAGATCGGGGGCCTTGGCTTTGGAAATGTGACGGTGGACGAGGCGGCGACTGCCCTGGATGGTTCCGGCGCTCCTATGGGATATGTAGTTACTACCACCTCCAAGGACGGTTACGGCGGCGCGATTACCGTGTCGGTGGGCGTTATGGCAGACGGTACGGTTAATGGAGTCGCGTTTCTTACCCTTGCCGAGACGGCAGGTCTTGGCATGAATGCCGATACAGACTGGAAGAACCAGTATGCAGGCAAAAATGTAGATGCTTTTACCGTTACCAAGAACGGGGCGTCTGCAGATAATGAGATCAATGCCATCAGCGGTGCGACGATCACTTCCAACGCAGTGACCGGCGCGGTGAATGCGGCAGTTTATTTTGCAAAGAACTGCCTGGCACAGTAGGAGGTGGGAAGTCATGAATAAATGTATGGAACGTATTTATAATGGCATTATCAAGGAAAACCCGACCTTTGTGCTGATGTTAGGCATGTGTCCGACCCTGGCAGTTACCACCACGGCCGTCAACGGCGTGGGCATGGGACTGTCCACCACAGCGGTTCTGGTGTTTTCCAACCTGATTATCTCCGCGCTGCGGAAGATTATTCCGGACAGGGTGAGAATTCCGGCATATATCGTTATCGTAGCATCCCTGGTTACGATTGTTCAGCTGCTTTTGCAGGCATTTGTGCCGAGCCTGTACAGTTCTTTGGGTATTTTTATCCCGTTGATCGTGGTAAACTGTATTATCCTGGGACGTGCCGAGGCATATGCGGCAAAAAACGGTCCTTTAGAGTCTGCTTTTGACGGGATCGGTATGGGACTGGGCTTCACGGTAGGCCTGACCTGTATCGCAATTGTCCGTGAGATTTTAGGAGCCGGCGCCGTGTTTGGCATAAGCATTATTCCGGAGGATTTCAGGATCACTATCTTTGGCCTTGCGCCCGGAGCGTTTTTTGTCCTGGCAGGCCTGACCGCTTTACAGAACAAGTTTAAGGCTCCGTCAGCTACCAATGGCTCTGTGCCACAGTCCAAACTGGCCTGCGGCGGGAACTGTATGACCTGCAGCGGTTCGGCTTGTTCGGCTAACCATGCCGTTTTGGAGGAGATCCGCGCAAAGGCGGAGGCAGAAGCGGCGGCGGCCAAGAAAGCAGCGGCAGAAAAGGCTGCAGCCGCTAAGAAAGCGGCGGCAGAGAAAGCCGCCCAGGCAGAAAAGAAAGGATAGGAGGGCGCAGAATAGATGAAAGAACTGATTTTAGTAATTGTAGGCGCTGCTCTGGTGAATAACATTATTTTGAGCCAGTTCCAGGGCTTGTGCCCGTTCTTGGGCGTATCTAAAAAGGTGGACACCTCTCTGGGGATGGGCGGTGCGGTTATTTTCGTAATCGTCCTTGCTTCCATTGTGACGAACCTGATTTATTCTTTCGTCCTGGTGCCATTTGACGTAACGTATCTGCAGACTATCGCCTTTATTCTGGTGATCGCAGCCCTGGTGCAGTTCGTGGAAATGTTCCTGAAAAAGAACGTGCCGTCCCTGTATCAGGCATTGGGAGTGTTCCTTCCGCTGATTACTACCAACTGTGCAGTACTAGGCTCCGCTCTGACTAATGTACAGAAGGAGTATAACTTCATTTTCAGCGTGGCCAACGGTTTTGGTACGGCAGTGGGCTTTACTGTGGCGATCGTGTTGCTGGCAAGCATCCGTGAGAGCATTGAAGACAACGATATTCCCTTCAATTTCCAGGGGTCGCCGATCGTACTGATCACCTCCGGTCTGATGGCAATCGCATTCATGGGCTTTTCCGGCCTGATTAAATAGGAGGTGGCATAAAAGATGAATATGACAGGTTTGCTTTTAGCGGCAGTCATCATCGGCGCCATCGGTATAGTCATCGGTGTGCTGCTGGGGATTGCCAGTGAGCAGTTTAAAGTAGAAGTAGATGAGAAGGAAATCCTGGTCCGTGCAGAGCTGCCTGGCAACAACTGCGGCGGTTGCGGATTTCCGGGCTGTGACGGCCTTGCGGCCGCCATTGCGGCCGGCACTGCGGCAGTAGGGGCCTGCCCGGTAGGAGGCCCTGCCGTGGCGGATAAGATCGCCGCCATCATGGGCGTGGAGAGCGGAGGATCCGAGAAAAAGGTTGCTTTTGTAAAATGTAAAGGCACCTGCGACAAGGCTCGTGTCCAGTACAATTATTTTGGTATTGATGATTGTTCCAAGGTGGCAGTAGTGCCGGGAGGCGGAGAGAAAGCCTGTACTTACGGATGTATGGGATACGGATCCTGTGTGAAGGCCTGTGCTTTTGACGCAATTCATATTGTGGACGGCGTTGCGGTGGTTGACAAGGAAAAATGTGTGGCATGCGGCAAGTGTGTGGCTGCCTGCCCGAACCGTCTGATCGAGTTGGTGCCTTACTCCGCCGAGCATCTGGTACAGTGCTCTTCCCATGACAAGGGCAAGGACGTGAAGGCCAAATGCGACAACGGATGTATTGCATGTACGCTGTGTACCAAACAGTGTGAGTTCGATGCCATCCATATGGATAACAATGTGGCGGTCATTGATTACAGCAAGTGTACCAATTGCGGCAAATGCGCGGCTAAATGCCCGGCAAAGGTTATCCTTTAATCGTGAAATAAGAATACGGGAACAGGGAGACTGTGTTTTATTGCAGTCTCCCTGTTTATTGCAGCCATCCTGCAATTTCCTTGCGTTTACTACGTCTATTGCTGTCCGGGCCGGGCAGATCTTCTGAGATAACCGGCAGCAATAACGTTTTTGCCTTTTGTATGCCCGAAAACGACTTGCCCCAATTCATGAAATATGCTATACTGATAAACGTGGCAGCAATGCTGTTTTACATACCCATGACATTATATTTTGCTTAGAGGAGATGGAGAGTGAGCCAGATCAATAGTAAGAGAAGCCCCAGACAGACAATACTGATTGCGGATGACTCGGAGATG
>CATKXR010000042.1 GCA_949840805.1 uncultured Lachnospiraceae bacterium | reverse complement strand
TCTCCTTTATAGAATTACATAATATGTAATACATTATAACATAAAATTAAAAGAAATGGAAGGGGTAAGCATAAAATAATAAAAATGTCAAGATGGTTGGGGATGGAAATTGATGCGTTTATCCTGGTAAAGCCTGCATTTTTATACATTTCCACTTGAACTTTTTCAAAAAATATGTATAATGGATAAAGTCAGTATAAATTTTGTTCTATTATATTTATGCAGGTATCGGTAAAAACAGCGCCGGTACACAGGAGGATAATTATGAAAAAGAAGATTTTTGCGTTGGGACTGGCTGCATGTGTGGCGGCATCCCTGGCTGCATGTGGAGGAAGTAAGCCTGCAGAGACTACGGCAGCGGCGACTGATACGACGGCGGCAGGCACTGAGGCTGAGGCGTCTACAACAGCAGAAGGCAAAACCGAGGCGGAGAGCACGGAAGGGGAAAAGGCTGCGGCAGGCACAGGAGAGCTTCAGACGGTTACGGCCGGCAAGCTGACAGTGGCGACCAGCCCGGATTTTGCCCCTTATGAGTTCTATGCGATCGGAGAGGACGGCAATCCGTCCCTGGCCGGTTTTGACATGGCCCTTGCCCAGTATATTGCAGATGATTTAGGATTGGAGCTTGAGGTGGTTACGGTGGATTTTGACGGGGTGTTGAGCGAGCTGCAGACCAAGTCCGTGGATCTTGGCATGGCAGGCCTTTCTCCGGATCCAAAGAGGGAATCGATCATGGCGTTCTCCGATCTTTATTATATGGGAGGCCAGTCTCTCGTTACGGTAAAGGATAAGGCGGATCTTTACAAGTCTTTTGAAGACATCAACAAGCCGGAAGTTTCCGTAGGCGCCCAGATCGGATCCATCCAGATGGATCTGGCCACTATGAATTCACCGGTGGCAGATATCGTGGCGCTTCCCAAGGTGACAGATATCATTGCAGAGCTTTTGGCCGGCAAGATGGACGCGGCTTATATCGAGACGGATGTGGCTAAAAGCTATCAGAAGAATTATCCGGAACTGGAGATTATTATGGAGGTTCCTTATGACCAGGAAGGGTCTTCCATCGGCGTATGCAAGGGGAATGACGCTTTGCTGGCAGCAGTGAACGGGTCCATTGCCAAGGCTCTGGAGGATGGTTCCATGGAGAGGTTTATTGCGGAGGCCAATGAGCTGGCATCTGGTGAGAAGTATGAGGGGCTGCTGGATGAGAGCGGCCAGGTTCAGCAGTAAAGAAATGTTTGATTCCTCCCGGGAGTTTCTAAGGGTACTCTTCGGGGGGAATCCGTATTTTACGGGCAATTTGCAGCAGTTTTAGGGATATCCGGGCTGTTATGCCCCACAAATTTAGGAGGAAGGCCTCATGGAACAATTCATTCAGTTGGAAAATTTTTCGAAGATTATACCTTATGCCCAGCTTTTCAGGCAGGGAATGCTGGTCACGATCCTGCTTTCGCTGTTTACGGTAGTTATCGGCTTTTGCATTGCCCTTGTCCTGGCCCTGATGCGAATGTCCAATGTCTGTCCGCTGCGCAGCCTGGGTCTGGACCAGAACGGCCATCTGCGGGAGGGTGGTTTTCTGGTGCTGGTAAGCAAATTCAATCCTTTAAGTTTTATTGCTACTGCATATGTGGAGATCCTGCGTTCCACGCCGGTGATTGTCCAGATCTTTATCATATATTACGGGGTCTTCGGCTTGATCCGGCTGCCCTCCTTTCAAATGTTTGGTTTTATCAAATTCGACCGCTTTTTCCCCGGCGTGGTAGCCCTGGGAATGAACTCGGGAGCATATCTGTGTGAGATCATCCGGGCGGGGATTCAGTCAATTGACGGAGGACAGACGGAGGCGGCCCGTTCTCTGGGACTCTCCCAGGCACAGAACCTGCGCTACATAATATTGCCTCAGGCTCTTAAAAATATCCTGCCTGCCATTGCCAATGAATTTGTGGTCATTATTAAAGAGTCCGCCATTACCTACACCATCGGGGTACAGGATATCATGTCAGCAGTTAATGCGGTCAAGGGAGCGACATTTGTGATCGTGGAGCCTCTTTTAGTGGCAACGGCGGTATATTTTTGCCTGTGCTTCCCGACTTCCAAGATCATTGCCTATTTTGAAAGGAGAATGAGCCATGGGGACAAGAGATAGCCTGATCCAGGTGACGGATCTGAAGAAGCATTACCATATGGGGGCCATCAAGGCCCTGGACGGGGTGACGGTGGATATTAACCGGGGAGACGTGATGGTGGTAATCGGGCCGTCCGGTTCCGGGAAATCTACATTTCTGCGGAGTTTAAACCTGTTGGAGGAACCCACAGGCGGAGCTATCGTATTTGACGGCGTGGATATTACAAAGAAAAAATATACGGACGAGACAGGAAAGACGGTGAAACTGGATATTGACCGGCTCCGTCAGAAGATGGGAATGGTGTTTCAGCATTTTAATCTGTTTCCCCATATGACAATCCTGGAAAATATGATCCTGGCGCCTGTAAAGGTAAAAGGGATGGAGAAAGCGGAAGCTGAGGAAAAAGCCCTTGCCCTTTTGGACCGGGTAGGGCTTAAGGACCGGGCAGGAGCCTATCCGATCCAGCTTTCCGGAGGACAGAAGCAGCGTGTGGCTATCGTCCGGGCTCTTGCCATGGAGCCGGAGGTGATGTTGTTTGATGAGCCTACATCCGCCCTTGACCCGGAAATGGTGGGCGAGGTGCTGGATGTTATGAAGGGACTTGCTAGGGAAGGCATGACCATGGTGGTGGTGACGCATGAGATGGGTTTTGCCAGAGAGGTCGGGAACCGGGTTTTGTTTATGGCGGACGGGATGCTGCTGGAACAGGGGACGCCGAAAAAGATTTTTGAGGAGCCGGATCATCCGCGGCTGAAGGATTTTCTGGCTAAGGTGCTGTAAAAGGCTGTTATGCTTATGGGCGTACCAAACAGTGAGGAAAGGGAGAGGAAAAGGGAATGACCGGTGAGAAACAGGCGGCGATCCGTGAGATCGATGCAAAACGGGATAAAATCGTGAATGTGGCAGACCGGATATGGGAATATGCGGAACTGTCTTTGATGGAGGAAAAATCTGCACGGCTTTATTGTCAAGTGCTGGAAGAGGAAGGTTTTCAGGTTGAAAAAGGAATCTGCGGGATTGAGACCGCATTTTCTGCAAGTTTTGGCAGCGGAAGGCCGGTGATCGGGCTTTTGGCGGAGTACGATGCGCTGTCAGGATTGTCCCAGAAGGCAGGAAGCACGGTCCGGGAGGAGCTGGTTTCCGGCGGCACCGGCCATGGATGCGGCCATAATATTCTGGGGGCAGGGGCATTTGCTGCGGCATTGGGGGTGAAGGCATACCTGGAGGCTACAGGCTGCCCCGGTACGGTGGTTTTGTATGGCTGCCCCGGCGAGGAAGGCGGCGCGGCCAAGTCTTTTATGGCGCGGGAAGGTTTGTGGAAGGAACTGGATGCGGCGCTGACCTGGCATCCGGAGGATGTAAACGAGGTGAGGACCGGGTCTTCCAATTCCTGCATCCAGATACAATATAAGTTTACGGGAGTGGCTTCCCATGCGGCAAGCGCGCCGGAGCGGGGGCGCAGCGCGTTGGATGCAGTGGAGCTGATGAATATCGGCGTGCAGTTTTTGCGGGAGCATATGAGCGATAAGGCCCGGATCCATTATGCCATCACAGACGGAGGGGGATGCAGTCCCAATGTAGTGCAGCCTAAGGCCAGTGTGCTGTATATGATACGTTCCAATCATGTGGCAGAGGCCATAGAGCTGCAGGCACGGGTGGATAAGATTGCCCGGGGAGCCGCCCTGATGACGGATACCACCTTCAAACAGCAGTTTATTGACGGGGCGGCAGATACGGTCAGCAATTTTGTGCTGGAGCAGGTGTTGTATGACAATTATCGGGAGCTGGGCGTGCCTTCTTATACGGAGGAAGAGCTGGCTTACGCGGATGCCCTGGCAGAGACTTATCCGGGAAGTGACAATGTGCCGGGGATCGGGGCAAGATATGACTCGGACATGAAGGCGCAGGTAGAGGAAATGCGCAGGAAAACCGGTCATGCCATGAATGCGTTTCTGGCTCCTCTTTATAAGGGAGATGCGTTTCATGCAGGTTCTACCGATGTGGGGGACGTGAGCTGGCTGACTCCCACTGCCCAGATCCATGTGGCATCCTGGCCAAACGGATGTCCTGGCCATAGCTGGCAGAATGTGTCTTGTGACAGGACAGAGATCGGACACAAGGCGGCTGTCCATGCGGGAAAGGTGCTGGCAGCCGCTGCGATGGATTTGTTTGCAAAGCCGGAGATTCTAAAGGCAGCCAGGGAGGAATTTGAGAGACGGACAGCAGGCGGATATGTGTGTCCTGTCCCGCCGGACGCGGTGCCGGTGGTGCCGGATTAACATAACAGATGTGATGTAAAGGAAAAATGGCAGAGGAAAGCGGCCGTTCAAAGGATTGAAACAGCGGCCGAGGAGAAGCACCGGAATCCTGAAGACAGTGATTTTCAGGATTCCGGTTTTTTCAGGCTATTTAAGGAAACCTATCCGTAAAGTATCAGAATAATTACAATTTAAGAAAGACTTTAGAATCTTTTTATGATGTGTGGTTTAAAAAAACACATTTTTGTTGTATACTTAATGGAAACGATTTTTTAAGGAGACAAAGGAATGGGTATAAAGAATGAAGAACCTAAGAAACCATCGCCAAAAAGCTGGATTTATTACTATTTTATCGTATTGATTGTGACGATGCTTTTAAATGCCCTGGTATTTCCTTCCGTCATGGAACGGTCGGTGAAAGAGGTATCTTATGACCAGTTTCTGAATATGGTGGAGCAGGGGAATGTGGAACAGGTCGCCATGCAGGACAATCAGATCAGTTTTCTGGCAAAGAATGAAGAAGGGAAGCTGGGAGCCTACAAGACTGGTTTCTGGCCGGATGACGAGCTGACGGAGAGACTCCGGGCGGCAGGAGTGGTCTTTGCGAAAGAGATCCCTACCCAGGCGTCACCGCTTCTGACGATTTTTACTACCTGGATTATGCCGATTTTAATGTTTGTCATTATAGGTCAGATTTTAAGCCGGTTTATGATGAAAAAAATGGGGGGCATGGGTAATGCCATGACTTTCGGCAAGTCCAATGCAAAAATTTATGCGGAGACGGAGACCGGCAAAACGTTTGCAGATGTGGCAGGGCAGGAAGAGGCAAAGGAAGCTTTGAAGGAGATTGTGGACTTCCTTCATAATCCTCAAAAATATGCGGATATCGGGGCCACTTTGCCAAAAGGCGCCCTGTTAGTGGGACCTCCCGGGACAGGTAAGACGCTTCTTGCCAAGGCGGTGGCCGGGGAAGCCCATGTGCCGTTTTTCTCGATTTCCGGTTCGGAGTTTGTGGAGATGTTTGTAGGAATGGGTGCCGCAAAGGTGCGGGATCTTTTTAAGCAGGCCAATGAAAAAGCTCCCTGTATTGTCTTTATCGATGAGATTGATACTATCGGCAAGAAGCGGGACGGAGGCGGCATAGGCGGCAACGATGAGAGAGAGCAGACCCTCAACCAGCTTCTGACGGAGATGGACGGTTTTGACGGAAAAAAGGGAGTCGTGATCCTTGCGGCGACCAACCGCCCGGAATCTTTGGACAAGGCATTGCTGCGTCCCGGCCGGTTTGACAGGCGTGTGCCGGTGGAACTGCCTGATCTGAAAGGGCGCGTGGCAATCTTAAAGGTCCACGGAAAGAATGTGAAGCTGGGAGATAATGTGGATTTTGACGCTATCGGACGGGCGACCTCCGGAGCAAGCGGCGCGGAACTTGCCAATATTGTCAATGAGGCGGCCCTCCGGGCAGTCCGCCAGGGGCGCGGCGTGGTAGCCCAGGGGGATTTGGAGGAAAGTGTTGAGGTGGTGATCGCCGGATACCAGCGCAAGGACGCGGCGGTGTCGGAGAAGGAGAAGCGGATCGTGGCATACCACGAGGTAGGACATGCCCTGGTGGCGGCCTGCCAGAGCCACAGTGCCCCGGTCCATAAGATCACCATCATTCCCCGGACATCCGGCGCTTTGGGATATACCATGCAGGTGGAAGAGGGGGAGCGTTTCCTGATGAGCAGGGAGGAAGCCTTAGATAAGATTGCCACCTACACCGGCGGCCGCGCGGCGGAGGAGTTTATATTTGGTTCCATTACCACGGGCGCGGCCAATGACATTGAACAGGCTACCAAGCTGGCCCGGGCCATGGTGACTCGGTATGGCATGAGCGGCCAGTTCGGCATGGTTGCTTTAGAGACGGTGAACAATCAGTATTTAGGCGGAGATACTTCCATGGTCTGTGCCCCGGAGACTGCAAGGATGGTGGATGAGGAGGTAATCCGGATTGTGAAGGAGCAGTATGACAAAGCTATGGGGATTCTGAAGGAAAACGCAAAGAAGCTGAATGAGATATCGGTTTATCTGTTGGAGAAGGAGACAATAACCGGGGAAGAGTTTATGGATATTTTCAAGGAATAGTGGAGAATCAGAGAGCCGTCTGAACTGTTACGCTACAAAAACTCCTATCGAAAGTAAGTTCGATAAATGACTTGCTTTTTGTGGGGGTTTTTGTGTATAATGGGAACATGTGCTTTCAAGAGAGTGGCCGGAAGGCCGTATAGAGAGGAGTATCAATGGCGAAGACACAGTATAATGCAGACAGCATTACCGTTCTGGAAGGTCTGGAGGCAGTCCGGAAGCGGCCGGGCATGTACATAGGAGGAGTGGGGACCAAGGGGCTGAACCACCTGATTTACGAGATTGTGGACAATGCGGTAGATGAGCACCTGGCAGGATATTGTGATCAGATTCAGGTGATTTTAGAGGCGGACGGTTCCTGTACGGTGAAGGACAGCGGCCGGGGGATTCCGGTTGAGATGCATAAAAAAGGGATGTCTGCGGCGCGGATCGTATTTTCTACCCTTCATGCAGGAGGGAAGTTTGACAATAATGCTTATAAAACCAGCGGAGGGCTTCACGGGGTAGGATCTTCGGTGGTCAATGCCCTTTCGGCGCATATGGACATAAAGATTTACCGGGGCGGGAAGATCCATCATGATGGCTATGAGAGAGGGCTGCCGGTGGTGGAACTCTCGGACGGGCTGCTGCCGGTGATCGGAAAGACAAAAGAGACGGGTACGGAGATTAATTTTCTGCCGGACGGGGAGATTTTTGAAAAGACCCGTTTTAAGGCGGACTGGCTGAAAAGCCGGCTTCATGAGACCGCGTATCTCAATCCCGGGCTGACGATTACCTATGAGAATCGGCGGCCGGGGGAGGAGGAGACGGTTCTTTTCCACGAGCCGGAGGGGCTGATCGCCTATGTGAAGGAGATCAACAACGGAAAGAATGCCATCCATGACCCTATCTATGTGAAGGATAAGCTGGAAGGGATCGAGGTGGAGCTTGCCCTCCAGTTTGTGGATACCTTTGAGGAAAATATATTAGGGTTCTGCAATAATATTTTCACCCAGGAAGGGGGGACCCATCTGGTAGGGTTTAAGACCCGGTTTACCCAGATGATCAATTCCTATGCCAGAGAGCTGGGGATCTTAAAGGAGAAGGAGCCTAATTTTACCGGGGCGGATACCCGCAACGGGATGACGGCGATTGTGGCGGTCAAGCATCCGGATCCGATTTTTGAGGGACAGACCAAGACCAAGCTGGCCAGCGCGGATGCCACGAAGGCGGTGTTTTCGGTCAGTGGGGATCTTCTGCAGCATTTTTTTGACCGGAATGTGGAGGTGCTGAAGGGGATCATTGCCTGCGCGGAAAAGTCGGCTAAGATCCGCAAGGCTGAGGAGAAGGCCAGGACCAATATGCTCACCAAGTCCAAATTTTCCTTTGACAGCAATGGAAAACTGGCTAACTGTGAGAGCCGGGACGCAGAGAAATGTGAGATTTTCATTGTGGAGGGAGATTCTGCAGGCGGTTCGGCCAAGACGGCAAGGAACCGGATGTATCAGGCCATTCTTCCTATTCGGGGAAAGATCCTGAACGTGGAGAAGGCGTCCATGGACAAGGTGCTGGCCAACGCGGAGATCAAGACTATGATCAATGCTTTTGGATGCGGGTTTTCGGAAGGGTACGGAAATGATTTTGATCTGGGGAAACTGCGGTATCACAAGATTATTCTGATGACGGATGCAGATGTGGACGGCAGCCATATTGATACGCTGCTTTTGACTTTTTTGTACCGGTTTATGCCGGATTTGATCTACAACGGGCATGTGTTTATTGCGATGCCGCCTCTTTATAAAGTGATTCCGGGAAAGGGCCAGGAACAGTATTTGTATGATGACAAGGAGCTGGAAAAGTACCGGAAAAGCCATAAAGGAGATTTTCGCCTCCAGCGGTACAAGGGCTTAGGAGAGATGGACCCGGAGCAGCTTTGGGAGACGACCCTGGATCCGGAACGGCGGGTGTTAAAGCGGGTGGAGATCGAGGATGCCCGGCTGGCTTCTGAGGTGACGGAAATGCTGATGGGCAGCGAGGTGCCGCCCAGGAGAAAATTTATTCACGACCATGCGGATGAAGCGGAGATTGATGCATGAACGGAAGTACTTTCGCTGGCAGTGCCTTCACAGGGAAACCGGCAAAAGGATATTGATGATTTTCGGGGGAAATAGTATAATAATATCATACATAAGAAGGATGGGACATAAGAGCGTATTCTGCAGAAAGGATAGTACCAGAAGATGGCAAATGAGGCAATGAGATACAAAGACAGTGTATTCACAGATCTTTTTTATTCGGATGTGAACGCTGAAAAGAACCTTCTTAGTTTGTATAATGCACTTTATGGGACGGATTATAAGGATACAAAAGACGTAGATAAATGTAGGCTGGAAGATGTTATTTTCATGAATTTTAAGAATGATGCGGCAGCAGTTATCGGTAAACGCCACTTGTTTTTAAGTGAGCAGCAGGCAACTGTGAATGACAATATGCCGCTGCGGATGCTGCTTTATGTGGCAAGGGAATATGAGCGGCTGGTAGACAAGCGGAAACGTTACCGCAGAAGGATCGCCAAAATCCCTACCCCGGAATTTGTGACGTTTTATAATGGGACAGAACCTTTTCCGTCTGAGAAAATTCTCAAACTGTCGGATTCCTTTATGGATATGAGCAGGAAGCCTGAACTGGAACTCTGTGTCCGGGTTATCAACATTAACATGGGGGGAGGAAATCAGCTTCTTAAAGAATGTCAGATTCTTCGGGAATATAGCGGATTTGTGGAAATAGCAAGGGAGTGTCTGAAGTCAGATCCGGAATCCGGCCTGGAGGCTGCAGTAAAACGATGCATCAAAGAGAATATCCTGGCAGAATATCTGACAAGGAAGAGTTCGGAGGTGATCAATATGCTGATGGAGGAATATAGTTATCAGGACGATCTGGAGGAAAACCGCAGGGAAGCGCGGGAAGAAGGTCGGGAAGAAGGTCGGGAAGAAGGTCGGGAAGAAGGAAGTATGTTAAAACTGATCAAGCAGGTATGCAAGAAGCTGGCAAAAGGTCAGGATGCTGCAGCAATCGCAGATGCCCTGGAAGAAGACGAATCTGAGATCCAGAGGATCATTTTGGTGGCAGAACCTTTTGCACCGGCCTATGATGCGGCAAAAATATATCTGGCGATCCATCAGTGATACAGGGGGTGTCGCAAAATAGCCGCTATATACAAGATATGGCACTGAAACCGTGGGAGTCTCATCCATATATTGTATGTAAGCTGCATTTTGTGATATCCCCTGTATTATTGGGACAGATCGGCAGAGACTTGTTGCTGATTTTAACGCAAATATAAAACAGCGGTTAAAGGATGGAAAATATATGGCAGAGAAAATATTGACAACGGAATTTTCGGAGGAGATGCAGCGCAGCTATCTGAACTATTCTATGAGCGTGATTACGGCACGGGCCATTCCCGATGCACGGGACGGGTTAAAGCCGGTACAGAGGCGGGTGCTTTATGATATGAGTGAGCTGCGATTGGGGCATGACAAGCCTCATCGGAAATCAGCCCGTATTGTGGGTGATACCATGGGTAAATATCACCCTCATGGAGACAGCTCCATCTATGAGACCCTGGTGGTACTTTCTCAGGATTTTAAGAAAGGAATGGCCCTGGTTGACGGACATGGAAATTTCGGCTCCATTGAGGGAGACGGAGCGGCAGCCATGCGTTACACGGAGGCAAGGCTGAAAAAGTTTGCGGAGGAAGTCTACCTAAAAGATCTGGACAAGACCGTAAACTTTGTGTCCAATTATGACGAGTCGGAGAAAGAGCCGGAGGTGCTGCCGGTGCGGGTGCCGAATCTTTTGATCAACGGCTCGGAAGGCATTGCCGTAGGCATGAGCACCAGCATTCCGCCTCACAATCTGGGAGAAGTGATCGATCTGGTAAAAGCGTATATTGAGAAGCCGGAGATGTCTACCCAGGAGATGATGGACTATCTTCCGGGTCCGGATTTTCCCACAGGAGGGATTATTGCCAACAAGAGCGGGCTTGCAGAGATTTATGAGACCGGTGTCGGAAAAATCAAGCTGCGGGGAAAGATGGAGGTGGAACTGGGACGGCGGCGCGCGGATAAGGATAAGCTGATTATCAGCGAGATTCCCTACACTATGATCGGCGCCGGGATCAATAAGTTTTTGATGGATGTGGCGGATCTGGTGGAGAGCCGGAAGCTGACAGATGTGGTGGATATTTCCAATCAGTCCAGCAAGGAAGGGATCCGCATTGTGCTGGAACTGAAACGGGACGCAGATGTGGAGAAGATCAAAAATATCCTGTATAAAAAAACCAAGCTGGAAGATACCTTTGGAGTCAATATGCTGGCTATTGCAAAGGGAAGGCCGGAGACTTTAAGCCTGCGGGGGATTTTAAAGAATTATCTGGATTTTCAGTATGAGAATGCTACCAGAAAATATCAGGCCCTGCTGGATAAAGATATGGAGAAGAAGGAGATTCAGGAAGGGCTTATAAAAGCTTGCGATGTGATTGACTTGATTATTGCTATCCTGCGGGGTGCAAGAAATCTGAAAGATGCCAAGGCCTGCCTGATGAACGGGGATATTTCCAATATCAAGTTCCGCCATCCGGGTTTTGAGGAGGACGCCAGGCAGCTTCGTTTCACGGAAAAGCAGGCATCTGCCATTCTTGAGATGCGGTTGTATAAGTTGATCGGGCTGGAGATTCTGGCATTGCAGAAGGAATATAAGGAATGTTTAAAGAGAATTGCCCGGTATCAGAAAATTTTAAAGGACCGAGCCAATATGAACCAGGTGATCCTGGAAGATTTGGAAAATATCAAAAAGGAATTTGCCGAACCCAGACGAACATTGATTGAAGACGGAAAGGAAGCGGTCTATGAGGAGGCTCCGGTACAGGCTCAGGAAGTGGTATTTGTCATGGATCGGTTCGGGTACTGCAAGGTATTGGACCGGGGTATTTACGACAGGAATAAAGAGACTGTGGACGGAGAATATAAACATATAGTCCCTTGCATGAATACAGATAAACTGTGTGTATTTACGGATCAGGGCAATCTGCACCAGGTAAAGCTGACGGATATTCCGTTTGGAAAGCTGCGGGATAAGGGGACACCTCTTGATAATGTGAGTAAATTCGATGGGGGGAAGGAGACGATTGTCTGGATGAGCTGCCAGGAGGCCATGGCAGGGCAGAAGTTGTTCTTTGCCACAAAGCTTGCTTTGGTAAAGTTGGTGCCTGCAGAGGAGTTTGCCACAAACAACAGGACGGTGGCATCTACAAAGCTTTCGGATGATGACCAGGTGCTTATGGTGCATCCCATAGGAGAGGAGACGGAGATTGTGCTTCAGACCAGTGAGGATGTCTTTCTCCGGTTTGCCATAGAAGAAATTCCGGAACTGAAAAAAAATGCCCGCGGCGTGCGTGGGATCAAGCTGGCAGAGAATGAGTATCTTCAGGAAGTATATTTTATAGGGGAGCAGCCGATGATCACTTATAAAAAGAAAGAGATTCATTTAAACCGACTCAAAATGGGGAAACGGGACGGAAAAGGAAGTAAGATGCGGGTATAAAAATTATGTGATGATAAAAAAGAAAAAAGTAGGTATAAGAACCAGTTTCTACTATATTATATACTTTTATATTTATATAGAGAAAGCTGGTTCTTAACAATTCCTGGCAAAATCAAGAAATTTTTGCGTATTGGCTACGTACTTTTTCTATTTGTTTGGAGTCGGCCTGTTCTGTGCTGTACCATCCCTTTGCGGACATTTTTTGATAAATTTCATCTTGCATGCAAAGGCTGTCTTTTAAAGCCTGGTTAAAAACCTGATGCACATTGGAAGTAGAGGATTCGATGGTTCCATGCATATACAGGTCACATACGCCTTTGGTGGTCAGAAGCAGGTTTTCCATAATACATTTGTCATCCATAATTTCACCTCCTTAAGTCAGCTGGTAAAATGTGTCAAAAATCTGCTGGTGTTTTTCGTAAATCTGTTGGACACAGTTTTTCAGCTCATTATCCTGCAGGTTTTTGATGGCATCCTGGCACTGAGTTTTTAAAAATTTCTCATGGCCAAGGGCATCGTCAATATAATTCAGTTCTTTTGGACTCATTAAAATCACCTCCACATACAGTATGCGTGGCTTTATGAGAAGGTATGTGTGGGAGAATATGGCAGGCTGCGTTGTACCAGTAAAAATTTATTAAAAGAATAAATGTTCTATGATATTTTGATGGAAAAAAATGGATTATAACAGAATCTTGCCAATTTTAATAAAAAAGATATATAATAGACTGGCTCCATGGACCAGCAATGGAATGGACTATGAAACGAATTAAATTAAATGATAACTTGGAAACGGAAGCTGCAAATATTTTTGCAGTCGGTGACGGAGCAGGAATCAGCCAGGGGATTGTGTATTCTGCGGCTACGGGCATGATTGCGGCGGCGGAAATCTGCAAAAGGATCAGACAGTATGAAAATAGAGCGTGATTTTTATAATCGGGATGCATTGACAGTTGCAGAAGAGGTTTTGGGAAAAACATTGGTTCATATTACAGAAGAAGGGATTACAAAAGGAAAAATTGTAGAAGTGGAAGCCTATGTAGGTCCAAAAGACAGGGCGTCCCATGCCTATAATAATTTGTACTCTGAGCGGACAAAGATCCAGTATGGAGAGGGCGGATATGTTTATGTTTATTTAATTTACGGAATGCATATTTGTATGAATATTGTTGTAAATAAGATATCCATGCCAGAAGTTCTTTTGCTTCGGGCTCTTGAGCCATTGGAAGGAATAGAACTGATGAAGAAAAGGAGAAAAACGGATAAGGTTAAGCTGTTGTGCAACGGGCCGGGAAAGTTATGCCAGGCAATGGGAATAGGGAAAGACAATTACGGGGAGGACTTGTGCGGGGATTTTTTGTATCTGGAGAACGGGGTTCTTGTGCAGAAGGAGCAGATTTTGAAAAGCAAACGGATTAATATTGATTATGCCGGGGAAGCAAAAGATTATTTATGGAGATTTACAATAAAAGACAGTTCTTATGTATCTAAATGAAAGGATTTGAGAGGATTGTCTATGTGCGTAATATACGGACAAATGTATTTTTCTCGCGAATAGGTATTGATTTTTTTGTCAAGATGAGATAGGATAGTCAAAGCTGAATGATGCAATGGCTCAAGGTCAAGGTTGATCAGAACTGTTGCAAATGCTGTGAGCCTGTTGCAGGCTTTCAAAAAAGACGAGGAGAAAAAACATTATGGAAAAGAAGATGCGTGCAGGTGTGCTGGGCGCCACCGGGATGGTGGGGCAGAGGTTTATCACGCTTTTGGAGAATCATCCCTGGTTTGAGGTGGCAGCAGTGGCTGCAAGCCCCCGTTCCGCCGGAAAGACTTATGAGGAAGCAGTGGGAGGGCGCTGGAAGATGGAGACGGCCATGCCGGAATCCGTGAAAAAGATGGTGGTTATGAATGTAAACGAGGTGGAGAAGGTTTCCGCTCAGGTAGATATGGTATTCAGTGCTGTGGATATGAGCAAGGATGAGATCCGCGCTATTGAAGAGGCTTATGCAAAAGCAGAGGTTCCAGTTGTTTCCAATAACAGCGCCCATCGCTGGACTCCGGATGTACCCATGGTGGTTCCGGAGATCAACCCGGAGCATTTCCAGGTAATCGAATCTCAGAGGAAACGTCTTGGGACAAAGAGAGGATTTATTGCGGTCAAGCCGAATTGTTCCATTCAAAGCTATGCGCCGGTACTGACGGCATGGAAAGAATATGAGCCTTATGAGGTGGTGGCGACTACCTACCAGGCCATTTCCGGAGCCGGCAAGACCTTCCGGGACTGGCCTGAGATGGTGGGGAACATTATTCCATATATCGGCGGCGAGGAAGAGAAGAGCGAGCAGGAGCCTCTGCGTCTGTGGGGAAAGATTGAGAACGGCCAGATCGTCAAAGCAGCGGAACCGGTGATCACCTGCCAGTGTATCCGTGTCCCCATTCTTAATGGACATACAGCGGCAGTGTTTGTGAAGTTCAGAAAAAAGACTACGAAAGAAGAGCTGATTGAACGGATGGTGAACTTTGAGGGGCTTCCCCAAAAGCTTAAGCTTCCCAGTGCGCCGAAGCAGTTTATCCAGTATCTGGAGGAGGATAACCGGCCGCAGATTACTCAGGATGTGGATTTTGAAAACGGAATGGGGATCTCTGTGGGGCGTCTGCGGGAGGATACCTTGTATGATTATAAGTTTGTAGGTTTATCTCATAATACGCTCCGGGGCGCGGCAGGAGGTGCAGTGCTCTGTGCTGAACTTTTGGCGGCGCAGGGGTATATGAAAGGGAAAGAATAAGAAGGAATAAAGGTGATGAAAGAAGAGGGCGGTATGGCTTGCAGCTATGCTGCTCTTTTTCTTATACCTTATCGTGCGAAGCCTGACGGAGCACGCCCGCCCGAAGGGCATGCATTATGGGATGCCCGGAAGGGTATACCTTATCGTGCGAAGCCTGACGGAGCACGCCCGCCCGAAGGGCATACCTCAAATCAAGAATTTCTATAGGCAAGAGGATTTGAAAGTGATATAATAAGAGATAGGAGGGATCTGTTTATGGTTTATAATGTTTTGGATGTGTGCCGTCATGTGATTATCTATAGCAATGAAAAAGACTATGGTATACCAAATCTGAAATGTAACAGAAAAACCCCCTGACCGGATTGGCCAGGGGGTTCTCAAAAGATCATTCTAATGAAAATCATATACCACAATATCTGAAGTGTGTGATACGCAATTGTATGTGCAGATTAAACATTATGCTTTTCTTACCGCCATTGTTAAACTACTAAGCAAAAAGAGGCGGGAGAAAACAATGGAAAAAGATGATGTTATTTTGGATGACAACGGGGTAGAAATCGGGAAGAGAGTGAAGCGGTTCAGGGAATATTCTCATTTGACCCAGAAGGAGCTGGCAGAGCAGGTGATGATTTCTCCAAGCTCAATCACACGCCTGGAATCAGGAAAGACTATGGTGTCTGTCTTTACTATGGTAAGAATATCAGAGATTCTTAATGTGCCGATATCCAAAATCCTTATGGGAAGCCAGAGTGAATTGGAGGATGAAATATCTGGAATTGAGATGAGGCTGGAAAAGTTAATGAAGAGTGATCCGGAACAGTGCCGGGTATTGATTCGGGGTATAGAGCAGATGATTGATGCGTTTTTGTGTTTCGGCAATGCAGAAGACAATTAAATCCGCCGGATAGTAAAAGACAGAAGAACACAACTGTGAGAAAGCGGAAGAGATTTGGAGATTATGGAAAAGTAATTACAAAAGAAAGGTGGTCATGAAATGTATGACATCGCAATCGTGGATGATTCTGCCGTGGACAGTGAGCTTCTGAGGAAAGCCATCATAAAGGTATCAAATAACAAATTTATTCTGCGTTTTCATAAGTATAATTCGGGAGAGGAATTGTTGGAAGCTGTCAACTGCATGCAATTTGCACTTATTTTTCTGGATATTCAAATGGATGGGATGGATGGGCAAAAGACTGCCCAAAAGCTGAGAAGGGTTGATGACAGTGTTGTGCTTGCCTTTTATACAGGGAAAGTCGAGCCGTCTCCGGAGGCTTTTATCGTGCAGCCTTATCGATATATTAAAAAAGGCATGGCAGAGGAAGAGAAGGAGGGTTACATATATGACTGTTTAATGAAGATGGAAGAATTAGGGAATGCTCCGACTTTAACAGCAAAATACGAAAACAGAATGCAGCTTTGCCTGAAACCAGATGATATTGTTTATCTTGAAAAGCACAGGAGAGGTACAAGAATCTATCTTTCCGGATCAGCAAGAAAAAAGTATGGTATTGATAACAAGGATGGGATGATTCGGGCTGCGGAGAAAATGAATGAAATGTATGAAATTCTGAAACCATGTGGATTTGGTTATCCTCATGACAGTTATTTGATTAATTTTAAGTACCTTTTGAGGTGTACCAGAGAGGAGCTTGTCCTTGAGGGATATGAAGATATTCTTTTTAAGATTACACGGGGAAAAGCATTGGAATTTAATCAGTTAAAGACACAATTTATGGGTGAGAAGTTTAAGCGGAGAACGAGAAAATGAATGTGGAACTGTTGTCAGTAGAAAGACTGTGTTTTTGTGCTTTTGAGATTTTCATGCTCTGCAGCTTTTTTCAGTCAATGTTTCAAAGGCGAGTAGGGAAAAAGAAGTTTGCGGCTTATTTCATGGCTATGACGGTTTTTGTTTTTTTGGAAAATTCCTTTGGAAATACGGTGCTGAATCTGCTGCTGATTCCTTTTATGTGCATTTTATTTTCGGTTATGGCATTCAGGATTTCTTTCCGCTGCGGGGTTGTATATTCGCTGATCTATTATATTGTGTTTTCGGGGGGAAGAGAAGTTGTTTTTGAACTTTTGTACCGTCAGCTTTTTATGATGCTTCCAATCGATATTGAAGTCTGGCTTACTCCATATGGAACTCCTTATCTGATAGCAGAATATTTTTTATCTTTTCTTTTTTTGTTATTCACGGAACGTTTTACCAGAAGGCTGAAAGTAAATGAAGACGGGAAATTTTGCTGGTATTTGTTGATTATGCCTGCGGCATCCTTGGTAATCCTGATCAGTTATGTATATATGGAGTTTCCAAAGTCCGGATTTATTGCAGCTTTCGTATCTGCGGGAGCGGTTCTGCTATATCTTTCAAACATAGCAGTCTTTATCATTTTGGGAAAATTTACGGAGGTAATGGATCATATTAAATTAAAACAAATGTCGGATTTGAAAAAAAGCATGGAGAAAACGAATTATGAGAGTGTTGATAAGATGAATGCCGTCTACCGGAAGCATCTGCATGACATGCATCAATACTTTAATCAGTTTGGAAATCTTGCGGCAAGAGGGGAGAACCAGGCGATTGTTAAAATCGTAGAAGAAATGGAGGGACGTTTGAGAACAGAACAAAACAATATTCTATACAGCAGGGATCCGGTGTTAAACGGACTTCTTGTGGAATATTGTGGACGTGCAAAGGAAAAGGGAGTCAAAATGGCAGTTTTTGTGGAGGACAATCTGTTTCTTGATTTTCTTTCAGACAGTGACAAGATTTCTTTGTTCGGCAATCTTTTGTCCAACGCGGCAGAGGCTTCCGAAAAGTGCGGCGAAGGAGAACGCCATATAAACGTAGAGATTTATATGGGAAATATGCATTTTCTGGTGTTCCGTGTGGAAAATACTTACAAGGTGGAACCATACAGGGAAAACGGCAGCTTCCTCACCACAAAAGAAGATATGTTCAGCCATGGCCTTGGCATAAAAATTGTAGAGGAGCTGGCTGAAAAATATGGGGGAGCATTGGAAATGACGTGGGATGGAGAGCGCTTTGTCTCGATGCTGATGTTGTCTTCTTATGAAGAAAAGGAAAAAAAGGAAGCATAAAGTGCCAATTTCAACCATTTATGTGCATAATTTTGACCATCTTCTTGTTTTTGGATGAAGGAGTGGTATAATTGAAAACACATAATATGCCAGGAGGAAAATTCCAATGAAAAAGTGGTGGAAAAAGTTACAGAGTAAGTGTAGTTTAGTGCAGGTGATGAATGTGTGTGCATTGGCGGTTCTGATCACTTCGATGAATGCAACCTGTTTTTGGGTACATCATCAGCCGGAGGTTCCGGAAGAGGCAAAGCGCTTTCGTAAATTCTGATGCTGAAAAAGCTGTCTCAGAGGATCGTAGGGTGGCAGATCCATAACAGATACCTGCCGGAGGCGGACAGGCCGGTCTACGAATATGCATATGAGCTGCTGTTAAACCAGTTTCTTAATATTGTCATAGCGGCAGTGATCGGCATTGTGTCCGGTATGCCGTTCACAGTATTGATTTTTCTGGTCAGTTACATTCCGTTTCGGTCTTATGCCGGGGGATATCATTCCAATACCCATATGGGCTGTACGGTCGTGTCGGCATGGATGCTTTGCATCGTCTGCTGGATGATGAAATCGAAAGGGCTTGTATGGTTTTACAGAATTTATCCGGTGATATTTGTGATATCCGGCTGTATTGTCTTCAGATGCGCACCTGTACCGGATAAGAATAAGCCGCTGGATCAGGCAGAGTATTCCCGGTACAGAAAAAGAAGCCGTATTTATTGGGCAGTCGAGACGATCATAGGAATTGCCTGTTTTTTACAAAAGATAAAATATGGAGCAGTGGTGGCAGCCAGCCATCTTGTGCTTTCCGTTATGTTATGCCTGGGGATGATCAAAAACCGCAGCCTTTAGCAGGCGGCAAAATCTTATACCATTCCGTCAGGCTCCGCACGATAAGGTATACCCTTCCGGGCATCCCATAATGCATGCCCTTCGGGCAGGCGTGCTCCGTCAGGCTCCGCACGATAAGGTATGCATTGTCATCCGACCCATCATATGCCGAAAGGCTGATTGATGGGTCTTTTTTTGATGTCTCTGACCTGTATTGTCTCTGTCCCGAATTGAAATTTGTTAATTTTGACCATTAATATGTACAATTTTGTTTCTTATATTGAAACTATTTAAAATAAGTGTAAAATAATTCTAAAAGTTTGTCGAAATTAGTAAATTTTGGAAATAAAGGGGAGGAGAGAGGCTTATGAGAAGAAAATATTTTCGGTTTGGATTTTTTATTCTTCTTTTTTGCCTTACTGGAATGATAAGAGCAAGGGCATCTGCAGATTCAGGTCATGACGGAAACAACAGAGCCGAGATCGTGTTCCTCTTAGACACCAGCATATCCATGAACACCCAGGATAAAGACCGTGAGGCCATAGAGGCAATCCGTCAGGCCGTGTACAGCCTGCCGTCCGGCTATCAGGCAGGGCTGGTAGCTTACAACACCGGAATCCAGACGACTATCCCCTTAAGCCCGGATCCGGAAATGATGGACCGGCAGTTAAGTTCCATCACTTATGCTGGTTATACCAATGCCGGGGAAGGGCTGCAGCAGGCAGTGGGGCTGTTCTCGGACGGGGAGGGGATGGAGCGGAGCATTTTTTTGATGACAGACGGGGAGATTGATATGCCGGATCAGCGGCAGAAGGAAAATTCCCGCAGCCTTTACACGAAAGCGGCATCAGAGGCGGCCCGCAGGGGGATCCGGATTTATATCATTGCGATCGGTTCAGAGCTGGGCAATCCGCAGATGCATATCTTTGACGGGGCGGAAACTACCGATGGGGCTGTCTACTGGGAAGGGCAGTCGGGTACTTTGGCCGGGATCCTGGAACGGATTCTTGTGGAGCGGATGAAGGTTCCCTGGAAAGAAGCCAGGGCCATAGCAGAGGCAGACGGGAAGACCCTGGAAGCAGAGATTCCTTCCGGAGCCAGCTATGTGCGGTTTCTGATGACATCAAACGAAGAATTGGATCCGTTTTCAGCAGAATGTCGTGCAGAGAGCCAAAAGATCACGTCAGGCAGGAATTTTGCCGTGGTGGAGTTTAAAAGGCCGTCCTCCGGCCAGGTACGGATCTGTTTTGAGGAAAATGAGAAAGCCAGAGACAACTCTGTGCAGGGTAAGAAAGAAACAGCAGAGGAAAACGGGAAAGGGGTCTCCATATGTATACTGATAGAATATGCCACATGTGTGAAGATGGATGTACAATACCAAAGCCGGGAGCTTAGGCGGACAGACGAGGAAATCAAAAAGAATATTCCTCCCAAATATGAGCACTTGGCAGATATCGCGGTCAAAGCGGTGGATGAGTCAGACGGCCGTACCAATCTGTGGGACAGGGAGGAGCTGGAAGGAAGAGAGATATCTTACATCCTGAACGGAGATGCCTGTAAGGGAGTGATCCAGGGAGGGCAAATCAAGACTGTCATTCCGGCAGACGGCATCGAAGAGGTGAAGCTGTCTGTGGATATGGAAGGATTGGGGGATGTATGGCAGGTAAGGCAGGCGGAGCCGGTGCGGATCGGGAAAACACCGGATCCGGTCTTTTTGCCGGAACCGGACTATCGTCCATTATGGGGAATTCTGGGTTTCCTTGCCGCTGTGCTGGTATTTCTTGGCCTGTGGGAGAAAAAGAAGCATACCACGATCCTCTATATGGATTCTGCAGGGACAGGAGACAAGACAGAAAAACCTCTGGTGCTTAAGGACACTCCTTATTCGGGGAAATTTAATTTATATGTGGTACGGACCCGGGACGGAAAAGATATCCCGCCTCATGTATACCGTCTGTTCGGTCGCTCTCCGGGGCGTATTACATTAAAGCAGATATTAGATACATGCAGGATCTATTATGGGGAACGGGAATCCGGTGATATTCTGTTTTGTCCGGGGCCGGAGCATTCGGTTATTCTGGAAGACCGGTCAGATCGATGCACGGTGATGCGGGGAGCGGAGATCCTGAAGAAAGGAAGGGGATACCCGGTTTATTATAACGAGAAAATAACCATAACATTTTACGAAGAAGATACGGAAATCGAACTCCACTATAAAAACCTAAAACCCAGCGAAAGAGAAATCATGGGATGATAAGGGGGCGTGAGCCAGCCCTTTCATGATAGAGATCCAAAAAGGAGGAAGACGCAATATGGGAAATGTGATCAAGCAGACTAACCGGACCATGCTTTTGGAAGTGATCAATCCGGGGAAGCTGGATTTTTTGACGCTGGTGGGAGATGTCCGGGGAGTGGAGAGCCTGTCTGACGATAAGCTTAAGGAGATCCATGACCATCTGCTGGTGCGGAGCTTTGACGAGCTGTTGGAGAAATTTGAGCCAAAGGTATACTGCTATTTCAATGCCAACAACCAGAAAGTGGTCTATCAGTTGGAAAAGCCGGAACGGGTGCCGGACGAAATGCTGACGGAGATTCCCTTAAACCGCCAAAATGAGTTTATGGGAATGCTGATGTCCATGATCGATACCAAGCGGGCGGAAGGAACGATCAACGTGGATTTCCGGTTTGAGAAGCTGACGGATATGATCTCTCCCAAAAAGGTTATGGATGCCATCAAGCAGAACCGGAAAGAACTGCAGTACACCTTCAGGGAGTATGCCAAGCTGGATGAGGAGGACCCGAAGAAAAGGGATCTGGCCGATAAGCTGAATGTGATGTTTGAGGAGGCCAGCGCCAACTACAACAATGTGATGGCCATGCTGCCCCTGGCTATTGAGGATATCAAGACCAGGCTGCTTCTGGGAGACGGGGGAGAAAAGAGGGACAACACTCCCCTGGCCCTTGGAGTTTTAAGCATGGGAGAGGATGGAGAACTGCGTGTCCTGGAAGCCCCAAAGGTGGAGACCACGGCCCTGGCTGCCGTAGACGATAATGTCAATACCGGGCTGAGGGAAGCTTTGAAGGAAGATTATGAGGCCCTGAACGAAGAAAGCAACGACTATGTAGGCGCCCTGGTGGCCAGGACCTTTTGCCCGCTGGCTTCTACCATGGAGAGCAGCATTGACAAGGAAAGGGAAGTGGCCAACTACAATTCCTATCTGGAATTTTACCGGGAATCCAAGGACGCATTCATCAAGACGGTGAAGCCGCTGATGGAAAAGCTTTTGGGAATCTGGTGCTTTTTTGAACAGTATCCCCAGAAGATCAAAGGGATGAAACCTGCCATGCTGATCACCAACGTGTCCAATGAGCTGTTGGCAAGGTCCGGGAACATCTCCCGGCTGATCACTTATTTAAACACGACCAATGCCAAAAATGATTTTGCCAATACCGTATGGTACGGGATTGTCCCCAATGTTTCCTTAGACCAGTACAGCAAAATGAAGCTGACCAGGGAGCGGTTCAAGGGCAATTCCAAAACCAGCAAAAGTGACAGCAACAGCATGGAATCCCTGGTCAGGCTTTTAGATATCTTTAAAGATTATGGGGTCCAGTGTTTTTTCAGCTATGAGGCGGACGACAGCACTACGTTCAGCGCCCTGGCCGCGGAGGGGATCGAAAAGTATGAGGACCGATGCGGGCCGCTTATGGGGAAACCATTCAGCGAATACGCAATTCCCTGCCTGCCCAATTTCACCATCATCCCAAAGGACAAGTCGGGGGTGATCCTGGACAGCCGGATGGTCATCAGCGAGGATGGGGGCATGGTAAAGCTTTCCAGGGAAAAAGAAGATATTATGAAGCTGTGGATTGACGGCGTATACGTGGGAGCCGCTTACGTGGCAGCAGGAATTGTGGCGGCTTACCAGTGTCCGGAATATTTAAAGGACCGGTTTGGGAAGACCCAGGTAGACCCGGAACTGCCGGGCGTGCGGTTTGACATCGAGGCAGGGGATCATGGGCTGGTGGTGTACACTACCATGGCAAAGGAGATCACCGGATTTACCAATTCCATCAAGAGTGATATCAACCGGAAAAATTTTGGATTTGTATTCAGTTCAGAAAACGCGGCTTTTAAAGGGAATGACATTACCAATATCATGGTCTATAAGGCCAGGAACCTGATGTCAGATGGATATATGTTCGAGCCGATTTATAAGACCCAGGTGACCAGCTATATTGAACGGGTGATGCGCCATGGAACAGGGGATTTTAAGGAGGACTCCATTGTCCAGTTCTTTTCCAACAATCCCAGGAGCCAGAAGAGCCAGTGGCTTTCCAAGCGGGAGTTTTTAAATGCCATATTGGGAAAAGGGGATGATATTGAATATATCATTGATGAGGAAAACGGATACTGCACGTTGAATATTACCTTTAACGGAAATGTGAAGAATCTTGAAGTGGAGATCAATCGGCTGTCAGCCAACAAGACGTGACGCCATTGATATAGAACAATATTATTTAAGAAAAGGAGGAGTTATTTATGGGATTTCGCATGAAAATCACCGGAGGGGCTGAGGATATCGTGTTTGACGAGAGAAGCATTACCAATGTGGATTTTAATTCGGCATCTTCAGCGGACTCCAATGCGCGTGCAACGGATTTCGGCCTGACGGTAAAGGTATGGGGGAAGATGCTTTATAAATTGGGCGGGGAGGGAAACGACCCGACCTTAGGCCTGGCTCAGTGGTCCCAGGTTCCATCTGAGAGGGCGGATTGTTACCGCAGCGCAGAGATCACCGTGGTATCGGCCAGCCAGATCGTCCGTCAGTTCACCCTTCCGAATGCTTTTGTGATGGAATATACGGAGGAAGTGGATGATGAGAGCGGCGTAGGGACGTTCTATATCCATATGAAGCAGAAGAAAGACGAAAATGCGGCGACCCGGATTGAAGGCGGTTTTGGCGGCGAGTAAGGCAAGAGCGGAAGGAGGAACGAAAAGATGTCATACAAGGTAACGGTAGAAGGAGTGGAAAGCTTTGAGATTGCAAAGGAATGTGTGCGCCGTGTGAAATTTGCCACGGATATCCCGTTAGATTCCAATGCCCGGACAAAGGATGTGGGAAGCACTTTGGTGATCACGGGCAGGATTCTGACAGCGGTGGACGGGGATCCTTTTGACAGTACGAGGAAGCTTGCCCTGTGGTCGGCAGTTCCGGCTGAGAAGGCGGACTGCTACCGGAAGGTAACGGTAGAGCATCTGGCGGCGGGGATCATGGAGAGACGGTACTGTTTTCCTAATGCATTTGTGATTGATTATAAGGAGGATTTTGGAGATGTGGAGGGTACGGGAACCTTTACTCTTGTGATCAAACAGAAGAAGGATAAGCTGGAGAGGATTACTATTGAGGGCGGATACTCAGCCGGATAAGAGTTTGCTGTTCAGGGGGATCTCGCAGGGTCCGCCTGGGCGGCTGCCTCGGGAATTGTAGGTGTGTCCAGAAGGGCCGCGGCATTTTGGGATAAAAGCAAAGGGGTACATCTGCTAAGGGATGTACCCCTGCGTTTTTGTGGGGGTTTTTATGGGGAGAGCATAGCTGGGCAGGAGCCTGCTTATGGGGGAGGAACGGGAGAAAGGATGAGGAGATGAAGAAAGATTATTATAGAATTCTTGGGGTTAGAGAGGATGCTTCGGCTGAGGAGATCAAAAGGCAGTACCGGATATTAGCGAAGAAATACCATCCGGATGGGAATCCGGGCAGTGCGGAGGCGGAAAGAAGGTTCCGGGAAGCAGGGGAGGCTTATGGGGTTCTTGGGGATCAGGAGAAGAGGCGGCAATATGACCGGGAGAGAAAGGCAAGGGAGAAAAAGGGAAAGACAGAAGCAGGGAGCAGGGGGAAGGAAGAGATGTTTTTTGGCTTCAGGCCGGGAAGCAGCCGGGCGGAGGAAGAAAAAAGGGAGCCGAATCGGAAAACAAGGGCGAATCCGATTGATGTGACGGAGATGTTTGAAAGATATATGGGGATAAAAAAATAGAAGGAGGGTGGAAAGGCGTGAAAAAAAGGATTGTTGACCTGGCGGCAGGATGTGTCTGCCTGGCGGCCTTTGGGATCGCCCTGGTTTATCCGGGCCAGGTAAGGCACCAGGCCGGCGTGTTGTGGGGAACAGGGCTTGGGGCGGCGGTGTGGCTGTTTCTGGCAGCCCGGGAGAGGGAAGAGTGGGGGATGGCAGGAAAAAACGGCGGGGAAGATTTGCCGGAGAAAAGCTTTATTACGGAGATTGCGCTGCTGAATGAGGAAGATATGGAACTGATGGTATGGAACCTTTATGGCAGGACGGCGGCGCTGATTGGGCGGGATGTGAGGGAAAACCAGGTGGATATCGATTTAAGCCAGAGTCCTTATGCCGGTATGGTGGAGATCGAGCATGCGACGCTGAATTTTTCCAACGGCAACTGGTATGTGGAAGATCTGGGGAGCACGAATGGCCTGAGCCTGAAAAAGGCAGGGGACGGGAGAATCTACCAACTGTCTCCGGACATTCCCTGCAGGCTGGAGCAGGGGGACTGCCTGTATGTGGGGATGAACCGGCTGCTTTTGCGATAGTGGATCCAGGTAGGGCCTTATACTCACGGGTATAAGGCCAGGGGTGATCGGTTATTAGAATACATAAAAAAGGAGTAGAGAGAAATGAGCAGCAATCTGATCCGGTGCCAGAACGGGCACTTGTTTTCGGCCAGAAGGTATGGGACGGTATGCCCGTACTGCAACATTGAGACAGCGACCCAGGAGAAGAAGGAGACAGCGGCAGCGGCCAGTGAAGAGGCGATTGAGGAGCTGCTGTTTGCCCAGGAGACAGCGCCGGTGTGCGGGTGGCTCGTGTGCGTGTCCGGGCCGAGGCAGGGGAAGGATTATAAGATCCGTTCAGGGAAAAATTTTGTCGGAAGGGCCGATGATATGGATATCCAGATCTTGGGGGATAACAAGATTTCCAGGAGGAACCATGGGGTGCTGGTGTTTGACCCGAAGAACCGGGAGACGGTGCTGCTGCCCGGGGACAGCAATGGGCTGGTGTACCATGAGGGAAAGGCGGTCTATACACCGGTGACGTTAAATCCCTATGACCTGATTGAGATGGGGGAAAGCCAGTTTGTGTTTGTGCCTTTCTGCGGGGAGAATTTTATGTGGCAGGAAAAGGAACCGTCTGGCTATCAAAAGCCTGGGCAGCAGGGGGAGGCCAGGAGAAGTGAGTAGGGGAAGGAAACGGATGGGGAGACGGGAGAGCCGGGACGGGGGGATGACATGAATATTCCGGAATATGCGATTGCGTGGTTATCGATTGTGGCTTTGGGGCTGTCCGCTGCCAGGATCTGGATGGAGGTATCATCCCGCACAGCCGGAAAAAGGGAAAGAAGATCCGGAAGCAGAAGGAAAGGAAGATATGAGACAGGGGCATCTAAGACCATCGGCGACCGGGAGATCCAGGAGGATGAATATGGAATCTGCGAGGGCCAGGAAGGGACAATGGCGGTCCTGGCAGACGGGATGGGCAGGAATTATGGGGGGAAGATAGCCAGCAGGATTGCCGTGGAGACATTTTTGGAGATTTTCGAGGAGGAAAATGCATTTTATAATCCGCAGTATTCTTTCCGGAAGGCATTCCAGGGGGCAAACCGGAGGATCTTAAAGGAAATGGAGGAGGATCAGGGAGCCGCTTCTGTGGGGGCAGTGATGGTGAAGGACTGCAGATTGTATTATGCGGCCGTAGGAAACGTGAAGGTGGCAGTGTACCGGAACCGGGAGCTGGTGCCGGTGTCATCGGGCCATACCATCGATGTGCTGGCCAGGCAGAAATATGAGGAGGGGAAGCTGACCAGGCAGGAAGCGGTCTCTTTGCTGGATGAGCATCGCCTGTACAATTATGTGGGCCAGGACGGGTTTCGGGATATCGAATTTTTTGATAAGCCGGTCCGGCTGTACGGAGGGGAGTATGTGGTGCTCATGACAGACGGCCTGTATGAGACAGCCAGATGGAAGGATCTGGAGGACTGCCTGGGAGGGGAGGGAAGCTGCCAGGAAAAGGCGTTTTCCATGATCGAGCTGGTGAACAGAAGCGAGGAGGAGGGGAAGGATAATGGGGCGGTGGTGGTGATCCGGTGTTGATTTGCGGGGGGGGGTGATGGATATATATGCAGAAAAGGAGAGGGATTATTTGAATACGATAAGTTTTGATGGAATATGGATATCCGGGGAATTGGACTTTATCCGGATTCTGGATTTCAGCCTGACAGCAAAGGTAAATGAACATGCGGTCCTGCAGTTGCTTGCCAGCCTGGAATATACAGGGAAAGAAAGTATGGATAGATGGACCGGGAAAAAGATTATGCTTGGCAGCGGGACAGGGGAGGAGAAAAAGCCCCTGTTTGCCGGGACAATACAGAAATCGGAAATGTTTTTTCATAGAAAAGAGTATTTTGGAAGCTTTTGGTGTGTTTCCGCGAGCCGGGAGTTTGACCAAGTGAAAGCCAGCCGTTCTTTCCAGGATATTCATATGACATATCAGGAGGTGTTTAAAAGGATTGGGGGAAAGGGAAGGAATATCCTGCCTCTTTGCGAGGGAATGGGAGAGATCGGGAGCCCTTTAATTCAATACGAAGAAACGGATTGGGAGTTTTGCAGCAGGATAGCGAGCCAGTTTCGTTCCGTGGTGATTCCGGACATTTCCGGATATTATCCCCAGATTGCGGTGGGGGTGATCGGAGGGAAAACGTATACAGCCAGATGCGGGCGTGATTATAAGGTTTACTGGGATGTGGAGGGGTACAGGAAGAAAAAGAAGTTCCAGGAATGCCGGATGGAGGAATTAAAGACTTTCCGGATCTCAGAGGAGCAGGATTATAATCTTGGGGATAAGGTATGGTTTTTGGATCGTCTGCTGATTGTTTTGGAAAAGAAGGTTTTTCTGAACCAGGGACAGATCAAACGGGAGTATCTTCTGGGGACAGAAAAGGCCGGGGGAATGCTGCCTTTTTATAATGAAAGGTTCAGAGGGTTGTCTATGTCAGGGACAGTGGCCTGGAGGAACCAGGAAAAGGTGAAGGTAGCTTTGGATATAGATCAGGGAAGCCATCAGAAGGAGGATTCTCTGTATGCTTTCGATTATGTGCCGGTATCCGGTAATCTGCTGTATGCCATGCCGGAGACGGGAACCAGGGTACGGCTGTACTTTCCGGAAGAAAAGGAGGGCAGCGGCATAGTGACAGAAAGTATTCCGGAGAAATGGGAATTTCCGGAAAGTTCAGAAAAAATATTCCGGACAAAGGAGGAAAAGATGGTAATGTGTAAGCCAAAGCTTCTGGAATGTAGAAGCCTGGTCCGGGAGACCGGGATCCGAATCGGGGATCAGACGGGGGTGGAGATTTTTTCTGAAAAGGGAGTCCGTCTTTCAGCCAGGGGGAATATTTTGCTGGAAGCGAGAGATTACGCGGTATGGGATACTCCGCTCGGGTATTATTTTGAAAACCTGGAGAGTGGGGACTGTATGGAGATAACGGGAAATGAGATGGCTTTTTCCACAGACCAGGCAGTGATCGGGGCCTTGCCGCAGCCGCTGCAGAATCTGCCGCTGCCTGGAAAAAGAGTTCCCAAAGACGCCGCAAAATTTGCAGAAGGGATCTTGGGGGGAATCCCCCAAAGTGAGAAGCTGACAGAAAGAGAGGCGGATGTACTGGGAGGAATTCCGGCATGCAGAGAACCGGGCCGGCCTCTTAACTTGAGTGAGATGGTATTTTTAGGTGCATCGGGAAAATAAGGGGGAAGGATATGAAATATTTGGATGAGAGATATGTGATGCTGCGGAGACGCCAGATCAAGAAAAGGTATAAAAACAGCGTCACGGGAATGTATGTGGGGGAGGAGCTGCTGTATTTCCGGGAGATAGACCTGCCGGGGAACGTGACAGTGAAAATTCCTGAGAATTTCAACAAGATGGAGCCTGGACTGGCACAGAGAAAATATCCATCGGTGAACCGTCCTCAGGTGATCTTGTCAAATCCGGAAGGAGACGTCAGCATTACCTTCAGCATATATGAAATTTTGGCAGAGGATACGAGCAGTGTGGAAGATATGTTGAATTCCTTTAAACGGGTTATCCAGACCGCGCAGCCGTCTGTGGGATTTGTTGGGAGAGGAAGCCAGGAGGAGGGAGGAAGCCAGAGGGGCTGGCTGGAATTTAAGAGTACTTCTCTGGACGGAAGAATTTACAATCTGCTGTCTTTTACCAGGCTTGGCAGATGTTCTGTCCTGGGAATGTCCAACTGCCCGGATCGGGAAATGCCGTCCTGGAGGCCGGTTTTGCTGGAAACAGCGTCGACAATATCAGAAAAGGAGGAGAAGGAAAATGAAGCCCGTTAGGATTCAGGTAAAACCATTTGGGATGACTGAGATTATAAATTGCGTGATTTTAAAGCAGGTAAACCATCATATGGAGGTGCGTATTTCCGGCATCATAAAGGATTGCAGCATTCTTAAGCATTTGGAGCCGGACACAGAGGTCAGTGTAGAGGCGGCCAGTGAGGAAGGCGAGACCCGAAATATTTTCCGAGGGATTCTGTGCGGGTTGGTGCAGGAAGAAGAAGGGGGAATAACAAAGCTGGAGATACAGGGAAAGTCCAAAACGGCTCTGCTGGATATGGCAGAGAACCGGCGATTTTATTACAGTCGGAAGCAGACTTTCCGTAGTATCGTGGAGGATCTGGCGTCCAGGACAGACCGGGTTCGGGTGATCTATGGAGAAGGGAGTAAAAGCCTGTGCGGCCCTGCGGCCCAATATGGGGAGACGGACTGGGAGTTTTTGAAACGCCTGGCAGGCCAGATCGGGGAGGTAGTGGTTGCGGACGGAACCAACAGCAATATATGTATTTATTTTGGAATGCCCCGGAAAAAGGAAGAGACGCCGGATATCCGGTCCTATAAGGTGCGGACCTGGGATGGGGGGATGGAGTATGAGGCAGAGTCCAGGGATATTATGGAGCTGTGTACACCGGTGGAGATGGACGGAAAGCGTCTGTATGTGTATGAGGCGGAGAGCCGCCTGAGGGGAAGCGAGCTGGTGACGCGCTACCGCCTGCGGGAAAGAAAAGGATTCCGGATCAAGGCATATGGAAATGAAAAGTTGGCCGGGGTGTCGTTTTTAGGCCATGTATCGGAGGTATGCCGGGAAAAGATCCGGATCGAGTGTGCATATGGCTGCCCGGAAGGGGAGAGGGACACAGTATGGTTTCCTTTTGCAACGGTTTATTCAAGCCCGGCCGGGACAGGATGGTACTGTATGCCGGAAGAGGGGGACCGGGTCCGCCTGTATTTTCCTGATGGGGAAGAGGAGAATGCCTATGGACTGAACGCGGTTCATTTGGACTGTCCGGAAGGAAGAAGGGAAAACCCTGAGGAAAAGTCATTCCGGACAAGCCATGACAAGGAGATCCGTTTTACACCGGACCAGATCCGGATCACGAACCACAAGGGGATGTCCATTATTCTGGATGATAAAAGGGGGATCCTGATCAAGAGCAGCCGGGATATCCGGATTGTCTCAGAGGAAGGGATTGAGATGGAGAGCGCGAAGGAAGCTAAGGTCCTGGCAGGAAAAGGGATCCTTTTCAGGGAGAATCATAATTCCCTTTCTATTTCAGACGGGATCCGGCATACCGGGTTGATGATCGAGTACAGATAAGGAGGAGAACATGAAGGATTCACAAGAAAAGCAGATGCCGAATTTTGCGCTGGATTCATCGTATGTCTTGTGTTCCAGTGCGAAACAGCCGCCGGAGGGCCTGGATAAGTTTGATGAGGAGTGTTTTACATATTACCGGATCCTGCATGCAACGGAAGATAATAATGGCGTTTTTGGAAACGGGAGCGCCTTTATCCGGGATATTGACTGTGTGCCGAATGTAAATCTTGATCCGTTTACTTGTTGTCAGTCGGAGTATTATGCATCTGTGCTGGAAACCATTGTAAGAAAAACAGGGAAAGTGATGGAAGCTTATAAAACGGACAGCAAAGAGTATGCCATTTTGTACAACAAGTTTATGTGTTATCAACAATACATAGCACTTGCCAACCAGCAAAAAGGAGAAATAAGACAGTTTCGCAATTATCCCTGTGTACTGGAACTTTTGGACCGATGGTTTAATACATATGAAAAAGTAAGGATCAGCAATATGATGACAATCCTGTCGGAAGCGAGAGAATTGCAGGAAAAGATGATGAAAGAGCTGGAGAAGGCATTGAAAGGACTGAGAGAACAGTGGTGGGGTGAGATGTGGTGGGAGGTTTATGAAGAAGAAAGGAAAGTGATGTATGAGGAGAAGCCAGCTACAGAGGTGACGTCACTGAGCAGATATGTGAAGGAAGCAAAGAAGAATACTGTTAAGGGTGATACAAGAGAAGCAGAAGAAGAACAGGAAGGCAGAGAAAAAAGGGAAAAATATTATAATGATTTGGATAAAGTAATAGAACTGCTCAAAAAAATATCTTGTTGTATAGAAAATATGGAAAGCTGGCTTGAAAAGGAAAACGGGGAGCTTGGTATCTATCAGATGGACCAGGAGCCAGAAAGAAGTTCGATGTCTTTCCATGACCTTGATGAGATGTGTAAAAATATCGGAAAAATGAGATTTCAGATATCAGGCGCCTTAGAGGAAGTAGGGAAACTGATGGCCGATTTAAAAGAATATGAAGTGGATGAAAAATTAGGGGCAATAGAGCAAGGTTTGCGATCGATATATAACAGCCTTGACGGGCTGTATAAGAAGTTTCAGGGATTAAAGGAGGAGATTCGGGAACAAAGTGTAGTGACGGAAAAATCGTTTTTGGTGTGCAGATGTGGGGGGAGTATTAAGATTGTAGAGAATGGGGGATGGGTTGAGAGGAATAAGGAGATGCTGGCGGTGAATATTGTGAAGCTGCTTTCATTTGCGGAGAATTATATCTATGATTTACATAACAGAAAAGATAATTCACGTAAGTTTACGTGGGCAAATGCAATGGCATTTAATGTTGTTCATGGGGTATTGTTATACCTTGGAGGGGAAGAAGCTTCATCATTGGATTATCTGGATGAAAGCGAAGCAATAAAGGAAGGGAAGACACCGGCATATGTAGAAATCTCAGTTGAGCCTTTAAAGGATGTATTGCGGAAGGAAAAAAATACCGATATAGTGAAAAATGGAGTGGGTATGTTACCTAATTGGATTGGGACAGGATGTTCAGCAATATTTTCCTTTTCTGATGTTGTTGTTAATACTACAGAACATGGAACAATCTTGACTTTAGATAATATTAATCCTGGAGAAGCATTGATAAATATTGCCTATAGTTTATATCGAGGAGATGCAACGCAAGATTTTTGGGGAGATACACTCTCTAATTATTCTAATACAGTAGCAGCAATATCTATTTTACAAGACATAGTATATAAATCTTATGCGGCATTTGTTGGCGAAATTAAGATTTCAGTTACGACCTTTTTTGTAAAATACAAAATATCCGGGAGATTTGATATAAATGGCGAACAAGTGGAACCATTTAAAGCAAGTAATTTGTGTTATCAGACAATTAAAGTGATGCCAAAAGAAGCATCTGAGCTTAGAACAATTATTCATTATAAAATATATGAGAATGGTATTTTTGAAGAAGGAGATGTGTCAAAATAGATATAAAATAATTATATAAATGCAAATCAGTAATAAACTATTCTTCAAGAAAACTTATGGATAAGGTAAATTTATGAAATCCGCACCAGGGGCAAAGGTGTTTGGTTTTGTCAAAGATGTTCATGTGGACATAAAGTTCCACTTGAATCGACATGGTCAAATTTGTAGATGTCGGTAATCTTTTTTGTCGGTCTTCTTGCCCTTAATGATTTTTAACCATTTGGAATCTGTAAAGCATACATAAATGCCATTTTCGAGATAACTAAAAAAATAGAAATCCAATACTTCCCAGTGGATTCCATACAAACGTGATAACAATTATTCTCGATTAGTTAGTTGCGAAACCTTTGAATATTCGAATTGGTAGAAAAAAGATTTTTGGATGTATTCGGATATTCTGTCTTTGTTGGTAGTAACGATGATTGCGACATTAAGATTTTTGTGGACATCAAGCTCACAGCAGATGGAGTATTTTAATTTCATCATAGTATCATCACCTTAGTAAAAAATAGTAACATTGACTGTTCTGTGTTCTGCAGTGCATTGTTATTCCATACAAGAATTATAAATTAAAAATTGGAGGGATATAACTTTTTTCATAACTTGTTGGTGTCCCAGAGCGAAGCGAAAGGAATGATAAAAAATGAAAAAAATAGATATGACAGCTCTTGTATTACTAAGCATTTTGCCTATGATGCCTACTTTTTCGTCAATACAATTTTTATGGCAGATTAGATTATTAAAGCGATATAAAGGACGTGTCAAGGCAAAAGTAATTGAAATTAGAGAACGCTTTTATTTTATACGATGTTTTACAAAAGTAACAGTATATTATTTTACATTCCAATACCATATAGATGATGTTAATTATGTGATCGAATCGAAGTGGGGGATTATAGATGCAGTCAGATATCCTTTGGGAAGTGAAGTAGAATTAAGTTATGATGAAAGAAATCCTACAAGATTTTTGGTAAGCGGAGAAGAAAAAATTTGGAAAAAGCAGGTGATAAAAATGACGATTGTGGCTGGAGTTGGTTGGATGGTTATAATATGCGGCCTTATTCATGATATTTTCTTTAGATAATATAGATGGAAAAAATAAATATGTCAAACTTGCTTGTATGTATCAGTTTGGCATTATTGCCTTTTGTGCATATAATAGCCTTTTATCTAGAGCTAAGGAAGCTAAAAAAGTATGAAGGACGTACCACAGGAAAAGTAGTTGAAATTAAGGAATATATTTATTATCCGTGCCTTTTTACAAAAGCGACTATGTATTATTTGATTTATGAATACATGATAAATGAGACTACATACCGATTAGAAACAGGATGGGAAACCCGTAATAAGATTCGGTATCCTTTAGGGGCCGAGGTGGAGATTTATTATGATAAATGTAGTTTACCATAATATATGATTTTATCCAATGGTAATTTATACAAAAATAAATTTTAATTTAGTGATTTAGCGGATAGGAGCTAAATCATGAAGGATACTGATCATGAAGATTGGATGAGCTGATGCAACTTTTGGAGAAGGGATATGGAAAAAATAAATTTGACGGTTTTGGTTATATTTATATGTTTGGCAATACTCCCAACTTTAAGAGCAATAGGATATTTTGTAGAGTTAAGAAAATATAAAAGATATGAAGGAAATACAATAGCTAAAGTAATAGAAATTAGGGAAAATGTTTTTTATGGACATAATGCAAAAATGACAATATATTATTTGACCTTTGAGTACACCGTTGAGGAAAAGCATTATAAGGAAGAAAATAAGTGGGGATATGGTAATGAAATTTGGTATCCTTTAGGAAGTGAGGTGAGAATCTGTTATAACAAAAAGAATCCCTATAAATTTGTGGTTAGCGGAGAAGAAAATCATTGGAAAAAAATATTATGTTATATGGCACTTTTTTCAATAGCAGCATGGATTTATATAATATATGGTGTTATCCACGATGTTTTTTTCTAAAATAGTTTTCTTTCGGGAGTTGGATTTGCTGATAGAGGTGGCAATTTTCGGTTAAATATGGAGAGAAAGAGTTGGTATAGTGCAGATATGGGTGCTGGTTGGATATTTGTTTTGTATGATTTTGGATAGAAATAGTCCACTAGGATTATTTTTAAATATTAAGTGATTGGGAAAAGTGATGGATAAAGAATATATATTAAGTTTGCTTGGATTTATTGTTTTGGCATTATTTCCTTTGATACTTATGATAGCCTTTTACCTGGAGATAAGGAAGCTAAGAATTTATGAAGGGCGTACAACAGGAAAAGTAGTTGAAATTAGGGAGGAAATTCATTATGAGCGTATTTTTACAAGAGTGATAATGTACTATTTGACCTATGAATATATGGTAGATGAAACTATCTGTCGATTAGAACCAGGATGGGGAACTCTTAAGATACTTCGGTATCCTTTAGGGACAGAAGTAGAGATTTATTATGATAAAAAGTGTCCTCAAAAATTTACAGTTGGGGGAGAAGAGGAAGTAAAGCATTGGAAAAATTCGATCTATAGTATGATAGCTATTTCAGCAATTCCTTGGTTTATTATTATAGGCGGCATTATATATGCCATAAAGAAGCAGATTTAGAAAACTGCACATTAAATTAAGCTGGAACCTGGTATCGGTCAAATGCCAGATGGTTTGTGTTTGCGGCTTTTTATGAGGGGATTTTTTCATGTAGGAAAAATGAGGGAAGAAAAATGACAATAAAAAAATGGACTTTTATGATTTTGATGTTGCTTGCTGGAGGAATTTTAATTTTGGTAATCAGAGGTGGGAGTTTTGACCGGGAGGATTATTTGCAGAGAGCAGAATACTGGATACAGAAAGGAAAGCGGGAGCAGGCATATTATAGCCTGGAAAAAGCGTTGGAAAAATCAAGGAAGGCTTACGGGGAAATTTCAGTAGAAACTGCAGAAATTTACCGAAAGCTGGCAGGGCAGGAGAGAGACTTGTCAAGAGGAGGAGAGTTTTTTGACCGGGCAATAAAAATCTATCAGTTAGAGGGACTGGAAGAACAGGTATGGGAAACATACTTTGAAAAAGGATGTATGTATCTTTTGGGAAAAACAGCAACATCCGAACAGGCAGAAGATGCCTTCTTAAAAGTGATTGAAAATGCTGACATTGCTTCCTGTGAAAATACAGATAATTTATGTCTGAGTTTTTATTATGTGTCATTGTATCAGGATGGACTGGAAGAAAAACTAGCCTTCCTACAGAAGGGAGAACAGATTCTGGGACAGTTGTCAGCAGAAAAAGAGGTGGAAATTTCCGAAAAAATATATGGAGGAATTGCCAGTGTATATTTTGAAGAAAAAAATTATGAAAAGGCTTTGCCTTATTATGAAAAGGTTCGGGGATTGGAAGGAGAACAGGCGGGGAAAATTACAGCAGATGGAAACAATATGTCCGGGCTGTGCCTGGCATATTTGGGGGAGACGGAAACTGCCGCAGAGCGGGCAAAGGAAGCGATTGGAATTTTTGAAAAATTAGGAAGCGGGGATTATTATAGAGATTTGTCAGTTTCCTATGCGATTTTAGCGATTTCTTATGCGGAACAGGAGCAGGCGGAAGAGGAGACAGTATTGTCATATGGAAAAAAAGCCCTTTCATACTATGAGGAGCTGGAAACAATTACTAATGCAGATATTACATATTTGAAAATGGTGAAGATGTTGTTATGGGAAATGTTTCAAAGATTGTATCCGGAAAAGGAATATTGGGAATTTGAGGATTGGTATAACAAAAATTTGAAGTTAAAAGCTGGTGTATATCAATTTAAGGTTAATTAAGAAAGAGAGTGACAAGGATAATATGGAGGCAATGGATGTATTAGATGGAGTAAAGGTTGGGGTGATCAATGAAACTAGAGAAAATTTACAAAAGGAAGATAATCCAAAAAAGATATATAGTAAAATACAAAATGACACAACAGGAATTATTGAATAAGGCCATAGTTATACTATTTGTTCTAATATTAAGTGGATGTGTTGTGAGACATGAATCTCAGGAAAAAATACAAGAGTATTTGAAAAAAGCACAGGATATGATTGATCATGGAGACTGGATGCAGGGAGAAATGAATGCAAGAAATGCTATAGACTTGGCAGAAAATATTTATGATGGGGAAAGTAAGGAATTAGCAGAGATCTATCTGGAAGCTGGGAATTATATGCGTATTTTTGATGATGGACTAAAAACAATGAAAATGGCAGAGACGATTTACATAAAATGTCAGGATTCGAAAGGGCTTGCACAGGTTTATTATAGATATGCACGAAAGTATGGATTAGCGGGTCAAAAGAAAGCAGGGCTTGAGTATCTTCAAAAGGCATTGGAATATTGTGATAAAGTGGGCGAGGATGCAGATAAAATCCGATGCAACATCTATATTTGGCGGGCAATTTATAAGGATGACTATGAAGATTCCTTGGAGGATTTAAAAGAGGCAGAAAAAATACTTGATCAAATGTCGGAAGAAAGTGATGCAGAAGTAAGGTTTTTATTATATAAGAGTTTGGGAGAATGTTATTTTGAAGCCGTACAGAATGAGGCTGCAATAGAAAATTATACAAAAGCAATTCAGGAAGAGGAGAGTTTAAAAACGGATAAGGAGAAAATACAACTTGCAAATTGCTATGGAGATCAAGGATATTCTTATGCTAAATTAGGAGAATATGCAAAAGGAATAGAAGGTTTGGAGAGAGAATTACAAATATTAGAAACAATCCCAGATGTGGATTTATGGGATTATGCTCTTGTATACTGTAGATTGGCATTGATTTATGCATCGAAAGGTCTTTGTGAATATGAAAAGTCGATGGATTATGCAGGAGAATGTTTAAGGTTATATGTCCTGAATGGGGAATTAACCAGTCAGGAATTGGATGAGCTAATGCAATTTAAAGAAGTGCTTAAAAATTTGTATGAGAGTAGTCCATTTGCAGAACATCAAGATTTTGATTCGTGGTATAGAGAAAACGTTAAAAATTATAAGAACTCAAACATCTGTATCCCATAAAAAGGAGATGAATGATGCTGAAAAAAATAATCACTGTGTTTTTATTAATAGGTGCTGCTGTTTCAGCCTCTATTGGGACAACTATAATGTTGACAGATATAATGAAAAAAAAGCAGAAAGAAGAAAAACTTGAAAGCGATATGGCCTATTCTTATGAAAGGCAACTTTCCGAGGACGCACAGCTTCAAGAGGAGGTGGAGCGGTTTACTTCCAAAGAAAATATAAAGACATTGTACCTGGAGCATGAAGATGAATTGGAAAGGCTTGTGGAAGAATGTTATAGAAACCGGGAGCAGCAGAAAAAAGAGATTTCCAGTACTTATGGAATAAAATACATAGATGGGGTCATGTTCTATTGTTATGGGGGGGATTGGATAAAACCAGCCGAGGATAAGAATTATGAAAGTGTTATAAAGTTTATGGATTATGCGATTGAGAATGGCCTTGTGTTCCGGGATTGGATGTTGAAGGTAGGTCCTCCAAATCCGCCTCTGCATGATGAATGCTATAAAAGACAGGGGAGGGGAATGACATTTTCTGTTAAAGAAATCGACCATATGGTATTTTATTTAACCGATTACCCTCAATTAAAAGCAGTCCAGAGCGGGGAATATGATTATGTTACGTCTTTTATGAATTATGCGATAGAAAATAATCTGCCTTATTTCTATTCGGATTTTGAAATCCGCACGCCGTTTCTGCATGGAGAATATAAGCAGGGGGGAGGGGAAGCTGATAACTGGGACGAGCTGCTGAAGATTACCCTGTATAAATCAAAAGGGCTGGAAGCATCACTTATTTATTCTCTACATGAGAATATGGATGATGCCGGGGGCATCCATGTGGAAGAGGAAGGGATTGACAGGTATGAGAAGACTGTAAGAATCAACCCCAATTGGTATTATCTTTATATTGTTACAAAAATCCCTGGCTATTGGTCGCCGGAAATAAAAATATCAGAACAGAATAAGTGAGGTTAGAAAGATGACAGTGAAAAAATGGGCCTTTTTGGTTTTGCTGCTGATGGCAGGAGGGATGTTGGCTATAGTAATAGCAATTCATAATCAAGACCGGGAAGACTATCTGCGGACAGCGGAATTTGCAATCGAAAAGGGACTCCAGGAACAGGTGGACTATAGTTTGGGAAAAGCATTGGAAAAATCTCGTGAGGTTTATGGAGAAATATCAGAAGAAACCGCAGAAGTGTATCAGATGTTGGGGAGCCAGGAAAGGGATTTGTCAAAGGGTGAGGAATATTTTGAGAGGGCAATCCAGATATATGAATTGAAAAACAGGGAAGACCGGCTTTTGGAAGTGTATTTTGAAAGAGGGTGCAGGTATTTTCAGAGCGGGGAAATGGGAGAAGAACAGGCGCAGAGTGAATTTTTAAGAGTGGTGGATACTTTTGACCAGGCTTTATGTGAAAATACAGATTATTTATGTCTGAGTTATTACTATTTAGCTTATCTGGAGGAGGAGCCTGAGAGGAAGGTTTCTTTGCTTCGGGAAGGGGAGAGGTGGATAGACCAGGCATCCATGGAAAGAAGGGCCGAAATCTCGGAAAAAATATACATAGATCTTGCCAGCATGGCGGCAGCAGACGGAAACTATGAGGAAGCAGTGGCTTGTTATGAAAAGGTATGTATGGTGGAGGGGAAGAATACGGAAAGGATGAGGGCAGAGGGAAATTATATGTCTGCACTTTGTTTGATTCAGCTAGGGGAAGGAGAAAAGGCAAAAGAACGGGCAGAGGAAGCAGTGGATATATTGGAAACTACAGAAAGCGAGGAGAGCTATCGGGATTTGTCTTTGGCGTATTCTATACTTGCATTGGCTTTTGCGAATCAGGAGCCTTCAGATGAAGATATGGCTCTGGCATATGGAAAAAAGGCATTGGCTTGTTATGAGAATAATACTTACATTAGTAATGAGGATGTAAATTTTATGGGTATGATGAAAATGGTATTAAACGAAATGTACATAAAATTGTATCCGGAAAGGGAGGAGTGGGAGTTTAGTCGATGGTTTCGAAATAATTTGAAGTTAAGGGCAAATAAGATTCAGATTCAATTGGAGTAATGTTGATGCAGTAAATCCAGATAATATATAGAGAAAGAATCCGGTAATTATTTTCATGAAATATGTGGCGCTATAAGGAAAGGGACTATCATAGATGAAAAAAACTTTCTTACTATTTATGATTGTATTAATGACAGGATGTGTTGCCAGGAAAAGTCCCCAGAAAGAAATAGAAAGCAGGCTGAAACAGGCTGATGCTTATAAAACTTCAGGAGAATATAGATCAGCAGAAATAATGGCAGAAGAGGCAATACGATGGGCAAAAAGGACATATGGAGAAGATAGTATAGAAGCAGCAGATATTTATGCGAAATCAATATCTTATGCATATGACATAGACACAATACAAGAGTGGGCAGGTGAAGCAGAAGATATATACAAAGTACACAAAGATTTTGAAGGACTTGCCACAACCTATTATTTTTTAGGAAAAGCTTATTATACGGAAAATAATCGGGAAGAGGCTGAGAAAGCATTAGAAAAGGCTTTGAAATATTGTGATGATCAAGATTCAAATGCGGAAGAAATCAGATATGATATTTTTCTTTTAAAAGGCATGGAGAGTAAGGATTGGAAAGAAGCTCTTATTAATATAAAGAAGGCAGAAGAAGAAATGTTAAGAATGCCAGAAGAACTGCAAAAGGAAAAAAAGATAAAACTGTATAATTATCTTGGTAACTGTTATTACGGCTTGGATAGCTTTGAAGATGCTATATATTATTATGATAAAGCTATAGGGGAGGAATGGAAAAATGAAGATGATAGAATTATTATAATTCGTTGCTATGATTATCGTGGAAATTCATATAAATTATTGGGAAGCTATGAAAAGGCAAAAGAAGATCTCATTTATGCTCAAAAAGAAATGGAGAGCATAGTTGGAAAAAAATTATGGGATTTGGCACTTGTTAATTATCATTTAGCATCTGTTTATGTTTTGGATGAGCCAAAAGATTATGTAAAAGCACTTGAATATGGAATACAAGCTTGTCGTGTATACACCCAACAGAATGAATTGAGCAGCCAGGAATTAAAAGAATTAAAATCATTCAAAGAGCATGTAGAAAATATGTATGAAATGAGTCCTTATGCTGGACAAGAGGAATTTGAATTCTGGTATCAAAAGGAAACTATAAAGTGAGAAAGTGAAAAATTATATAAGGAGTGAAACCAACCATGGAATATTTTCGAATCCGGCAGGACAGCCGGTATCTTTTTACCCCGGTTTTTTCAAACCCGGGAGAAGTGATGCAAAGACGCAAGTCGGTTTCCCTGGAAAATGCAGATCGGATCCAGGATGTGAGCGTGTTGTTTGCCGATAGTCCGCACCTGCTGGATTTTCCGGATATTTTGGACAGGCAGTTCTTTTTGGTCAGTATGGAGGCGAAAAAGGTGTTTGCCATGTACGAGCCATCCATGATTTTTAAAAATGTCTGTATTTTGAATAATGAGAGGGATGAGTATGGGCAGTATGCCCTTCCTTTGTTCCGGGAACTGGACTGCCTGGCGGAGGGAAGTGAAGTCAGCCTGGACCGGACTTACATAAAAAGGCTCCGGATCCAGCAGCAGGGCGGCCTGGACAGTATTTTTAAAGTTGCGGGGCTTATGACAGATGTGGTTATCATCCGGCTGGATGTGGCGGAGAGCCTGCTGCGCAGAGGAATCCGGCGTTTTGCCCTGGAGCGGGTAGAGGTGGAGATGGTTAAAAAAGAAGACAGGAGGGGAAAAGAAGATGTCAGAAATCATAGCCGATAAAATCCGTTTGGAGTTCCTTTCCCGGTGCAGGCAGATGGCGGAGGAGTGTCTGCAGGACAGCCGGTGCGAGCTGAGGGAGCAGGAGGGGGAGATTTTAGGGGAGACCATAAAGGAGCTGGAACAGGTTATCGGGCCATTGGCAGAGAAGTATTGGGAAAAGAAAGAGGAAGGGGAGACAGGGGGCCTGGAGAATATTTATCTGTCTTTTCTTCGGACGGGGATTCTGGACGGAGGGCCTTGGTATCGGATAGATCTGTATGATGCAAGGGATCGGGTCTCGGAAGCAGAGTGTTCGGAGAATTTAAAGTTGTCCCGAATCTTGAAGCCGATAAAGGAAGGGATGAGGAGGATCCGGGAGGAGTGGGAGAAGCAGGCGAAGGTGAATTTTTCCGAGTGGGATGCTCTGGCGTACCAAATGGCGGAACGTTATAAGCCTTTTATAGAAAATGTATTGGAGAGGGCTGTGACGGAGCTTTTGAAGGAGCGGGGGAAGGAATGGTTAGGAGAACAGGAGACGGAGTTTTGGATCGGGGAATTTCTGGACAGGGCGGAGCGAGTGTGCCGGTGGGAGGATGGCCGGGTAGTGGCAAAGGAGGAGCTGGCGCGCAGGGATGAGGCAGGTTCCGTGGAAAAAGAGGCGCAGGATGAATGGGAATAAGAAGCCATGGGACGGAGGGATTGAAGGATGCGGAAGCAGAACAGTGTATTTAAGACAAAGTTTATTTCAGAGGCAGGCTCCGAGCTGGGCAACCATGATTATTTTGCCTTTGTGGAGCTGGAAAAATATGCCTGCTATGTGTTGGCGGACGGCCTGAATGACCTGCCGGACGGAGGCAGTGCCAAGATGGCGGCCCATGCCATTATCCTGGCATTCCAGGAGCATCCTTCTATGGGGAAACGGGCGGTGCGCACTTTTCTGGAAGCCGCCAATAAGGCGCTGGCAGGAGCGGACAGCCGGGAACGCCTGAAGGCTTCGGTCATGGTGGTGGTATCGGATTATGCCAGGATCCGCTATGGCTGTGCAGGCAACACCCGTCTGCGGCTCTACCGGGATGGGGCTGTGAAGGAGCAGAGCCGGGACATGTCCCTGGGGATGGATCTTACCAGGGAGCAGAAGCTTGCCCAGGATGTCCTGGCCAGGCATGAGGAGAGGAACAATCTGTATGCCTATGTGGGGCAGGGGGCAGGATTTGTGCCTTTCATATCCCCAAAAACCAAGCTGGAGAACGGGGACATCCTGGCTTTGTATACCAGAGGAATATGGGAAAACTTAGATGGCGGCGAGCTGGACGATGTGTTTTCCGAGGCAAAGGACGACCCGCAGAAAAGCCTGGACCAGGTGGAGGACCTGCTGCTTTCCAGACAGCCGGAAAGGCTGGAGAATTATACTTTTGCGACGATATTTGTGGACAAGGTATTTTCAGATCCAAACCGAAAGCGGAGGATCAAAAAGATAGTGGTTACAGGGCTCATAGCATTGGCAGTGGTTCTTGTGGCGGTGCTGGTTTTGTGGTTTCTTTCCTGCCGGAGGAAAAAGCAGCTCCAGGAGATGGAACAGCATTATGGAAATGTTATTGAATATATACAGGATGCGAACTTTGTCCGCGCCGGAGAAGAGTGCCAGGAAGCGTTAAAGCTGGCGGAAAAGCTGAGAAGGAAAAAAGAGACGCGGGAGCTTTCCGATTATCAGAAGCTGATTGAGGCTGTGAGTGGTGCGGAGGAGCTTTTTGAAAGCGGGGATTACAGGGAGGCCCAGTCGTCTTATGTGGCGGCAAAGGAAAGGTCACGGTATGCAGACCGCCTCGCAGATGCTTACATAGACAAGAAGTTGTCAGCCATTACCGATTATTTGTCTGTGTTTGACTATATCGAGCTGGGGGACCGTCTTGCGGCACAAGGGGAGTATGAGCGTGCGGAGGAGAAATACCTGCAGGCCAGGAGCCTTGCCACTAAAAGTTATTTTGAAGAAGGGAGACAGGATGCTCTGGACTGCCTGGATGCCCTGTATGAAAGCCGGGGCAAGGCGGAGGAAGCCCGGAAGCAGGAGGCAATCGAAAAGGCATCCAATGAGACCGGAGCGGCCGGGCTGGCGTCAGAGGGGGACAAGGCGTTTGCCGAGGGGGACTATGAAGGGGCGAGGGCTTATTATGCCATGGCCCTGGAAAAGTACCAGGAACTGGGGGATACGGCCCATGGGGAGCTGATCCAGGAGAAGATCCGTTCCAGCGGGCAGAAGTCAGAGGAAAATAAGGAGAAGGAAAAACAGGCCGAGGCTTATCTGGAAGCAGGCCGGGAACAGGAGGCCGCAGGGGAGCGGCTGGAGGCTAAAAAACAATACCTGATGGCGAAGAATCTGTACCGGGAGCTGAAAAAGGATGAGAAGGTGCTGGAGACGGATGGGCGGATCGAGGTGCTGGAGGCGGCGTTGGAGCTGGAGAAGGCGGAAGAGGAGACAAAAGGAGTTGGGGAGAACGAGGAGGAAGCGAAAGGAGCAAGGGAGAACGGGGAGGAAGCGAAGGGAAGTGGTGGAGCGGGAGCTGCGTCATCCGGGATTGGAACAAATTCTTGAGGAATATCAGCGTGTTGTGGAATTTACGGACGAACTCTGCGGCTGCTTTACGTTGGAAAGAAGATTCAGTTGGTTT
>CATKXR010000041.1 GCA_949840805.1 uncultured Lachnospiraceae bacterium | reverse complement strand
CGCAGCATATCATAAAGAGGTTGAATAGAAAAATGCAATCGTAATGCAATGATAAAGAGAAAAAGCCGCCAAACCCTTGTGTTTACGGGCTTTGCGGCTTAGCTCCGACTATTCGAACTCAATCGTCCCCGGCGGCTTCCCTGTACAGTCATACAACACCCGGTTGATATTTTTCACTTCATTTACAATCCGGCTGGTGATTTTTCCCAAAACCTCCCATGGAATAGGCGCCGCTTCGGCTGTCATGAAATCCACTGTACTGACTGCCCGTAGTACCACAGCATAATCATAAGTTCTTTCATCACCCATGACTCCTACGGACTTCATATTTGTAAGAGCAGCAAAATACTGTCCGATTTCTTTGTCCAATCCGGCTTTTGTAATTTCTTCCCGGTAAATGGCATCTGCCTCTTGTACCATGCGTACCTTTTCTGCAGTTACTTCTCCAATGATTCGGATTCCCAGGCCAGGGCCAGGAAATGGCTGACGGTATACCAGATTTTTCGGAATTCCCAGTTCCAGCCCTGCCTGGCGCACCTCGTCTTTAAATAATTCCCGAAGTGGTTCGATAATCTCCTTAAAGTTGAGATGATCTGGCAGTCCCCCTACATTGTGATGGGATTTGATCGTTGCCGATTCGCCGCCTAGCCCGCTTTCTACCACATCCGGATAGATGGTTCCTTGTACCAGGAAATCTACAGAGCCGATTTTTTTGGCTTCATCCTCAAATACACGTATGAATTCTTCTCCAATAATTTTACGTTTTTGTTCAGGTTCTTGTATGTCTTTGAGCTTTTCATAAAATCTTTTTTGGGCATTGACACGGACAAAATTCAATTCATAGGGACCTGAAGGCCCGAATATCTCTTCAATTTCGTCGCCTTCGTTTTTTCTTAAAAGTCCATGATCGACAAAAACACAGGTAAGCTGGTTTCCTACGGCCTTTGACAACATGACTGCTGCCACAGAGGAATCTACTCCACCGGACAAGGCACATAGAACTCTTCCGGAACCTACTTTTTTTCGAATGGCTTTTATGGTGTTTTCTACAAAGGCATCCATTCGCCAATCTCCGTGGCAGTTGCAGACCTGATAGACAAAATTGGACAACATTTTTGTCCCTTCTGCCGTATGCAGCACTTCAGGGTGAAACTGGATGGCATATAGTTGGCGTTCCTTCCACTGTACCGCAGCTATTGGACAGTCAGGAGTATGGGCTATGGTCTGAAATCCCGGAGCAGACTTTTTAATAAAATCATTGTGGCTCATCCAGCAGATGGTCTGCTCTGCTACATTCTGAAAAATGGGACTGGAGGTGTCCACAGTCACCTCGATTTTTCCGTATTCACGGACAGGTGCTTTACATACTTGTCCCCCCATGATGTGCATCATCAGTTGTGCGCCATAACACAGTCCCAAAACAGGAATTCCGAGTTCAAATAGTATCGGGTCACAGGTTGCAGCATTCTCATCATAACAACTGTTTGGCCCGCCAGTTAAAATAATACCTTTCGGATTCATTTCCTGAATTATTTTAGGATCTGTCTTATAAGAATATATTTCGCAATATACATTGCATTCGCGAACACGGCGGGCAACTAACTGATTATACTGGCCGCCAAAATCGATTACTATGATCTTTTCTCTATTCACAGAAGTCCTCCCTGAGTATTAATAAATGAATATTAAAATAAAATTATTATACATAGTTTGGCTGGGATATACAAGACTTTCTGAGAAATAGAAGTAAGATTTTTGTAACTATTCGGCCATAAATGTCATGATGTTGGGTTCAAAACATCGTATTGTTTGTGTCTGAATCTCTACAAAAGTCTTAAAACCTTATAAATTTTCAGTAATTTTATAAGAATAGACTTCGTTCGCTTACAATTTCAGATATATTTTCAACTTATATCCAAGTTAATACCGGATTCTGCACATAGCTTCCTAACCTCTTCAAAAAGCTAAAGAGTTTCCTAAAGGTTCTTTCTGATATTTGGGTAACTCCGTTATTCTCATTTTGCTTTACAAAGTGAATTTGGCGGCTTGTAACAAAATCTGAGAATATACGAATACCCAAAGTGCAGAAAGAACCTTCCTGAAATTTAATGCGTCTATTCCATTTCTCAATTTTGGCAGATTACGGAATTTCTCTCCCTTCATGCATCTTTGACTGTTCGTTCTGTTCGATCCATTTTTTGAAATAATAAATATTGCACACTTCAGCAGGCAGATTCCTTCCTCATTAAATTCAAAATCAGCCGGCGCATCCGGCTCTTCCCTGCCTGTCAGCGCCGTTATTGCCAATTTAACATGCTTCTCATATTTCTCAATCGCAATGTTGTCCTGTCCGTCATAGCCGCCATCCTTGACCAAAACGATCTCTTCTTCTGATTTTTCCATTGCCGAAAGAAATTCCTGAAGAAAACGTCTGTCTGTTCTCACTCTCAACAATTGTCTGGCCAGAAAGGCATCTGACAAAAAGTTGATATCCGGTTACATCTTCTGATTCTGCCGTGCATGCATTGAGCAGATGGCCACTATCTGTCAGACATCCGTGCAGCCCAATCCGTACCCTTCGGCATTAGACAGCCTCCTACCCTCAGGAAGCTCCTTCAGCCTACCCACAAACACAGCATATCCGCAGCAGCATACCCACATCCGGTATGCATATCTATGACTCACATCCCGCCGTCATACAGTGTACGGTTCACGGCGTCAAATACCGGTGAAGAAACAATTTCGGACATCTCCCACCGCTCCAGTTCCTTTTCGTAAGCTGCAAATGTTATATCATCAAAAAGCACCCATTTTATGACATCCACCGCCCCCGGATGGTCTGCAACAAATTTTTTTACTGTGCTGACGGCAATTTTAGCCGCTTCATCCACCGGAAAACGATAAATGCCTGTAGATATGGAAGGGAAAGCAATGCTCCGTATTCCGTTCCTGACAGCCAGCTCCATACAAGACTGATAGCAGGATGCAAGAAGTTTATGCTCCTTTGGTTTTCCGCCGTTCCAGCGTGGTCCGGGTGTATGTATCACATACTCACAAGGCAGCCGGTATGCTTTTGTGAGCTTTGCCTTGCCGGTTTCACATCCGCTCAGCAGACGACATTCCGCCAAAAGCTCCGGACCGGCGGCACGATGAATCGCTCCGTCAACGCCTCCGCCTCCAAGCAGGCTTGTGTTAGCAGCGTTTACAATCGCCTGAACACCATGATTTTTTGTGATATCTCCCTTGACTATGACAAATGCAGTCTTGCCCACTGGCTTAAGTTCCTCGTCTTTCCACCGCATATCCATATATTTTCTGATCCAGTCCGGATCTTCATAGTAGCTGTATTCGCTCATCTGGCAGCCGTGACACAAATCGTCCGCCATCTCCAGAATAACGTCTGCAAGCTCAAGATTGTTTTTCCACTTCTCCTCTATTGCCTCATATCCGATTAACGCACCAAGAATATTTCCCGTTACTGCTCCTGTCGAATCGCTGTCTCCCCCATGATTTACAGCGGCAGCCACTCCGGCGGAAAAATCATCCTGATGCCGCAGCGAGCAATAAATTGCAATGCCAAGTGTTTCTTCAGCAACCCAGCCTTCGCCGATTTGATGAATGTTATCAATATCACTTTCGCCGTTTTCCGAAAGACGGACGGCAAGATTGATAATCTCTGTCAGTTTCTTTAAGTAACCGTCGCCTGCAAAAATATCTGCTGCCGTATCCCGTGCCTCAATAACGATCTCCTTCAGGCTCTGCTGATTCGAGTAAACAATGCGATTGATGATATGCACAAGGACTGCCGCAGGCATATACCCTAAAGAATGCCTGTGCGTAAGCATTGCAATCTCTGCTCCTTCCCGATCAATCTTCTTTATCTGGGTATATGGATAATTTTTCAACGCAAGCGGAGCAACCCGCATGATGCCGCCACAGCCCTTGCTGTTATTTTGAGGAATCTCATCATTCTTATACTGACGTAATGCGGACAGGCACGTATTCCCCGGCGCCCTGCGGCTGTATAATTCCGGGACATCCGCCAGCCACGAGATGCATCCTTTCATATAGCCGCGGGGCTGCTTTCTGCTCTCTTCAAAAGTCATCTCCTGTGTTCGCAGCCAGTCCTGGTATGACATTATAATATAGTCGTGTGGAATGCCGCCGATTCCCCGCATGGCAACCCTGGTGTTTGCTACCAGAATGCCGTTTGCCGTAAACAGGGCCATCTGTGTGTCATCCGAGATGAGCGCCTTTTTACTTGCACTGTCAAGCTCGTATTCTCTTATGCCCTTGCTGCCGTATTCGGAAAAAATTCTCTCTTCATCGAGAAATTCCACCGGATATCCCAATGCATCACCTACTGCCCCGCCAAAAAGACTTCCTCTGATTTTATCAAGATAAACTTCGGCTTTCTCAATTCTCTGCATCGCGTCATCCATTTCCTTTTGGTTTTCATCCTTATAATAATTTTCATTAGTAAAATTGCGATAAAATTCTTTGAAGTTATACAGATCATCCGTCTCATCAAGAACGGCGAAATCAATCCTTTTAAAAAAGTCCTTTTCACCCATTCCGTTGAACCTCATATTCTTCAGAGCCTTATAGAACAGATCAGAAACCACATGCGCGTCATTGCCAAAAGCTCCGCACCCCCACGCGCCAAGGACAAGATTCTTGTATCCGAAATAGGCGGCGCATTTCAGCATTCCCATGATCCTGTTATAAAACATGTCCTGATACTCGTCCTCGCTCATCCCCTCCCTGCCCTGCGTGATCATCGGAGCAGCACAGGTGAGTACGGCGACGATTACGGTTTTCTCCAAAAGATTTCCGTCCTCATCCCGGATGATTTCCACCTCCGGCGTAAACATCATGGCGTCCGAACCCATGTATGAATCCAGTTTCCTGTTATATGCATAGTATTCTGCCGCATGCTCACTTTCCAGCGACAGCAAAAGTGAGCTTTTTCTGCAAAGATCTTCCTCCTGCGCTCTTGCGCCACGGCGGACGCCGCCTCCCGGATGCACGGGATTTGCAAGATTCAGGACAAGTACAGGCTTTGCCTCCTTCCAAAACATATAACTGAATTGTTCATATTGCTGTCTCGCGGCAGCAAAAGAATCCATGTTTTCGCATCCATAACCGCATCTGCCTATTACATGGACTCTTTTAAAATCCGTGCGGCTGCAGATATCCTGTACATTCTCTGGAAGCAGGACATGAATTGTCTCCATTGCCTTTTTCGACAACTTTAGATTCACAGTCCTTCCGTTTATCTCATAGCTTCCCTGTTTTAATATCCGCAGGGTATCCTTAAGCATTTCTATATTATCCTTATACATATAAACAACCCTCCTCTGCCGCTTCTGCATCAACAAGCCAGAGGTTTTTATCCTCCGGCTTGTTACATATCCGTATGGCGGGCTGTTTGCGACTGATTTTTCCTCCTTCCCTTTTGCCCGCAAAACAACGGTAATCCTTCTGCTTCAAACACGCAGAAACCATTCATCCATGATATTCAAATTAATTCATCAATTCGGCCGGACTGTATGGTTTCAAGATTAGCCTTAATTCGTTCTTCTGGCCAATCCCACCATTTCAGTTCCAGCAGCCTTGCAATAAGCGCATCATCAAACCGCTTACGGATAAGCTTTGCCGGCACACCACCCACAATTGTATATGGCGGTATGTCCTTTGTAACCACCGCACGGGTTCCGATGATTGCTCCATCCCCAATCGTTACTCCGGAAAGAATTACAGCTTCATAACCAATCCATACATCATTGCCAATGATAATATCACCCTTGTTGTCCCATGCGTCCGTAATATTTTTCACATCCAATTCCCATTCTTCAAAAAAGATAGGGAACGGATAAGTCGATAAAGATTTCAGAGAGTGATTTGCGCTTGTGAATATAAATTTTGCACCACAGGCAATCGAACAGAACTTTCCCATCAAAAGCCGGTTATGGTTGACCGGGTAATGGTACAGCACATTATTCTTTTGGAAATCGCATGGATTGTGAACAAAATCGTTATATATTGTATAATCACCAATCTCTATATCCGGATTCATAATTACATTTTTCAGATAAACAGTTTCCGTATCACCTGTACGGGGATATATTTTATTTTCCGATATAGTCATATTATAACCTCCAAAATTTTTTAAATATGCCTGACTATACCGGTTACTGCAATGCAACGTTTCACCCAATATCACCTCAAATTCTAATGTACACTTCTCATTATACAAGGCATCCCGCAAAAAATCAAAAGCTTCTCTTTGTCTTTAACTCAAATCCCGGTTTTGTAACGTATTCCAGATAGACGGGCCTGCCGGAATATTCCAGAAAAGCCCTGAACCGTTCCCTGTTGGAAGGAGCCTTTATCATGTCCGGAACTTTCTCTTTTGGAACCCATGCGGATTCCGGGTTTTCATTGGAACCTCTCAAAGTGCCGGATTTTTCCGTGCAGATGAAATCGAAAATAACTTTTGTCGGTACTTCCTTAACACCGTCATAACCCGGATATTTTCCGGTATTGGAAGAAATACAAAACAGTTCTCCCACCTCCACACAAATACCGGATTCCTCAAAAATCTCCCTCATTACAGCATCGACCAAATTCTCTCCCACTTCGACTTCACCGCCCGGAAGAACCCAGGAATCCTGATAAGTATTCACAAGTAAAATCTCTCCTTTTTTGTTTTGTACAACACCGGCCGCGGCTACAATATGTGTTGGCAGGAATTTTTCAGGGATAATCTTTTCCATGGCTGAACCTTCTTTCCTGATGGATTTTGTTTTATAATATGGCAAGATCTTTGCCGACCGTCTTTTTTGCTTTATTCAGCAAGTTCCTTATACATGAGCCCCCATTTTTTCATTTCATCTATAACAGGGCATAGAGATTTTCCAAGTTCATTCAAAGCATATTCCACTCTGGGCGGAACCTCCGGATAGACAGTCCTTGTGATAATTCCGTCTGCTTCCATCGAACGCAGGCTGTCAGTCAGAACTTTCTGGCTGATACCTTTCAGATCCCGTTGAAGCTCATTGAACCGCCATGAACGGGATATAAGGTTGCGTATAATAAGAAGCTTCCATTTATTTCCAATCATGCTGACGGTAGTTGCCACGGCACATTCCGGTAAATCTTCTTTCCTTCTCATATATATTATTCCTCCGCTTTTAATGATTGCTACATTCAAAAATGAATGTAATATATTAATTATAATATTATATATTTTTTCTGTCAACACGGCATAAAGAACATTCATAAAACATTCATAAATTTTAATTTTATTGTGCTTTATATGCCAAAAACTGCGTATTTGCCCAAACGTTACCAAAAAGTAACCCAGGTTACTCAAAAGTGCGTACTTGCTGAATGCCGGCAGACCGATATAATCAATATTACAGAAGGCAATTGTGCCGGCTGAAACAAATTCATAAAGGAGGCATAAAGAAATGGCATTATCAAACATAGCTGATTGGAACAAGAATACTGCAGGAAGCGCCTGCGGCGCATCTGACAAACCAGAAGAGAAGCCCGCGGCCTGCGGTTCTGCCTGCGGCGCTGGCGACAAACCAGAAGAGAAGCCTGCGGCCTGCGGTTCTGCCTGCGGCGCTGGCGACAAACCGGAAGAGAAGCCCGCGGCCTGCGGTTCTGCCTGCGGCGCTGGCGACAAGCCAGAAGAGAAGCCCGCGGCCTGCGGTTCCGCCTGCGGCGCTGGCGACAAATAGGAAAAGTATTTTATAAAGATTTCCTGTTTGGCCATACAGCAGATAGGGCTATCCCTATTCTATGGCGAGTCCCCCGGCTGTATAGAACTTTTGGGGGACTCATTCGAATAAAACAGCTATAAAGCTTTTTTGATAGATAGTTGGAGGAACGATAAAAAAGATGAAGCCTTATTTTTCATTTCAATGGCATATCACAGATGAATGTGACCAGCGGTGCAAACACTGCTACATTTTTTCATCCGGAGATCATGGCTGCCTGTTATCCATGACATGGAAACAGATGGGAGATACCTTCTATAATTGTCTGGATTTCTGTAAAGTCTATGGGCGGACCCCATATTTTTACATTACCGGCGGTGATCCGATTCTGCATCCTGATTTCTGGAAGCTTTTAAAGCTCATGCACGGGCATGGCATCCGATTTACAATTCTTGGAAACCCGTTTCATCTGAATGAGCAGGTATGCCGGGAATTGAAATGGTACGGCTGTGAGAAGTATCAGCTTTCTCTGGACGGTCTCCGCCAGACACATGACTGGTTTAGAAAGCCCGGCTCGTATGACTGCACACTTGAGAAAATTGCCTGTATCAAAAAGGCAGGAATACGAAGTGTCATCATGACTACCGTTTCCAGGACAAACCGTATGGAAGTGCCGGGAATCATAGACGCAGCAGTTGCCGCGGGAGCGGATGTTTTTGCTTTTTCAAGATATGTGCCAAGCGGCGGCGAACTGGACGCCGGCATGTCGGCACAGGAATACAGGGAACTGCTTGCCATATGTGATAAAAAATTCAAGGAATATGAAGCGGAAGGATGCCAGACATATTTTAACAAGAAGGATCACCTGTGGACGCTGTATGAATACGAAAACAGGGAATTCAAAATCCCGGAAAATGCAAAAAACGGAATGATTTATGGCGGCTGCAATTGTGGAAACTGTCATCTGACGATCTTACCCTCCGGAGAGATCTATGCCTGCCGCAGGGTGGCAGACAGTAAGGTTGGAAATGTCTTTGAAGACCGCATCGCTGATGTGTGGGTTACAGGCATGGAACAATATCGCGATTATGAAAAATTCGGCAAATGTTCAAGGTGCAAGCTGCTATCATGGTGCAGAGGATGTCCTGCCGTGGCAAAGGGAACCTGTGGGGATTTTTATGGGAACGATCCACAGTGCTGGGCAACAGAAGAAAGCGGTCTGATCGAACCGAAAAAAGAGAAATAAGGAGCATAAAATGGATGTTGAAACCTGTATAAAAAAGCTGGGATATGTGGGTGTGCTGAATTTTGCTACCGTTGATGAATACGGCGCTCCGCAGGTCAGGAACATCAGCGCAATCCACTATGAAGGAACGGATATATACTTTCTGACAGCAAGAGGAAAACCATTTGCCAGACAGCTCTATGCGGACGGCAGGGTGCAGATAGCCGGCTACACCAGATACAAGGAAACGATCCGGGTGTCGGGAAAAGCTGTGGAAGTGCCGGAAGATGAACAGGTCAAATGGAGGGATATTCTGTATCAGGAACAGCCGTATCTGGAAAATGTATATCCGGGCGAAAGTAAGAATATCGATACAATTTTTGTTATAAAAGACTATACAATTGAATATTTCTGTCTGTCCACCAGACCCATTACAAGGGAATATTTTATGGTAGGCGATGCGGTCCTCAAACCCAAAGGATACAAGATTACCGATGCCTGTATTGGCTGTGGAAAATGCGCAAAAGTCTGTCCGCAAAAAGCAGTTGACCCAGGCGCTCCGGCACCTTATGCCATACGGCAAAATAATTGCCTGCAGTGCGGAAATTGTTTCGAAAATTGTCCGGTAAAAGCCATAGAAAGATATTGTGACGGATAATATCCAAAACACCATTATCCTGACGCAATTTATGTTTAAATTAAGATAGAATCTGTTTCTTTGCCACCCTCCCCTCTACAGGGGAGGGTGGCCACGTCTGTCCTGTAATACTCAGCATACTTATCTGTGTGCCTTTAAAATATGAATTATATTACCTTTTCACCCAAAATCAAACAGCGACAACTGATTGCTCTCCGGCAAGTCGCCCAAAAGCCCCATATCCGCCATCAGATCTGTCAGGTTCTTACTGATCTTCGCCCGGTTCCTGAAGTCTTCCCTGGATAAGAACTGCCCCTCTGCCGCAGCTTCCTCCAGCCCTTCCGCCGCCCTGTCCCCCATGCCGTCAATGCTCCCAAAGGAGGGCATCAGTTTTCCGTCAATGATCTGGAAATGGTGGGCCCTTGCCCGATAAATATCGATCGGCATGAACTCATACCCTCTGGCATACATTTCCTGGACAATCCTCATGTCCCGCAAGGTATCCTGTTCCTTTTTGGAAAGACTGTCCGCCCGTTTCCGATAATCTGCCAGATGATACTCCAGACGGTCCCGCCCCTGGCACATCAGCTCATAAGAAAATCCATTGGCGCGGATACTGAAAAATGCCGCATAATATGCCAGAGGATGAAACACTTTACAGTAAGCCACCCGCCACGCCATCATCACATAGGCCGCGGCATGGGCCTTGGGGAACATATACTTGATCTTCAGGCAGGAATCAATATACCAACCGGGGACATCATGCTTTTTCATCTCCTCGATCCATTCCGGCTTCAAGCCCTTGCCCTTCCGGACACTCTCCATGATCGTGAAAGAAAGCCCCTCCTCCAATCCCTGCTGGATCAGATAAACCATGATATCATCCCGGCAGCAGATTGCCGTCTGGATCGTCGCCTGCCCGCTTAAGATCAGGTCCTTGGCATTCCCCAGCCACACGTCCGTCCCATGGGCCAGCCCTGCGATCCGCACCAGATCGGAAAAATATTTGGGCTGGGCGTCTATCAACATCTGCATGGCAAAATCCGTCCCAAATTCCGGAATCCCGAGAGCCCCTAACTGACACCCTCCGATATCGTCCGGAGTTATCCCCAGGGCTGATGTATTCTGAAACAGCGACATAACCTCCGGTGAATCAAGAGGGATATCCTTTACCGGATCCAGCCCTGTCAGATCCTGCAGCATCCGTATCATAGTCGGGTCATCATGTCCCAGAATGTCAAGCTTTAAGAGGTTATGGTCAATGGAATGGTAGTCAAAATGAGTGGTGATGGTCTTTGTTTCCATATCGTTAGCAGGCCGCTGCACCGGCGTAAAAGAGTAGATCTCCTCCCCGATCGGCAGTACCACAATACCGCCCGGATGCTGCCCGGTCGTCCTCCTCACTCCCACGCATCCCTGCACGATCCGGTCAATCTCACAATTTCTTTTGTGAACGCCCCTCTCCTCATAATACCGCTTCACATAGCCAAATGCCGTCTTATCCGCCAGGGTGCCGATCGTCCCTGCCCGAAAGGTCTGCCCTTTGCCGAAGATCACTTCTGTGTAATCATGGGCCTTGCTCTGATATTCCCCGGAAAAATTCAGGTCGATATCCGGCTCCTTATCTCCCTTAAACCCTAAAAAAGTCTCAAAAGGAATATCAAATCCCGCCTTCATGAGCGGTGTCCCGCATTTGGGGCACTCCCGGTCCGGCATGTCACATCCGGCCATTCCGCCGAATTTCCTGACCTCCTCCGAATCAAAATCATTAAAATGGCAGTGCGGGCAGTAATAATGAGGGCTTAAAGGATTTACTTCCGTAATTCCCGACATGGTAGCCACAAAGGAAGAACCCACCGATCCCCTGGAACCCACCAGGTATCCGTCCTCATTGGACTTCCACACCAACTTCTGGGCAATGATATACATGACGGCAAATCCATTGGAAATAATAGAATTCAGCTCCCTCTCCAGCCGCTCCACCACAATCTCCGGCAGGTTTTTTCCATACATCTCATAAGCGCGGTCATAACAGATCTTCCGCAATGTCTCGTCCGAGTCTTCAATCACCGGCGGACACTTGTCCGGCCGTACCGGAGCAATCCGGTCACACATATCCGCGATTTTCCGGGTATTGGTGATGACCACCTCCTCCGCCTTGTCCGGCCCTAGATATTCAAACTCTTTCAGCATTTCCTCCGTAGTCCGCAGATATAAAGGCGCCTGTCTGTCCGCATCACTGAAATTCTGCCCTGCCATCAAAATACGCCTGTACACCTCGTCCTCCGGATTGAGAAAATGCACGTCACAGGTAGCGCAGACCGGCTTTCCCAGGGCGTCTCCCATCCGGATGATCCTCCTGTTCAGCTCCTTTAGATCCTCCTGGGATTTTACCGTGCTTTTCTCGTCCCGCAGCATAAATTCATTGTTCCCCAATGGCTGGATCTCCAGATAATCATAAAATCCGGCAATCTTCATCAGCTCTGCTTCCGGAAGTCCCCGAAGCAGGGCTTGATACAGCTCCCCCGCCTCACAGGCCGAGCCAATGATCAGCCCCTCCCGGTATTGGTCCAGCACACTCTTGGGAATCCTGGGTCTCTTGGCAAAATAGTCAATATGGGACCAGGACACCAGCCGGTACAAATTGGTCCGCCCCACCTCGTTCTTTGCAAGGATGATCACATGATAGGTAGGCAGCTTTTTTACCATATCCGGGCTTAACGCACTCATACCGTTTAACTGATCGAGATTTTCCACATCCCTGGCCCGCAGCATTTCTACAAACTTTACGAATATCTCTGCAGTGGCCCCTGCGTCGTCTACCGCGCGATGATGGTTTTCCAGGGAAATGTTCAGCGCCTTCGCCACCGTATCCAGCTTAAAACGGTTCAGGTTCGGCAAAAGATGCCTGGCCATGGCCACCGTATCCAGAACTGTCGGAACAAAAGGAATCCCCAGCCTCTTAGCCTGGCAGGAAATAAAGCTCACGTCAAAAGAAGCGTTGTGGGCCACAAGCACGCACTCGTCGCAAAATTTCAGAAATTCCGGCAATACCTCCTCAATCTTCGGAGAAGACAGCACCATATTGTCATTGATTCCTGTAAGCTGTTCAATCTCATATGGAATCGGCACATCAGGATTTACAAAGGTGCTGAACCTGTCCGTAATCACACCGTCTTTTACTTTTACCGCGCCGATCTCGATAATCTGATTTTTCTCCGGGCTGAAGCCGGTAGTCTCGATATCAAACACCACAAAAGAATCAGAAAAGGTCTGTCCCCGGGAATTATCCACCAGCTCCTTCCTGTCGTCTACCAGATATCCCTCCACCCCGTAAAGAATCTTAAAATCATCTCCTTTGTCAAGGGCATGGCTGGCGTCCGGAAAAGACTGGACGCAGCCATGGTCCGTCACGGCGATGGCCGGCATCCCCCAGGATTTGGCACGCTTCACGATATCCTTCACCTCGGACACCCCGTCCATATCGCTCATCTTCGTATGACAGTGAAGTTCCACCCGTTTTACCGGACTGTTGTCAACCCGTTTGCCGGTAAAATCCTCATACTTTTTGATTCCCCTCACCGAGCCGATGGAAAGCTCCCCGTCAAAACGATCGATGGTCGTCATCCCCCGAAGGCGTATAAAACTTCCTGCCTTTGTAGCCTTGTCCATATCCTCCAGCGACGATTCGTCCGCAAACATTTTCACCGTAATGGTATCCGTAAAATCCGTCAGATGAAAGATAAAAATAGTCTTCCCGCTGCGCAGCAGGCGGCTGTCCCGGTCTAAAATCTTTCCCCGGACCGTTATCTCCCCTACCTCGCCCTCTATCTTATCAATGTCAATAAAATCATCTTCAAAATCTCTTCCATAAAGCACTTCCGGATTATCCGACTTTTTACGGTACCCTCCCGTGCTCCAGTCGCCTTTCTTAAATCCGCCCTTTCTTCCGCCCTTCAATCCCCCGTCCGAATGATTGGCGGTATTTCCTGAGCCGATATTCCCTGAACCTGTTTTCTCCGCTCCTCCGCCATTTTTCCCGGCCATGCCAGAAGCGCCGGACCCAACCCGGTTATTTTGGATATCCATTTCATTCTTTCCGGAATAAGCGTCCCCGGGCTTTCTCTGGCCGTCATACAATTCCACCATGCCGCCTGCCGCCCATTCGCCGTTTCCGCCATCCATTCCGGTATGTCCTAAATAAGCGCTTCCCGGACGGGCAACTTTGGCGCCATCTCCCATGTCAGCGATCGCCTGGTCTTCCCAAGGTATCTCCTGCCCTGACCGGCCGGCTTCCTTCCTCATTCCCTCCTGGCCGGCCAGACGCAGCCCAAGAACAGGCGCCACCTTAGCGGCCATCTTTTCCGCCTCCTGTCTGGCATAAATTTCCCTCTCTATGGACGCCTTTGCCCGCACCGGCTCTACATAATCAAAAATGATCTCCACCGGAAGACCACACCGCTCATGAAATACCTTTTCCAAAATTCGTTTCAGTTCCCCTGCTTTTTCTTTGTTGACCATGGTGTCCTCAATGGTCATCCGCATCTCGTCTTGTTTGGGAAAAGAAAACTCTGCCTTTCGGAACATACTATATTCCACGATGCTATAGTGTTTCAGCTCCATGAGAAGGCTGTCCCGGTAAGCTTTTAAAAGCTTTTCCGGCGTATACTGGCCCGAAAGCTTATATTTTTCAAATATTTTGATCTGCAGACGTTTTCCCGGAAATAGCTGGTCACGTATTCCTTTTTCCAGATCCATAATATTTTTTTTGTGGATCAGCCGGGGACTCACCATAAACACGCGAAGCAGGCTCCTGTCCCGGCTCATGGAAACCTTCTCCACTTCCACCAGGCCCAGAAGCTCCGTCATCTGCTCCGTCATATGCAACCCTGGAAACACCTCCAAAAATCCCTTCATCTTCGCCTCTATTCCGTATGTTCCTGACAGTTTGTTTTACTCTTTACTTTCCGGCTATTTTCATCAGCTCTTCCCGAAGGGCAGGCAGCAGTTCCTCCTCCGGCAGCTTCTTCACCACCTCGCCATGACGGATCAAAAGCCCTTCCCCAATACCTCCTGCAATCCCCAGATCCGCCTCCTTAGCTTCTCCCGGACCGTTGACCACACACCCCATCACCGCTACTTTCAAATTCAGGCAGTCAAATTCCGCCACCATATTTTCCACCTGGCCTGCCAGCCTGATCAGGTCGATCCTGGTCCGGCCGCAGGTAGGGCAGGAAACCACCTCGATCCCGCCTTTGCGAAGCCCCAGTGTCCGCAGAATCAGTTTTGCCGATTTGATCTCTTCCACTGGATCCCCGGTCAGAGACACCCTTATCGTATCTCCGATCCCCTGGTTCAGAATCAGTCCCAGCCCTACCGCCGATTTTATATTTCCAGAGGTAATGGTTCCTGATTCCGTAATCCCCACATGAAGAGGATATTCTGTCTTTTCCCGGATCACCTCATGGGCATGGACGCACATCATCACATCTGAAGATTTGATGCTGATCACTAGGTTGTCATACCCCATCTGCTCCACCCAGGCCACCTTATCCAAAGCGCTTTCCACAATCCCCTCTGCCGTCACCCCGCCATATTTTTCGATCAGCGGTTTTTCCAGGGAGCCGCTGTTGACTCCGATGCGGATAGGAATTCCATATTCCTTCGCTTTGTCCACCACAGCCTGCACCCTCTCCTGGGAACCGATATTCCCCGGATTAATACGAATCTTATCCGCCCCGTTTTCGATGGCCGCAATCGCAAGACGATAGTCAAAGTGAATATCCGCAACCAGAGGAATATGGATCTGCTTCTTGATCTGCCCTAAGCTCTTTGCTGCTTCCATGTCAGGCACCGCCACCCGGATGATCTCGCATCCGGCCCGCTCCAGCCTTAGGATCTGCTCCACCGTAGCTTTTACATCTTGTGTCCTCGTGTTGCACATGGATTGAATCAAAATCGGGTTCTCCCCTCCGATTACCTGATTTCCGATCCGTACTTCCTTTGTTTTCATTCGATTCATGGTATCCTCCCCTCCATCCTGCTTTCTCTGAAAATTTAAATCAGCTTGCGAATATCATTAAACAGCACCAATACCATCACCAGCATCAAAAACATCATCCCCGCCGCATGGACCATCCCTTCTTTTTCCGGATCCACCGGCCTGCCCCGCAAAAGCTCAATCAGGAGAAACAAAAGCCTCCCTCCGTCCAGGGCCGGAATAGGCAGCAGGTTCATAATTCCAAGCGTGGAACTAAGCAGCAGGCCCCAGGTGGCAACTACATTCAACAGCACCGCCGCGCCGCCTCTCTGCCCTTCCTCGATGGTCTCTCCTACCATACTGACGATTCCCACAGGCCCTGTGATGGAATCCTGCACCTTCATCTTCCCCTGAAACAGCATCCGAAGCCCGTCGATCGTAGTAACCACGCAATATTTCACCTCATAGAGGCTGTCGTTTAAGAATTCAATGGGATTTTCCGCCTTTTTATAATTTCCCAGAAAACTGACTCCCATCATATAAGCCTGGTACTCCTCATTGAATTCCGGCACCAGCCTTGTCACATAGTCCGATGTCTGCCCGTTTTCAGTCCGCTCATAATGCACGGTCAGGGCCTCCCCCGGGTGGGACATGAGATATAAAGAAACATCCCTTCGGGAAAAAATCTTCCTGTTATTGATTTTTGTCAATAAATCTCCCGGCTGCAGCCCCGCCGTGAAGGCAGGAGACCCTTCCACTACCTCGTACAGCACCGGCATGTCGCGCCCTACCTGGGCCACGATCACCATGGCACATAAAAAAGCAAGGATCAGATTAAAAACCGGCCCTGCCGCAATTACCAATATCCGGGTCCATACCGGTTTGTTGTTAAAAGCAGCCGGATCCGGATTTTCTGCATCTTCTCCTACCATCATACAGGAACCGCCAAAAGGCAGGCATTTAACAGAATATCTGGTTTCTCCCCGCACAAAGCTGCAAATCCTGGGACCCATGCCGATGGAAAATTCCACCACCCCGATTCCTCCCAGCTTGGCAAACAGAAAATGCCCGAACTCATGTATGAGTACGATCACACCAAACAGCAGTACCCCTGCCAGAATATAGAACAAATTACCACCTGCTTTCTAAAAAGGTATAAGTCTCCTGCTCCGCAGCCAGGATTTCCTCCACCCCCGGCTGCAAAATCACACGATGATGCTCCATAGCCTTCTCGATCATCTCGGTTATAGACAGATAGGAAATCTCTCTCTGCAAAAATTTAGCCACCGCATATTCATTGGCCGCGTTATATACCACCGGGAGGGTTCCTCCCTTCCTTCCTGCCTCATAGGCCAGAAAAAGTCCCCGAAACACCTTAGAATCCGGCTCCTCAAAAGAAATATTCCCCAATTTTGCGAAATCCAGCCGTTCTCCCGGCAAAAATCTTCTCTCCGGGTAATAAAGGGCGTACTGGATCGGCAGCTTCATATCCGGAACCCCAAGCTGTGCCATCACTGCCCCATCCTCAAACTCCACCATAGAATGGATCACGCTCTGAGGCTGTACCACCACCTGGATCTGGTCCATCTCCACTCCAAACAGCCATTTGGCCTCCATCACCTCCAGCCCCTTATTGACCATGGTAGAAGAATCAATGGTAATCTTCCTCCCCATACTCCAGTTAGGGTGCTTTAAGGCGTCCTCCACCTGAACTTTGGCAAGCATTTCCCTGGTCCATCCCCGGAAAGGCCCGCCGGAAGCCGTCAAAAGGATCTTGTGTACAGCCCTCTTATCCTCCCCGTTCAGGCATTGGAAAACAGCGCTGTGCTCACTGTCCACCGGCAGGATCTTCACGCCTTTCTCTTCTGCCAAAGGCATAATGATATGCCCGGCCGTAACCAATGTTTCCTTATTGGCAAGAGCAATATCCTTCCCCGCTTCCATGGCAGCGATGGTCGGGCGGATTCCGATCATCCCCACAATAGCCGTAACCAGGATCTCTGACCGCGGTTCCGTGGCCACTTCCAAAAGCCCCTCCATGCCGGCCGTGACCCGCACGTCCAGATCCGCTGTCAACCGGCGAAGTTCCTTTGCTTTTTCCTCGTCTCCCATACAGGCAAGCGCAGGACGGAACTTTCGGATCTGCTGCTCCATCAAACGCACATTGCCCCCTGCCGCCAGGGCAGTCACCTGCAGATCCTGATTCTTCTCCACAACCTCCAGAGTCTGTGTTCCGATGGAACCTGTAGACCCTAATATCGCTATTTTTTTCACAAGTATTCTCCTCCCTGACACAGGCCTGCCATACTCACGGGCATATTCACTTGCCAAATGAATGTGTTTTCTCACCTTAAAAACGTCACCGCAAAGTAAATGGCCGGCGCCGTAAACAACATACTGTCAAACCGGTCCAAAATTCCCCCGTGTCCCGGAATCAGATGGCCATAATCCTTGATGTCATGATTCCTTTTTATGGCCGAAGCCGCCAGATCGCCCACCTGGGAAATGACCGCCGCTATGGCGCAGGCAATTGCGCAGGCCACCCGGGGATTTCCTACCTCCAGCATCCTGCCTCCGTATACACAGGCAAAAAGATAACCCAAAAGGGCCGCTCCCGCCACTCCTCCTACTGCCCCTTCTATGGTTTTTTTCGGGCTCAAAACCGGCACCAGCTTATGCCTGCCTATAAGCATTCCCACACAATAGGCACAGGTATCACACCCCCAGGAGCTGAAAAAGATCAGCCACACCAGATAGATCCCGTCTGCCATGGCACGGACCTGATAGAGATAGGAGAGCATCACTGCCGCATAAAACACGCCGAAAAACGCCACGGTTACTTCCTCTGTCCTGTATTTGGGAAAGGTAAACACATAGATTCCCATTAACACCATCAGCGCCGCGATCGCCATCAGTATCACATACTGCTGCCCTTCATACCAGACCAGGCCGTAATATGCCGCCGCCGTCAGATACCCCACCGCTCCCAGAGGATTTTTCTCAATCTTCATCACCCGGTACAGCTCAAACAATCCTATCAGTGAGATCATCCCGGCCGTCACATAGAGAAGCACTCCGCCTTTCCCTACGATCACAATGGCAAGAATCACTAAAATAATACCGCTAACCAGACGTTTTCCAAACATTCCAGACCCCTCCTTTTTCTGTCCGGGCCATCCCCTTCCGCATTCGCCCAAACAGACAGAACTGACAACCAGGACAATAATCTCCCCTACTTCACCCCGCCAAATCTCCGCTCCCGTTTATTATACGCAAGAATTGCCTTTTCCAATTCCTCCTTATTAAAATCCGGCCACAAACAATCCGTCACAAAAATCTCCGTATAGGCAAGCTGCCACAGAAGATAATTAGACAGCCGGATCTCCCCGCTGGTACGGATCAAAAGATCCGGGTCCGGCATTTGTGCCGTATCCAGATAGGAACTGACCGTCTCTTCCGTAATCGCGTCCGCCTTAAGGATTCCAGACGCGCAATCCTGTGCCATCCGCCTCACTGCCCGGGTGATCTCGTCCCGTCCGCCGTAATTCACCGCAATCACAAACGTCAGCCCCGTATTGTCTTTTGTCTCCCTTTCCAGACGGTTGATCCCCTCGATAATATCTTTATCAAAACGGTTCCGGTCCCCGATCATCTTTACCCGCACGTTATTGGCAGAGGCAATTTTTAAAAGGCGGACCATGTAGTAACGGAACAACTGCATCAGCGCCCCCACCTCTTCGGAAGAACGCTTCCAGTTCTCTGTGGAAAATCCATACACCGTCAGGTACTCGATCCCCATCCGCGCCGCAATCTCCACGGTCTTCTCTACCGTCACACAGCCTTCCTTGTGTCCCATGGTACGGGGAAGCCCCCTCTTTTTCGCCCATCTGCCGTTGCCGTCCAGAATCAGAGCCACATGCCTTGGGATCACCATTCCCTCCAAATTCTGTTCCATCCTGCACCTCCCTGCGGCTTTTCCCGCCATAATCCGCTTACATTTCCCTATTCAAAAGAGTAGGACAGGAAAATACCCCTGTCCCCCTCTTGTCTCCTATTTTTACCGCAATCCAAAAACTTCAATGGTTCGGCCGCCTTCTATACGGTCATAATCTCCTTGGTCTTATTCTCCACAGCCCCATCGATCTTCTCGATCATCTTATCCGTGATCTTCTGAATCTTCTCCGTGGCGAGCTTCAGATCGTCTTCCGACATTTCTCCTGTCTTTTCCATCTTTTTAAAAGTTTCATTGGCATCCCGCCGGATGTTGCGGACCGCTACCTTGGTATTCTCGCCCCTCTTCTTCACATCCTTGGCCAGTTCCTTTCTCCGCTCCTCTGTCAGCTCCGGGAATACCAGACGGATCACATTGCCGTCATTGGTAGGATGGATCCCCAGATCCGACATGTTAATCGCCTTCTCAATGGCCTTTAAAAGGCTCTTCTCCCAGGGCTGGATCACAATCATGCGGGCCTCCGGGATATTGATGTTGCCTACCTGCTGAATCGGCGTAGGCGTCCCGTAATAATCCACCTTAATCTTGTCCAGCACATGCGGGTTGGCACGTCCGGCACGGATGGTAGAGTAATCGCTTAAAAGCACCTCCAGGGATTTGTTCATTTTGTCCTCATACACTTTTAACTGTTCCTGCATATTCCCCTCCTGTTATTCAACGGTCACGATCGTACCGTTTATTTTTCCCTGCATTGCATTGGCAATGCTGTCCTTCTCGTTCAGATCAAATACTGCCATCGGCATTTTGTGTTCCAGACACATAATGGAAGCCGTCAGGTCTACCACCGCCAGTTTTTTGTCAATGACCTCCTGGATGGAGATCCTGTCATAACGCTTCGCGTCCGGATTCGCCGCCGGGTCGCTGTCATACACTCCGTCAATAGACTTTGCCAGCAGGATACAGTCTGCATCCATCTCCACCGCCCTTAAAGTAATGCCTGTGTCCGTAGAAAAATACGGATGCCCTGTTCCCCCTGCAAAAAACACCACCATCCCCTTCTCAAAATACTTGTTAGCCCGATCCTTGGAAAACGGCTTGGTCATGGTGCCGCACTCAAAAGGTGTCAAAATCTGGGTCATCATGCCTGCATTCCGGAAGATCTCTGACACATAAATACAGTTCATGACGGTAGCCAGCATCCCGATCTGGTCTGCCTTTGTCCGGTCTATTGCATCGCTGGTACGCCCCCGCCAGAAATTCCCTCCGCCGATGACAATACCCACCTGGACTCCCGCATCCACCGAAAGCTTTACCTGCCTGGCTACCTCTTTCACCGTATCCTCATCAAAGCCTGTCTTCTTCGGCCCTGCCAGCGCCTCTCCGCTCAGCTTCAAAAACACACGTCTTTTATTCATATATAATTTCTCCTGTCGTGTTTCGCTCTGTGGTTATCATCATATCACATTCGAAGAAATTTGAAAAGTAGATATCAGGGAAAATCCCAAAAGCGGTTCTGTTTAAAAAAGGAGGTTGATAAATCCCATCAGAAATCCCAGCAACGCCCCCAGATACACGATAGCGTTCAGCTCCTTTTTCATGATTCCGAAAATCATGTTCTCAAGTTCCATGGCGTCAAAAGAACTGACCCTTTCCGCCACAATGCCCTCAATATTCACCACCTCGAGAATTTTATCCAGATTATGTTCCAGGGCTGCCTTATATATTCCCGTAGCCCCTTCCGCCAGTTCCGGAACATGTGCCTTCTGTAATTCATAAACGTCACATAAAGGCATAGACAAGACATCATCCCCCAATTTCTCAAGCTCATTCCGGATCATGGCGGGAGCGTTCTCGCAGATCATGTCATCCACTACCTTTCCAATAGCCCCCTGCGCCCCTTTTAATATGGAATCGTCCAAAAACATGGCGAACATTCCGGTCTGCAGCTTGTCCTTTAACCCATCCATTGCCGTCTGAACAATCCTTGCCCCAATCCCGGCCCGGCTGATCCTCTCCATCAAAAATTGTGTTCCGCGCTCCTGAATGGCCTGCCGGTAATCCTCCAGACGCTCCGCTCCCGCACAGCTTTCCAGAATATCGCCCACAGTCCTTGTATCCTTCCCGCACTGATCGATCGTCTCACGGATCTTTCCTCTCATCAGCTCCAAAGCCTTCTCTGACAAAAGCGTTTCCCTAAGCGTCTCCGAATTTAAAAGCTGGGAACTGATCACCCGGCCGATGGAAGCGGCGATCCTGTCCTTCTGCTGATGAATCAGGCCTGGAGTAAACGGCACATGCCAGCTTCCAACATAAAAAGCCCTTCTCGGGCGAAAAAGCATCTTGATTGCAAGCTCGTTTGTAATATATCCAATGATTCCGCCTATAATCGGCGCCAACAGAAATCTGATCATACTGTTTTATCTCCTCTTCGTCCCTTTCGATTTCCTCTGTGCGTTTTCCCCGTGAACTGGTTTCCTCTTTCCCCTCAGATATTTTCCACATCCTCCGTCCTGCCGCATGCAAACGGCCCGCCCTGTGAATTTTTGTAAAATTCTCATTACCGTCTCATTTATATCCGCGTATTTCTATTGTTTTATTTTATCATGAAACACTTTAAAATTCAATGCCGTACAAATCCTGCTCTATCATAAAAAGCCATGAAGAACAAAGGAAGTGCTTGTCAGACAGACATCTCCCGCCCATCCGCACGCTGCTTCAACATCAGTGCCAACACAGCCGACAAAATCCTGGCCCACACGGTACTCCACCAGATCATCACCTGCCCGCCGAGCAAAGGCGGCAAAATCAACATAAACGCCAGCATAAACAACGGCTCAATAAATGTCAGGACATAAGAATAGACACTCTTTTCTGTTGCATAGAAGCTTGCCGTTGTAATGCGGAGTATCGCGACAAAAGGAACCGATACCAGAAAAATCGGCATAATCCTGGCAATCTCCAGATTCACTTCATCAGATGCGCCAAATAGTATCCCCAGCCTTCCCCTTGCGAAATACATCATGGCACAGCCCGCAACCGATAAAACAAACGCAAATCCATAGGCCAGCTTTCGAACCCATTTCAACTGCTCCCAATTCTTTGCACCATAACACTGACTGAGCAAAGGCTGGCATCCGTCTCCCACCCCCTGCAGAATCAGGTAAATGATACAGATCACATAGGCTATACAGGCATAGACCGCGATTGCCGGCTCCCCGCCATAAGAAACAGAAAAACGGTTGATAATAATCAGAGAAATATTGGGAGACATGGCAAGGCCAAAAGGAGCAATCCCGATTTTCATGACGGCTGCCGCCACCTTTCCCATTTTTGAAAAAGAAATTACCAAAGTAAACTGCTTCTTTCGCAGTAAATATATCAGAGCAATGAGCATGGTAACTCCTTGTCCGATCACCGTAGCCCAGGCCGCTCCTGCAACCCCCTGTTCCAGAACCCATACAAACACATAATCCAGAATCATATTGGTGACAAATCCCGCAATCATGGAAACCATGGCATAGAAAGAACCTCCGTGATTGCGGATAAACGGGACCAGCCCTGTACCGATCACCTGCAGGGCCGCCCCCAACGCAATCACACCAATATATTCTTCCCCTAAATCAAGCATCCGCCCCCTTGCTCCTAAAAGTTTCAGAAAATAACCCTTCCAAAAGAAAATCAGGATTGTAAGAAGCACACCGGAAAGCATCAGCATCCATAATGCGCCCGCCGTAAATTCTTTCGCTTTCTGCTCCTTCTTTTCTGCTTTATTAATGGAATAATAAATCGCCCCGCCCATACCAATCCCCGTACCCAGCGCCTGAATCACAGCTACGATTGGATAGGCGATATTCACCGCGGAAAGCCCCAGATCGCCAATACTGTTTCCCACAAAAAAACCGTCGACAATCGTATAAATCCCCGATAAGGCAAAGGATAATACGGACGGAATTACATACTTAAAAAAATTCTTTACTTCACTTGTCTGTTTCATTCTTCTTTACCTCCTGCACGGCAAAAAAATTCTTCAAATAAAGCGGTGTTCTCACTGCCCCTTCTCATATTAATCTTTCATATTAGTCTGTACATGTACTATATCTAGTATAGTCCGTATGCATACTAAAAGTCAAGAAAAAAATTATAAAAAGTGGCTGCCGCATCACTTCATAACACGGCAGCCACTTACAGATATAAATATTTTGTAAAAAAGATATACCTTATCGTGCAGTACTATCCATAAGTCAATATTGTTAAATGAAGGATTTTTCCGAAGGGTCCGCAGCTTAATGGAAGGCGTTACTCCCATAAAACAGCCGATAACATAGCCTGGTCTGTTACCCGTACCCCGGGAAACCCTCGAAGAACGTCGGCGCTTAATGAGCCGGGGTGGTTTTCCCGGCGAATTTAGCGTCCGCTACGTTCTTCACGGAGCGGGAGCGCGTTTTCCGGGGTACGGGTAACAGACCAGGCGGACCTTTCGGAATCACTATAAACAGCATCAAATTCTGCACAACAAGGTATGCGCATTCCAATAAAATCATAGTACCATAAACAAAGTACCCACACCGATCAATACACACCCAATCAGTGACTTTATGGTAAATTGTTCATGAAGGAAAAGAAATGCCAATAAAAGGGTAATCACAACACTTAGCTTATCCACAGGCACCACCTTAGAAGCATCCCCAATCTGCAAGGCCCTGTAATAGCAGAGCCAGGACGCTCCGGTTGCCAGACCGGACAGAATCAGAAATATCCAGCTTTTTTTACTAATCTCCATAATGCCGCTTTGCGCATTTGTCAAAAATACCATCCCCCATGACATAATCACAACAACAACCGTCCGTATCGCCGTGGCAAGATTTGAATTAACACCCTCTATCCCGATTTTGGCCAGAATAGACGTTAACGCTGCAAACAATGCAGACAATATTGCAAATAAAAACCACATATACATCCGCCCCCATCAAATGTCCTTATTCATTTCATTCTCAAACACCGTATTAAACAATGTGATATAATCAACCATTTGCTGCACCTTGTCACTTCCCATAGCCTGAAAGACCCGATGCTCCAGTTTCCGCAAAGGTGATAAAAGTTCCCTGGAATAAACCATTCCCTTCTCAGTTAAAATAATCTGCTTTTCCCGGCGATCTCCATCACGGGAAGCAAGCTCAATGTATCCGTCCTGCCTTAAAGAGCGGATCACACTGTTGACGGTCTGTTTTGTCAGCCCGGTACAAATGCAGATTTTCTTCTGTGTCATTTCCTTTTGTCCGTCCAAAGCATACAGAACAAACAGCAGATAATAATTAATATGATTGGAAGCCGCCCATAAACCATATAATCCGTTTGCCTGTCCCCATGCTTCCCATAATTTCTGTTCATTCGCAGGCATCATGATCCCTCCTATTTTGCTTCATATCCTCTGCCATTTCCTCAAGCAGCATCTCCTGATACCCTGCCTTCTTCTGCTGGCGTATCTTCTCTGCCGTCCTTTTCAGGACAGGATGCACCAGATTCTTCATCATTTCCAGCCTCCGACCCGATACCTGCTCCTGGGACAAGGCTTTCTCATAATCTTTGACGCTCATCCGCCAGATATGGACCCTTCCGGGAAAGCTTGAGGAAATTCTCTGTGCGATATCAAGCCCTTCCGGATCCATATCCCCGGCATACCAAAAAGAAGTCCCTTCACAGCCTTCACACAAAAGCTCCATCAGCTTGTACGCGGCAGTTCTTGGCTGTCCGGACGTACACAAAAGAGTGACAGGATACTCGGAAAGCTGCCCGGCCAGTTCACTGAAAACCATCTCGTTTTCCACAATATAGATTTTCTCAGATTCTCCAAAAGCACTTCTTACATGAGCCAGATTAGCTAAAGAGATGATACACGGTTCCCTCCTCAGCCAGTAGCCCTCATAGGCCGGATGCAGTCCCTCCGCCGTCATCAGATGGATGCCAAATGCAGCCACCGTGCTGGACAGCTCGTCAACCCATATTCCGTTTTTCTCATACAGTTCTTTCCACTGTCTGGCATTTTCCGGAAATGTACTTCCGTCACGCCGGCACAAGACATAAGATAAAAGATTCCCTGTGACAGCCTGACGGTCTAAGGCATGGGGATTTCCTGTGGCCTGTGCCGCCAGAACGGCCAGACGGACACCCTTCCATCGGTATCCGTCTGCCCCTTCCCGTCCTGACAATGACCGGCACGTTTCCAGGCACCGGACAATCTCCCGAATCCGTTCTTTTGCGGATTCTTCGGACTTCTGGTACTCTTTCATCACAACCATGTACCCCTGGCTTTTCTGTTCCCGCATCTCATGAATCCAGCCAATGATCTCCGCTCTGACATCTTTCTCTGCTTCCTTCTCCGCACCAGACGCTTCTTCCTCTGGCTGTCTCTCCTCCCCTAACTGCCTCTCCCCCTCCGCCGCCCCTGTCTCACACTCCAGTCCGTCCCAAAACTCCGTCTCCCTGGTCTTTTTCTGCTGCCTCCGCTCCTGGTTCCCCACCATAGGTTCCCCAAAATATTCCTCCAAAAGCTCCTTTAACGACACATCCCCATATCTGGTTTCCCCAAGGGCCTTCTCAAATTCTGAAAGTGAAAATGCAATCTGCCCTTGCTCCATGGCCCTGCCAAGAAACCGTTCCAGCGCTTTCTTCTCTCCCTCCGTCCCCCCGGCCAGGGTTACTCTGCCGGCTGTCCTCCCCAGACTCTCCCATTTCTTCCGCATTTCTTTAAAAATCCGCCCATACTCCGGCTGATTCCGAAAATACAGCCCGCATTCTTCCCTACTGCTCATCTAATATCCTCTCGTGTCCGTTCCAGGTGTAATGGATCACCGTAACTGTCTGGGCATCTGCCGGACGGTAAAGTTCAGAAATCCGCAGGGCCGGCACCGTCTCATAGCATCCCCAGATTGCCTGAGAATTCATAATGTAATCAAAATCCAGTGTATCCACCAGCTTAAACATACTGCTGATATTCTTGTCGTCAACTCCGGCAAATGCCTCGTCAAGAGCCATCATCCTGGGAAAATCCTGCTTTGACGACTTCTGATACTGGGCGTTGACCGCGGCAAACAGCGGTACATACATGGCCATTGCCTTCTCGCCGCCGCTGAACTTGTTAAAGGCACCGTTGGTCAAAGGCCTTTTCTCGCCCTGATTCCGGTAGTAAAACATCCGAAACTCAAACCATTTCCGATAGTCCAGGGCATCCCGGACCATATCAATATAATTGACCATCATACCATTTTCTTCCAGCTTCATCTTTTCCGTCTGAATTTTACTGCGGAAATGACGGGCCACCCGCTCCACATCCTCAGAAGTCAGGAGAGACTGATCCCTTCTCAACAGCTTTTCCAGTTCCAGAGTGTCGATTTCCTGCTCCCCTTCCGCGCTTCGGGCTTTCCATTCCAGGGAAAAACTCAGCCCCATGGATGTGTCCATCTCCTTCATCAAAGCCGACATATTCCGAATCCACTGACGGCTCTCCTCAATCCGGTCCGTCAACTGCTGGCTCAGGGTACGGGACAAAATATCCACAAAGATCTCCCGGTCCTTCTCCTGAATCAAAAGCTCCGTCTCCTCTATGGAATTTTTCAAAGTCTGGACGAACTGGGCAAAATACAGTTTTTTCCCGTTCCACACCGAATAAATCCGCTGGCGTTTTCTTAAAGACTGTCCGTCTGCCGCCCCTTCCTCAAAACAGTCTTCCATAGCAATGCCATACCCCAGAAGGCTTCCACTGTACTTATGGTAGTTCTCATGGAGAGCTCCCACCAAAGCCCCAGGCTCCCGGTTCCTGTCGCTCTCTCTCAAAGAAGCCCATGCCTCGCTAGCGCACTCTTTCAAAGTCTTTGTTCCCCGTTCCAGCACCAGCTTCAGCCCAAGCTCCTCCTCAAAATAACTGCGAAGGCAGTTCTCCCTGCCAATTTCCAAGGTCAGGCTGGCTTTCGACTCCTCCAGCCTTCTGGCCCCCGACTCCCTCTGATCCTGAATCACGGCCAGCCGTTTGTCCCATTCTCTCAGGCTTTGTTCCAGTTTTTCCCTCTCTGTCCGAAGTGTTTCCAGACGTTTGGCAAGCTGGCGGTTCTCGGGACGGTCTAAAAATTCCTCCGCCTTCCTGATGGCCATACTGACGGTATCTTTTTCTTTTTTCTTTGCGGAAATCTCATAGAGGGCCATATCCTGTCTGTCCTCGTATTGAACCGCCTTTTCTTTTTCATTGTTAAGCAGCGCCTTTAGATGGCTCAAATCCCGGAGATGGGAGCATGTATCCAGCCAAAGTTCCAGATACTCCTCTGATGTCTCCTCCGCCTCCTCATAGGCCCTTAAAGTCCTGCCGTAAGGAAGCTCCCTTCCCACGCGGATCACCTGCTGCAGGCATTTTTCTTTTTCTGCCTTCAGGATCTCCTCCTTCCGGCGAGCCTCCTTCAGTCTCTCCTGTTCCTGCTCCAGATACCATTGACATTCCTTTTCCTTATCCAGAACCACATCCAAAGCCTCGCCGTCCGGCGCCTGGACAAGCTCCTGTTCCAGCCTTTTCTGCCGATTGGCCACAGTTTTCAGTTCTTCCTCTATGGCTGCTTTCTTTTGCTTAAGAACTTCCAATTCCTGTGACAAAAGGGCAATCTGCTGTTCCAACCTGCGCTTTCTGGTCAGATGTCCGATAAAAGAAGCCTGCTCACCTCCCAGGCCGCGCCCTTCCAGGATTCCGTTCCTGAAAAATCCGTTCCCCTTAAAAGAAATTCCGGCCGTTCCCGTAAACTCTTGTGTCTGATCCGAAAAATCTCCGTTTTCCTCCCTCATGGCCTTTAAAATATATTCCGTCTCGGTTTTCAGCTCGGCCGGCAGTCCCGGCGCCGGTACAAGCTTTTCAAAAACGATCCCCTGTTCCGATTCCGGAGCACAGATCATCATATCCGCATACTCCGGAAACTCCTTCCGAATCCTGTCCCAATGGCGGCGGCCCACCACCAGGGCATCCAAAAATCCCGCCTCTTTCAGCTGCTCCTCTAAACGATTCTTTTCTTTTTCCGTAAGATGCGGGGCAAACTCCATAGCCTGATAAAAAGGAATCCAGGAAATCCCTGCCTCTGTAAGCATCTGCCTGGACCGGATGCGGCCTTTTGTCCTCTCAGGTTCCCAGTCCTTCTGCTCTCCCAGGCTTTTCAGCTCCTCCTGTTTTTCCCTCTCCTCAGAAAGGATTTTCTCCTTTTCCTGGTCTTTTTGAGCCTTAATCTTCAGGAGCAGGCTCTGTCTGTCAGCGGCCCGCTGCTCCCATTTCCTGCGAATCACGCTTCTGTCTTTTGCTCCCTCATAAGCCAGAATATGCGCTTCCAGCTCCTTTAAAAATTCCTGTTCCGGTATGAGTTCCCGATTCCTTTTTGCCAATTCATACCATTCCTGAATCCAGCGGTCCCTGGCCTGTTCTTTTTCTTCTTCCAGTTTTTCCAGCTCTGCCTCCCGTTTCACCGTTGCAGCCAGGCAGCCGGCAGTCTCCGAGGCAGCCTGGTCATACCGCCGCTCCACATCCTCCTGTTCTTTAAGTACCTTGATTCCCTCCGTGATCTTTCGGTTCCACTCCCGGATTTCTCTGGAAATGTCATCGATTCCCTCTGCCGCTTCTTCCGCCATCTTCCGTACTGCCTGTCCGTGCAGCCTAAACTCCATGATTTCCTGAAGACTCTCCATCTCCCCCCGGTTCTCCTCTACACGGCCCCGGCAGTCCTCCACGCCGCTCTCATACTCCCGTATCCTTCTGTCCGTCCCCACCAGATTTTCTCTGGCCTTATCTGCCTCGTCCTGCCATTTCTGTATCTCGGTTTCCAGTTTTTTCTTTCGTTCACGGTTATCCATCAGCCGTTTCGTCACCTGGTCCAGGTCCGTCTCTTTCAGACTGTCAAGCTCCACCTCCAGCAGATTTTTCTTTTGCTCTCCTTCTTCTTTTTGTTTTCTTTTCTCGATTTCCTCCAGCATGAGCTGTTCCTGCTTTGCTTCTTCCTCGTCCAGAGCCAGTTTTAATGCCTCTGCTTTTTTGCTGGCTTCCATATACGCCCTGGCCTTTCGTCCCAGCATAAACTGATTATAGCGGGTATACTCCTTCTGGATATTCTGCGCGTCCTTCTGCGCCGCTTTTAAGTGATCCAGGTTATTCTGAATGGCATCCATTTTCTCCATGGCGTCTACCATGGCCCGAAGCTCCTCGTCTGTCAAAGTCTGCAGGGATTCATTTAAGATGTCATAAACCTTTGTGGGCTTAAACTCCTTGGAAAGCTTAGGCGCCCGGACCTTCACCAGCAGACGGATAAACTGCTCATACTGCTCCATTCTGCGGAACCCGAAAATATATTTGTTGACCATAGCCTTGTACTCGCCAGGTGAGTCGGTAAACGGCGTCTCCGGCCCAAGAACCTTTTTTAAGTCCTGCTTGGAATAAGGAAGCTTCTTGCTCCCCACCTCTTTATAGAGGTTTAAGTCATAGCCAATCCGTCTTCCGTCTGTCAGCACAAATCCCCAGAACGTCATAGGCGCACCTTTTCTGGCCCTCTGTCCGATACCTATGGTACGGTACTGGCCCGAATCTTCTTTCTTAAATTCCAGAAAAAGATAGCCCGTAGACTCCTCCTGCTGCCCCTCTCCCAAAAAATAATATTCCATCTTCCGGTCGCTGGAACCAAAAGGGTCTAAGCGGCTTGGCGTCCTGTCCCCATCCAGAATAAACGGAATAAAGCTCTGGGTCGTAATGGATTTTCCAGAGCCGTTCTGTCCCCGAAGCAAAAGCTTCCCGTCTTCAAATGTAAATATCTCCTCATCGTATAGCCAGAAATTCACAAATCCCATCCGGTTCATCTTAAAACGGCTGCTCATGATTTTTTCTCTCCCGTATTTTCCGTGTAATCATCCGGATAAAATCCCTCCTGCTTTGCGGCTGCCGGAAGAATAATGATTTCTTCTTTTGTCTCCTCAATCATCATCCAGTCTTTCATATACCGCTTTATTGCTGCCGCCAGCCTTTCCCCATCCATCTCCCGGTACTCTTTGCTCCAGGCATTTTTCCATTGGTTTTGGCATTCGGCCACAAGAACCATAAATTCTTCCCGGGGTATGCGGATGGTCTCATCCATTTCCCGTTTCCAGTTTCCTGTCTCCACCTTCCCCCGAATCATGCCGCCAAGGAGCAGGATGACTTCCGGAAGCTGTGCATCCCTGGGATGGAATTTTCCATAGGAATCCTCATCTTCCAACACCCAGAACGCAGCATTCTTATGGATATCCAGGCGTCCTCCAAAATGTTCTTTCATATTTTTTTCTACCCACTGCCTCTGATTTTTCAAATACAGAGAATCCGCATCCTCCACCGTCTCCCAATACATGGCAGGGCAGGCCGTCAGCCGTCGATATACACGGTGAATCCGATAACGTCCCCGGTCCGTCTCCTGATCCTCAAGCCGTTCTTTCTCAAAATCCTCCCATGAGCCGCACTCTTTTAAATCAAAAGGAAAGCTGGAAGCAAAATACCGGGACAAGCCTGTATTTTCATACAAAACTTCCTGTCCCATCTCCTGGCTTAAAAGCTGGCTGTTCCCCTCATAGACCCGAAGCATTCCCAGATTCTCCCCATATTGAAGAACCCGGACCAGGGATTTTCTCTGGGAAAAGGAATTCCAGTCCACCTCCATCCATTTTCTGAGCTGCATCCCTACATAATCGATGAGTTCAGACAAAAGAAACTGTTCCTGTTCTTCCTTGTCTTCCAGAAACATCAGAACAATGCAGAGAATCACATAATCCCGTATCTCCTGAAATTCCTGGATCCCCATAAAACTTTCAGCATGGGCAGGTATCTTCTCCAGCTTGAGAAACTGTTCGTGACTCAAAAGCTTCCATCCCAACTGCTCCCTGGCAAATTTCTGAAACTTGGGAATCTCCCGTTTTACTTTATTGTACAGCTCCCTGTCCTGATCACGGCAGATCCAGTAATTTTCAATCAATGGTATCATTTCTCTCATTGTAATTGCCGGCCCTTTCATTTCTGTCAAACCATAACGTATATCGGGGAAGTTTTAAGTCTCCGTCCTCGCACTTCAGGATACAGTATCCCGCGCCTCTCTTTAAAATAAACTCCTGGCCATACTCCGTCCTTCCTCGTCCCGATGGGCTTAACGCTGCCTGGGATATCCACTGAAGCAGCGTCTGCCTGACGGATTCCGGAATCATCTCCGTGATTCCTTCCACCTCCAGCTTCCCGTCTTTTATATAGCGCATCATCTCCGTGCGCTCCTGCTCAATCTGTTTTAAATACTGCAGTCTCCGGGATAATTTTTCCAGCGATTTGTCTGTAAAGCCTGTCCGGTCTTTTTTCTCCCTGTAGGTTCGGTTATGAGGCTTTAAATAAACGGCGGAAGCAGATTCTTCATACACGCTCTGGTTAATGCTGTCCGTCTCCCTTTCATCCCGAATCTTAAAATGTTCGATCTGCTGGATGCCAAACAAATGAGCAGACAACTTATGGGCATCCTCCATGGTCTGGCAGTTGAGAAACATCTGAAGCATATTCCGGTAGTCTTCCTTCCGGCTGACCCCCCAGTTCTGAAGCTGCACAATCAAAGCCGCATTCTGGATGATACTGCGGATAATGTCATTGGTAATGGCCAGCACCTTACTGCTCTCACACTCCCGCCCGTCCCTGGGGACGAACCAGCCCTTTAAGGATTCCCATTTGCCGTAGACCTGCTCCCGGATCTCTTCCTCCCGTCCTCTTTCCCCATCAGACAGGGCCCGGGGAATCTCCATCTCGCTTGAAACCACTTTTTCCAGCAAAGAGTCCTCCATCACCCGTTCCCTTCTTTTTATGATTCCGGCGATCCTGGCGGCATGAACCTGCATTTCCTGTACAAACTCTTTCAGATAGGCGATAAAACGGTCTTTATGGACGATAAATTCCACGGATTTTAAAAGCTTTTCTGCCTTTCCCGAATAAAATTCCCGCAGATAATCCTGATAATTCTGATTTAACCGTTTAAAATCTTCCTGAAGATTGCTCCACCATTCATGGATCTCTTTTCCGTTTTCTCCATCCAGCGCTTTTGCCGCTTCCAGATTATCCTCCAGGCGCCGAAACAGGTTGGTTGACAGATTCCCTGACTCCAAAAACAAATTCTCCAGCCGCACCGTCAGACGCTCTATCTCCACCGCGTATTCTGACATGGTGTAGCGGTACTGCTTATTCTTATAATCTTCAATCGTATAGACTTTTCGCGGATCCTGCAGAGGAGTCAGGTTCTTCCATCCCACCAGCGCATCCAGATCCTGCAGAAGCTGAGCCATGGTGTAATCGGCAAATTCCTCCTGGCGGTGTAAAAGTTCCAAAACATCTTCTTTGTACAACTGGAAATGCATCTTCTCATATTCGCGAAAAAAAAGACGCATAATGGCCCGATATTGCCGGACATTCTGCGCCGTCAGATAGGAGGTCTCCACAACGGGGGATAAATCCATCTTGCTGCCTGTATGTTCCATAATGACCTCCGCTTTATCTATGTTAAAACTCTTTAACAATTTTCCGGATCCTGTTTTATATCCATTTCTTTGTTTCTCATTATTTACCGCTATCCTTCTATAAAAGAGCGGCTCATAATGTAGAATTCATCCTGGCTTGGCCGGTATTTTTTTTCCTGCTTTTCAAGAGTATTGTCATAATCTTGTGCCTGCTTTTCATCAACCGCCATAATATCGCTTTCCTGATAAATCCATCTATGTCCGGCAAGCACATGGGGGATTAACTCTTTTACCATCATTGCTGCCGGGTATTTTCCGTTTTCAACAGATACATTATATTTTTTACAGCTCTTGAAACCACGGCTGACATAATTGACAGGGCTTCCAAATATAACGATTGAATCGTAACCTAATTTTATCGCCTCTTTAAAGGAATGTTCTATGAGCATTTTTCCATATCCCATTCTCTGAAAAGCCGGCAAAATACTTACCGGGCCAAATGTTAAAACTTCTTTTGTCTGCCCGTTTTCATCTGTCAGCTTTGCTTTTGTATACATGATATTTCCGATAATATTTCCGTTTAACTCTAAAACAAAATCCAATTCCGGAATAAAGTCTTTATGTTCTCGCATGATATGGACTAAATAATGCTCCACGCACCCTGGAATATACAGATTATAAAAAGCCTCTCTTGTTATTTTTTCTACGGTTTCATAATCAGGCTTTTCCTCGTTTCTGATTGTAATTTGCCGCTCCATGATATTCCTCCATCATTTCCATACTCCCCATGATGCAAGTATAGCAAAAACTGCTGCTTTTGTCTACCACGATCCGGGCAATATGTATTCGTCACCCTTTTCACCCTCCTTGCGGCAGAAACAAAAGCAGCCTGTATCTTCCTTTCTTTAAGTTCCGGCAGACAATGCCTCATAATCGATCCGGTACATATTTTTCCTCCGGATCATCCCTATATCTTCCAGCATTTTCACCATCCGGTACACGGTTGCCATGCCAATGGCCGCATCCACTTTACTTGCCTGATAATAGATTTCCTTACAACTGCTGCATTCATCCTGCAGGATAATATCAATAAGGATCCGTCTCTGGCCTGTAATCCTGCATCCGTTTTTCCTTAATTCCTCTATAATCAAATTTTTCTTGCTTTCCATTGACATAAAAATTCCCTCTCTCACTTCCAAACCATCAAAATAATAAATTCCCCACAAGGTTTATAATCAATGCCGCCACATAAGCCGTAACCATCTGGAACCCCACCGCGCGAAGCGTCCATTTCCAGGAACCCATCTCCCTTTTGATGGCGCCCACCGCTGCAAAGCACGGCATGCACAGCAGGTTAAATGCCATATAGGAATAAGCAGAAACCCGGTTAAACACTTCACCGATTGCCGGCAGCGCTTCTTCCCCTGCCATCACTGCCTCCACCACCTCATCGCTGACACCGCCAAACAACTGTCCGAAAGTAGCGACAATATTTTCCTTGGCAATCCATCCTGTGACAACCCCGACAGACGCCCTCCAGTCCGCCCAGCCCAGGGGGGCAAAGATCCACTTAATGCTGTTGCCCATCATAGCCAAAAAGCTCTCCTCCATATCGCATATTCCGCCGAAATTAAAGCCGGACAAGAACCAGATCAATACCGTGGAAGCAAAGATTACGGTTCCCGCCTTCACCGCAAACCCCTTTACCTTTTCCCACGCATGAATCATCACGCTCTTTAAAGTCGGCACACGATACTGGGGCAGTTCCATAATAAAATTAGAAGCATCACTCTTAAAAGCAAATTTATTCAGGACCAAGGCGCCCAGAACAGCCACCACGATTCCAAGCATATAAACAGAAAACACAATCACTGTCTGATTTTGACCTGCAAACAATGTGGCCGCAAACATGGCATAGATCGGCAGCTTTGCCCCACACGACATAAACGGCGTGATCATCATGGTAATCTTCCGGTCTTTGTCGCTTTCCAGGGTTCTGGAAGCCATCAGGGCCGGCACAGAACATCCAAAGCCCATCAGCATCGGAATAAAGGAACGGCCGCTAAGCCCAAAATGACGGAAAATCCGGTCCATCACAAATGCTACACGTGCCATGTATCCGCTGTCCTCCAAAAATGAAAGCAGTAAAAACAACACCAAAACCAAGGGAAGAAAGCCCGCCACTGCCCCGACTCCGTCCAGGCAGCTTGATACCAGGCCTACTGCCCACTCCGAAGCTCCCATGCCTTCTGCGGCGCCTGTCACAACATCCGTTAAAAATCCCCAAACATTTTCCACAATTCCCGCCAGCCACACGCCCGGACTGGGAAGCCCCTCTATAAACAGGAAATTTCCGCTGAAGGTACAGGCAAACATCACATACATAATCGCTGCAAAAATCGGCAATGCCAAAAACCGGTTGGTCAGAATCTTATCCAGCCTGTCTGATTTCGTCTCCACATAGCCTCGGTCAGCTTTCTTTACGCATTCCTTTACAATCTTCCCTATATATTGGTAACGTATATCTGCAATCTTTGCTTCCGCGTCTCCGCCTGCGTTTTTATTTGCCGCATCCACCAGAGTCTTTATAGCTTCTGCTTTTGCCGGATCCAGGGACTTTGCCGCCACATCATCATTTTCAACCAGCTTAATGGCCCTCCACCAGCTCTCATCCGGATCATATTCACCCAATACATCCGCAATCCCTGCAACCGCATTCTCCAGTCCCTCGTCAAAAAGTTTCATTCGCTCTGGTTTTTCATGCTTTCCGGCCACCTGTATTGCCGCGTCCATCAGCTCCTGCAATCCTCTGGCGCTTCGTGCCGCAATAGGAATCACCGGCACTCCCAGTTCCTTTGACATCTTCTGGCAGTCAATCTGATCTCCCCGTGCCTGCACTTCATCCATCATATTCAGGGCAATCACCATGGGAATCCGGGTCTCCATAATCTGCAGAGACAAATACAGATTACGCTCAATGCTGGTGCCGTCCACAATATCAATTACCGCATCCGGTTTATCCTTTACAATATAGTCCCGGGCCACGATTTCTTCCGCCGAATAAGGAGACAAAGAATAAATGCCAGGCAGATCCAGGATAACTACCTCCTTATTCTTTTTGTATACTCCTTCCTTTTTGTCCACCGTAACGCCCGGCCAGTTTCCCACATGTTGTTTGGAACCCGTCAGTTCATTAAATAATGTGGTTTTACCGCAATTAGGATTTCCTGCCAATGCAATTGTTATGCTCATCTCTTCATTTCACCTCTTGCTTCCTGTTTTTTGCTGCTTATGTACTCCGTCCCTGTCTTCTTTATCCCTGCCGGCCTTCACTCCAAAACCGGCCTGTTAAACAATTACGCCCCTTTCTTTAAAATATTACAGAATTAGCTTAAGCTAACCACTTATGCCGCCTAACCGTTTTTTTAAGAAAACCTGCTATTTTATTTCAATCTGCCGGGCTTCCTCTTTTCGGAGGCTCAGTTCATATCCTCTTACATTCACTTCGACCGGATCTCCCAAAGGCGCTGCCTTAACTACCCGGACTTCCACCCCCGGAGTAATCCCCATATCCATAATTCTCCGTTTCATAGGCCCTGCCGCGGCAACAGAAGCCACAATTCCCTGCTGCCCGGGTTTTAAGTCCTTTAATGTCATGATGCTTCCTCTCTCTTTCTCTGTCTTTATATCTTATTGTGCCATTTGGCAAATAAGCATATTCACGGCTACAATTAACCTGCCACCATAATGCGGTTAGCCAGCCCGCGATTTAAGGCAACTTTCACACCCTTTACCATCAAAATCATCCCGCCGGAATTTTCCCCTACTACCCGGACCTCTTCTCCCTTGATAAAACCCAAATCCTGCAGATGGCGCTTCATTTCCTCCTGTCCCCTGAATTCTGTGATCATTCGGGTATCTCCCTGTTCCATCATCGATAACGGCATAAAAACCTTCCTTTCTGTCAAACAGATCTACTTTTTGATATCGATTATCATTTTCATAATTATCATACGCCGATCCCAAAGGAAAGTCAAGAAGCTTATTGAGAAAAATTCTCATTCTTTCAAAGTTATCTTTGTTAAATATATAACCACTATTTTGTGATTTTTGTTATTATTTACTATTATTTTTTCGTATTATCGGCTATATTGTCAATAGATTTTTTTATATTTTTTGTATATAATCCGTTATATCTTGTCAATATTTTAACGCAGTTGTTATTTTATTGACAATAAAAACTATTTATATATTCAGGAGGTACATATGAGCAAAAAAGCTGCAACTGTCAATCCGGCCCCCATCCATGATGATGTAGTGGTCGCAGAAAAATTTCATCTGTCAGACATGCTCCACAAAGAAGACTGGCTGTCCATCTGGGGCGCCTTTCTTATCATTGCCGTCGCATCCATTGGTGTAATCAGCGGCGCCTATGTTTTCAAATCCGGAACTTTTGGAAAATGGGGTGACGCTGACAGCGGTTCTGTCTTGAAATTCTTTAACGGAAGCGAAGCATGTATTTCTGCCTGGAGCGGAATCTTTCTGACTCTTGTGACATTAATTATTATCTTTGCTGTCTCTAATCATCTGATGGGAAAGAACCTGATAAAATATGCGTCTTCTTTCCTTGCCCTGTTCGCGCTGACCTGTCTTGTGCGTCTGATTTCTTCCCAGGTCTTGTTTAGCAAATATTTGGAATATGCTTTCTGGGCGCTAATTTTAGGATTGGTCATCTCCAATCTGTTAAAAGTACCAGAATGGTTAAAACCTGCTATTCAAACAGAATTTTACATAAAAACCGGCCTGGTGCTCATGGGCGCCTCCGTACTGTTTTCCAATATCCAGAAGTTTGGCCTCTACGGACTTGGCATTGCCTGGATTGTTACTCCTATCGTAATTATCTTCATGTGGATTTTAGGCACGAAATATTTGAAAATGGAAAATAAGCGTATGGTCATGACGATTGCTGCCGCTACCTCTGTCTGCGGTACTTCCGCTGCCATTGCCACTGCCGCCGCATGTAAAGCAAAAAAGACGGATCTGACCTTTGCCGTAGGTATTTCTCTGATCTTTACCGTACTCATGATGGTGGGAATGCCTCTGTTTTGTAAAATAGTTGCCATTGATCCCCTGGTAGGCGGTGCATGGATCGGCGGCACCGTTGATTCAACCGGCGCGGTAGTGCTGGCAGGAAATGCCTTGGGAGAACTTGCAGGCCAGGTTGCCGCTTTAGTTAAAATGATCCAGAACATCCTGATCGGTTTTGTGGCCTTTGCTGTCGCTGTTTTCTTCACCACCAAAGTAGATAAAGGTGAAAGCCAGACCGTAGGCGCCTCCGAGATCTGGCATCGGTTTCCCAAGTTTATCCTGGGCTTTTTAGGAGCTTCCCTATTCTTTTCTTTTGTATTCCAATATACAATCGGAGTGGAAGCCACTGCAAAGATCCTGTCCAATATCAAGGAATTTCAGACCTGGTGTTTTGCCCTTGCCTTCACCTGCATTGGCCTTGAGACCAATTTCAAGGAAATGGCAGAACAGTTTCAGGGCGGCAAGCCTTTTGTCCTCTACATCGTGGGACAGGTTTTTAATCTGGTGCTGACCTTTATAGTAGCTTGGCTGCTGCTTTCCGGGCGGATTTTCCCGATTCCGAATATTACCGTGTAAACAGGAACAGCCGTCCATATGCCTGTATTGTGAATGATACATATACCGGTTGTTCATAACCAGGCGCAAGAAGTTTTTGAAGAAATTTTCAGAAAGGATATGGCCATGAACAAAAAGAATCAAAAGCAATCTTGTTCCCGGACTTCTCTAAACATTGTCTGTGCAACAGGAATCCTGATCTTTGTGGCTGCCGTTGTCATAGCAGTCTATATGATGGCAAATAATATGGGCCAGGCGCCAGGGATCGATTTTGGACCGGGCCAATATTACTATACCGATATTCCTGGCTGGCAGAAATATTTCCTGCCTGATCACTATGACAATCCGGTTCCCTTAAGCGTCCTTATTGTACTGTTCTTTGCCTGGGGCTTTTTGATGTACCGGCTTTGGACGTATCTGGACCGAAAACTGAAATGAATACAAGGCCGTCCGGAAAAGTTCTTTTCCGGACGGCCCTTTTGCATTCTTCATCCTCACTAAAACCATTTATTCCCTACCGAAGCTCTTTCAGTATCTTATCTACATCCTCATTTTTCCCGATCACCATCAAATGCTCGTCAGCCCGGATCACATAATCCGCCGCAGGCATCAGTTTCGCCCGTTCTCCTTCTTTGGTTGCCAGAATACTGATCCGGTATTTGTTCCGGATGCTCAGGTCAATAATACTTTTCCCCACCCACTCCGGCAAAGGCGGAATCTCATAAATGGAAAATTCCTCTGTCAGTTCAATATAATCAAACACATGGTTTGCGCTGTAACGCACCGCCATCTTTTCTGCAATATCCCGGTCCGGGTAGATCACTTCGTCAGCGCCGTTGCGCAGCAGAAATTTTGCATGGATATCCCGGTTGGCCTTACTGACCACATACCTGCCTCCTAACTCTTTTACCATGCTGGTTATCTCCAGGCTGCTCTGGAAGTTATTCCCGATACAAATAAAACAAATATCAAAATTGTCTATCCCAAGGCTTTTTAACACTGCTTCATTGGTGCAGTCCCCGATTTTGGCGCTGACCACATAATCAAGCATATCCTCCAAAGTCTCCTCGTTTTCATCCACCGCCATGATCTGGTTCCCCAGACGGGCAAGGTTCGTGCAAAGATGCTTGCCAAACCGCCCCATTCCGATAATTAAGATTGATTTCATAGATATAATTCCTCCTCATTTTTCCTGATTCATCTTATACACGCGAGTATGCTTATTTGCCCCATGATTCGGTAAAGGTTCTCCCAGCGAATTTAGCGTCCGCTACGTTCTTCACCGGAGCGAGAGCGCGTTTTTTGGGGTACGGGCAACTGACCAGGCGGACCTTTCAGAATAATGGTAAACAACCAACCAATCCTTCATTCCCTACCCAATCGTAATCCTCCCCACCGGCTGCTGCACCCGTGCCACCTTTTTATGCTGCGTAAAAGACAAGGCAAAAGACAAGCTTCCTACCCGCCCGCAATACATTAAAAACACGATTGCCAGCCGGGAACCGGCATTTAATCCCCTGGTAATCCCGGTCGTCATACCGGCCGTCCCGATAGCGGAAAACGCCTCAAACAGCACATCCATGACCGGAAACTGCTGAGTCGCCATAATAAACAGGGATGCAGCCAGAGCCAGCGTCAGATTCACCATAAAAATAGCGCTGGCTCTCTTCAGCACGTCATCCTCAAGCCTCCGCCCAAAGGCATTTACTCCATAAGTCCTCTGGATGGAAGACCAGAGATGGAGGTACATTACAATAATCGTAGTGGTCTTTACGCCTCCTGCCGTGGATCCCGGACTGCCGCCGATAAACATCAATATGACGGTGAGCATCTTGCTGGCATCCGTCAGGGCTCCCGTATCCACCGTGTTGAATCCGGCTGTCCTGGCTGTGGCCGAAGAAAACAACGAAGTCAGAATCTTCCCGCTCATGTCCATTCCCACCAGCAGATTTCCTTCCTCAAACCGATAAAACAGCCACGCGCTTCCGAATAGCAGCACAAAGGTAGTTAAAAGCACGATCTTGGTGTGAAGCATATACCGATGGAAATGAAGCCCGTGCCGTCCTAAATCCTCCCACACGATAAATCCGATTCCTCCGATGACGATCAGGGATATCACCACCAGATTTACCAGCCAGTCGTTATAATAATTGACTAAAGAACTGTAAGGCCCCTGGCATCCCATCAGGTCAAAACCTGCATTGCAGAATGCCGATATGGAATGGAAGATCCCATAATAGCTCCCACGTATCACGCCATACTGGGGGACAAAACGAATTGCCAGCAAAACGGCTCCTGTTCCCTCAAAAAATGCCGTCCCAATGACAATCTTTTTTGCCAGCCGCACTACACCGCCGATCTCCAGCGTATTGACGCTCTCCTGCATGAGCCCTCTTTCCTTCAGCCCGATCTTCCGCCTCAGTACGATCGAAAGAAAAACGCCGATGGTAACAAATCCCAGACCGCCGATCTGAATCATTGTCAGGATCACCAACTGCCCAAAAAGCGACCAGTGGCTCCAGGTATCATACGCCACCAGCCCGGTCACACAAGACGCGCTGGTCGCCGTAAACAGACAGTTTAAAAAGCTGCTTGCCTCCCCGGTCCTGCTGGAAACCGGCATCATCAAAAGAAAAGATCCGGTCAATATGATTCCCAAAAAACCATATGCAATAAACTGTGTCTGGGTCAGATGGCTGCGCACCTGATACAGCTTTCCAAGCAGCCCCCTTCCCGGTATCGCCATCTTCATACACCTCTCCTTTTCTGCAGCAGCCCGGACAATCCCCGTACTGCTCCTTTTTTCTTATTGCAGCCCTCCCGGACAAAACCGGGAAAATATTCTGGACATAAAAAACACTGCCAGATTTACCAACACCACGCTGGCTCCCGCCGGCACAGACATCCCATAGGATACCACCATTCCTGTACAAAAGCATACCACCGATAAAACCCCCGAACACACTACCACACTGCGAAAGCTTTTAAACACTCCCATTGCAGTCAATGCCGGGAAAATGATCAGGCTGGATATCAGCATCGCCCCCATCATCCGCATTCCCAGCACAATGGTGAAGGCCGTCAGCACTGCCACAAGCACATTATAGAATTTTACCCGGATTCCTGTAGCCCTGGCAAAGCTCTCGTCAAAAGTCACGGCAAAAATCTTATTATAGCAAAACACAAACAGACACAAAACCACCAATGATAAAATTCCTGCCAGAATCACGTCTTCTCGGCTCATGGCAAGGATACTTCCAAACATATAACTGCTGACATCCGTGGTCATGCCGGTGGTAAGAGACGTGACCACAATCCCTATGGCAAGGGCGGAAGCAGAGATCATGGCTATAGCTGCATCACTCTTTACCTTACTGTTCTCTGTGATACGCAGAAGAAAAAACGCCGCCAGCGTCACCACCGGGATTGACACCGCCAGAGGCGACCAGCCTACCGCAATGGCGACGGACAAGGCGCCAAAAGATACATGGGACAATCCGTCCCCGATCATGGAATACCGCTTCAACACCAGGCTTACCCCCAGAAGAGACGCGCACAGCGACACCATCATCCCTCCCAAAAGCGCCCGCACAAGAAACGGGTATGACAGCATTTCCAGAATCATTTCTTTCCTCCCTCTGCCTTAAAAAACCTCTGGCCGCAGACTCCGCACACTTTCGCGTCTTCCTCCTGCCCCAGAAAACCTCTTCCTGCCATACTCTCCACATAGTCCTCTGCCGTCCCGAAAAACAACGCCCTCTGCTGCATGTGGAGAATCTTATCCGCCTGTGAGATCACGTTCCGGATATCATGAGACACCATGACTATCGTAATGTGGTCCCTCCGGTTCAGCTCCCATATCAAATGATAAAACTCCTGGATGGCAGAAGGGTCCAGCCCCGTGATCGGCTCGTCCAGGATCAGCATCTGCTCCGTAGCGCAGAGAGCACGGGCAATCAGCACCCTCTGCTGTTGCCCGCCGGACAACTCCCGATAACACTTTCTCCTTAATTCCAGTATTCCCAGCCTCTCCATGCTTCTCTCTGCAATCTTCTTCTCGGCCCGGGAATAAAAGGGCAGATTTCCCCTGCGGCTTAGAGTCCCTGACAAAACCACTTCATAAACCGTAGCCGGAAAGTCCCTTTGCACGGCCGTCTGCTGGGGAAGATAACCGATCCCTCCCCTGCGCAGTTCCTCCGCCACCGTAAGAGTTCCTGACGTAGGTGTCAAAAGACCTAAAAAACCCTTTATTAAAGTGCTTTTTCCCGAACCGTTGGCTCCCACAATACACACATAATCACCAGGATTGATCTCCAGGCTTAAGTCAATCACCGCGTCCTGGTTCTCATACCCAAAATCTACATGCTCGCATACGATAAATGGTTTCATTCATCCAATCCTTTTCTCAGATTCTCAATGTTCTGCTCCATCAGCTCCACATAGGTAATTCCTGCCTCAAACTGAGCCCGCGTCACATTATGGCAGGAATGAAGAAGCAAAGGCCGCGCCCCGGTCTCCTCCCCGATAATCTCTGCCACCCGCGGGCTGCTAAGTTCCAGATAATAGACTGCCGGAATCTGCTCCTGCCTTACCTTGTCAATCAGATAAGCAATGGTACGGGCGCTGGGTTCCGTGTCCGTGCTGCATCCGGAAAAAGCCGCCCGGTAATTCCATCCATATTCGTCTGCCAAATACCGGAAAGGAAACTTATCCCCCACCACGATCAGATTTCTTTTTTGTTCCGCGGACACCTGACGCAGCTTTTCATCAATGTGCTTAAGCTTCTCCAGATATGCCTCTGCCCTGTCTTCGTATTCCCTCTCGCATGCCGGATCCTGCCGTTTCAGCTCATCCCGGATCACCTTTGTCAGCGCTATGGCATTTACAGGAGAAGTCCAGATATGTTCGTCATACTCAATCTCTTCAAAATGCCCGTCCTCTTCCTCCATCCCCTCCACGATTTCTTCCTCTACGGCATCTACATAATCCATCATGGTGACAATCGTCATCCCGCCGGTATCCACCGCTTCCAGCGCTTGAGAAAGCCAGTGTTCCATGACGCCCCCGTTACAGATCAGAAGATCAGCGCCTTGAAGTGTCTTCATATCCGCCGGGGTGGGTTCAAAAGAATGGCTGTCCATCCCTGCCGGCACTACAAGCGTCAGCTCCACCCGGTCGCCGGCAATCTGACGTACAAAATCATAATAAGGAAACAGGGTCGTCACTACCTTCAGCTTCTCACCACCGTTTCCCTCCGCCTCTTTGCCGGCAGGCAGTCTGACACTCTCTCCATCCGGTATCCTTCTGCCGCAGCCTGCCAGACATACCGTCCACACAAACCCTAATAAAAAAAGACTCAAAATTCCAATCCGTCTCATACACTCCTGCCTTCTGCCGGTTAGTTTTCCTGCCTATTATATTCCATCAACTGGTTCATTTCAAGCTTTTCTTGACTGAACCGTAAAAATGAACCATAAAAAAGTTACTGTTCACACCCCAATGTCATTAAGTTAGTACCGGCACCATAGGGCTTACCATGGGAAAAATGACAAAAGCAGGATACTCGGCTTTCCCATAAGCTAATGTTGGCGGTCGCAAACAAATTTGG
>CATKXR010000040.1 GCA_949840805.1 uncultured Lachnospiraceae bacterium | reverse complement strand
CGGCAAGAACATGACAATGTATTTGAGAAGGTGTCTCAGATCTTTGAATAAAGAAACCGATGGCTCTGACTAAGGATAGTCTATACCATCGGTTTCTTTCGGTCAAGCTAATGTGTGAACAGTAACCGTTTTTGGAGGCCCAGACGTTATTTACGATTCTGGGTCTTGACACTAGTAGAAGAATCTGCTACTATAATCTTGTCACAAACAATAACAATAGAAAAGTGCGTAATATCCCTTATTCAGAGTGATGGAGATACATAGGATCTGTGAAGTCACGGCAACCCCGGATACGTGCCGCAAGGAACGTCCGGAAGGTGCCAACCTGAGCGAGAAATCGAGCAATAAGAGGATTTGATGTGCCTAAGATATCAAGTCCGCAGTATAGATTGCTTCGGACTTTTCTTTTGTCCGGATTTCCGGACTGACGGGAATCCGCGAGGAGCTCTTTTGATTCTAAGGAGGAATATTCAGTGGAGAAGTTATTATTTACATCAGAATCCGTGACAGAGGGACATCCAGACAAAATGTGCGATGCCATATCGGATGCGGTCCTGGATGCCATGATGGAGCAGGATCCCATGAGCCGGGTGGCCTGTGAGACTTGTACTACGACAGGCCTGGTATTGGTGATGGGAGAGATTACCACAAAGGGTTATGTGGATATCCAGAAGGTTGTCCGGGATACTATCCGGGAGATTGGCTATGACAATGCGGAATATGGCTTTGACTGCAATACCTGCGGTGTCATCGTGGCGTTGGACGAACAGTCCGGAGATATTGCCATGGGCGTGGATAAAGCCCTGGAGGCGAAGGAGAACCGGATGAGCGATACGGAGCTGGCAGCTATCGGCGCCGGGGACCAGGGTATGATGTTTGGTTTTGCCAGCAACGAGACAGAGGAATATATGCCTTATCCCATCGCTCTTGCCCATAAGCTGGCTCTCCGCCTGACCGAGGTACGCAAGAACGGCACCCTGCCTTATCTTCGTCCGGACGGAAAGAGCCAGGTGACGGTAGAGTATGATGAGAACGGCAAACCCCTCAGGCTGGAGGCGGTGGTTCTTTCCACCCAGCATGATGCGGACGTGGAGCAGGAGCAGATTCATAAAGACGTGAAAAAGTACATTTTTGATGAGGTGCTTCCGGCCGAGATGGTAGACGAGAATACAAAGTTTTTCGTGAATCCCACGGGGCGGTTCGTAATCGGAGGGCCTCATGGAGACAGCGGGCTTACCGGCAGGAAGATTATTGTGGATACTTACGGCGGTTATGCGCGCCATGGCGGCGGGGCATTTTCCGGCAAGGACTGCACGAAAGTAGACCGGTCCGCAGCTTATGCGGCCCGCTATGCAGCCAAGAATCTGGTGGCAGCCGGGCTGGCAGACAAGTGCGAGATCCAGCTTTCCTACGCAATCGGGGTGGCTTATCCTACTTCTGTCATGGTAGATACCTTCGGAACCGGAAAGCTTGCCAATGAGAAGCTGATCGAGATCATCCGGGAGAATTTTGACCTTCGTCCGGCCGGGATCATCAAGATGCTGGATCTGAGAAGGCCGATTTACCGTCAGACGGCGGCTTACGGACACTTTGGGAGAACCGATCTGGATCTGCCGTGGGAGCGGCTGGATAAGGTAGAGGCGCTGAAGAAATATCTGTAAAAGTATAGAGAATATCCGGGCTTTTGTAAGTGTTTTTCGGCAAAAAAGACAGTTCTTAATATGGAAAATAGCAGCGGATAGAACCGTTGGAAAGAAAACAGGCCGGCGTCTGTGCGAAAGCGCAGACGCCGGTTTTCTGATCATCCAGAAGAGTTCATGTCCTGACGGGAGAGAATACAGGGGAAGGCCGGAGGATGCCGGTTAGCAAAACAGGTTAAGGAAAACGTAAGACAACGTAAGGGGTGCTGCCTTGTATTTGGGAGATAATTGGATATAATTAGGAAGGGATAAGTAATGGTTCGGGAATCTGGGCCGTTATGATGAAGTGAAGACAGAAAAAGGAGGCAGAAAAAGTTTATGAGGAGATTTCCGATTGGCAGGGCTGTGACTGTCCTGGCATTGGCGGCGTTTTTGACAGGAATGAGCGGGATGAGCGCGTTGGCGGAGCCGGAAGCCGAAGAAATTCAACAGGAGATTCCGCAGCCTACGGAATTTGCGCATATTTTGAGCTGTGCCATCGAGGGAGGCAATCAGATCTCCATCCGTGGACAGATGGAGGGAACCTGGTCGGATCCGGCATTTTATGACAATTATTTATATCTTTTTGAACTGCAGCCTTATCAGGACAGCCTGGAGGGAAGGACGGATTATTGTGCATGGATCACCAAGGGGGAAGAACTGTCTTTCCGTGTTGCTCTTAACCTGGGGACGGAACAGGACCGGCTCTATTCCCGGTTTGTGGTGGCTGTATTTGACGGGCAGAAATATACCCAGGTCAGCAATACGGCCTATGTCACCAATCCGGAGATATTGGCAAAGAATACGGATCCTTACCGGTCGGCACAGAATAAGAAAGGCCTGCTGATCCAGAATACGGACAGTATGGTTTCCGATGCCTTTGAGCTGGGGGTAAACCATGTGATCGTCAATATCCCATTTCACCAGATTTTAGGCCAGGGGATTGATTATACCTATGACGGGAAGAACTACAGCTTCAACAAGGAAATGATGGAAACCCTGGATTATACCATCCGGAGGATGTCGGAGAAAAGCATGATTGTGACGGCGGTGATCCTTAACGGATGGATTGACGGCGCTCCCCAGTTAGTTTATCCGGGCGTTACAAAGCAGCCGGGGAACCAGGTGTTTTATTATGGGTTTAATGCTTCGACCAAGGAAGGATATGAGACCATTAAGGCGATCGCATCTTTCCTGGCAGAACGTTACAGCACTACAAAGTCTCCCTACGGAAAGGTATCTAACTGGATCATCGGCAATGAGATCAATAACCAGCAGTGGAATTATGTGGGACCCATGGATATTGACCGGTACGTCGAGGAATATGCGCGGGCATTTCGGGTGTTCTATACGGCCATCCGCAGTACCAACCAGAATGACAGGCTTTTCTTTTCCACCAACTATAACTGGAATTATGAGGCCAACGGGACGACCAAATACAATGCCAGGGATATCATAGATAAATTCGCGGATAAAACAGGAGCAGGGGGCGCTATGGACTGGGGGCTGGCCTATCATCCTTATTCGATTCCGCTGACAGAGCCGGAGTTTTGGGACGATGACCAGACAGGGCTGATTACTTATGATTCCAATTCACCGGTAGTGAACCTGAAAAACCTGAATGTACTGACTGATTATATGGAGAATGGACCTCTGTTGGGCAGGGACGGCAAGGTGCGGCATATTATTTTGTCGGAGCAGGGTTTTACTTCTGTCAGCGCTACCAGAGGGGAAAATCATGACCTGCAGGCAGCGGCTATTGCGTATGCATACTATATAGCGGACAGCAATCCTTATATTGATGCGTTTATCATGAGCAGGCAGGTGGACGCGCCGTCAGAGGCGGCAGCTTCCCAGAATTTCGGGCTCTGGAGGTGCGATATGAACAGGCCGGATGATATCGTGCCGACTATGAAGAAAAAATCATGGTCCATATACAAATATATTGATAACCGGAAGATGACTCTGGAGACAACGGAATTTGCCAAATCGATTATCGGAATTGAAAAGTGGAGTGATGTGATTCCGAATTTTAAGTGGAGATCCCTGGAAAAATAACGAGAGAAAAATATGGCAGGGCAATGGGACGAAGCGGACCATGCCCTGTTTCTGTTGCTTGGAGGGCCGTACATGAGGAATAAAAAGCGGAATATGGGGAGGAGGACGGCTTTGTATGGGATGCTGATTGCACTGGCATTTATTTTCAGCTATGTGGAGGCGATGATTCCCATACCGGTTCCGGTGCCGGGGGTGAAGCTGGGACTGGCCAATCTGGTCAATGTGGTAGGGCTGTATACGGTGGGAGCGGCCGGCACGGCGGCGGTGGGCTTAGTGAGGATTGTGCTGGTGGGAATGACCTTCGGGAACATGTTCAGCATGGTCTATGGGCTGGCAGGAGGGGCCGTCAGCATGGCGGTTATGGTGGGAGCGAAAAAAAGCGGGTGGTTCGGGACGCCCGGAGTCAGTATTCTCGGGGGGATCTCCCATAATGTGGGGCAGCTTTTAGTGGCGGCGTTCGTGACCGGGACGGCAGGAGTGTTTTCTTATTTTCCCGTGCTTTTAGCGGCGGGAGTAGTGACGGGCGGAGTGATCGGACTGCTGGGGGGAATGGTGGCGGAGAGGATTCAGGTTGTGGCGAAAAGGCTGTAACAGTTCAAGGGTTATCTGAACTGTTACAAAAGGCTTTGAATAATGGCAGAGAATTTCCGGGGAATTCTTGTAATCCAATAGGGGAAATGATATAATGAAAAAAGATTTTGTGTGTTAAAATAAACTACTGGGAGGTCGCAAATGATACATGACGAGATTAAGAAACTTGTGCAGTATGGAGTAGAGACAGGGCTTTGTGAGGATACGGACCGGATTTATGTGACAAATCGGATTTTGGAGATCCTGCATATGGATGAGTATGAGGAGCCGAAGGAAGATTATCAGAATGTGAATCTTGAAGAGTCCTTAAAGGAGCTTTTGGATTATGCCTGTGAACAGGGGATCACCCAGGACAGCATCGGATACCGGGATCTGTTTGATACCAGGCTTATGGACTGTCTGATGCCCCGGCCTTCGGAGGTGTCTGCCCGGTTCTGGAAGATTTATGAAGAGGAAGGGGCGCGGGCGGCTACGGATTATTTTTATAAGCTCAGCCAGGATTCGGACTATATCCGCAGATACCGTGTGTGCAAGGATCAGAAGTGGGTGACAAAGACTCCTTATGGAGATCTTGATGTTACCATCAATTTGTCCAAGCCGGAGAAGGATCCGAAGGCGATTGCTGCCGCCAAGCTGGCTAAGCAGGGAGGATACCCGAAATGCCTGCTCTGTATGGAGAATGAGGGGTATGCCGGCCGGCTGAACCATCCGGCCAGGAACAACCATCGGATTATCCGCATCACGGTCAATGACAGTCAGTGGGGATTCCAGTATTCTCCTTATGTGTATTATAACGAGCATTGTATTGTTTTTAACGGCCAACATACGCCTATGAAGATTGAGAAGGCGGCGTTTGTGAAGCTGTTTGACTTTGTAAAGCAGTTCCCTCATTATTTCCTGGGTTCCAATGCGGACCTGCCTATTGTGGGAGGTTCCATCCTGAGCCATGACCATTTTCAGGGAGGACATTATACTTTCGCCATGGCCAAAGCAGGAATGGAGAAACGGTTTGTAATGCCGGGATTTGAAGACGTGGAAGCCGGGATCGTATATTGGCCCATGTCTGTACTGCGGCTGCGGGGGAAAGAGCCGGAGAGGTTGATTGACCTGGGGGATATGGTCCTTCAGGCGTGGAGAGGGTATACGGATGAGGCGGCTTTTGTCTATGCAGAGACAGACGGGGAGCCTCACAATACCATTACGCCCATTGCCCGCAGAAACGGGGAGATGTATGAGCTGGATCTGGTGCTGAGAAACAATATCACCACAGAGGAATTCCCTCTGGGCGTGTACCATCCTCATCAGGACCTGCACCATATCAAGAAGGAGAATATCGGCCTTATCGAGGTTATGGGGCTGGCCGTGCTGCCGTCCAGGCTGAAAGATGAGCTGGCCGTGCTGGGCGAATACCTGGTGGAAGGGAAAGACATCCGCAGCAACGAGATGATCGAGAAACATGCGGACTGGGCGGATCAGTTTTTGCCCGGGTATGAGAAGATTACAAAGGAAAATGTAGAAGACATCCTTAGGGATGAGGTGGGGAAGGTATTTGCCCGGGTGCTGGAGGATGCGGGAGTCTACAAATGCACGTCTGAAGGCCGGGAAGCTTTTGGAAGATTCCTGGAAAGTGTTGGATTTAAAAATGCGGAGTGACAAAACGGGTGTTACCGTTGGGGAGAATCTGAACTGCAGCAGTTCGGGGGGTATTAAACTGTGATCGGACAGGTTCCGGAGCCGGAGAAAAAGGGGATGAGTATGAAGAGGTTTGTGGCTGCCGTTTTGCTGGCATTACTTTTGACAGGATGTGCGCAGGCAGAACAAAAGAAGGAATTTGACGTTCAGTATTTTGACTATTTTGACACCTTTACAAGTTTTACGGTCTTTGCGGAAGATGAGAAACAGTTTCAGGAATACGCCGGGCTGTTTCAGTCAGAGCTGGAGTCTTACCATCAGATGTTTGATATCTACCGGAGCTATGACGGCCTGAACAATATTAAGACGATTAACGACAATGCAGGCATAACGCCGGTGCAGGCGGACGAGGAGATTTTAAGGCTTTTGGAATTTTCCCTGGAGGAATACGAGCAAACAGACGGCAAGGTGAACGTGGCTATGGGAAGTGTGCTTTCCGTCTGGCATGATTATCGGGAGGACGGGCTTGCAAATCCCGGCAGGGCGCAGATCCCGGATTTTTGGACGCTTCAGAAGGCGGCAGAGCATACGGATATCGGGAAGGTTCAGATTGACAGAGAAAAATCTACGGTGTATCTGTCGGATCCTGCCATGAGCCTGGATGTGGGGGCGGTGGCAAAGGGGTATGCAGCCCAGAGAATCTGTGAGAAGCTGAGAGAAGCGGGAGTTACATCGGCTCTGGTGAGTATCGGAGGGAATGTCCAGACTATCGGAGTAAAAGGAGATGGAAAGCCATGGCGGGTAGGAATACAGAATCCGGATACCTCCAGTTCAAAATCTTACCTTCACGCTTTGAATTTACAGGATCAGGCGTTAGTTACCAGCGGAACCTATCAGCGGTACTATGAGGTGGACGGAGTGAGATATCATCATATTATTGATCCGGAGACTTTGATGCCAAGGCAGGATTTGGCTTCTGTGACAGTTCTTTGCCCGGACGGCGAGAGGGCGGATGCTCTTTCCACGGCAGTGTTTAATATGGAGCTGGAGAAGGGGATAGAGTTTGTGGAGTCCTTGGAATCGGTGGAAGCGTTTTGGGTGTGTGAAGACGGGAGCCAGGTGTACAGTTCGGGATTTGAGAAATATATGGCAAATTAGAGGAGCGAGTGGAGAAGCCGGAAATATTTAGATTACAAATGAGTCGGGCTGCCGGAATTTCATTTCCCGGCAGCCTTGATTTGATTTTATGTGTGTAAAATCACGGAAGCATAAAAGACGCCGTCTTTCCATTCAAAACGTGCTTCTCCATGGTATTGTCTGGCAATGGTGCGGACGGAATCCGTTCCGACTCCAAAGCCGTGATGTTTGCTGGAGAGAAGCCGTTTTTGATCCGTTCTGGGAGGAGTAGGGCAGGTATTATCCACAGTCAGCGAGAGGACGTTGTCAGTGGCCTGCAGGGCGTTTACCCGGATAAAACGAGGTTCTTTAACTTTCATGCAGGCCTCCAGCGCATTTTCCAGAAGATTGCCCAGAATAACACATAATTCCGGATCCGGTATAGCGGCCTGTGCGGGGATAGGTAGTGAAATTTCCATGGGAATTTTTTCCGTGGCTGCCTTTTCGTAATAATAACACACAACGGCATTTACGGCAATATTGCTGCAGAATGTGTGAGTAAAATCGGCAGGGACATTTTCACCGTAATTTTTGATATAATCTGCCAGGGCATCGTAGTCGCCGTTGTCCAGGCAGCCCTGAAGAACCCGCCAATGCTGACGAAGGTCATGGCGGGCGCGGTGAATTTCCATAATATGCGATTGTATCAGAGAATACTGGTCTCTTTGGAGATGGATCAGGCGCTCCATACTGCGGGCGTGTTCTTCAGCAGCGGCCTGTTTCTGGAACTGCTGGATGATCTGAATGATCTGGTGGTAAATGAGAAACATACATACCATTAAAAACATGCGGCTGAGCAAGGCGCGGAGGGTCATGTCTTCTACATGGTAGGTGAGAAGCATGACCAGAAGGCTGGTAAACAAGGGGAGCAGCCAGATGGTCTTCCATAATCCAGGGGCGTCTATGGCAAATACCATTTTAGCCGTGATACAGATATAGTGCATCATAAAAGGCATGGTGAGGAAGAAAAAAAACAGGGTAAGCACAGCGGCCTGCCACGAATAAAGGTCGTAGGCGCCGGAGGAATAGCCCAGATAGGATACCAGCCCGGTAATGGTCATCAGATAATCTGTGGTAAAAATATACAGAAAGGCAATTTTCCCCCAATCCATTTTTACAAAATAGAAAAACAGGGGGCCGTACAAAGGTATGGCACAGTATTTGGCCCGTAGGGGAGGAATTCCCATATGGACCAGAATCAGGAATAATATGAGAAAGACAATCTGCTCTGCCAAAAGAAGGAAAACCATGGTTTTCTTGGAAAAACGGAGATGGTTCCAAAAGGGTATGTAGGCAAACAGATGAAAGGGCAAAGTGTTGGCCAGTGTATAAAGTATAAGCTCTGTCATATAAATAAAAATGCTCCTTTGATTTCGATGGTGATATTGTATCATATTTTCCGGGGATTTTCTATCCTGTCAGAACAGTTTCTGATATCTGGAAGAGGGGAGAAAACAGGCGGCGCCTGGATAGGGATATCCCAGGGCGCCGCCTGTCGCCTGATTGCAGGTGTTTAGTTTTTATTGTTTGTGGCTTCAGCCATTTTTATGGCGCGGACCTTTAAGGGAAGGCCAAACAGGGTTATGAAACCGTCGGCGTCGTGATGGTCGTAAAGATCGCCGGTTGTGAAGGAGGCCAGGGATTCGCTGTACAGGGAGTAGGGGGAGGTAGTGCCTGCCTTGATGATATTGCCCTTGTACAGTTTGAACCTGACTTCGCCGGTTACATACTGCTGGGTGGATTCTACGAATGCCTGTACGGCTTCCCGCAGGGGAGTGAACCACTTGCCTTCATATACGATCTGGGCCATCTTATTTCCCATGTCTTTTTTCGCTTCCATGGTAGCCCGGTCTAAGACCAGTTCTTCCAACTGCTGATGGGCTTCCATCAGGATGGTTCCGCCGGGAGTTTCATAAACGCCCCGGGACTTCATGCCAACCACCCGGTTTTCCACAATATCTACAATGCCGATGCCGTGCCTGCCGCCCAGCTCATTCAGCTTACGGATAATATCGGAAACCTTCATCTGCTGGCCGTTGACACTGGTGGGGATGCCCTTTTCAAAGGTCATGGTTACATACTCGCCATCTTCCGGCGCCTTTTCCGGTGTTACACCCAGGACAAGCAGATGGTCGTAGTTGGGTTCACTGGCCGGATCTTCCAGTTCCAGGCCTTCATGGCTGATATGCCACAAGTTCCGGTCGCGGCTGTAGCTGCTGTCAGCAGAGAAGGGAAGGTCAATACCATGCTGGCGGCAGTATTCAATCTCGTCTTCCCGTGACTGCATGGTCCACACATCGGTCATGCGCCATGGGGCAATGATCTTTAAGTCGGGCGCCAGGGCTTTGATGCCCAGCTCAAAACGGATCTGGTCATTGCCCTTGCCTGTGGCCCCATGGCAGATGGCGGTGGCGCCCTCCTTGCGGGCGATCTCTACCAGGCGTTTTGCGATGGCCGGACGCGCCATGGATGTGCCAAGAAGATATTTATTCTCGTAGACCGCGTTGGCCTGGACACAGGGGATAATGTAGTTGTCACAGAAATCGTCTACCAGGTCTTCGATGTAAAGCTTGGATGCGCCAGAAAGTTTGGCGCGTTCTTCCAGGCCGTCTAATTCGCTGCCCTGCCCGCAGTCAATACAGCAGCAGATCACCTCGTAATCAAAATGCTCCTTGAGCCAGGGGATGATGGCGGTGGTGTCCAGTCCGCCGGAATATGCCAGAACGACTTTTTCTTTCATGTTGTTTCCTCCTAAAAATGTTGTCTGTATTTTGGCAGCCGCCTGATTTTGATGGGCGGATGCAGATTCCAAATTTTGTACCACATTAACAACGCTCATAAATATACAATATTTTTGCGGGAAATGCAAGAGGAAACCAGGAATATTTTTAAGATTGTGAAAATGGATGGAATCGAAGGAAGATGAGAAAAAGAGAAAACGGGGACGAAGCAGGGGGAGAAGGATGGTAAAAACGAAAAACGGGGTTGCATATTATGCATTAATAATGTATAATTATGAAACGCTGCCAATATAAGGTGAAGCAGGGCTGCTAATTTTTTAAGAAAAAGGCTTTTCTTATTAAGGGAAAGTTACTATAATGGATATCGGCCATAGAGAAAATTCGAGAGAGGAAGAAAGAGTTATGATCAATGTAGGGATTATCGGAGCGACAGGGTATGCAGGGGCGGAACTGGTCAGGCTTCTGCTGCAGAGAGAGGATGTAAAGATCGTTTGGTATGGATCTCGAAGTTATGTGGGTGAGGATTTTGCTTCTATTTATAGAAATATGGCTCATGTTTTGGAAAATGAATCCTGCAGGGATGATGATATGGCAAAGCTGGCGGATATGGCGGATGTGATTTTTACAGCTACTCCCCAGGGATTTTGCGCATCCCAGGTGACAGAAGAGATTTTATCAAAGGCGAAGATTATTGACCTGAGCGCAGATTTCAGAATCAAGGATGTGGAAGTATACAAGCATTGGTATAAGCTGGAGCATCCTACGCCTCAGTTTATCGGGGAAGCCGTATACGGGCTGCCGGAAGTAAACCGGGAAAAGATCAAAAAGGCAAGGCTGATCGCGAACCCGGGATGTTATCCTACCTGTTCATTTCTGACACTGTATCCCATGGTGAAGGAAGGGCTGATTGATGCGGATACGATTATTATTGATGCAAAGTCAGGTGTATCGGGGGCAGGCAGAAGCGCTAAGGTTCCCAGCCTGTACTGTGAAGTAAATGAGAGTATGAAGCCTTATGGCGTGGCCAGCCACCGCCACACGCCGGAGATAGAAGAGCAGCTTTCTTATGCGGCGGGAAGGCCGGTAGTGATCAGTTTTACCCCTCATCTCGTGCCGATGAACCGTGGAATCCTGGTGACGGCTTATGGAACCTTGACAAGACAGGTGACGGCAGAGGAAGTAAAGGCGGCTTATGACAAATATTATGGAAACGAATATTTTGTGCGGGTGATGAAGCCCGGCCTGGTACCCCAGACCCGATGGGTGGAAGGCAGCAATTTTGTGGATATTGCCTTCCAGATCGATACCAGGACCAATCGTCTGGTGATGATGGGGGCCATTGATAATATGGTGAAGGGGGCTGCCGGCCAGGCGGTCCAGAATATGAATCTGATGTTCGGGCTGCCGGAGAATACAGGGCTGAAGCAGATAGCGGTATTTCCGTGACGGACGGCGGCTGCCGGGCGGGAACAAGACGGAACCAGGGAGGAGCGGAATAAGCCATGGGCGGAACTATGAGCATCATTGTCCGTGAAATGACAATGGATGATTATGATAAAGTTTATGCATTATGGATTGGTATTCAGGGCTTTGGAATCCGGTCTATCGATGATTCCAGGGACGGTGTGGAACGTTTTTTGCGCCGCAATCCGACGACTAGTGTGGTGGCCGAGCAGAACGGAAGGATTGTCGGGGCGATTCTTTGCGGACATGACGGGAGACGGGGATGTTTTTACCATGTATGCGTGGCAAAAGACTACCGCAAGCATGGAGTCGGACATCGGATGGCACAGTATTGCATGAAGGCGCTTTTGGCGGAGGGGATCAATAAAGTGAGCCTGATCGCGTTTAAGAGCAACGAGGTGGGAAATGCGTTCTGGCAGGGGGTCGGGTGGACAAAGCGGGAAGATATTAATTATTATGATTACACGCTGAACGAGAAAAACGTTACGGACTTTGTAAAGTGAGAGGAAAATCAAGGAGGGCGGATATGAAGATAATCGAAGGCGGCGTGACTGCCGCCGCGGGATTTTGTGCGGCTTCGGCTGCCGCGGGGATAAAATATAAGGATCGGAAAGATATGGCATTGATTTTCAGCGAGACGCCATGCCGCGGGGCAGGGACGTTTACCAGAAATGTGGTGAAGGCGGCTCCGGTAAAGTGGGACCAGAAGATAGTAAAAGAGTCTGAATTTGTTCAGGCCGTAGTGGTTAATGCAGGGATTGCCAATGCCTGTACCGGGGAGGAAGGCTATGGCTACTGCAGGGAGACAGCAAAAGCAGCTTCAGAGGCGCTGGGGGTTCCCGAGACGGCAGTTTTGGTGGCTTCTACAGGAGTGATCGGGATGCAGCTTCCTATGGACCGGATTAAGGCCGGAGTGGAAATGATGGCTCCAAGGCTGGAAGGAACCATAAAGAGCGGTGCAGAGGCAGCCCAGGCGATCATGACTACGGATACCAGGAAGAAAGAAGTGGCAGTACAAGTGGAAATCGGAGGGAAGACCGTGACCATAGGCGGTATGTGCAAAGGTTCCGGGATGATCCATCCCGATATGTGTACCATGCTGGCTTTTGTGACTACAGATCTGGCCATATCCAAGGAGCTTTTGCAGGAGGCGTTGAGCGAGGATATAAAGGATACTTACAATATGATTTCCGTAGACGGAGATACTTCCACCAACGATACGGTGCTGCTTTTGGCCAACGGTATGGCGGGGAACACAGAGATTACAGAGAAGGGCCGGGATTATGATATTTTCTGCAGGGCGCTGAACCTGGTAAACGAGACGCTGGCGAAAAAGATGGCCGGGGACGGTGAGGGCTGCACGGCTTTATTTGAGGTAAAGGTGGTGGGGGCTGAGAGTAAGGAACAGGCAGTAACCTTGTCGAAGTCTATTATCACTTCAAATCTGACAAAGGCGGCAATCTTTGGCCATGATGCAAACTGGGGCAGGATTTTATGCGCTATGGGCTATTCAGGAGCTCAGTTTGATCCGGAAAAGGTAGATCTGTTTTTTGAAAGCGCGGCGGGAAAGCTGAAGATTATCGAGAACGGGGTGGCGCTTCCCTACAGTGAGGAGGAGGCTACCAGGATTCTTTCGGAACCGGAGGTGACGGCCGTGGCAGACGTGAAAATGGGGAATGCAGCCGCCACTGCCTGGGGGTGCGATCTTACTTTTGACTATGTAAAAATCAATGCGGATTATCGGTCCTGATACAGCATTGTGCCAGAAAAGGAGACAAAGAAAAATATGGAACCGGATAAGAATGTCATGCAGAAGGCGGAGGTGCTGATCGAGGCCCTTCCCTATATTCAGCGGTTTAACAGGAAGATTATAGTGGTGAAATACGGCGGAAGCGTTATGGTAGATGAGGAATTGAAGCATCAGGTAATTCAGGATGTGGTGCTTTTAAAGCTGGTTGGATTTAAACCGATCATTGTCCATGGAGGCGGCAAGGAGATCAGCAGATGGCTGGAGCGGGTGGGGATGGAACCTCATTTTGTCAACGGGCTGCGGGTGACGGACGAGCCGACTATGGAGATCGCGGAGATGGTGCTCAATAAGGTAAATAAAAGCCTGGTGCAGCTTGTCAATGAGCTGGGAGTAAAGGCGGTGGGAATCAGCGGAAAGGACGGGATGCTGCTTCAATGTGAGAAAAGATACTCCGGCGGCGAGGATATCGGTTTTGTGGGTGAGATAAAGGAAGTCAAGCCGAAGGTGATTTATGACCTGCTGGAAAAGGATTTTCTTCCGATTATCTGTCCCATCGGGTTTGATGAAAAATTCCTGAGTTATAATATCAATGCCGATGATGCGGCTTGTGCCATTGCCAGAGCCGTGAGCGCGGAAAAGCTGGCTTTTTTGACAGACGTGGAGGGAGTTTACCGGGATTTTCAGGATAAGAGTACCTTAATCTCGGAAATTACTGTGGATGAGGCCCAGGCCTTTGTAGACGGAGGCGGCTTAGGAGGCGGAATGCTGCCAAAATTGCAGAACTGTATTGACGCTATCCAAAACGGGGTCAACCGGGTACATATTCTGGACGGACGGATTCCCCACTGCCTGCTTCTGGAAATCTTTACGAATAGAGGAATCGGAACGGCAATCTTTAGGAACGGGGATGAGAGGTATTACCATCCCGGAGAATAAAAAGCATGAGATTAAACAGTAAGGCGTTTGAAACGGAGGAGATTATGGATAAGCAGCAATATATAGACCGGGCGGAGCAGGTTTTATATAAAGTATATAACCGCTTTCCGGTAGTATTTGACCATGGAAAGGGAGTCTGCCTGTATGATACGGACGGAAACGAATATCTGGATTTTGGGGCAGGAATCGCCGTTATGGGGCTGGGATACGGATGTCCGGAACTGAATGAAATAATGAAGAGACAGGCAGAGAAGTTATGCCATACATCTAATTTATTTTACAATGTACCTGCCATTGAAGCGGGGGAAAAGCTTTTGAAGGTTTCCGGCATGGAAAAGGTGTTTTTTACCAACAGCGGCACAGAGGCAGTGGAAGGGCTTCTAAAGATTGCAAAGCGTTATGCTTTCAATAAGGGAATGGGGCCGGATTATGAGATTATAGCCATGAAGCATTCTTTTCACGGGAGAACCTTAGGGGCTCTTTCCGTGACAGGAAACGACCATTATCAGGAGCCTTTTGCTCCCCTGGTTCCCGGAATCCGGTTTGCGGATTTTAATGACCTGGACAGTGTGAAGGCTGTGTGGAGCGAAAAGACCTGTGCGGTGATTATGGAGACAATCCAGGGTGAGGGCGGTATTTATCCTGCCACAGAAGAATTTTTGCAGGGAGTGAGGGCGCTGTGTGATAAACAGGACGCGCTGCTTCTTCTGGATGAGATCCAGTGCGGCATGGGGCGGAGCGGCCATATGTTTGCCTGGCAGGGATATCATATAAAGCCGGACGCCATGTCGGTGGCCAAGGCTTTGGGAAATGGGGTTCCTGTCGGCGCGTTCCTGGCTCAGGGGAAAGCAGCGTCAGCCATAGTGCCGGGCGACCATGGAACCACTTACGGAGGAAACCCGTTTGTATGCGCCGTGGCTTCCGGGGTTTTGGATATTTTTGAAAAAAGAAACCTTGTGGAACATGTGAGGGAAGTGGGCGATTATCTATGGAAGAAACTGGATGAGATCGGGGATCGATACGATTGTGTGAAGGCTCATCGGGGAAGAGGATTGATGCAGGGATTGGAGTTTACGGCTCCGGCAGGACAGGTGGTGTCTAACGCGCTGACGGAGCAGCGGCTGGTGGTAATCAGCGCGGGAAGTAATATTATCCGGTTTGTGCCGCCGTTAGTGATTGGGCCGGAAGACGTGGATGAGATGGGAAAGCGCTTGGGAGCGGCGATTGAGGCAGTCTTTGGATAATTCGATATCTGTATATGTGGAAACGGAGATCCGGCAAGGTGTGATGGGAGTAAGGAACTGTCCCTAAGCCTTGCCGGATTGTTGTGTTTCGACTTCGCCCGAGACAGTTCCTTATTCCGACTTTTGATAAGCAAGCCTGGGGCTGCCGTCCTGAAGACGGATCATCCCGCATCGGCAAAATCCGTTTTTTTCCAGCATTTTCTGCATGGGAATGTTATCGTGATGGGTGTCGATCCGAAGATTGCCGCCGCATTTATGAAAGCACCAAAGGACGCAAAAGGTGCCGGCTCCCTTTTTAATGCCCGGGGAGGCTACCCGGTGCATGACGCCGTAAGGCTTTTCATTAAGCCATGCCCCGTCATAGATCCGGGCGTAATCCGGTTCGGTTTCCTCCGCATAATAGAACGTTCCCAAAGCCTGCCCGTCTTCTTCACAAAGGTAGCTGCATCCCCGCCGGATATCATCCATGACCTGTTCCTTTGGCGGATGGGTGTGTCCCCATTGGCTGGGATTCCCGTTCTCCTGCATGAATTGCCGTGCTCTGGCATATAGTTCCAGGACAACGGGCAAGTCTTCCATGGTAGTTTTTCTGATGTTCATCTGTATACCTCCTTGTTGTTCATATCATATCAAACAAATTTAACTGGGTCATTCTGTATTTTTTCTGATATGCTGAAATGATATCTTTCATTTGATATAAAATGCCATACCGTTCGCATTCTCGGGAAAAAAGCTTCCATAATTGGGCGGCGCGGGGACTGTGGCATTCATACTGATTTGTGTAACGGCGCCGGTATCGGTCTGCAAGTCCCTGCCCGGGAAATAATTTTTCCAGCCGGGTAAAGTACCATTCCCTCTGGTTTCCCCGCAGGGTCATGCCGAAGGCTCCATAGATAAAGCGGGCGCCGGTTTCATGGGTGCGGCGGACGATGGACAGGATATTTTCATCGTCGTCTTCTAACCAGGGAAGCACCGGCATCAGCAGTACCCCGCAGAAGATTCCCGCCTGACTTAAGGTTTTTAGCATGGAAAAGCGTTCGCTGGAAGGAGGCGCTCCCGGTTCAAGTTTTTTGGAAAGTCCATCGTCGGCCGTGGTGATGGTGACTTTACATATTACAGGGGAATGTTCCTGGATGGTGGACAGGACGTCCAAATCCCGCAGGAGAAGCGTGCTTTTGGTAGCGATAGCGGTTCCAAACCCGAAAGCATCGATAAGTTCTAAAGCATGGCGGGTCAGCAGCAGTTCTTTTTCAAAAGGATTATAGGGATCGCTCATGGCCCCGGTTCCTACCACGCCGGTTTTTACTTTTCTCCGCAGGTCATTGCGGATGATTTGGAGCGCGTTTTCCTTGGCTTTCACCTGGTCAAAGTCTTCAATGCCGTAACAGTCTGAGCGGCTGTCGCAGTAAATGCAGCCGTGACAGCATCCGCGGTAAATGTTCATATTATAATCAGTGCCGAACCATTCTCTGCTTTTTGTGGCGTTTACAATGGTCTTTGCCGGGATGTATTCCATAGGGCTCCTCCTTTTTGGTTCTTTTGTTATTGTAACGGATTAGATGGATGCTGTCTATAGGGAAACTCGAAGAACAGGAGGCGTTCAGAATTACAGAATAAGTGGAACAAGGCATCTTAGGAAAGGGTATTATATAGCGGAACAGTCGGAATGGTTAAGAAAATCTCTTCCTTTTTATCGAAAATCGGTGTATGATGGAAGAAAACGGAGGAGAAGAGGTTATGGCAGGCTGGAGTGATATTTGGAATGAGATAAAAGAAACACCACCACAATTTGATTATGTGAGACGTCACTATTTAAAAAAATTGAGTGAATATACGAAAAGGAATACTATTTGTTATTATTCAAGCTGGCTGAGTAAAAGAGGCGCTAATAATTTAGATATTAATGATTCTGATATGACAGGTTTTATGAATGCAATAAAAGGCTTGGATTGTTCTAAAGGTTTAGATTTAATTTTACATACGCCAGGAGGGGATCCGGCAGCTTCAGAAGCTATAGTTAACTATTTAAGGAGTAAATTTAATAAAGATATTAGGGCTATAGTGCCTCAGCTTGCAATGTCAGCAGGAACAATGATTGCTTGTGCAGCAAAGGAGATCGTGATGGGAAAACAATCAAGTCTGGGACCTATAGATCCTCAATTTAACGGAATTCCTGCCTATAATATAAAATTAGAATTTGAGGAAGCTAAGGAAGATTTGTTAAAGGATCCCCGACATGCTCAATATTGGATGATAAAATTACAGCAGTATCCAGCAGCATTTATGAAAACGGCCTTAGATGCTATAGCATTATCAGGTCAATTGATAGAAGAATGGCTCGGAAGTTGTATGTTTGATATAAATCAAGAATGCGATAGAATGATTATTCAGAAAATTGTTAACAGTTTAAATGAACATGATAATTCTAAAAATCATGGAAGGCATTTGAGTATAGATTTTTGTACAGATATTGGATTAAAGATTTTTCAGCTAGAGAGTGATTCCGAGCTTCAAGATTTGGTGTTAAGTGTTCATCATGCATATATGATAACATTAGATAGTACACCTGTGGTAAAAATTATAGAAAATCAGGATGGCAAGATTATGGTTTCGAGCCAGCCACAGTTGTCTTGTTAAAATTTGAGTTTTGTGGTATGATATATTAAAAGATCAAGGAGGCAAATAATGCAAACCATAAGTATGCAGGAGATACAAGAATTGTATAATATGTGCGGTCTAGGGACTGGTAGTATTGATTATACAAGAAATAGTATAAATTTAGGTAGGATGAACAATAAGCTAAATGCAAATTTATCTGGTATTTATGGGAACAGCAGTTCTAATAACTTAAGTAACGTAATAACCGTATTCAGAGGATCAGCTACTAAAGCGACTATATAGTGAAAATTAGAGAGACAGCTTTACTTGTTTCTTTATGTGAAAAATGAAACAAACAAGAGGTGGCATTCGCCACCTCTTTTCTGATTCCTAAAACTGACGAACAGGAGGTGAAACCATATGCCAGAACGCTGTACTAGGTCCAAGAATCACAACAGCGAAGGTTATGCGCCTAAAAGGTATGAAATTAGTTAAATAAGAATAATCTACTTTGTAAGTTTATTCTGGCAAAAGAAAGTTATCTTGAACGGAAGAATGTGATATGGTATAATAGGAACACAAAATAAGACACAAAACAATCGGCACAAAGGATGTGTCCGGACGCACAAAAAGAGGAGGCATCATTATGAAAAAAGTGATCACCATCAGCCGCGAGTTTGGAAGCGGTGGGCGGGAGATAGGGTTCTGTCTTGCAGAAAAACTCAGGATTCCGTTTTATGATAAGGAAATCATTTCCATGGCAGCAGAGGACAGCAACATTGCTGAAGATATTTTCCATGCTCATGATGAAATTATCCGCCATCAGGAGCGGACAGACCACGAATACGTGTCAGTCAATCCGTTTTCCGTACTATATGAGGTTCCAGTGCAGGATCAGTTGTTTGTGGCGCAGTCGCAGATTATCCGCAGGCTGGAGCAGGCAGGTCCCTGTGTGATCATCGGAAGGTGCTCCGATGTTATTGTGGAGAACGGCTTTAACGTGTTTATCTGCGCAGGCATGAAGAAGCGGGTAGAGCGGATGGGACGGCTGGAGGCGGAAGACAATCCGAAGAAGATGGAGGCGCGTATCCGGGAGATTGACCGGAGGCGCCGGGATTATTATCAGTATTACAGCGGCAATGAATGGGGAAATCCAAGAAACTACCATCTTAGCCTGAACAGCGGCAAGCTGGGAACCGATCAATGCGTGAAGATGATCTTAGCATGCCTGGAGGTTTAAATTTTACATGTTATACATGTGAGTATAGAATCGAAATACAGAAGCAGAGAGGATAAGAAGGAGATGAAATTACGGCGCTTTTTTGCGGGAATATTGTGTTTGGCAGGTCTTTATGCCTTTGGCATGGCAAGTGCGGCAGACGAGAATCCTTCCCTGGAACAGGTGTATGTCAATATGCCTGAAGTGACAGCTTATGGAAGGGGAATCGGAGAGGACGTGGCGGAAGTATACCTGGGAAAGGAAAAACTGGAGCTGGTGGAGAACGTTCCATTTTCCGAAGCAGGGCAGCCCGTCTATTATTATGTGCTGCTGGATATATCCAATTCCATGCCGGAGGCATATTTTAATGACATTAAACAGTCGATTCAGAATTTTGAAGGCACGTTAAGGCCGGCAGACCGGATGGCGCTCTATACCTTTGGGGAACAGGTGGAATTAAAGCTGCCGGAGGATCACGGGGCGGAGGATACCCCGGCTGTGATGGAAACCATTGACAACGTGGATAATAAGACTTTGCTGTTTGAGGCCATCAGCATGGCGGCGGACCGGGCGGAACAGGTTCCGCCGGATGTATGCAAAAGAAAGATCCTCATTGTGATTTCTGATGGGGAGGATTTTACCATAGGCAAGACCGTGGCCCAGGAGGCGCAGGAAAATCTCAGGCGCAAGGGAATTCCGGCTTATGCATACGGGATCAAAGATACGGCCAGGGAAAATATCAACAATTTCGGTGAATTTGCCAGAACTTCCGGCGGACAGCTTGTAGTTTTCGGAAAAGAGGAGGCAGGCACTCTCTTAGATGGTTTTGTACAGGAGATGGACGGGATGCAGGTGCTGGAGCTTCGGGCAGCAGGCAATGCGGCCAGCAATAGTATGGAGACATTTACCATCAAGACCGGCTCCAATCAGACCATTACCCGGGACGTACTGGTATCCAGGCATATGGAAGACGTGACGCCCCCGACCATCCTGAAGGCAGAAAAGGCCGCGGATAACCAGGTAAAGCTGGAGTTCTCGGAACCGGTAAAGGGAGCGGACACGGCGGCGGCTTATATGGTTACATGGCAGGAGGAAAGCTCTGGTAATGACAATAATGTGGCTGCTGTGGCAGGGGTCAGTGTGAGTACAGACAATTCCAACGAAGTGTTCCTGACTTTCACCAATGATTTGAAGCCAGGAAAATATACGATTTCCTGTACCAATATTTTTGACTTGTCCATGGAGAGCAATCCTGTGTCAAACACGGCGGAATTTGAGATCGAGGCGCCTGTGGTGGAGACAGTGGAAATCCCGGCAGAACCTACGGCTTGGGAAAAGATCTTAAGCGGGATCAGGCAGTATTGTTGGATGATTGTGATTGCGGCGGCGGCTTTGGCAGCGTTGATCGTTGTGATTGTCATGAAAAAGCGCAGAGACAGCCAGGTGGAGTCTTTTGAAACCCTGGAGACCCCTCAGGAAGATCCGCCTTCCGGAGGAAATCCCACGATGTCTCTGGTCCTAGATGACGATGACGACTGCACCCGCCGGCTTTTTGATTATCCCGAGATGGGATTGAAGACGTATCAGTTGGAATTGTTTGATCTGGACGATCCCAACCAGGTATATCAGGTGAACATGACAGATACCATTACGATTGGAAGGAGCCGGGACTGTATGGTCTGTATTTCCAACAACCGTACCATGTCCGGCCACCATTGCGAGATCGTGCTCCAGGACGGCAGGATGTATCTGCGGGATCTGGATTCCAAGAACGGGACCTTTTTAAACGGGAATCCTAACAGGATCACAGAGGCAGAGTTAAAATCAGGAAGCGTCATTGGGATGGGTTCGGCAAGGCTCCGTGTTCAGGTCAGACAGATAAACGGATAAAACCAGGAGGATAAGTGATGCTGGATATCATAAAGGAAAAATGGTATTTTGCGGCTATTGCAGTGATTCTGTTGGCACTGTTCCTGATTGCCAACCGTTTTTTAAAAAAACAGAAAGAGAAAAAGGAACAGTACAAAAAGCAGTTAAAGGAACAGGCTTTGAGTGAAGCTCTGAAAAACAGCCGGGGCAGGAAAAACGTATTTGTCCAGGGAAATCAGGCGGTGCCGATAGAGATGGCAGGTTCCCGGGAGAAGCAGGAGAATGCCCCTGGCAATCGCCTGGTGGTACAGCTCTCTATAGTAGGGCAGAAGGCCGGAAATTATGTGCTGAACCCGGAAGACCATATCCGATTGGGAAGCGAGGCAGGGAAGAATGATATTGTACTGGCCGGAGAAAAAGTGGCGCCGTGCCAATGCGATATTTTCTTATACAAGGATCAGGTTTATGTGAAAAACATGAATTCGGGATATCCCGTAGAACTGCGGCGCAAAGTACGTCAGACTTCAGTGGGAGACAAGGCGATTCGGGTGCTGACCGGAGACCAGCTTCGGATAGGGAGCCATACGGTCCAGATATCCCTTATGGATTATAAAGGGAATCTGGTCTGAGTTTCTGCCTGACAGAAGAAAACAGGTGCAAAAAATACACACAGAATAGAGGGAAACATGAGCATAGTATTATCCGTGTATACAAAGAATGCATATAAGGAGTTTCAGCTTCCTGTATCGAACAATGCAGATTATGATATCGGGATTTCCAGCCAGGTGTTTTCGCTTAAGGAAGACTTAAGCCTCCGCCTTGAGGCTGTGGACGGAAACTGGCGTCTGAGGCACAGCCGGGCGTACACCCTGGAGAAAGAAGGCGGGAATCCTTACGATTATCTTGAGTCCAATGACATCCTCCAGATCACGACATGGCTGGAGGAGAGGATCACCCTCGTGGTTACGGAGAGGGAAAGCACCTTTGAAGTGTTGAATAAATACAGTATTTCCGCGCTCAATCAAGTGACGGTAGGTTCTGCTCCGGAGAATGATATCCGTTATCGTTTTCTGGATCTTGTTTCCAGACGTCACGCGGTGCTGAAGAAAAACGGTAAGGAATGGATTATCGAGGACTTGAGCGCCAACGGCGTTTTTCTCAATGAGAAAAAGATTTCCGGGAGGGCGGTGCTTCAGTTAGGCGACTGCATCAATATTTACGGGTTGAAGATCATATTTCTGGACGGGAGGCTGGCTGTTTCCTCAGTGAACCATCAGCTTAGCCTGAACAACAAGATCCTTCCGCTCCATTATGTCCGGTCACAATCCCAGGGGGAGCCGGAAGCCGGCAGACGGATACGGGGAAAGCATTACTTTCATCGTGCGCCCCGGAACGTGGCGCCGCTGGATATGGAGCAGATTGTCATCGATGCGCCGCCTAATGCGCGGGTTATGAACCGGAAGCCTCTTTTCATGGTCATCGGGCCGTCCTTTACCATGATGATCCCTATGCTTTTGGGAACAATGCTGACTATGTATATGCGGTCAAGCAGTGGCGCTTATTCCGGGGCATTTATGTATACAGGTATTATCACTTCGGTTGGTTCTGCTGTTTTAGGCGTATTTTGGGCATTGATGAACATCCGTTATGAGAAAAAGATCACGGTGGAAGAGGAACAGAAACGTTTTGAGGCTTACAGCAGTTATCTGGTTCGGCAGGTGGAGCTGATCAGGGAAAAATATGAGAAGACCCGCCAGAATCTACTGGAACTGTATCCGGATGCAGATACCTGCATGAAGTATGACAGGAAAAATCCGGCTTTGTGGAGCCGCAACAGAAGACATGAGGATTTTTTGTCCCACCGGCTGGGCCTGGGAAGCCTGCCTTTCCAGATCACCATTGACGCGCCCAAGGAACGGTTCACCATGACGGATGATAATCTTATGGAAAAGCCCAGAATGATCAAGAAGGAGTACGACACGCTTTATGATGTTCCTGTACAGGTGAACCTGGCAGATTCCCGGGTGATCGGTATCGTGGGCGGAACGGGCAAGAAGGGCGCTATTGAAATCATGCATCTTTTGTCAGCCCAGATTGCGGCCAACAATTCTTATACGGACGTAAAACTGGTCTATATCTATGACGGGAAAACAAGAGGCGAGGAATGGCAGTTTGCCAAATGGCTGCCTCATGTGTGGGCGGAAGACAAAAAGGCCCGGTATGTTGCTTCCAACAAGGAGGAGGCCAGCGATGTGTTCTATGAGCTGGTGAAAATATTCCGTATGCGTTCAGAAGATGAGCAGCAGAAAAAAAACACCCTGCCAAAGCCTTACTACATTATGTTTGTGGCGGACGCATCGGTGTTGGAGGGAGAGCTGATTACCAAGTACATATACGACGGGCAGGAGTCGGTAGGGCTTACCACTTGTATTATGGCGGAAAGCTACGAACAGCTTCCCAACCTTTGCGAGTTTGTCATTCAGAAGGATTCGGAATTTGAGGGAAGCTACCGGCTGTCAGACGCAGAGCGCCATCCTGTCCGGTTTGACCAGGCAGGCGCCGTAAAGCTGGAGCAGATGGCCAGACGCCTGTCAGGAATCGAGGTCAAAGAGGTAGAAAAAGGCGGCGATATCCCGAATTCTCTGACCTTTTTTGAGATGTTCCATGTAAACCGGCCGGAGGAGCTGAGGGCGGAGGAGCGATGGAGAAAGAACCGGAATTATGAGAACATGAAAGCTGAGGTGGGCGTCAAGGCCGGCGGGGAAATGTGCTATCTGGATGTCCATGAAAAATATCACGGCCCCCATGGCCTGGTGGCAGGAACAACAGGTTCCGGCAAATCGGAGACGCTGCAGACTTATATGCTGTCTTTGGCGCTGAATTTCAGCCCGGATGATATCAGCTTTTTCATTATCGACTATAAGGGCGGCGGCATGGCAAACCTGTTTGACGGGCTTCCCCATCTGATCGGCCAGATCTCCAACCTGTCCGGCAACCAGGTGCGCAGGGCCATGGTTTCTATAAAAAGTGAAAATAAACGCCGCCAGCGGGTATTTAACGAGCATAATGTAAATAATATCAACCTTTATACCAAGCTGTATAAAAACGGTGAGGCTGCTATGCCGGTTCCCCATCTGTTCATTATTATTGATGAGTTTGCAGAGCTGAAACGGGAAGAATCTGATTTTATGAAAGAGCTGATCAGCGTGGCCCAGGTCGGGCGAAGCCTGGGCGTACATCTGATTCTGGCTACCCAAAAGCCCAGCGGGACGGTGGATGATAATATCTGGAGTAACTCTAAGTTCCGTCTCTGCCTGCGCGTGCAGGACCGTCAGGACAGTAATGATATGCTTCATAAGCCTGATGCCGCCTATATCACCCAGGCAGGCCGGTGTTATCTGCAGGTGGGAAATGATGAGCTTTATGAATTGTTCCAGTCCGGTTACAGCGGGGCGGTATATGATGAAAATGCCGGTTCCTTCCAATCGGGAATCGCGTCCATGATCTCCATGACCGGCAAGGAGGCTTTGATCGGGAGCAACCTGAAGAGAAAACAGCAGGCGGAGCTTCGCCTTACCTGGATCTGCAGTCTGGTCAAGGTCATGCAGCAGACAGCGGCGGGAAGGTTATGTACTTTAAAGCAGCTTTCTGAAAGCCCGGATGCGGTGGATGCCGTTTACGAGAAGATGGAAGAGCTGGGAATCGACTATCCGAGAAGTGAATATAACAGCAGGCGTCTGGAGGAACTTTTGGCGAACTATATAAAGATTTCCGATCAGGTAAGCAAAGATAATCCCAGGCGTCTGGAGGATGAGGTACGGGAACTTTTAAAATATGTGGACCAGAACAACGTAAAACTGCCGGAGCAGAAGATGAAGACCCAGTTGGACGCCATGGTGGAATATCTGGCAAAAACAGCCAGGGAACATGGCTACAACCACAATTTCCAGCTTTGGATGCCGCTTCTGCCCGTGTCTTTCCCCATTATGCGGCTGGCAGGTTTTAAGGAGCGTCTGTTTGACGGCAGGGAGTGGCCGAAAGCTCCGGAGGAGTGGACTTTGGAGGTGCCTCTCGGCCTGTGCGACGACCCGGTCAACCAGGCGCAGATGCCTCTTGTCATCAGTTTTTCCGAGAACGGGCATCATGCGTTCTGCGGTATGATTGTCAGCGGGAAGAGCACTCTTTTGCAGACTTTGTTCTATGCGGTAATCCATAAATATACGCCGGATTACGTGAATTTGTACGCGATTGATTTCAGCAGCCATATGCTTTCTGCCTTTGAACATGCGCCTCATACCGGCGGGGTTATCTATGAGGACGATCAGGAAAAGATGAATAAATTCTTCCATATGATGGAGCAGATGTTAGAAGAGCGCAAGAAGCTGTTTAAAGGCGGCAACTACAGCCAGTATGTTCGTGCCAACGGGGTGAAGGTGCCAGCTATTATCGTGGCGATTGATAATTATGCTAACTTCCGGGAAAAGACAGACAACAAATACGAAGACGTGATGCTTCATCTGGCTCATGACGGTGTGGGTTACGGTATTTTCCTTGCCATTACGGCAGGAGGATTTGGTTCCAGCGAGATCCAGACCAAGGTAGGAGACAATATCAAGACGGTGGTCTGCCTGCAGATGAACGATAAGTTCCAGTACGCAGATGCCATGCGTGTTCCCCGGGTGGAGACTTTGCCGGAGGCTAATATTAAAGGACGCGGCCTGGCAAAAGTGGGCGAGAGGATCCTGGAATTCCAGACTGCCCTGTCTGTAGAGGCAGAGGACGATTACCAGAGGATGGGACAGATTGAAACGGTGTGTAAGCACATGAATGAAATGTGGGCCGGGAAACGGGCAAAACATATCCCGGTTATTCCGGAAAAGCCAGTATGGTCCGAATTCGAGGAGCTGGCAGACACGGAAGAGCTGTTTGACGGAGACCGTTATCTGCCTATGGGATATGATATGGAGAGCGCTTCACCCTATGGCATTGATCTGAGCAAGATCTACTGTTATACCATCTCCGGAAGGGCCAGAAGCGGAAAGACCAATGTCCTGAAAGCCCTTATCCGTTCCGCCCGCAGAAAAGGCGGAAAGCTTGTGGTAATCGAACACGGTTCTGACGAGCTGAAGTCAACGGCAGCCAAGACGGAAGCTCAGTATATTGATACCCAGAAAGCCCAGGCGGAATTTTTTGCCGGCCTGTTAGAACCCATTAAGGCGCGTAATGTCATTAAAAAGACCCTGATTGAGGAAGGACGGGAAGAGGATGTCTATGCGGCCATGATGGGAGAAGAAAAATATTATGTTTTTATTGCTGACATTGTATCCTTCATTACTTCTGTATATAAGCCGGAAGAAGGGGTGCTGAATATACGTCCGTTCCTGGAGAATATTACGGAAAAGGGCAAGATGCTCAATGTGTACTTCTTTATGGGAGTAAACCCGGATACTTTGTCTTCCATTATCGGCCTGCGGGCATATGAGAACATGACAGGATACCGGATGGGCGTCCACCTTGGAGGAAATGTCTCCAACCTGCGCTACATGGATTTTAGTTATATGAATTATACGGAACAGGCAAAGACATGCAAGGCAGGTATCGGGCAGCTTCCGTCAGGAAACGATGACAGTGTGGCAAAGGTTGTAGTGCCGTTAGTAAAGGGATAGGATTCAAGGAAAAATGGTTTCCATGATAGTATATGATCCTCAAGCAGAGGAGCTTGAACTGATGAAAAAACTGATCCGTCAGGCGGCGGCTATGTTGACGGAAGAAAAATGGAATATGGAATTTTTTGCCAAAAGGGAACAGGTGGCTGCCTTTTTGAGGGATCGGCCGCTGCTTGACTTGGTTTGTTATGATGTGGCGCCTAAGGGGAGTATTGACGATCTGGAGCGGATCAGGAAGGATTACCAGAAGATGAAGCTTCTTCTGATCGCAGACCCGACTATGTCCCCTATGGAATACATCCGCCCTGCTATCCTGGCGTCTTCCCTGCTGATTCGTCCTATTTCTCCGGCACAGGCACGAGAGCAGCTTATGGAGCTGGTAGAACAATTCTGCAGCCAGCCGTCCCATGGGCAGGAAGAAAGCCTGGTGATTGAGACAAGAGAAGGCAGGACGTATGTTCCTCTGGCTCAGATCTATTATTTTGAAGCCAGAGAAAAGAGGATCTATGTACGTTTGAAAAAGCATGAGCTGGCATTTTATGAAACTATGGAACATCTGGCGGAACGCCTTCCTGGTTATTTTGCCCGCTGCCATCGCAGTTTTATTGTCAGCCGGCAGAAGATACGCAAGGTGATGCTGTCAAAGAGCCTGATCGAACTGGAACAGGGGATACAGGTCCCCCTTTCCCGCAGCTATAAACCGGCATTTAAGGAGCAGGAATGATCTATATTTTGGATTTATTGGAGTTTCAGGTATTGGCGGCTGCCAGAAATATGGACTCCTACTATGGTTTTGCCAGCGAGAAGGAACCAGCCAGAGAAGAGGTATATTATACGGTATACCAGATGGCGCGGTCCGGGATCTTAAAACAGGAGCAAAAGGAGCTGGTGATCCAGCCGCCGTATTCTGAATTTTTAGATGAAGTGGCCAGGGCTTCCTCTGTGCTGGTGATTGACCGGGGAGGGTACGTTCTGCCCCGGCAGTGCATCTATTTTGGCGGAAAAGGATATGTATGTCTGGAAAACTGCGATACGGATCAGGACCGGGTCAGCCTGTGCAGAATGGATGAGGAAGAATTTTTCGTTCAGATGACGGAATTGGAGCAGCTTCCCAGTCCCCATTTAAAAGGTGAAATCGGCCAATACGATTTTGTGGGATACTGGGAGGCTCATATTGACAAGGAGCTGAGGGACAGGCTGTCGGAAACTGGTAAAGAGAATACGGAGGAGTACCTGGAATACGGACAGGTACACAGTGTTTTTACGATGCGCCAAAAAGAGACCGGCCAGGTCTCTAAAAGGATGATCCTGGTGGAGCTGCCACTGGAATACTGTATGGTGCTTCAGAAGGCAGGGCAGCCGTCGTCAATGGAACCGTATACCCGGGAAAAGGCCTGGGAGATCTTAAAAACCTGGTGGAGGGATGAGAGATGATACTGGTAGATATATATGCGCCGGGGGCAAATCAGACATATGATTTTAACCTGGATGAAAATGTAAAGATTGAACTGTTGTTAGAGGAAATCAGCGGGATGATCTGCCAAAAGGAACATTGTACCTTAAGCGGCAGTATTAAAGAGATGCTTTTAGTGAGCCAGAACCAGAAGAAAGTATTAAATTCCGAGCTGACCCTGTCCCATTATAAGATTGTCCAGGGGGACCGGCTGATGCTGGTGTAGACGGATGGGAACCAGGAAAATGGCAGATGCGCAGGCAGTCAGGCAGCGGGAAAAAAGGCGCGGTGTCCTGGCCGGGCAGGATGCTTTTCAGGGAAAACAGGTCATTTGGCCGTTAAAACAGGTTATTTGTCGGAAATTGTGCCAAAGCGCCGGAATATATGGTAGACTTTGGCTATCAGAAAGGAGAAGACAATGTTTACGGTAGCCATACGAGCATTGGCAGAATCCTCCCAGGAACTGCAGCAGATGGTCCGCAAGCTGAACCGGCAGACAGAGAAAGTAGAAGACATTGTCTCCTCGATTCGGCGGATGTCAGCTTATGATGACGTGATACGCGCCCTGCGGCATCAACTGGAAGATCTGAATACGGAAAGACACAGCATGATGGAAATGATGGCGGCTTTGAATCAGATTCAACTGATGTACCATCAAAGCGAACGTAATATTACGGATTACGGGGACGAGGTCCGGAAGATCAACTATTACCGGAGCATGGATGTGGTCAGCCTTGGAAATATACGGGACAGCATCCACGAATATCAAATCAGATAGGAGGAGAGAGATGGCGGATATTATTGAGATCAATATCGGCACTCTGGCAAACGACATTGGGGAGATGCAGACAGAGGTAAAAATGCTTCGTGAAGAAATGCAGAAGGCATTTGATTCCATCACAGAGCTGGATGCCATGTGGAACGGGCCGGCCAATGACGCTTTTAACCGGGCGTTCCAGTCAGACCATGAGGCCATGGAGGAGATGTGCAAGACCATTGACAGCCTGATCGGCTACATGGAAAATGCCAGGGATGAATACCGGAGATGTGAAGCGTCCGTTTCGTCAGAGATTGATTCCATACGAATATAAGGAGGTGGCTAAACAAAGATGGCAATCGTTGGAGCCGTAGAACTTTTGGTGACGCCGGATGTGCTGAACCAGAAGGCGATCGAGGTAGAGAAGAATGTAAACAATATGCGTCAGCGTTTTGACGCCATGAGGACCCTGGTGGATAAGAGCAAGGGATACTGGGCAGGGGAAGCGGGCGACATGCACCGGCAGAACTATACGGAGCAGCAGGATAATATCGAGCAAATTTTAAACCGCTTGTCGGAACATCCGGTTGATTTGAGAAATATTGCACAGACTTATTCGGCTACGGAGTTGAAGGTAGAAAGCATCATCCAGTCACTTCCCGGGGATGTGCTGTAGGTGAAAAAGGAGGAGATGAAAGGCGATGGCGCGGAGCTACAACAGCATTGTAATGGATTTCAATAAGGCAAAAAGGCAGGCCGGAGAACTGGATGAGGTGGCCGGTAATCTGGAAAAGCTGTCGGGGACGCAGCTTGAGGAGACTTTAAGCCAGCTTGGCACTAACTGGACAGGGGATAATTCTGTAAAATATATCGGAAAAGGGAAGACCCTGCAGGGTAATATTGATAAAACGGCACAGGCAGTCCGCGAGGTGGCACAGGCGATCCGGGATATCGCGGAGACGATTTACGAGGCGGAGATGGAAGCGTGGGAGCGAGCTCATAACCGTGACTAAAACAGCCAATCATTTGGCAGATAAGTATGCTCGCGAATTTAACAAACGGTTGTAATAAAATTACATATATAACAACATAATGCAAGGAGGAAAATGATAATGGCATTGATCAGAGTAACAGCATCACAGGTGAGAAATAGTGCAAATTCCTTAAGGGAACTTAACCAGCAGTTTAACAGCCAGGTGCAGAACCTGCAGGCATCCGAGGAAAGCCTGAACTCTATGTGGGAAGGTCAGGCAAATGATGCATTCCATGCAGCGTTCAATACAGATAAGGAATATATGACACAGTTCTATAATCTGATTAATAAATATTGTGAGGCTTTGGATAATATTGCCACAGAGTATGAGAATGCGGAGAATGTGAACTACGATACGGCAAGCAAGAGGAGTTTCTAAAGCTCCTTTCTTGTTCGGGGCGGGGATAAGGAAGAGGAAAATTTTTAAAATTAAAAAATAAATAGTGAAAAGGAGAATTTATTATGGAAGGCAGTTTATTAGTAACCCCTCAGAAATTGCACGAGACTTCATCAGAATTTAGCACCTGCATGGGACAGGTACAGACATTGACATCTAGCATGATGGAACAGGTTCGCAATATGTCCAACTTTTGGGAGGGCGAGGCGGCTACGGCATATCTGAATAAGTTTAATGAGCTGGAGGATGAGATTGAGAGAGTCCATACCATGATTAATGAGCATGTGACGGATCTGGAGGAGATGGCAGCTATTTATGAGAAGGCAGAGGCCAAGAGCCAGGAGATCAGCGGGGCTTTGACAGGGATACTGTAAAGGGTGGAGAGAGGTTCTTTGATTGGCTGGGTGAAATGCCAGATATTTTATGGAAGTGATATTCTAAAAAGATATCTGGCATTTTATCTTTTGGAATTTATATTTTGTTGTTCGGCGCAGGCTGGATGTCCGCCCGAAGGGTACGTATTATGGGGTATCCGGAAGGGTATACCTTTTCGGGCGGAATTTTTTGCTTTTTACAGTTATTCCGGAAGATCCGCCTGGCCTGTTACCTATACCCCGGAAAACGTGCTCCTGCTCCGATGAAGAACGTAGCAAACGTTAAATCTGCTGGGAGAACCATCCCAGCTCATTAAGCGCCGATGTTCTTCGAGGTTTTTCCGGGGTATGGGTAATAGCCCAGACTATGTTATCGACCATCCTGTGGTATCAATATTTTCCGCTAAACAACGCCAGAAAAGCAGCATGGGAAGAATGAGAAATTGTTAAATTATGCAAATCAGAGTGTGAATAAAGTGAGGATCCATTGGAAAAAGCATTAAACAAAAGGGTAGGAGAAAAGTGTAAATCATGGCAGTCAAATATCAATTAAACCTGTCGGAGCTAGGCTATCTGATTATGATAGCTGGCACAGAAGACGGTCAGGAACTACAAGAGAAAGGCAAAATGGAAGAAGAATCAATAGCGGCATCTCGGGAATCATTAATGAAAAAGGGCTATATCCAGGAGGACGAAGACAAGAAGATTCTGGTACATACGCCTTTGATAAAATTAATTCAGTTAATTTTGATGCATGAAGCTGAATTTTCTGTAACCGGGATACAGAAAGACGGAAAGAAACAAAGGTTTAGTTTTTATTTCTGCGAAGGCAGGATTTGTTTTATGGAAAAGCAAGGAGAGCAGCTTGATTTGTTTGAAATACCATTCTTATCTCTGGCAGCAGGTATGCTGGCCAACCGGATAGAGATAAGGGGTGAAACATCTGAAATTGTAAAACAGGCATCTCCGGATGAGATTACGGATGAATTTAAACCAGAGATAGAGCAGAATCAGATAGAAAAGCAATGGATTCTGATTGGGAAAAGCATGGTGGATAAGAAGGCACAATGTGTGTTTGGAATTATAGAATCGGCAGATTTACAGGAAATGCTGGAATTAGGGCCGGAAAAAACAATAGTCAGTAAGCCAGGGAAAACAGATTTTATTAATGCCTGTATGGATTGGATGAGGAAGGCAAACAGTAGGGTAAAGTAAAGGGAGAATGGTGAAAGAAACTGACAAAACTTTCACAACTTGCTTGCGCATTGGAAAGGAATGGCGAAAAAGATGGAAGAATTTAAGGTTAATATAAGAAAAATAGATGCCCATTCAGAAGAAATAAAGGACTATGGAAAGCGGATTAGGGAGTTACAGGAGGGGGTTTCTTCTATTCGGGGAAACTTGCGGCATAAATTGAGTTCAATAGAGGATATCGGGAAAACGCTGAGAAAAATAGAGGAAAACCTGGAAATAGAGACGGTTATGATGTCGGGGCTTGGCAGTGTATTGGGAACTATTGCAAGTGATTACCGAAATTCGGAGAGGAGGATCGTGGATTTCGGGGCAGGCAGTATTTCAGGAAGCCAGTTGTCAGATTTACAGAAGGAGGCGCTGGAGTATGAAAATGTATTAGAAAATATCAAGGAAGAAGGGGGGTTCGTGGAGGTTCCTCGCTATTATGGTGGGCAGGGAGGCCCTGGCAAAAATGCAGAATATGTAAGTGGTTTTTTTAGAAACATGAGTGATGGTTGCAGAGAAATGGGGTGGAGGGGTGTGGCTGATGCAACTGATGATATAGCTGATACAATAGATGATGTTATGCATTATATGGAGAATGGGGTAAGTCCATTGGACATGTTTGGGTATGGAAAGAAGAAAGCGGTTGAGAGTGTGATTAATGACGAATTTGATATTCAGCTTTAAAGAAATAGATGTGGAAAGGTACAAGAAAATAGAAAAAATGGATGATACAGAAAAACCGTAAGAGAAAGGTTAAAGATGATGGAAAATAAAGAAAGTCAAGGCCGGATTGAACAGGATGGAATATTAAGAGATACAGTACCCGTTCCTTATTTGCCGATTGGCTCTGTAGTGCTGCTGAAGGACGGAATAAAAAGGGTTATGGTATATGGGAGGAAGATTCGGGCAAAAGGAGAAGAAAAAATCTATGACTATTTGGGTTGTTTGTATCCGGAAGGAGCCCTTAGCAGTAATGATGTTGTTCTGTTTGACCATGATCAGATACAGTTAGTTTATTTTATAGGATTTCAGGATTTGGAGGAATTAGCATTTCGAAGGAAGTTCAGAGAGATTGAGTGAGGACAGGCGGCAAAAGCGAAAGGAATATAGGGTAAAATGGCAGAAGAATTTTTTCGGATTGAGATAAATAATGTGAAAAGGGCTGCTGGTGATTATCATGATTTGTATCAGAAAATAGAGCAATATAATGAAACGCTCCAGGACATCCGTAGTAATTTAAGGGCAAATGTATATGGAAATATACCAGGAGAACTTAACCGCATTATTCGTAATAATGAAAGCCATGATAGGGATTTAAAACAGTTTGAAACGGTGCTTTTGGCAATCGTCCAGAAATATAGCGAGGCAGAAAACAGGATTTTAGGGGTAGAGACAGAGAAAACTGAAGTTCAGAATGACATTCATGAATCCGTTAATCCATTAGTCTCAAATAGTGAAAATGAGGAGTTTTCGAAAAAAATAGAAGAGCTTGTAGATTATTTATCTGCTGCAATGGAACAGTACAGATGGGGGATTTTTGCGAAGGAAACAAATTATCTTGGTGATTTTTTATTGATTTTATCGCAGAATCCAGCCGGTTTTGCAATGCTTCTTAGGGATGCATGGAATGATGATAGTGGGACCGGTTTTTCTAAGACATTGAGGCAGGTGTTATTTGGTGATTTTGTAGAAGACAGCACATTGGTTGGTACTGCATTAAGTGTTGCAATAGGTTTTGTGCCATATCTTGGCACGGGTGCAGATGTACGTGACTTAGCTGCAGACATATGGAATTTAATTGATGATGGCCCGACAACTTCAGAATGGGTGGTGTTGGGATTTACTAGTGTTGCTTTTATTCCGGCTATAGGTGATTTCTTAAAACATGCTGATGAATTAGATCCCATACTCAAACATGGTGATGATATTATAGATGGCTTTGGAGATGCGGTGAAGGGTGTTATGAAGAAAGGAGAGGATATATTTACTGTGGTTGGCAAACATGTGGATGAGTTTAATGATTGGTTGAAAAACACTAAAGTTATAAAGGCCATTGGAGATAAGGCAGACGATGTTATAGACGAGCTTCCTAAAATAAAGCATGGAAAGGAAGTATTCGATAATTTGATGAAAAAAGAAATAAAAGGTATTGACACAACAATAGGAGAAGTAACAAAAGCTATGGTAGATGAAATTAGCGGGTGGGAGGATGCCTTGCAGAACGGAATTGCTGAGACAATTGATTATTTTAGGGGGACTAAAGAAAAAGAAATTGGTAATGTGGCTATAATCCATAATGGTTTTGCCTGTGCAGTTTAGAATGATTTTAAACCATTACCGTGCATTGAGCGATAATATGAATGATAAAGGTATGTAAGGAAAGAACTGAGGTGATACGAATCCTGGAATTAATTGCGTTTTACATATTTATTTTTATCCTTTTATTCGCATTTGGGGCAATCCCCTTTGCAAAGACAAATATAACACGACGTTCATTTATGGCAGGCTTGTCACTGCTTGATATTGCAGTATTGTTGGCTGCATTGGCGGTAAGATTTGACAAGCTGATTTTCGCCTGTATTTCTGTGCCATTAGTGGTCTTCTTCAGTTCCTTGTATGATATTCGCCAGGAAAAAAAGCATAGTAAGCGGCAAGTACATTTTCAGCTCCCATCCGGTTGCTATCAGATAGACCGTCATCTGACTCCCAGAATTATAAAAGGAACGAGAATGAAAAGCACTACAGGAGTTTTGTGGGAGGGAAAGCTGATTATCATGCCCCAGCCATTTGTCTGTGATGGGGAGGCATTGGATATCATATGCAGAAAGTCGAGTGAGGATCCGCAGAAGTATTTCTGTAGCGGATATTCCTTACGGGGGAGAAAAAGGCCTGTGGGAGAATTTTTGCTGTCGGCCAGTATATTGGTGTTCTTGATGGGGTTTCCGGTATGCTTTTATCTTGGAAAAGGTGAGCCGGAGGGGTTTTGGATGACTTTGGGCAGCAGGATGCTGGTAGGCCTGGTTTTTGGATTTGGAAGCTTGACGTTTTATGGAAAGACACAGAACCGGTCCGGTTTTTTGATGAAGCTTTTATTTGGAGGATTTTATTTTCTTAGTATTGCAGGGGTGTTTCTGTCACTGGCAGGATTTTAATGTATTTGATATATTTCAAAGCTAAACATATTTGCTAAATGATTGAGGATTGTCCTGAGATAAGAAGTGAGGAGATACACTGGCAAACCATCTGGCCTGCAGGTATCGGTATACATTAGTTTGTAAGTAAGCATAAAACGAGGAGGGAGAAAATGCTTTGGAAGAATTTATGATAAAATCAGGAAGGGTGAGAGGATGCCAACATGCTATGGCAGGGTATGCCAAGACAATGCGGAACCAGGCAGATGATTTGGATCGTGTCCGGCGTGCGCTTAGGGGAAAAATCAGCTCTGCAGAACAGTTGGGAGAACGGCTCCGATCCATCTCAACTATCATGGAGGAACAGGCAGTCTATTTTGATACCATGGGAGAAAAGGCGGATGCGATTGCCGGATTGTATGAGCAGGCAGAGAAGAATATTCTGGGGGAGAAGGAAGAATCACCCTGGAATTTTGGTGATTTATTTTCAGATATTGTGGGAGAGGCAGGCATTGCGGGCTCCGCTTTTTCCTTTGGATCCTCACTTGTGTCTTGGTTCAATAAAGACAACTGGGATGACCCGATGCAGCTTCTTTTAGATACTGCTGGTTCGATGGTTGACCTTGAAAGCACTGTTTGGGGAATAGAGGATCCGAAATCCCTCAAAGAATGGTTTGGAATGACCAAGTACTGGGATTGGGACGGGCTGGGAGATGTATCAAAATTAAATAAGGGAGATCGTTTTTTATCCAGTCTGAAACATGAGGCAGCAGATTCCGTAAGCTTTGTGACAGATTCAGGATGGGCGAAGGGATTAGGGATCGCAGGGTCTGTCATCACAGTTGGAACCACGATTTATGATAATTATAAGGAATGGAAATCCGGGGAAATCAGCGGTTGGAGAGCAGTCGCGGAAACAGCCGGTGAGGTTGTGGTTGATTGGGGAATCGGGATAGTAGCGACAGCCGCAGCCGCGGCTTTGCTTCCTGTAGGCGCTCCGGCCGTGGCAGTGGGTGCGGTAGCTGCCGGGGTAACATGGCTGGCAGATTGTGTTTGTGAGAGTTTTACCGGAAAAGGTTTGACAGAAACCATATCAGATGCCGCGCTGGATGTAGGGACAGCATTATGGAATGCAGGAACAGAAGCTGTTAGTGTGATAGGAGACGGATTATCAGATTTTGGAGGCGCCGTATCGGATTGGTGGGGAAGTTTATGGTGACAGAGATTTTTTGTATGGCTTTCTTAAGCGTAGATCAAATGCAGGATATTGAATTATCATATAAATGAAAAGCAGGAGGATAAGAAAATGAATATTAGAGAATTATTGCCAATCGGTTCCGTGATCCTTTTGAAAGGTGGAAAAAAGCGGCTGATGATTTTTGGCGTGAAGCAGAAAAAGGGAGAGACAGGAGAGGAATTTGATTATATCGGAGTGATCTATCCGGAAGGCAACGTGGGGAACCAGGGGCAGTTTTTGTTTAATCACAACGATATTGACCAGGTGTATTTCCGGGGATTTGAAGACAGCGAGAGAGAAGAATTTGTGACAAAGTTGGAAGCTTATTATGCGAAGAAAAATGCGAATTCATGATATAAGATAATATGAAACGGTAAGGCAGTCTCAGAGCGGATTTTGGGCTTTGGGGCTGTCTTTGATTGTAACTGTTTAAGGATTATTGCAGGAGGTTACGTTTTTGTTGAAAAATCTTTTTGACTTAGCGCCTTCGTGATGGACGGAGCGAGAACGTTTTTTAGCTTGCAAACCTATAAAAACTATGCTATTATAAATAAGAACTCGGGGCAAGTACATGAAAAAGACCCGAAAAGCCTTGAGGATTTGATTTTGGGCTATCGCCAAGCGGTAAGGCACAGGACTTTGACTCCTGCATTTCGCTGGTTCGAATCCAGCTAGCCCAGTTCTTAAAAACCTTGTAAATATGGGGAAAAGCCCGTATTTGCAAGGTTTTTGTGTTGTCTAGTACAACACCGCTTAAATATCGGTGAATCAATTGTCTGATATCGGTGTCATCTGTGCGTCTGTGAGACGACGGCGTAGTGAAACCTGCGGTTAGATTTACAGGTGCGCAGAAGGCGCTGATAGAGGGGGTTTTTTATTGCAGAGAAAGATTCATATATTACGATTCAAACCACAATATGCCAGAATCATTAAAACATGCCCTCCCCTAAATATTTGTCATGCGGAACAACTAAGCACTTTTCGATAGACTTCCAATAACTGTTGTAAAGATTCTTTTGTGCTGCCCCGTAGCTTTCTTTTGTGTCAAATTCCCAATAAAGCATATACTTAACACTTTTTACAATACGGGTAATTTTAAGTGGTGGAAGCCCTTCTTTGATTTGCTCCATATCTATGTGATACCCTCTTTTGGCAAAACGAAGCAGAAGCAAACCCTCCTGTTTTTCCAAGAAACTTTTAGCTTCAAGCATTAGTGCTTCAAATTCCTCTGTTTTTTGCGGCTTGACTTGATAAATACATATTTCAGTAAATGGCATATTTCAATCCTCCTTTCCTTTTTGCCCTTTCAGAAAAATTACACGCCATAATTATATACGGACTTCTGAATAATTGCAACAACGGCAAAATATTTGACATTTCTAAAATTTCTTTCAAAACTTCACCAAAACCGTCATCGGGCATATTCCGTTGTGATTCTCTTGGAAAACAGCCATAGCTTCAGCGCTCCTTTTGCTATGGATATGTTACGCAATAGAACGCCATTTTGCAGGGGGAGATATAAATCCTTATTTCTGGCAGAATCACGTCCGCAAAGCCGCCTGAAGCAAGGTTTTTTGAAATAATCAACCATTTACTTGTAAAATATTAACAGTTTTGTGACAAAATAACAAATCAATTACGCTTTCTTACAGAACTTTCCAGACTATTGACCCTGGAACTATTCCAAGGTGTAAAGTGTGGTTATCGGCAGACGATACAAACAGACGGCAAAGAAAAATGGTATAAAACAACCATTTAAAAGTCGGAAAGGAGAAAAGATTATGAGAAAGAAAACAAAACAAGCATTGGTCCCCTGTGCAGCAATTGCATTTACGATAGGAATGTCAATGACATCACTGGCTGCAGCCGGATGGCAGGAGGAAGGAGGTGTTTGGCGGTATTACAATTCCGGAGGGGACATGGCAACCGAGTGTTGGAAAAAATCAGGAGACCACTGGTTTTGGCTGGATTCGGACGGAGAAATGCTTACCGACAGTCTGGTGGAGGATGGAGATGACTATTATTATGTCAATGAAGCAGGAGCCATGGTAAAGAATGAATGGCGGGAGCTTGACAACACCGACGACGGAGAAGGCGCGGCGGATACGTGCTGGTACTATCTGGGAGCGAGCGGAAAGGCCTATAAAGCGCCCGGTTCAGGGAAGACTACCTTTAAGACCATAGGCGGTTCTAAGTATGCTTTTGATGAAGAGGCAAGGATGTTATATGGCTGGGTGGATGAAGAATCGGGAAGGGTAGACGACGAGGATGCCTGGAAGACAGGCATGTACTATCTGGGAGCAGCCAATGACGGGAGGCAGAGGTCAAACAGGTGGGAAAAGCTGGAGACAGACGACGAGGATAACAGCCAGGAAGATTTTGATGGATATCACTGGTTCTGGTTTGGGTCTAATGGCAAGAAGGTACAGAATACTACCAGAACGATAAACGGACGGAAATACCGGTTTGAGGAAGAGGGGAATGCACGGTTTAGCTGGTACAGCACTCCTGATCATGTGATCCTGGCTTCATCAAACAATCTGTATTATAATAAACCGGAACAGTGCTGGCAGGCAAAGGGATGGTTCCAGGCGGTTCCCGATGAGAATATTGACCCGGAAGGGTATGACGATGGGGAAGAACGCTGGTATTATGCCCAAAATTCAGGAGAACTGGTGAAGAGCCAGATCAAGAAGATCAATGGCCGGTATTACGGATTTGACGAATACGGAAAGATGCTGCTCGGACTCTATAAGATGTCGGTCAACGACAGGGAAATCCAGAGCTATGTAGAGATTGAAAATGAGAATGACCTGCCAAAGGAGGCAGATGCATGGCAGGTATATTTCTTTGGCAATTCGCCAAAGGAAGGCGCCATGGCGACAGGGACTGTCAAGATTGAGGTGGACGGCGAAGATTATACTTACGAATTCAGAAAATCAGGCGGTACTCAGGGCGAAGGATATGATGGTATCGATAACGGTTCCATTTATATTAAAGGGCGCCTGTTAAAGGCGGACCGGGATGCCAGGCTGGAAAAGGTAAGCTATGGCGGAGATGAATACCTGATCAATTATACAGGAAAGATTCAGAAAAATAAGAAAAATGTCAGAAATGCAGATGGCAGATACTACTGCACAAACAGCGAAGGCGTAGTTACATATGAAGGAAGCGAAAAATGGGTGAAGGAGGATTAAGATATCGATTGATAAATAATATATAAGTAAGTAATTGCACTCTTTTCCTATTATTAATTTTTAAGTATTTTTTATCGCGTTTATAAAATATCTATATTTAGTATGAAAAGCACAGTCGAGAATCCGTTTTCAGATTCTCGACTGTGTTAAGTTTAAATAAAAGCAGACAGGGAATCCTTTTATAGTGATTAGAAGGTTTATGGGTGATGGATACGGAAATAAAAATGCGGAGATCAATGAAAAACAGAAAATTCTTATAATATAATTCAGAGGACGCTTTTACTTTAGTGAAAACGGTTTTCGGCCGAAATAATAGGAGATGGAAAGGGGGTATCAGCCTATGAAAATAAGAACAGAATACATATTTGTCCTTTGGAATTTGTGCATGACATGATCAAAGGAAAATGGAAAACAATCATCTTATGGCGGGGACATGCCACAAGGAACATTGAAAATAGTAATGGGCGGAAAAAAGTGGCTCTGCAGGAAAAGGAATCCACAGGGTTTGGGGCTGATATTTCCCACACATATCACAATGTTTCTGTGCTGTCTATAACGTGATATTTTATTCGAACAATGAAAGGAGGAAACGAAAAATGTATGAATTGGTGCAGGTCAGTGAGAAATGTTATTACATAAACTGCCCGGCGAAGATAGGTGTCTATGTGGCGGAGGAGGATCATGTCTATTTGGTTGACAGCGGGAATGACAAGGATGCTGGGAAGAAGGTCAGACAGATACTGAATAAGAATGGGTGGCATCTGGCGGCAATCCTGAATACCCATTCTAACGCAGATCATATCGGCGGGAACAGATACCTGCAGGGGCAGACAGGATGTAAGGTTTATTCCGGCGGCATAGAGGCGGCTTTTACCAAATACCCGGTGTTGGAGCCGTCCTTCCTTTATGGCGGTTATCCGGTAAGGATTTGCGGCATAAATTCCTGATGGCGCAGGAGAGCAGCGTAACAGATTTTTTAGATAAGAGTTTCCCGAAGGAGATTGAAATAATATCCTTGTCGGGACATTTTTTTGACATGGTGGGGTTCCGTATGCCGGACGATGTGGTGTTCCTGGCAGATTGTATCAGCAGCAAGGAGACGCTGGATAAGTATGCAGTTTCCTTTATCTATGATGTGGGCGCATATTTGGAGACGTTGAATAAGGTGGAGCAGATGGAGGCGGCCATGTTCGTTCCCGCTCACGCAGACGCATCTGCTGATGTGAAGGAAATTGTCCGTTACAATAGGGATAAGGTGCATGAAGTGGCAGAGTGGATTTTATCCATCTGCAAAAAGCCAATTTGCTTTGAACAGATTCTGCAGGAATTATTCAAAGACTATGGTCTTTCCATGAATTTTGAACAGTATGTGTTGGTTGGCAGTACGATGCGTTCTTATCTTTCCTGGTTGAAAGATACCGGGAAATTGTCGGCTGAATTTCAGGACCATATGCTGCTCTGGCAGAGAGTATAAGGAAATATGCAGTCCGCCGCTATGGTTTGCCATGGTTCTTACCCAATCTTAAGTAAGAACCTTCACCGCCACATGCGGCGGTTCCCGTTTGTGCCGCTTTGTGGGGAATAATGAGAGTAATTTAAGTCCCAAAGATATGTTGGATTCAGATAATACCAGCAGGAAATAAAATCGATAAATCTGAAAAATGAAGATATTTTACAAGACACAGGAAAAAATAAGAGGTAAAATGGCTTTTGATGAGGAGGTAATCCACATGAAAAAAGAAATAAGGGCAGTAGTGTATGATGATGAATTAAGGATGGAATCATACCGTTTTGAAGGGATAGTGCAGCCGTTTCCAAGCCATTTCCATGAGCATTATGTCATAGGTTTTGTGGAGAAAGGGGAGCGCATCCTGTCCTGCCGCGACAGGGAATATACAATAGAGGAAGGCAGTATTGTGCTTTTCAATCCGGGGGACACCCATGCCTGCGTGCAGAGCGATGAAGGGACGTTTGATTATCGGGGATTCAACATTTCAAGGGAGGTCATGATCGATTTGGCAGAGGAAGTTACGGGGAAACGGGAACTTCCTGGGTTTTCAAAGAATGTTATTTACGATGAGGAAATAGGCTGTCACCTGCGCCTGCTGCATGAGATGGCCATGAATGGGACAGGGGAGTTTAAGAAGGAGGAAACCTTGCTGTTTCTGCTTTCGTACCTCATTCTGAATTATGGGAAGCCTTTTGAAAGCTGCATCCCAGAGTGCAGGCAGGAGATTGAGAGGGCTTGTGAGTACATGGAAGAGCATTATACGGATCACATTTATTTAGATCAGATATGCCGTCATGCCGGGCTTAGCAAGTCAACGCTGCTGCGGGCCTTTACGAAAGAAAAAGGAGTTACGCCGTACCGTTACCTTGAGACAGTCCGCATCAATGAGGCAAAAAAGCTGTTATCGGATGGTATGCCGCCTGTGGAGGCAGCTATAAGGACAGGGTTTTCAGACCAGAGCCATTTTACAAATTATTTCAATCAGTTCATAGGGCTTGCGCCGGGGACTTACCGTGAAATATTTTCGGAAAAAGACGGGGACGGTGGACAGTATGAGAAATAGGAGATCAGCCGGACACAGCGCACCCCGCTTCATCGGGTGTCTGGCGGCGCTGTTCACGATCATCATATGGGGGACGACATTCATATCTACTAAAGTCCTGCTTGTGGATTTCAGGCCAGTGGAAATATTGTTTTTTCGATTTGTCATGGGTTTTGCGGCATTGTTTCTTGCCTGCCCGCATCGTATGAAAGGTGTGGGGTGCAGGCAGGAGCTGACTTTTGTGTTGGCGGGTTTAAGCGGGATATGCTTATATTACCTGTTGGAGAATATTGCGCTTACATACACGATGGCATCTAATGTGGGAGTTATCATCTCGGTTGCACCATTTTTCACGGCGATACTGTCACGCTTGTTCCTGAAATCGGAAGGGAAGCTAAGAGCAAATTTTTTCATAGGCTTTGTGGTAGCAATGGCGGGCGTTGTGTTGATCAGCTTTAACGGCTCCCGGATGGAACTGAACCCGGCAGGGGATGTGCTGGCAGTCCTTGCGGCATTTGTGTGGGCGTGCTATTCCATTCTGACAAGGAAGATCAGCAGCTTTGGCTACCCGGTCGTACTTACCACACGGAGGACGTTCTTTTATGGAATTTTGTTCATGGTTCCGGCATTATTCCTTTTTGATTTTGAAATGGGATTGGAACGGTTTGCGGATACGACGCATCTGCTCAATATCCTGTATCTTGGGATGGGGGCCTCCGCGCTCTGTTTCGTCACATGGAACCTTGCGGTAAAGATCCTTGGAGCGGTTAAGACCAGCGTTTATATTTACATGATTCCCGTCATTACGTTTGTGACTTCCGTGCTGGTACTGAAAGAGCCGGTGACATGGGTTTCCATTATGGGAACGGTTCTGGCGGTTGCGGGGCTTTTCCTTTCTGAATATAACGGGAAGGAGAGTGGGAACAGTGAATGAGTCTATGGGCGGCAGTATCTGACCGCCCTATAGCTTTAACTCCGTTAGGTCGTTTGGATTGAACTGTATCTTCCCACACAACCGTTGGACACTTTTCTTTATTGGATACACTACCCATTCTCCGTCCATCTTTCCAGCCTTGATTTTTATGAGCGTCTGTGTCAGGTCTTCATAAGATATGTTTTTGGATTCCCCAATGGAGGCAATCTCTTCAATTGCATTTGCCCCGATGATGGTGGACAGATGGTTCAGGAACAGCCATGCCTCCTCTGTGTAGGTCAGGCTGTGTATCTCGCGCCCGTTGAAGCTGAAGGCTTCTTCATATCCAAAGGGCGAGGCCGGGACACGGCTTTTTACAAAAAGGTTCTCCCTTTTGAGCGGTCTAAGAAAGCAATAGAAATGGCATATTTTAGGGATTTTTTCAGCTTGTACCTGGTCAGCAAACAGGCTATGGCATACCTAATTACAATCGTTACAGATTAAAATTAATAGCCTTGAAGCCTTTCAGCAAAAACAAATATTTGCCTCTTTCATGTCATTTTTCTTTGTGTACAATGTTTAGAATATGTTTCAACTTATTTATAATGGAAAAACCTCATATAATGGTTAAAGATTCTTGATTTGTTCTGCGGTTAAGCCGGTACTTTTTATAATTGTATCTATAGGAATATTCAAACCTAACATATTTCGGGCAATGTTAGATGCCATTTCGTTTTTTCCTCTGGCTTCTCCTTTGGCTTCTCCTCTAGCCTCTCCTCTGGCTTCCCCTCTCATCTCTGCTTCTATTATCATCTGGTTATAATCCCGTAAGGCTTTTTCCCTTGCCTCATATTCCAGCCGTTTTTCTCTATCCCGACTGATCACCTGAAGCTGCTGGTATGCACTTCTGATATCCGCGTTCCGTTCTGCCAGCATGTCAAATTCCTCCTTCCTCTCCGCATTGATAAACTTTGCCCATAATAAAAGATCACTGCTGTCTTCCCTTAACTCCGGGGGGAGCTTGGGCAGCTCCAGTACATGGAATTCCATTTTATCCGTATATAGGATGTGGCGGGTATCTTCCCGGATATGGAAGCAGGAATAAAATTCCTCATCCTCTTGAAACAACTCAAAATCCAAAATGCTGATATTCACACATTTCTTAAATACCGTATAATCCTGACCTTTGATGATTTGTTCCGTGTACATTTTCGACAGGTAAAAAAGAGAACGCTCCGCCCATACGTGGATAGGCGCCAATTGAATTTCAATATCAATTTCCGTATCATTGTCCATCAGGATCCGTACATCCAGAATCCCTTGTTTTTCATCCTCATGGTTTTTCCTGAGGTGGGCATTTAAGATTCTGGTCTCTTTGATGTCCTCCCGGTTTAATTTCAATATGACGGACAAGAAGCCAAGGCGTGCCTTTTCATCCATCATAATTTCCTTAAACGCAAAATCAATTTTAGGTTTCATTAGAAATTCGCTCATAGAACATCCCCTCCCATATAGTTTTCCCTGTTTTTCTTGTTTAAATTCTATCATATTTTTCAGTGCGCTACAATAGCGATCCGTTCCGGGAAAGCCAGTTTATCCCTCCCGTTTGACCTTCCCGATAATTCCCCTTATGAGAAGTATAATACCATCGTAATGCAAAA
>CATKXR010000039.1 GCA_949840805.1 uncultured Lachnospiraceae bacterium | reverse complement strand
ATGGTAGGTACCTCCTTGGATAAAGAATGTTGATATGTCCTAATCCAAGGGCCGCTCTCGCTGCCTCTTAAATTCAATCAGTAGCGAGAGCGGCCGCACATTCTGGAGAATTTGTCAACCCTTTTTTAAAAAGATAAAAAATGGTTAGACCTCATAAAAAGAATCTAACCATTTCAGGCAGTTCGTTATTAACTTAATGACATTGCCCAGTGAAAAGTAACAATATAAGAGCAGGTATTTCTTTCAATTATACAAACGATTTATATATTTGAAGAAATACCTGCAATATTTACATCACTTTAGAAATTTTGTGAGATTCTGGTTATTTTCCTTTTTTGGCCTGCTGTGCAAATTCTGTTGTTACCAGATCTTCATAAGGCACTCTTTTGGGAAGTTCACCGGCTTCTTCCAGGATATTTTGCAGCAGTTCAAAGCTGTCTTTTTCAAAAATGGTATCTTCTTTCCATGTGTCCTGGGTTTTATATCGTTCTACAATTTTTGTGATGTTTTCCAAAGGGGTTTCTTTAAATTGAGGCTGGATGACTTTGGCAATTTCTTCAGGCGAGTGGGAATTTACATAATCGAGACCTTTTTGGATGGCATTGGTAAATTTTTGGATTACCTCTGGGTGAGCATCCATATAGCTTTTTTTGGCGCTGTAGGCAGTGTATGGAACATAGCCGGAATCTGTTCCAAGAGAAGCTACGACATAGCCGTTTCCTTCCAGTTCTAGGCTGGTTGCAAACGGTTCAAACTCAACGGTATAATCCGAATCATCACTGCTAAACGCAGCAGCCGTAAGTCCAAAACTGATACTCTGGTCAATAGTCAGATCAGTCTTGGGGTCAATGCCGTTTTTCTTTAAAATATATTCAAATACCATTTGGGGCATCCCCCCTGCCCGGCCGCCTAACACCTTGGTATCTTTAAGCTTATCCCAGGTAAAGTCAGAATCCGGTTCCCTGGCCACCAGAAAATTGCCGGCACGCTGGGTTAATTGGGCGAAGTTGACAGCATAATCTTCGGCACCGCCGGCATAGGTGTAGATGCTTGCCTCAGAACCCATGAAACCGATATCTGCGTCTCCGCTGACCAATGCAGTCATAACCTTGTCGGCACCGGCGCCGTTTACCAGGGTCAGGTCGATTCCTTCCTCTTTAAAGTAGCCCAGCTCAATAGCAGCGTATTGGGGGGCGTAAAAGATGGAATGGGCGACTTCATTGAGGGTAACGGGCGTAAGGCCGGCATCAGATGTCTTTGGCTGGCATCCTGTAAAAGAGGCTGTAAGCAGCATTGCGGAAAGAGACAGGGCAATATTTTTCTGTATCGTCTTTTTTTTCATAATTCCTCCTGAATTTTAAAAGCATTAATACTAGATGATATGCCGCTGAGAACGGGATGTGCGCCGGGCATGCAAAAAAGGAAGGAAAGTTCCTGCGTTTTCTACTTGTAAATCATTGGTGTCCTGTTATATAATGATAGTCAGGTGCCAGCGAAAATGCAGGGTAAAGAGGTGTATCAGGAATGCACCGAAGCTGGAGACAATGTAACAGGAAAGAGGCCGGAATGGAATCGGAACTGTTATGAAATAATTTCGGAGGGCTGCTTTAGCAATGGGAGAGAAGCGTCAGGTAAAGGAAATACAGAAAAAAAGCGGAAAGGCCGGGGGAAATACCGTCAGGGTATATGGAGGGACAGATGTACCGGCGCATAGTACAAGCCAGTATAAGGGTGGAGACAAGAAGGGCGGTAAGGGTAAGAAGATCGCGTTAATTACGGCGGCCGTTTCCTGTGGGCTTGTTATGTCTGCGGCTGCTGCCTATACATATATGGCCATGCAGTACAGGGATATATTTTTTCCGAACACGATGATCAATGGTCTGGATGCTTCGAGAAAATCAGTAGATCAGGTAAAGCAGATGATAGATGACGGCATGGAGCAGTACACTCTGGTTTTAGAAGAACGGGGCGGTGCCAGTGAGCAGATCGGGGGAGATGAGATCGGGCTTCATTCAGAGTATGACGGCTCTTTGGAAAGGCTTTTGGCAGGGCAGGAACCTATGAAATGGGGGATTCACCTTTTTGGGAAATCTGAGCATACAATTGAGACAATGATTGCTTATGATCAGGATAAACTGGCAGCGGCGGTAGACGGGCTTGCCTGTATGGATGAAAATAAGACGGAACTCCCTGAGAACGCCTATCTTTCCGAATACATACAGGGAGTGGGATATGAGATTGTGCCGGAACATGGCGGAACCCGGGTGGTGAAGGACAAGGTCCGGCAGGGGGTGACAGATGCCATCATAAATTTGAAAGACAGAATTTCCTTAGATGAGCTGGATGCCTATGCGAAGGCAGAAATCACTTCCCAGGATCCGGGACTGCTTGCCCGTGCGGAGCAGAAGAATTTTTTTTCCAATGTTAGCGTGACCTATCATTTCGGAGACGAAACGGAGGTTTTGGACGGAGACACGATTCATACCTGGATTATAGAAGACGATCAGGGGGTCTTGTCGCTGGATGAGGAAAAAGTGGCAGAGTATGTGGGAGAGCTGGCAAAAAATTATGATACGGCTTACCAGCCAAAGAAGCTTAAGACTACTTATGGGGATACGGTGACGATCACCGGCGGCAATTATGGCTGGCGGATCAACCGGAAAGCAGAGACCGCGGCATTGTCGGAGATCATCCGTTCCGGAAAAAGCCAGGAGAGAGAACCGGTGTATGCCCAGACCGCGGCGAGCCGGGGCAAAAAGGATTATGGCAATACTTATGTGGAAATTAATTTGACAGCCCAGCATTTGTATTATTATATAGACGGAGAGCTGTTAGTGGAATCGGATTTTGTTTCAGGAAATGAAGCCAGGGGCATGGGTACTCCTGCAGGAGCTTTTCCACTGACCTACAAGCAGAGAAACGCGACACTTCGCGGGCCGGGATATGCTACTCCGGTGACATATTGGATGCCTTTTAACGGCGGGATCGGAATGCATGACGCAAATTGGAGAGGCCGTTTTGGAGGAAGAATTTATAAGACCAATGGTTCCCATGGCTGCATTAACCTGCCGTCTTCTGCAGCCAGGACTATATTTGAAAATATTTCTTCCGGAATTCCGGTACTTTGTTATCATTTGAACGGAACCAACGAAGGGAAGACTTCTGCGCCGCCCCGCACGGCTTCTGCGGCGCCTGCAGCTCCTGTAGCAGCACCGCCCGCGGCGCCTGCGCCGGTCCCGGAGACTGTACCGGAGGTTCCGGCAGAGGGAGAGAGTATTCCGGAGAGTGCGGCGGCGGAAGGTGAGAATCCTGGCGGAGAAAACGGAGGGAATCCGTCAGCGGAGCCGGGCAGTGTCCCGTCAGAGGAACCGGCGACGGTTAATACGGAACCGGCGGAAACGGAATCAATCTCTCCCGTAATTGAGCCTGGAAACACGCCTGCACCTTCCCCGTCTCCTGTGATGGAGGCACCTGCAGAGACAGAAGCTTCCGCACCGGATGTACAACCTCCTGCTGCTTCCGGTGTGCCGGAAGGGCCTGGAGGAGAAGGCGCCGGGGATGGATCAGGAAGTGTAGAAAGCCCGGGAATGTAGTGGAAGGAGATACTAAAATCCAAAGAAAATAAGAAAATACAAGAAAAGCGGCTGCCGGAAAACGGAACTTTGCACACAATAGATCTTGTGATCTGTGGAATGTCACAGAGACGGGGTGTGTGTAGATACCATTTCCTGGCAGCCGCTTTTTGAATCTGTATTTTGCCAGTCCTGTCAGAGAATAAGCACATTGCCCTGTCAGGAAATGAGCATACCCTTATGGACACCCTATAATACATGCCCTCTGGGTGGGTGTCCGGCTTGCGCCGAACGACAAGATATACCCTTCCGGGCATCCCATAATACATGCCCTTCGGGTGGGCGTGCTCCGTCAAGTTCCGCACGAAAAGGTATGTTTTATCGTGCAGAGCTTGACGCTGTTTATAGTGATTCCGAAAGGTCCGCCTGTTCTGTTACCCGTACCCCGGAAAACGCGCTCCCGCTCCGTGAAGAACGTAGCGGACGCTAAATTCGCCGGGAAAATCACCCCAGCTCATTAAGCGCCGACGTTCTTCGAGGGTTTCCCGGGGTACGGGTAACAGAACAGGCTACGTTATCGGCTGTTCTATGGGGGGCAACGCCTTTCATTTAAATGGTGCCAGTAACGTAGCAGGAGAAGAAGGACAGAACGTTTGAAGACCCTCTTTTCACGTCGGCACTAAGGCTGCGTTTTTTGCAGCCTTAGTACCGCTACGTGAAAAACGGAGTGAGAACGTGTCTGAAAACGTTCTGTCCTTCTTCTCCTGCGGACCTTTCGGAAGAATCTTTCACTTAACAATATTGACCTATGGATAGTACTGCACGATAAAGCATACTATCCATAGGCCAAACAATAAAAGGATTACAGGTTAAATCCGAAATATTTTACTGCATTATTGTAGCAAATTCCTTCCACAATGTTCTTTAAAGCTTTTTGGTCATCGGGATATTCTCCGTTTTCAACCCATCCGCCTAAAAGTTCGCACATGATCCGGCGGAAGTATTCGTGTCTGGTGTAAGACAAAAAGCTCCTGGAATCCGTCAGCATTCCGATAAAGTTCCCCAGGCAGCCAAGATTTGCCAGGCTGGACATCTGAGCCGTCATACCCAGCTTGTGGTCATTAAACCACCATGCAGAACCCTGCTGCAGCTTCCCGGCCACAGACGGATCCTGGAAGCAGCCAAGGATGGTGCCGATGGAGGCATCGTCATTGGGATTCAGGGAGTAAATGATGGTCTTGGGAATCTCATTGGTAGCGCTTAAAGCATTGAGAAAATCTGCCATTTGTGCTGATGGGGCGTAATTGTTGATGCAGTCAAAACCAGTGTCTGCCCCTAACTGTTGGAACATATAAGCGTTGTTGTCGCGCTTACAGCCGTAATGGAGCTGCATGGCCCAGCCCAGGCGGTTATATTCTTTTGCCACGAACAGCATAAAGGCAGTCTTGTACTTCAGCTCTTCTTCTTTGCTGACGGGTTCTCCTGCAAGCCCTTTTGCAATGATGGCGTCAATCTCTGCGTCAGAAGCGGGCGCATACATGACATATTCCAAAGCATGGTCAGATACGCGGCAGCCCATGGAATGGAAGAATTCCAGCCTGTTCTTTAAAGCTTCTTTCAAAGTGGCGAAATCCTTAATGGTGACGCCGCTGGCCTCGGAAAGTTTTGCAATATAGGCGGCATAATCAGGCTTTTCCACATTATTTGCCTTGTCTGGGCGCCAGGCGGGAAGAACCTGTACATCAAAGGAGGAATCTTCTGCGATCTTCTTATGCCATTCCAGGGAATCTATGGGGTCGTCCGTAGTGCAGATCAAAGTTACATTGGAAGCCTTGATCAGGCTGCGGACCGTCCATTTGTTTTGAAGCTGCTCGTTGCACAGGTTCCAGACTTCCTCTGCAGTGTCGCCGCAGAGATGGCCCGTATAACCGAAATAACGCTGCAGCTCTAAATGGCTCCAGTGATACAGCGGGTTGCCGATCAGTTTTTCCAAAGTCTCCGCCCACTTTTGGAATTTTTCCCGGTCAGTGGCATCGCCGGTGATGTACTTTTCATCCACGCCGTTGGAGCGCATCTGACGCCATTTGTAATGGTCTCCGCCAAGCCATACCTGGGTGATATTGTCAAATCTGCGGTCTTCTGCAATCTCCTGGGGATTGATATGGCAGTGGTAGTCTAAGACAGGCATCTTCTCTGCATAGTCATGAAAAAGTTTTCTGGCAGAGTCTGTTGACAGTAAAAAATCCTTGTCCATAAATGCTTTCATTGGGGTAATCCTCCTTAAAAATTTAAAATTTGGTTGTTGCTCTTTTTATCAAATCGGCGGCAATGGTAGTCCGGCTGGGAACATTACCCCCGTTGAATACTCCCATCAGGGTGTTGATAGTGGTGGTACACAGAGCCTCGATCTTGCTGTCAATAGACGTGAGTTCCGGATCCGTACAGACGGCATAGATGGAGTTGTTGTAGCCTATAATGCTTAAATCATCCGGGATGCTTCTGCCCGCGGCGTGGGCATATTTGACGGCTCCTACGGCCAGGGTGTCATCTGAAGTCAGGATGCCGTCAAAGACAAGGCCGTCATCATGAATCTTAAGAAGAAGCTCTTTTGCCGCAAGCACATCCTTAGGGCATTGACGGATATATTCTTCCCGGACTGGAAGGCCGCCGCCTTTCAGCGCGTCCAGGCAGCCTTCCCGCTTGTTGGCGCCGCTGTAGGAGTTGCTGGTGTACAAATAAAGAATATTGCGGCAGCCCGAGGCTATGAGTCTTGTGGCGGCATTGTGGGTGGCCGAGCGGTCGTCGCAGAGGGTGGAGTAGATATTTTCTCCTTCCAGATAACCGTTGACCAGCATGATGGGAAGCTCTTTGGCCGCATCGATAATGTAACTGTTGTCTTTAGGCCGGTTCTCCACGAATTTGGAGCCAGCCAGGATAATGGCGTCTACTTTCTTGGAACGAAGCAGATCAAAATATTTTTGTTTGGTTTCTAAAGAGCTGCCGGTGCAGCAGAGAATGGAATCATAGCCAAAACCACGAAGTCCCTGCTCCAGATAGTAAATGGCGTGTGCCAGATAAGGGTCCGAGGAGTCGGAACACATGATTCCGATGGTCTGGATCGTACCCAGTCCCAGTCCCCGGGCAAATACATTAGGGGTGTATCCCAGTTCGTCCATAACTTCCAGCACCAAAGTCCTGGTGCGTTCGCTGACATTGGGACTGCCGTTAAGAACGCGGGAAACCGTGGCAATGGAAACACCGGCTTTTCTTGATACGTCGTAAATGTTCATCAGGCTGCCTCCTGTCTGCTGATATAGTAAGGCAGTGGGAAATAAGTGATTGTAAGTACTTACAAACTAGTCTTATTATACTCATCTTATTCGGATAATGCAAGTGTTTTATTGCCATTTTATATGATTTTTAGAAACAAAACCTTTATTTTACTTGACTTATGCACAAGAATTTTGTAAAATACGTGTAAGTACTTACAATCAGAATATTCATAAAGCTCAAGGAAAATCAGCGGTACACAGCGGTATCACGACACAGATATTTAAAACTTAATTTAAGGAGAAGAGCCATGCAGGATTTTATCAGGATTCATGAGAAGGATAATGTGGCGGTGGCATTGCGCCCTGTTGAAAAGGGAGAGCAGCTTACGGTAGGAGACTATAAGGTAGAGACATTGGAGGAGATTCCCCAGGGGCATAAGTTTGCTTTGAAGCCGGTGGCAGCAGGTGAGCCGGTGATCAAGTATGGCTTTTGTATTGGCAACGCCAAAGAGGATATTCCTGCAGGCGGATGGGTTCATGTCCATAATTTAAAGACTGCCCTGGGCGACCTGCTCACTTATCAGTATGAGCCTGTGGCGTCTTCTCTTGAGGAGTCGGAGCATACCTTTTTTGACGGCTACCGAAGGGCGGACGGAAAAGTGGGGGTTCGTAATGAGATCTGGATCATTCCGACCGTAGGATGTGTGAATTCCATTGCAAAGGCGCTGGAAAAGAAGGCCAGGAAGTTTGTGTCAGGGACAGTGGAAGAGGTCATTGCATTTCCTCATCCTTACGGATGTTCCCAGATGGGGGATGACCAGGAGCATACAAGGACCGTTCTGGCCGACATGATCCGTCATCCCAATGCAGGAGGAGTGCTGGTATTGGGACTGGGCTGTGAGAACAGCAACATTCCCGTATTAAAGGAGTATATCGGGGAGTATGACGACCAGAGGGTGAAGTTTTTGCAGTGTCAGGATGTGGAAGACGAGCAGGAAGAAGCCATGAAGCTGTTAGAAGAGCTGGCTGTCTATGCAGGCGCGTTCAGCAGGGAGAAGATTGATGCCAGCGAGCTGATTATTGGTATGAAGTGCGGCGGCTCCGACGGGTTGTCCGGCATTACGGCGAACCCGACGGTGGGAGGATTTTCCGATCTCCTGATCTCCAAAGGGGGTACTACCATTCTTACGGAAGTGCCGGAGATGTTCGGGGCCGAGACGATATTGATGAATCGCTGTGAGACGCCTGAGCTTTTTGAACAGACGGTTTCCCTTATCAATGATTTTAAAAATTATTTTACCAGCCACAACCAGACGATCTATGAGAACCCGTCTCCGGGCAATAAGAAGGGCGGCATCTCTACGCTGGAGGACAAGTCCTTAGGCTGTACCCAGAAGTCCGGCAGCGCTCCGGTCAAGGGTGTGCTGGCTTACGGCGAGCCGGTGAAGGTCAAGGGACTGAATCTTTTGTCAGCGCCGGGAAATGACCTGGTGGCATCTACGGCCCTGGCGGTCTCAGGCGCCCATATTGTGTTGTTTACCACCGGCAGGGGAACGCCTTTTGCATCTCCGGTGCCTACGGTGAAGATTTCCAGCAATTCCAGGCTGGCAGGCCACAAGGAAAACTGGATTGATTTTAATGCGGGGCGTATGGTGGAAGATAAGACCAAGGAAGAACTGGCGAAGGAGTTGTTTGACTATGTGCTGGAGGTGGCCTCCGGCCGTAAGGTAAAGGCAGAGGAAGCAGGATTCCATGATATGGCGATCTTTAAGCAGGGGGTTACGCTGTAGGGGGCTTTTAAATTATAGAAATAGAACGGAAAGGCGTGTGGGTATATGAAGCTGAACCGGACGACTCAGAGAACAGTGGAGATTCTTAAGCTGGTTTCAAAAAATCCGGAAGGGATTACACTGGATGAGATCTGTGAGAGATTAGAGCTTCCCAAAACCAGTGCTTATGATATTGTGACTACTCTGGCAGAGATGGGAATGGTCAACGTGGACAAGGGGGCGCGTCAGCGGTATACCATAGGGCTTGCGGCATACCGGATCGGAATCAATTATACGAATAATCTGGATGTGATCGGAGTGCTTGAGCCGGAGCTCCGGGCATTCGCCAAGACAGTGGGAAAGACGGTGTTCTTTGGGGTGAGATCCGATTACGATGTGGTGTATATCTGCAAATCGGAACCGGAGAATCCGATCATCACCACGGCTACGGTAGGGACGAAGAATCCTATGTACTGCACATCCCTGGGCAAGGCGATTCTGGCTTTCAGCGATGAGGACACCAGGCAGCAGGTTATGGGGAGAATCAAATATCGCAAAAAAACAGAGAATACCATTCTGGACGGAGAATCATTATCTCTTGAACTGGATAAAGTAAAAAAACAGGGATATGCTTTGGATGCCAGAGAGCTTGAAGATCATATGGAGTGCGTGGGAGCGCCGGTATTCGGCGCAGACGGCAGCGTGTTAGGCGCCATCAGTGTATCCGGCCTCTATAAGCCTACGGAAGATTACGAGGAACTCGGCCGGACGGTGGCAGAGAAGGCGGCGGAGCTTTCCAGGCTGTTAGGTTATATCAAAGCGTCATGAGTATAATTGCAAAAAATAACATTTTCCTGTTGACAAATCTGTTGGTAGCCATTAATATGTAAATATAAGATTCGTATTTATGAAATGAATTCGTATATACGAATAAAAAGAAAAGGAGAAGAAAACGCTATGAAGAAAGAACAGGTATTGGCAAGAATGAAGGAAGACTGCCTGGTGGCGGTTGTCCGTGCAAAGGACATGGAGCAGGGGGAAAAGGTAGTGGATGCCATCATTGAGGGCGGCATTAACTTTATCGAGATTACCATGACCATGGATGAGGGGAACCCGGTTGATTTTATTGCAGCTATGGCAAAGAAGTATAAGAATAACGATAAAGTGGTCATTGGCGCCGGTACTGTTCTGGATCCGGAGACGGCAAGAGCCGTTATTCTGGCAGGCGCTAATTATGTGGTAAGCCCGGGCTTGAACGTGGATACCATTAAACTTTGCAACCGCTATCGCGTACCGATGCTGCCAGGCGTTATGACACCCACCGAAGCGATCACCGCTTTAGAGGCCGGCTGTGATATCATCAAGATCTTCCCGGGCAATATTGTCGGACCGGCTGCCATCAGCTCCTTTAAGGGTCCGTTGCCTCAGGGCGAGTTCATGCCGTCCGGCGGTGTGGATGTGGATAATGTAGACAAATGGATTAAGGCAGGCGCTTATGCGGTGGGAACCGGAAGCAGCCTGACAAAGGGCGCCAAGACCGGTGATTTTGCGGCAGTTACCGCAAAAGCTAAAGAGTTCGTGGATGCCGTGGCGGCAGCCCGCGCTAAATAAAACAAACCTAAAAATAAAAGGAGAAGAGAACAATGGCAAAGGTAGTGACCATGGGTGAGATCATGCTGAGATTGTCCACCCCCAACAACGAGAAGTTTATCCAGGCAGATGAGTTTGACGTGAATTACGGCGGCGGTGAGGCCAATGTGGCCGTATCCCTGGCAAATTATGGACATGATGTGGAGTTTGTTACGGCGATTCCCGCCAATCCTATCGGGGATTGTGCAGTTGCGGCATTAAGAAAGTACAATGTGGGGACAAAGTTCATCTCCCGCAGCGGCGACCGTCTGGGGATCTATTTCCTGGAGACAGGTTCTGCCATGAGAGCTTCCAACGTTGTCTATGACCGTGCTGATTCTGCTATCGCCTGTGCTACTGCGGATAAGTTTGATTTTGACGCTATTTTTGAAGGGGCGGAGTGGTTCCATTTCACCGGCATTACCCCGGCAGTGTCCGATCTGGCAGCAGAGGTGACGGAAGCGGCGTGTAAGGCGGCAAAGGCTCATGGCGTGACGGTATCCGTGGACTTAAACTTCCGTAAGAAACTGTGGTCTTCCGAGAAGGCCCAGAAGGTCATGACCAACCTGATGCAGTACGTGGACGTGTGTATCGGCAACGAGGAGGATGCGGAAAAGGTGCTTGGGTTTAAGCCGGGCAAGACCGATGTTACCTCCGGAGAGCTGGAACTGGCCGGTTATGTGGATATTTTCAATCAGATGGTAGATAAATTTAACTTTAAGTATGTGATCAGCTCCCTGCGTGAAAGCTATTCTGCTTCCAACAACGGATGGTCCGCATGCATTATGGATGGAAAGACCCGTGAGTTTTATCACTCCAAAAAGTATTCCATCACTCCTATCGTAGACCGTGTGGGCGGCGGAGATTCCTTTGCGGCCGGCCTGGTATGCGGGCTGCTGGACGGCAAGGACATGAAGGCAGCTCTGGAATATGCAGTAGCGGCATCTGCTTTGAAGCACACCATTCCCGGTGACTTTAACCTGGTTACACGGGCTGAGGTGGAGAATCTGGCAGGCGGCGACGGGTCAGGCCGCGTACAGAGATAAGCCGGAGATTTAAAAAGCATCACAGGTGAGGCTGTAAGGAATTTTAAACAGGTTTCCGGCAGCAAAGGACAGAGACGAAATGGCTAATTTCCAGAAACGAAATTAGCCATTTTATGTATAAAGAAGATTGACAGAAACTTCACAGATTGCCAGAGGGCGTCTGGGGTGCTTATAAATGGCTGCATGAAAGGAGAAGGACATGGAAAAAAAGAAAAATTTCGATCTTTTGACTTTTGGACAGGTGCTGCTTCGTCTGTCACCGCCTAATAACGAACGGCTTATGAGAGGAGATACTTTTGTAAAGCAGGTAGGCGGGGCGGAACTGAATGTGGCAGTGGGCGTGGCGCTTCTGGGCTTGCATACCGGCATTATTTCCCGCCTGCCTGCCCATGATATGGGGGCGTTTATGAAAGGGAAGATCCGGTCTTATGGAGTCAGTGATGATTATTTCATCTATGACAATTCTCCCAGCGCCCGTGTGGGAATTTATTATTATGAGAACGGGGCATATCCGAGAAAGCCGAAAGTGATTTATGACAGGGCGGGAAGTTCTTTCTATTCTTTGAAGATAGAGGATGTCCCGGAGGAAGCGTACCGTTCTACCCGTTGTTTCCATACGAGCGGGATTACTCTGGCTTTGAGCCCTCAGCTTCGGGAGACAGCCATTGAGATGATCAAGCGGTTTAAAGAGGCAGGAGCGCTGGTATCTTTTGATGTAAATTTCAGAGGAAACCTGTGGACAGGAGCGGAGGCCAAAGCGTGTATTGAGAAAATTCTTCCCTATGTGGATATTTTCTTCTGCTCGGAGGATACGGCACGTCTGACCTTTTTAAAGACAGGCACAGCCAAGGAAATGATGAAGAGCTTTACGGATGAATATCCGATTTCCATTGTGGCATCTACCCAGCGGGTGGTACACAGCCCGAAGCGTCACACTTTTGGATCTGTGATCTATGACGCGAAGAAGGATACTTACCATGAGGAAGAACCTTACCGGGATATTGAGGTGGTAGACCGGATCGGAAGCGGCGATGCCTATATTTCGGGGGCGCTGTACGGGCTTTTATCCAGTGAGTTCGACTGTGAGAGAGCCATGCAGTATGGAAATGCCACCAGCGCGGTGAAGAATACGATACCAGGAGACTTGCCTTCGTCAGATCTTGAAGAGATTGATACCATTATCAAGGCTCATAACCATAAGGGGCCTCAGTTGGAGATGGCACGGTAGGCAGCTTGTTGTGAGGTGAATTACATAAATAATGTACGTCCGGAGACGGAGTGATAAGATTAAAGGAAACGTTTTCCGGAAGTCCATAATAAAAAAACAGGGGGAATACAAAACCATGGCACAAGTATTAGGGAATGTAATTGTAGGACAGTCGGGAGGACCGACAGCAGTAATCAACTCCAGTCTTGCAGGGGTGTACAAGACAGCCAGGGACCGCGGGGCAAAAAAGGTATATGGAATGCTTCACGGAATCCAGGGACTTTTAGAGGAGAGGGTAGTGGATTTGTCAAAGCACATCCGCAGTGATCTGGATATTGATCTTTTGAAAAGAACCCCGTCTTCTTTTTTAGGCTCCTGCCGTTTTAAATTGCCGGAGATCAAAGAAGACCAGGCGGTCTATGATAAGATTTTTGGTATTTTGGACAAGCTGGAAATTGAGTATTTTTTCTATATCGGCGGAAACGATTCCATGGATACCATTAAGAAGCTGTCTGATTATGCAATCTTAAATGGCAGTAAGATCCGGTTTATGGGAGTTCCCAAGACCATTGACAATGACCTGGCTGTGACGGATCATACCCCTGGTTTCGGAAGCGCGGCGAAGTATATTGCTTCCATTACCAAGGAAGTGATCCGGGACGGACTGGTATATGACCAGCAGAATGTTACCCTGGTGGAGATCATGGGGCGTAATGCAGGATGGCTCACCGGCGCGGCGGCATTGGCAAAAGGCGAGGACTGCGAGGGACCGGATATGCTGTTTTTGCCGGAGCTGACCTTTGATGTGGATAATTTCATGAAAAAAGTCGCGGAGATCCATAAGGTGAAGAAATCTGTGGTAATCGCCATTTCCGAGGGCGTGAAGGTAGCCGACGGGCGGTACGTCTGTGAATTGACGGATAACATTGATTTTGTAGATGCTTTTGGACATCGTCAGCTTACGGGTACGGCACGATATCTGGCAGAAAAGATTTCCAAGGAGGTCGGCTGCAAGACAAGGGCTATTGAATTCAATTCCCTGCAGCGGTGCGCTTCTCACATTGTGGGACGGGTGGATATTACAGAGGCCTATCAGGTAGGCGGCGCGGCAGTGAAGGCAGCTTTTGAGGGCGAGACAGGTAAGATGATTATTTTAAAGAGAGTTTCCGATGATCCTTATCTGTGTGTGACGGATATTTATGATGTCCACAAGATTGCGAATGTGGAGAAAAAGGTTCCCAGGGAGTGGATCAACGAGGAAGGCAATTACGTGACTCCGGAGTTCATAAATTATGTGCGGCCGCTGATCCAGGCAGAGCTGACTCCTATGATGGTAGACGGCCTGCCGAGACATTTGCGGCTGGATGATGTAAGTTACGGCAAATAAAGCAGGAAAAAGGTAAAAGAGAAAGGCGGTGTTAAGGGACGGATTGATCCCCAAAACCGCCTTTCTTTTGCTTTGTAGAGAAAATGTGGGAACGGGATGGATTGTCAGGGAGATTGCGTTTCTTTGCGCCACCAGAGCCAGGAGGCAAAGGTGACGATAATTGAAGAACCCAGTACCAGAACCATAAGGATTATGCCGGTAAAACGGTCAGGCAGCAGGAGTGCGGACAGCATCGTGAGGATTCCGCAGCCTACATACAGTTTTCCTCCCAGACGGTGTGTCTTCCTCCATACTTCATCGCTGCTTAAAGTCCAGGGTGTTTTGATGCCCATATAGAAGTTGCTCTGTATTTTAGGCATATAATTTCCTATCAGCAGAAACATGACGGAAAGCAGAAGGAATATGATTCGGGAAATGTGGAGACGGCCTGGAAAGAAGCTTTCCCGCAGGACGATTCCTGTGACAATGGCCAGGAAAAGCTGCATTCCCACACAGAAACCGTCATAAAAACGGCCGAATTTTTGGTAATTGCCCTGTCTGGGATCCATATGAGGCATCACATCAAACAGCACGGCAAACAGCGGGAGCATGCCGGAAATAAGCCAGATCGTTTTTCGGGAACTGTAAGCGGCGATTCCATCCATGTTCCAGTTGGTAGGAATCTGGTCCGGCAGGCGATGGTAAAGGCAGGCCACCACGAGCAAAACCGCTGCCGCAATCGTATAGTTTAAAATGCGGAGATTTTTATTTCTCATCGTCTGTTTCTCCTTTCAGTGATAAGATCCAGTTCAGGACATCATCCAGAACAGAACTATTTAAGTAGTAATAGATATATTTCCCCTTTTTTTCGTCATCGATCACTCCGGCATGCTTTAAAACGGAAAGATGATGGGAGATGGTGGCGCCTGTCATATCAAAACGTTCTACGATCTCGCCGGCTGTCAGCGGGCCTTCCCGGAGCAGGTTCAGGATCTCCCGGCGGGTAGGATCGGAAAGGGCTTTGAAAGTTTCTGCAAATCCCATAAGAGCCTCCTTTGCTTTATATGTACCGGAACAGTTTGTTGCCATGATATTTGCACATTAAATATTTAGAAATTTAGAAAAATATCTAAATAAAAGATATCATAGTTTTTTGGACAAAGCAATATGAAATTTCTTACAGAATATGCCCATGTGAACGGCAGCAGTATTTACTGTTCAGACCAGCCAGGAAAGTATAGGGAACAGCGGGCCGTATCCTCTTGCCGGGACCGCCATAATTTGATAAAATTCTTTGAAAAGGAAAAATTTTGGGAAATTTGCCTTTTTACCATAAATTATCCGCCCTCAGCCGTATTGTTAGTACAAGGCCAAGGGCAGAGAGGACATGCTTATGAATGACCAGCAGTTTGAAAGAAATATTGGTCGGATCTGCAGGAATGACAAAGAGGGACTTCGGGAAATCTATGAGGATTACTGCCCGCTGATTTACTCTGTCGTGTGGGAGATCTTGGGAAGCCGGGAAGATGCGGAGGATGTCACCTCGGAGTTTTTTATCCGTCTGTGGGATATTGCAGATAAATACCGGACGGGAAAAGGACATCGCGCCTGGATGATCACGATTGCCCGCAATTTAGCGATCGACTATCTGCGAAAACGAAAAAGGGAAAACCTCACTGCGGAGATTCCGGATTATCTGCAGGCAGGGGAAGATTCCTGTGAAGAGAGATTGTGCCAGAAGCTTGGCCTTGAGCAGGCGCTTATGACTTTAAAAGAGGAAGAAAGGCAGATTGTTAATCTGAAGATCATGGGAGAGCTGACCTTTCGGGAGATTGCTTCAATCTTGAAGAAACCCCAGGGAACCGTGGCGTGGTGTTATCGAACGGCGATTCGCAAGCTTAAGGAGGTGCAGCTTTGATGGACGAAAAACGACTGGAACAGGAATACAGAGAATTAAAACACAAGGCAGCGCCGGATCTTTGGGATCGGATCGAGAAAGGATTAAAGGAACACCCAAGGCGTCAGGAGACTGAAACCATATCGGACACAGAGCCAGTGGTATGGGATGAAAAATCAGCCCGGTTAATGGAGATACCGGATAGGGAGGGAAAACGCCCGCAAAAAAGGTTAAGGCGTATTTACGGTATGGCAGCGGCAGCAGCGGCTATGCTTGCGCTGGTGATTACGGTTCCCAAAATGACAGACAAAAAGTCTGAGATGAAAAGCATGGCCCGGGATGCCGGCCAGGAGATCATCGCGGCAGAGACAAAGGCCGATATAGGGAACGCCCTATCGGAAGCCGGGGGAGAAGACAGAGCCGGGGACAGGGCAGAATACAAGGCGGAAGACAGAACAGAATACAAGGCGGAAGCCGGAACTGAAGACAGGGCAGGATATAAGGCGGAAGCCAGAGCCGAAGACAGGGCAGAATATCAGGCAAAAGCCGGGACTACGGATGGAATCCTGTATTATGAGGAGTTGAAACTGGCAGCTTACAGGCCGATGGCTGTTCCGGAAAATGCCGTGACAGTGCCGGAGGATTCTCAGTATTTTTCAGAGGCAATTTTAAAAGATGCCCAGTTATTGTGCGGCGGTACGGTCACGAAGGTGTCTTTTGAGAAAGATTCATCCGGGAAGGCCGTGAAGGTGGTTTATGAGATGACTTTGGATCAGGTGTATTATGCGGAGGATTATACTGCCGGCATGGAGACCATAACGGTCAAAAGCCCAATCATAAAGACAGACGGGGATGAAGTCTATATTCTCTATCAGCTTCAGCCAGGAGGCGTTTATCTGCTTCCGCTATGCAGGAAGGATAAGGACTGGGAGCTTTTATATCCTTTCGCACCGCAGATTCAGGTGACAGGAGACGGAGAATATCTGTTTCATTCGGGCTATGCAAGCTTGGTAAATGAAGCCACCTCTGTAGTGATTGGAAGCCAGGAAGGGAGTAATGATTATTATTATGACCGGATGGTTTTGAGGAAAGATGAAGATTTCCTTTCTGATCTTCTTGCATTAGCGGGACATTGAAAGAAATTGTTCCAATAGTACCCGGACGGCTGCCGCTTAAAAAGGGAGGACGGAGAAATGATGAAGAAAAGATTAAAAAACGGCTATAAGGTGTCAAAGAGCATCAGCATTTTAATGGTGATTTGTATGGTCAGCGGATGTGGTTCCGGATCAATGTCAGGAGGGGGAACCGAAGCGTGCACGAGACCCCAGGCAGAAACTACCGCTGCTTTGGTGACAGATATTCCGGCAGAAGGGGCTGCGCCAGAAAATGGCCTGCCCTATATGGAAACCGTGCAGGAGTCCGCGGGGGAAATATGGGAGGAAGCAGCAGAAGCGGCGGATGAGGCAATGTGGGATTATGATAACGGCGCCATAAAGGAAGAGGCGGAGCGTGAGAGGGCCGCTGCTACGGGCGCCCGCAGTGACAGCGGGATGGCGAGGAAATACCAGGCGGCATATGGTGGAGAGGAATATAATACGGAGGAATACCATTATATTTCTGAGAACGGATATAAAAATGTGGCAGAGAATCCCTTGTCTACTTTTTCCGTGGATGTGGATACGGCATCTTATGGAAATGTACGGCGGATGATCCGCTCCGGAGGAAATATTCCGGCAGACGCGGTGAGGATCGAGGAGATGATCAATTATTTTGATTATGATTATCCTGAGCCTTCCGGAAACGAGCCTTTTTCCGTTACGACGGAATACACAGATTGTCCATGGAACGAGGAACATCGTCTTCTGATGATCGGCCTGCAGGCCAAAGAGATTGATTTTGACAACCGTCCGGCATCGAATCTTGTATTTTTGCTGGATGTGTCCGGTTCCATGTACTCGGACGATAAACTGCCCCTGGTACAGAAGGCATTTACCATGTTGGCGGAGAACCTGGATAAGACAGACCGGGTGTCTATTGTGACTTATGCAGGATATGAATCGGTAGTTTTGGATGGTGTGACGGGGAACCAGACGGCAAAGATCGCGGCTGCCTTGGGAGATCTGGAGGCAGGAGGTTCCACCGCAGGGGCGGCAGGTATCCGAAAAGCATACGAGCTGGCGGAAAAGAATTATATTCCCGGAGGAAACAACAGGGTGATCCTTGCCACAGACGGAGATTTGAATGTGGGCGTCAGCAGTGAAAGCGGCCTTACCCGCCTGATCCGGGACAAGAAAAAAAGCGGTGTCCATTTGTCAGTGCTGGGTGTGGGAACCGGCAACATTAAGGACAACAAGATGGAAGCGCTGGCAGACAACGGGGACGGCAATTACAGTTATCTGGACAGTATTTACGAGGCGAAAAAGGTACTGGTGGATGAGATGGGAGGTACACTGATTACGGTGGCAAAAGACGTGAAAATCCAGGTGGAGTTTAACCCTGAATATGTAAAAGGTTACCGGTTGGTGGGATATGAGAACCGGCTGTTGAAAAGTGAAGATTTTAACAACGATAAAGTAGATGCCGGCGAGATTGGTTCCGGCCATACGGTCACGGCATTGTACGAGATTATTCCCGGAGAAGGGGGAGGCCAGGCCCTTCGGTATCAGACCGGCACGAAACCTGTGGGAAGCACGGAGCTTTTGACGGTGAGCCTGCGTTATAAGGCGCCCAACGGTGATAAGAGCAGCCTTTTGGAATATCCGGTGGAAGCAGCCAGTTACCGTCAGGAAATGTCGGAGAACTTAAGGTTCGCGTCAGCGGTGGCGGAATTTGGCATGGTGCTCAGGGACAGTGAATATAAGGGAAACGCTGATTTCGAAAGCGTTATGGAGCTGGCAGAGTCTTGTGTCCATGCAGATTCTGATGACTATCGGAAGGAGTTTCTGGAACTGGTGCAAATGGCTGGGCGATAAAAATTATTCAACAATATTTCAGTTGTGAGCCATCCAGGAAGAATGGTGTTTGCTTTTATAACGTGGACGGGGTATATTGAGAGTGGATAAAAAAGGCGGAAAACCAGAAAAACGGATTTTCCGCCGATTGAAAGAGGGAGGTAACGAAGGCGTTACACTATGACACGACCAATAACCCCGAAAAGGGCTGTTTGCTTGTGTTTTTTGTGTGTCTGCTTCAAGATGAAAATGGCTGTGAGAGAGATTCAAAATCCGATCTTAAGAAAGTTTGCCGAATACGGGCTGATTACCATGAGCATATGGGTTATGGTGGTGGGAATCTATTTTTTCAAATTTCCCAATAATTTTGCTTTTGGGGGCGTGACAGGATTTTCTACCGTGTTTGCAAAGATAACTCGTTTTTCTGCAGGTGATTTTACGTTTTTCGTCAATACAGGGTTATTGGTGCTGGGATTTTTGTTTTTGGGAACGGATGTGGGAGTGAAGACCGTTTATGCAAGTATGCTGATGTCTTTTAGCCTTTCGGCCCTGGAGCGGCTGTGTCCTTTAAGCGGCCCGCTGACAAGAGAACCCCTTCTGGAACTGATTTTTGCTATTTTCTGTCCCGGCTTCGGTTCGGCGGTTCTTTTTAATATTGGTGCTTCCAGCGGAGGCACGGATATCATTGCCATGATCCTGAAGAAACATACCAGTATGAATATTGGGACGGCTCTTTTGATTGTGGATGTGACCTCAGTGGTGTTGGCGTTTTTTGTGTTCGGTCCCACTACAGGGTTGTTCTCCAGCCTGGGGCTGATGGCTAAGTCCCTGGTGATTGATGATGTGATTGAGAATATGAACCTTTGTAAGTGTTTCAATATCATCTGCGACGACCCGCAGCCCATTTGTGATTTTATCATTCATGAGCTTAACCGGAGCGCTACCACTTACAAGGCAGAAGGCGCGTTTACCCATCACAACAAGACCGTGATTATGACAACCATGAAACGGGTGCAGGCTATTAAGCTGCGGAATTATATCCGGAAGGTGGAGCCTACGGCATTTATTCTAATTTCCAATTCCAGCGAGATTATTGGGAAGGGGTTTTTGACCAATTAAGTATACCCTTCTGGGCATCCCATAATGTATGTCCGGAAGGGTATACCTTTTCGTGTGGAATTTGCTGTTGTTTACAGTGATTCCGAAAGGTCCGCCTGTTCTGTTACCCGTACCCCGGAAAACGCGCTCCCACTCCGTGAAGAACGTAGCGGACGCTAAATTCGCCGGGAAAACCACCCCGGCTCATTAAGCGCCGACGTTCTTCGAGGGTTTCCCGGGGTACGGGTAACAGAACAGGCTACGTTATTGGCTGTTCTATGGGGGAAACACCTTTCATTTAAATGGCGCCGGTAACGTAGCAGGAGAAGAGGGACAGAACGTTTGAAGACCCTCTTTTCACGTCGGCACTTAGGCTGTGTTTTTTGCAGCCAGTTCCTTAGTACCGCTACATGAAAAACGGAGTGAGAACATGTCTGAAAACGTTCTGTCCTTCTTCTCCTGCGGACCCTTTGGAAAAATCCATAACTTAACAATATTGACCTATGGATAGTACTGCACGACAAGGTATGGATTTTCTCAAAAAAGGAATGTGAAAAATATAAGTCCCCTCAGCAAGCGCAGGTAAGAATGCTTATCTGCTGGCTGAGGGGATTTTGCTTTGTCAAAAGCAGGCTTGCCATTTGTTTTTTAAATGAAGGCCGTCCTTTTATCCGATCATATTCGGAATAAACAGGCAGATGCCGGGAATATAGGCCACGGCCAGCATCAGGAGTACGAACAGTAAAATAAATGGCCACATTTCTTTTAAAAGATCTACAAAACGGATTTTTGCCACTGCTGTCGCAATATACAAGGTCACGCCGACCGGGGGTGTGATACCGCCCAGAATAAAGGTAAGGACCATGACCATGCCGAAATGGATGCCATTGATACCACAGGCTTCTGCTATAGGATAGAAGATCGGCACCATAATGATGGCGGCAGAGGTAGTGTCCATGAACATGCCAATGACACACATGGCGATGATCATCAAAAGCATCAGGACATTGGCATCCGTGGAGATTCCGGTGATCAGATTGGATACCTGTTCCGGGAATTTTTCAATGGCCAGACAGTAGCTGAAGGCCGTGGCGCCGGATACGATCAGCATAGTCATGCCTGATGTTTTGGCGGCGCTGATGATAGTCTTGATGGCTCCTTTAAAAGTAAATTCATGATACACAAATATTCCGATCAAAAGTCCATACAGGCCGGCGATGGCGCCGGCTTCCGTGGCAGTGAATACACCGCTTAAGATACCGCCGATGATAATGCCGGGCATGATCAGGGCAGGAAGCGCATTGAAAAATGCTTTTACCATCCGGTTAAAATTAAAAGCAGCTTTGACATTTCCATCATATTTCTGCGGATTTTTCCGGGCCATGTAATAAGCATAGCACATCTGGCTGATGCCCACCAAGATTCCCGGTATAACTCCTGCCATGAAAAGCTTTCCCACGGAAATGCCTGTGATGGAGGAGTAAAGCACCATCAAAATGGAAGGTGGGATAATAGAGCCGATGGTAGCGGATGCGGCAGTGACGGCTGTGGCATAGCGGCGGTCAAAACCAGCTTCATCCATGGATCCGATCAGCATACCTCCGATAGAAGCCACATCTGCGGAGGTAGAACCGGATACGCCGGCAAACAGCATGGAAGCCAGAATGTTGACATGGGCCAGCCCTCCGTGGATAAAGCCCACCAGCTCATTGGCAAAGCCAACGATTCGTTTGGTCACGCCGCAGGCATTCATGATTTCACCGGCAAAGATAAACAGCGGGATGGCCATCAGGGTAAAGGAGTCTCCGCCTGCAAAGATTCTCTGGGTGACGATAATCAGGTCCTTGCCATTGACAAACAGATAAATAACTGCGGCAATGCCAACATCAAAGGCAACAGGCACACCGAGAACCAGAAGAATAAAAAAGATTCCAAGAATAATCCACATCTTACATGCCACCTCCCTTTTCTTCCACAGATGACGTTTTGCCTGGATTGTACCCGATGAGGAGCAGCAATTCTTCAATGAAAATACCAAGGCTTCCGATCACCATAACCATATAGACTACGGACATGGGTATGCCCATGGTGCTGGAACGATTGGCCCAGTTGCCCATAACCATCCGTCCGGATTCGTAACAGAACAGGGCCATGTAGGCCAGAACCAGAATCCGCGTAAACTTTTTGACAATCATGCCCATTGATTTTGGCAGCATGTCCACGATAATGTCAAGGCCGATATGTCCGTCCTCGCGCATGACGAAAATGGAACCCAGGTAGACGATTGCCGCGAAGGAATACCGTCCCAGTTCCACCGCAAAGATGATCGGCTTGTTAAATAGATACCGCATGATGACATTTAACGTGGTAACGCCGAACATGGTCAGAAACAGAACAATAATCACCCCATAAAGAATCTTGTCGGTTATGTTCCGAATGTTTTTCAACATAAAGATCCCCCTATTGATTTATATGCTCACAGCAGGCCGGAGAATTGAAATCCGGTTCTGCTGTGATGACAGATGGAGAGTCCTGCTCTCCACAGTTACATTATTTTCCCAGCAAGGAGAGAATTTCTTTGCCTGCATCAGACTGGGCGCAGGTATACTCTTCGTACTTAATGGCATTTTTCATGCTTTCCACATCAGTCTCTATCACAGTCAGGCCGGCGCCTTCCAGGGAGGCGAAGTTAGCATCGCTGTTTTCTGCTGTCATATTTTTTCCGAATTCACAGGCTTCTGCTGCTGCCTCAATGAGAATGTTCTGCTGTTCTTCTGTCAGGCTCTCATAGACCTGATTGGAAATGGAGATGGTGGTAGGAGCAATCAGGTGGTTGGTTACATTGACATATTTGCAGACTTCCTGCATGGAGGCGGACATAATGGATTCGGGAATGTTCTCCACGGCAGATACCACGCCGGTGTCCAGTGCGGTGTAGGTTTCTCCCCAGGCGACGGCAGTGGGGGCTGCGCCCAATTGGGAGAAGGTGGTCTTATAAGTAGTGGAATCAGGAATCCGGATGATCAGTCCGGCCATATCATCCACATTTTTAATTTCCCGGTCAACGGTGAAGATCTGACGGAAAGCCAGAACGTAATAGTCCAGAGGACGGACGTTGGTTTTTTCAAGAATCATCTCCTTGATCCGGTCGCCGGCTTCGCTGTTAAGCTTTTCGTAGCAGTCATCATAGCTGTCGTACATATACGGGAGGCAGAGGATCCCCGCTTCATCTACATAGTTGGCATAAAACTCGGCGGCAATGATGGCCATATCCAGTGTGCCGTTGGTCAAAGCCTGAAGATTTTCAGTCTCGGTTCCCAAAGTTGCAGAGGCGTATACGTCTACTGCCATGGTTCCTCCGGATTTTTCTTTTACCAGGTCAGCAAAGTGATTGGCAGTGGTGTTGATGGAGTGGCTCTCAGCCATCTGGTGGCTTAATGTCAGGGTGATTTCCGGTTCTGCGGAAGATGAGGCATTGTCAGCCTTGGATTCGGATGAGGCTGAAGGTGCGGCAGTTGTGGCCTTGGGCGCCTCGGTAGCAGCGCCACAGCCTGCCAGCAAAGAAGCTGTGAGCAGAACGCCAATAGCCTTAGAGAATGTCTTTTTCATGAATTTTACCTCCATTAATATGTAGTAAATTTGTTTACCAGCGAAATGCTTCCGTAAGAAATCCTGTGCAGTGGTCGGCAGCATTGCCGGCTGGATAATTTTATTATTATTCAAAATACAAGAAAAGTCAACAAAAACCGATACAAGTAATACAAGTTTGTAAGAGGTTTACATGTTTTGAAGAGAAACATGTAAAAAATGCCTAAAAAAATTAATGGAAACTGATAAAAAATAGACAAAAAACTAATTGCGCTAAATTTTCTATTGATTTTTGTTGAAATATAAGGTATGATTTACTTGTATCTTGTTATACGAGAAATCCTGTGCAAATCTTTAAAAAAATACAAGATAAAAAGAAAACCAACATTAACCGATATCAAAACCAGGAGGTAAGCATATGAAAGCTTGTATGATCACAGAACCCTTGCATTATGAAATAAAGGAGGTTCCGATACCAGAGCCGGGGGATGGAGAAGTGCAGATCAAAATGATGGCAGCGGGTGTCTGCGGAAGTGATATGCATATTTTTAAGGGAGAAAATCCCTGTTCCAGTTATCCGCTGATTCCCGGCCACGAAAATGTGGGTATTGTCACAAAGGTAGGAAAAGGATGCGAAAGGCTTCATCCAGGCGACCATGTAGTGATTGACTATGTGATGAAGTGCGGAAGCTGCTATCAGTGTACCCACGGAAGGGGCAATGTATGCGAACATGTCCTGGTGCGGGGCAGCGGTACGGACGGTGGCTGGAGAGAGTATTTCTGCGTGGAAGAGAAGGATGCTTACAAGATCAGCGATTCGATTCCATGGAAGGACGCGGCTCTGATTGAACCGCTGACTATCGGAGAACATTCCACCAGCCGGGCAAGGATCGTTCCGGGGGATGTGGTTTTTATTCTCGGAACCGGTACCATTGGCACGATTGTAGCGCAGGCGTGCAAGCTGAAGGGAGCCGGTACGGTTATCTGTTGTGATATTAATGATGAGAGTCTGGAGCGGAGCAAGCTGTTTGGCGCCGATTATATAATCAACAGTAGAACAGAGGATGTGGCTGCCAGGGTTGCAGAAATCACAGGGGGCCATGGATGTACGGTGGCATTTGACAGCGCCTGTTTTCCAGGAAGCCTGAGTATGCTTATAAAGGAATCTATTGTCTGCAATGCCGGGCGGATAGTGCCTCTGGGTTTTTGCGATAAACCGGAGACCATCAGCCAGGCGGATATTAATAAGAGGGAGCTGGATGTTATTGGCACACGCATGAGCTTAAATCAGTGGATTCCCACAGCAGAAAAAATGGCACAAGGATATTATCATATGGAGGGGCTGGCAACAACCTTTGTGAAATTCAGCGAGATTGAAAAGGTGTTTGAAAATATTATACATCCGGATCCAAATGTAAAGAAAACCGTGATTTTATTTGACGGGGCAGAAGAGTAAGGGAATTCAGAGAAACAGCAAATATGCAAGAGGATTGTTTTGAAAAAGAAACAGCAGACAGAAAGGAGTATGGATATTATGGCAGCGTTAAATAAATTTGATATTAGCGGGAAACACGGGATTGTGACAGGAGGAGCCCAGGGGCTTTCCCGAGGTATGGCAGAAGGTCTTTTAGAGGCAGGCTGTAAGGTGGTGCTGATGGATGTGCAGGCAGAGAAACTGGAAAAAGTATGCGAGGCATATCGGGCCCAGGGCTATGAGGCATATGGCGTCAGCGGCAATCTGTCTGACAGGGAGGATTTAAACCGCATGTTTGACGAGGCATTAGAGATTCTGGAAGGCAGGCTGGATGTTCTGGTTCCGGCAGCCGGGATCCAGAGACGTCATTTGCCGGAGGAGTTTCCTGTAGAGGAATGGGATCTGGTTCGTGCCATTAATCTTGACCATGTCTGGCTGATGATCCAGCGTGCTCTGGGGGTCATGCTGAATCAACCTACAGGCGGAAAGATTATTACCATCGGTTCCATGGTATCCTGGTTCGGGGGAACCACTGTGCCGGCTTACACTGCTACGAAGGGGGCAGTGACCCAGCTAACCAAGTCTGTGGCTGTGGATTGCGCCGGGCGCAATATCAATATTAATTGTCTGTGTCCCGGATATATGGACACGGAAATGTGCGCCAATATGACACAGGCCCGCAAGGATGAGTGTACTCTGCGGATTCCTGCCGGACGTTGGGGGACACCGGAAGATATGAAGGGACCTGTAGTATTTCTTGCTTCTGCCGCATCAGATTATTTAAATGGCGCAGTGATTCCGGTGGATGGCGCTTATTTGGTAAAATAGGGCATGGTAAGTGAAAAACATCTCAAAAATAGGAACGGAGGAATCTGTATGAACCCAAAAATCAGGGATGTCAGAGTGATCTGCACCGCCCCGGAAGGAATTAATCTGATGGTGGTTAAAGTGGAGACGGATGAACCCGGGCTTTATGGCCTGGGATGCGCGACCTTTGCATATCGTCATCTTACAGTACAACATCTGGTAGAAACGTATTTGCGTCCTCTTCTGATAGGCCAGGAAGTTAAAAATATCAGTGAATTGTGGCAGCTTATGCACCAAAATGCTTACTGGCGCTGCGGGCCGGTGGTGAACAACGCAATCTCCGGTGTGGATATGGCCTTGTGGGATATAAAAGGGAAAATGGCCGGCATGCCGGTATATGATTTGTTTGGCGGTAAAATGCGGGCTGGTGTGCCGGTTTACCGTCATGTAGACGGCGCGGATGTCAGCGAGATATGCGAGAATATTGAGAAATACCAAGAGATCGGAGTGCGCCATATCCGCTGCCAATGCGGAGGATATGGGGGAACAGGATACGGGGAGGCTCCGGATTGGGCGGCGAAAGGGGCAAAACCAGGAATCTATCTGGACAGCAAACAATATATGCGTGATACTTTAAAGCTGTTTCAGGGGATCCGTGACCGGATAGGCTTTGGGTTAGAGCTGGTTCACGATGTCCATGAGAGGATCCACCCTACAGAGGCCATGGCCTTTGTAAAGGAAATGGAGCCTATGAAATTGTTCTTTATGGAGGATGTGGTGCCTCTGGAGCAGGTGGAGTGGCTGGATATGATTCGGCAGCACACGGTGACGCCTTTAAGCCAGGGTGAATTGTTCAACAATCCGGCGGAGTTCAAGAGACTGATTGCAAACAGAAGCATCGATTATATCCGGGTCCATATCAGCCAGATAGGCGGTATCACACCGGCCAGAAAACTGCAGATGTTCTGTGAGCAGTATGGTGTGAGGATCTGCTGGCATGGCCCGGGCGATATGAGTCCCCTGGCACATGCTGCCAATATCCACATTGATCTGGCGGCTCAGAATCTGGGGCTGCAGGAGTGGAGCGGAATCGAGCCGCCAAACTTTGTTATCCAGAAGCTAAACGGTCCGCGAGGGGCGCTGCTGGAGGTGTTCCCGGGCCTTCCGGAATATGGCAATGACGGATTCGTCTATGCCAATGAGAAGCCCGGACTGGGTGTGGATTTGAATGAAAAGGAGGCGCTCAAGTATCCGTGTATTTGTGATGTGACCACCTGGACCCAGACAAGAAACCGGGATGGGAGTCTGCAGACGCCATAAAAGAGCAGATATCCTGTTGCCTGTATTGGCGGATAAAAGCAGAAGATTTTGAAACAGAATGATGAATGTCGGTGAAGAGCATGGAAGAATGCTTGACACCGGCATTTTTTGACGATAAGATAACAGAAAGACAAGAATTATATGAGGGGCTGGACACAGTATATGGAGCGGAAAGGGAGCGTGACAGCAAGGGTAGTCACCTATATCAAGAATAATATTCGCAATGGAAACTGGATTATCGGAGAAAAGATTCCCAGTGAGAACGAGCTGTGCAAAAAGTTGGATGTGAGCCGTGTGACAGTACGGAATGCATTACAGCAGTTTATCTCTCAAGGGGTTTTAGAGAGCGTGCATGGCAAGGGAACCTATCTGCGGTCTGCCAATCTGACGGATCTGGGTACGGGGAAAGAGGAGATGGAGACTCAGGAAAATGCAGATGAGATCCGGGCGCTGTTAGAGTTCCGCAGTATGCTGGAACCGGAGGTGTGCGCGGCTGTTGCAGAAAATGCCTCCCCCGGCCTTCTCTCAAAAATGGCAGAGTACCTGGAGATTATGGAAGGAAGCAAGGATGACAATGAGACGTTTGTGGAGTATGATATCCGTTTCCATATGATTATCTGTGAGGAGACCCACAATCCGATTTTGATTCAGATTATGTCGGATATTTTTGAAAAGAAGAGAGATTCCTGTAAGATTCTTCGGATTGCCACCGGATATTATGGAGGGGTGTATTACCATGCCCTGATTTTGGACGCTTTTCGCAAGCAAGACGGAAAGCTGGCCAGAACATTGATGAAGGAGCATTTGGAGCGAGGCATTATGGATGTGTCCATGGATGTGGCTGAGGGTGCAGGGCAGATGTGACAGCCTTTTGGTTTCCTGCATATAGTAAAGTATAAAACAAAAGCATTTTACTATATAAGGGGGAATCACATATGGAACAGGAGAGGCTGACGCCGTCTGCGGCCCAGCAGGAATATATAAAAAAAGAACAGTTTCATAAGGGAAAGGTGACAGTGATCCGGGTGATGCTGTTGGTGCTTTTACTGGCTGTGTGGGAACTCTGTGCAGAACTGGGGATTATCGATGATTTTATCTTCAGTTCTCCCTCCAGGGTGTTTTTTTGTTTTTGGGAGATGGTAAAAGACGGAAGTATTTTCGGGCATATCGGGATCACGCTTTTAGAGACCCTGATCAGTTTTGGGCTGGTGGTTATTGTGGGAGTGCTGATGGCGGTAGTGCTTTGGTCCAGCCGCAGCATTTCGGAGGTAATGGAACCATATCTGGTAATGCTGAACAGTCTGCCAAAGTCTGCCCTGGCGCCGATGCTGATTGTCTGGTTAGGAAATCATGTACACACGATTGTGGTGGCGGCCGTATCGGTGGCTGTGTTTGGCTCGGTTCTGACTCTGCATAATGGTTTTTCTTCCATGGATGAGGATAAGGTCAGGCTGATCCGCTCCCTGGGGGGAACCAGAAAGGATGTTTTGACGAAGGTGCTGCTTCCAGGTTCCGTTCCGCTGATTATCAGCAATATGAAGGTGAATATCGGGCTGTGCCTGGTGGGAGTGATTATCGGGGAGTTTCTGGCGGCGCAGAAGGGGCTGGGGTATCTGATTATTTATGGAAGCCAGGTTTTTAAGCTGGATCTGGTCATGATGAGCATCGTGATCCTGTGCATTGTGTCAGCGGCCTTGTACCAGGGGATTTCATGGCTGGAGAGTAAAGTTTCCTGAAGCGGGGAAATAGTTGTGAATATATTATGACAGTCATGAGGTAAAAAACCGGATAAAAACAGTCTGGCAGGTAAATCGGATATCTGTTTTTATCTGGTTTTTTCGCTCTGAAAACGGTATGGTTTTGCGGCTGACGGAAGATTTTAAAGTTTGGAAAATGTTTACACCATTATTTTATTATGGTAAAATGAAGAACGAAAAGAAAGGAAAAATACAAAATGAACCCAAGGAGGTACTTATGAAAAAGTTTTTGGAAGAGTTCCGGGCATTTGCCTTGCGTGGAAATGTGATGGACATGGCAGTAGGCGTGATTATCGGGGGCGCCTTTTCGGGAATCGTCACATCTCTTACGGATAATTTTATTAATCCGATTTTAAATGTATGTACCGGCCATGAGACGTATACCCTGCAGGATGTGGCAGGTTTCGCCTCTGCATTTTTGTCTGCTGTGGTGAACTTTATTATAATGGCTTTTATTCTGTTTTGTCTGATGAAAGTGATCAACAAGGCGGCAGGGCTGGGGAAGAAAAAACAGGAGGAGGTTCCGGCGGCGCCTGCAGTCAAAGTTTGCCCGTTTTGCAAAAGCGAGATTCCTCTGGAGGCAACCCGCTGTGCATTCTGCACTTCTCAATTGCCCGAACAGGATGGAGAAGGTTCCTGATAGGACAGCACTGCCTGAAAATCAGTTGCACAGCATGTTATGCGATTGATTTTCAGGCGGTTTTTTAGTCCGATGCCGTTTCTAATTCAGCATAGTTCCCGGCCATCTGGTAAAGACGTATGTTCTTGCATGTAAACAGGAAAATCTTCCTGAAGAAGTTTCCACACCTGATTAAAATAGGCAGAAAATTCTCCGGCATTCCGGCGTTTTAGAGGACTGTTGTATTCTGACGGGAAATGGATTGGCAGTACAGCTTTTATCCGGCCGGGCCGGTGGGACAGAATAATTATCCGGTCGGCTACGCTGATAGCTTCGGATAAATCGTGGGTGATTAATATAGCGGTTTTTTTTGTACTGCGGATGATATTGCTGATATCATCACAGACAGATAAGCGGGTCTGATAGTCTAAGGCTGAAAATGGTTCGTCTAAAAGAAGCAGGTCCGGTTTCAGGGCAAGGGTCCGGATCAACGCCGCTCTCTGGCGCATGCCTCCGGACAGCTCGGACGGATGGGCGGTCTCAAAGCCGCTTAAGCCATAAGACTGCAGCATCTCTTTTAAGTGGCTTCGGGAATTGTCATTGAGCTTTTTCTGGATTTCCAGCCCTAAAGCCACGTTTTCGTAAATGGTACGCCATTCAAATAAATGATCTTTCTGCAGCATGTAGCCGATACCGGCGTGTCCCTTCTTGACGGACAGGCCATCCATAAGGATGGAACCATCTTCTGGTTCAATTAATCCGCACAGCAGAGAAAGCAAAGTGGATTTGCCGCAGCCAGAGGGACCGACCACCGCAAGAAATTCTCCGGTGGGAACCGTGAATGAAATATGAGAAAGGGCGTGGGTCTCGCCTTCAGGCGAGTGGTAGGAATAACTGACCTCACAAACCTCCAGTTTTGGCTTCATAGATTACCTCCTTGAAATACCATATTTTATGATATGAAGGATCCTTGGATGGGGTGTACGAGAAGAAAATTTGAAAATATGATAGGGGATATGAATACCTCCATGGTTATGCTCGCAGCGGGGTGAAGCCTGGCAGAGAGCAGTTTCATGGAGGCATTAAAAGAAAAAAGAGTATATGGGATATGGCAGGGCAGGTGATCTGAAGAGGGAAAAAGGTTCGGCCGCAGTTTATCTCTCCCACCTTCCTGATGCCCCGCAGGGGAGAAACAGGCCGGATGCTGTTACCGGAAGGCCGATTTCCGAGGCATGTGCCTGGCCGCCGTATTGTGTGCATAGCTCTGTGGCGAGCATGTAGGTGAGGACAGACGGGGCAAGGCCGGTAGTATAGGAATTGACCAGGAAAAACAGCGGTTGATCGGACAAAAGCTTTACGCATAATTTAATCAGTGAATGGATGGAATCCTCGATCTTCCAGATCTCTCCTTTAGGGCCGCGGCCATAGGAGGGAGGATCCATTATGACGGCGTCATAGTGGTTCCCACGGCGGATTTCCCGTTCCACAAATTTAACACAGTCGTCCACAAGCCACCGGATGGGAGCGTCAGACAGGCCGGAAGAAACCGCGTTTTCCTTTGCCCAGCCCACCATGCCTTTGGAGGCGTCTACATGAGTGACCGCAGCGCCTGCTTTTGCTGCGGCAAGGGTGGCTCCCCCTGTGTATGCGAACAGGTTTAAAAGCCTGACTGGCCGTCTTGCGTTCCTGATCTTTTCCCGGCACCAGTCCCAATTGACCGCTTGTTCCGGAAAGAGGCCGGTGTGTTTGAAACAGAAGGGCTTCAGGTTAAATATAAGATCGTTATAACGGATGGCCCATTGTTCCGGCAGGTCGAAAAATTCCCATTGGCCGCCGCCTTTGGCACTGCGATGGTAATGGGCATGGGGATGGCGCCAGCCGTCGTGGGTTCTGGGAGTATCCCAGATAACCTGGGGGTCCGGGCGGATCAGGAGATAATCTCCCCACCGCTCCAGTTTCTCCCCTTTTGAACAATCTATGACCTGATAATCATTCCAGTTATCTGCAATCCACATGGTAACGGGCTCCTTTTTAATTCATCCAATCCCACTCCGGTTCTTCCGGGCTTGTATAGGTCTTCCCTTCCACATCCTCGTCGTCTTCCTTGAGCAGGATCCCGCTGCCATTCGTCTTATATTTGACGCCGTCCCGGTCTTTAACCGTGGTGTTTTTGGCGATCTTTCCGGAAGAGTTTACCACATAATTCTTAGGATTGTTGCCGGTCCAGACGGTAAATACCTCATAGCGGCTTCCGGGGTCTGCTTTTTGGAGTTTTCCCATATAATAGAGGTAGTTTTCATACACGCCGGTATAGCCTTTGCCATTGGAAGAGAAATAGTACTGAACCGTATTGCTGCCTTCGTCCACACGCACCTTTCCTTTAAGCATAGCGCTCTGGGCGCGGGTGCCAAAGTAGTATGCCGTGTATTCCGATTCGTCTTTGTCTGTAAAAATTTTCTGAAGGCCATATACCGGCACGCCGGTATCGTCAAACAGGTAGGTATTGCCGCTTATCTTGACCAGGTCGCCGGATGTGGCGGAACCCTTGGGCGGCCCTACTTTCGGAATCCCTTTATTGGAAAAATAAAACCATTCCACATCATGTTCATACTGATTCTGCAGATGTTCCGGAGGTTCTGTGGAATACCACCCTGTCCGAACCTGGCCGCTGGAATCTACAAAGCGGTAATCTTCTATATTGTCCGATTCCGTTCCGTTCACACAGCTCCAGCCGGTCTGCATGGCGCCGTCTTCAGCCAGGCTGTAGTATACGCCGTTGATCTTCTTCAGTTGCAGCCCGTCGTTGTCCTCGTTGGGAACAATCTTCTTGCCGCTGTTGGAGAAATAATACCAATGCTTCCCGTCATTTTCCTCCTCGTAAGGACCCGGTTCATAATAATCCTCATCATCTGCGTCTGGTGAGAACAGACGCTGCCATCCTGTTACCATAGCGCCGTTCTCGTCGCAATAATACATATTGTCTTCCAGCCATCCTGTTTCCATGGCGCCGGAATCGTCAAAATGATACCAGGTGTTATTGATCTTTTCCCATTTATCTTTCACACATCTGCCGCTTTGGCTGAAATAGTACCAGTCGTAGCCGCCGCCGTAATAATTGCTGCGCTCTACTTTCAGCCACTGGGACGAATACATGATTCCGTCAGGGCCTACAAAATAATCGTCATTGTCTACCCAGGAATTGACGGCCATTATGCCGTTGCTGTCCAAATATCTCCAGTATCCGTCTCCGCCCTTGCGCCAGTTGTTGAACAGACGGCTTCCGGAGGCGTTGTAATATACCCAGTTCCCGCCTTCCTGTGCCCAGCCTTCTGCCGCCATGGCCTGGATGCCGGCAATGCCAAGAGCCATGGACGCCGCCAGGGCAATCACTGTCAAACTACGTTTTCTCATAATGTTTCTCCTTCTAAACCCATATTCGTGATTTCCTGATTTCCTGTATATTCCAGACTGATTTCCATTTTAACAAGATACGGTTAATTATTCAACCCAAATTTCCATATTTTATTCTGACGATTCTCTTACGATTATGACCGTCCGGACGGGGTGTTTTTTACTAGCCATCTATACCGGTTTAGAAATAAAGGAAGAAATCGAGATTATGTGCCGGGGAACTAAACAAGATATCTGGTTCTGTTTTTGCCCCGAAATGTAAATTTATCTCAATTTTATTTCATTTCCCAAAAAAGTGCTTGCATTTCCAAAAAAACCATGATAATATAGGAGCGCTGTGACATGATAGCGATGAAGCGTGAGGTTGCTGCCCGTGATAAGAGGCAGGTTTTCCGTGGAGCGAATGTCAAGTTAGGAAACTGACGACAAGTCACTGTACCAATTAAACATCTGCAGTATCCGTATGCAGTAACGCAGTGTGAAGTCCATTGGGACACACACGGAGAAGTGTACAGTCACCGCTTGTCGTACTTAATCCAAAAGTGCGAAAAGGAGGCGACTTTTTTTATGGCAAGTCAAGTAATGAGAATCACATTGAAGGCTTATGACCATCAGCTGGTTGACCAGTCTGCCGGCAAGATCATTGAGACCGTAAAGAAGACAGGGGCTCAGGTGAGCGGACCGGTTCCGCTGCCCACAAAGAAGGAAGTGGTTACGATCCTGCGGGCAGTACACAAATATAAGGATTCTCGCGAGCAGTTCGAGCAGAGAACTCACAAGAGGCTGATTGATATCATCACACCCAGCCAGAAGACGGTGGACGCTTTGGCCAAGCTGGAGATGCCGGCAGGTGTGCATATTGATATTAAGATGAAACAAAAATAAGCTTTAGTATGATTGCCGTCACAGGCAATCCGCTGTAAGGAGGAAGAAAAATGAAGAAGGCTATTTTAGCTACCAAGGTCGGAATGACCCAGATCTTCAATGAGCAGGGCGTCCTGGTTCCGGTGACGGTCCTGCAGGCCGGTCCCTGTGTGGTGACTCAGGTAAAGACCGAGGAGAACGACGGATATAAGGCCGTTCAGGTAGGTTTTGTCGACAAGAGGGAGAAGCTGGTGTCCAAGCCGGTTAAGGGCCATTTTGACAAGGCGGGCGTTGCTTACAAGAGATTTGTGAGAGAGTTCCGTTTTGATAATGCAGAAGAGTATTCCGTAAAGGATGAGATTAAAGCGGATATCTTTGCTGCCGGAGATAAGGTGGATGTCACTGCTGTTTCCAAGGGCAAAGGTTTCCAGGGTGCGGTGAAGCGGTTCGGCCAGCACAGAGGCCCCATGACCCATGGTTCCAAATTCCACCGTCATCAGGGTTCCAACGGTTCCGCAACTACCCCGGGACGTGTGTTCAAAGGCAAAGGGATGCCCGGACATATGGGCCATAAGCGGGTAACTGTGCAGAATCTGGAGATCGTGCGGGTAGACGCCGAGGACAACCTGATTCTGGTAAAGGGTGCCGTGCCAGGGCCGAAGAAGTCTCTGGTGACACTGAAAGAAACCGTAAAGGTCAGCCGTTAATCACGGGCCGACCGAGGAAAGGAGGAACACACAGAAATGGCAAACGTATCTGTTTACAATATGGAAGGCAATGAAGTAGGCACCATGGAGTTAAACGACGCAGTGTTTGGCGTCAAGGTTAACGAGCATCTGGTGCATATGGCGGTTGTGGCGCAGCTTGCCAATAAGCGTCAGGGTACGCAGAAAGCTAAGACCCGTGCCGAGGTGTCCGGAGGAGGCAAGAAGCCGTGGCGCCAGAAAGGAACCGGCCATGCAAGACAGGGTTCCACAAGAGCTCCCCAGTGGACCGGCGGCGGTGTTGTATTTGCTCCGACCCCGAGAGATTATACGATCCGCCTGAATAAGAAGGAAAAGAGGGCTGCGTTGAAGTCCGCCCTGACCAGCCGGGTGCAGGAGAATAAGTTTATTGTCCTTGACGAGCTGAAGATGGATGAGATCAAGACGAAAAAATTCAAGAATGTACTGGATAACCTGAAAGTATCCAAGGCTCTGGTGGTAGTTGGGGCCGACAGCGACAATGTGGTGCTTTCCGCAAGGAATATCCCCACCGTAAAGACCGCATATGTCAACACAATCAATGTATACGACATTTTGAAATATAACACCGTGGTAGCTACCAAGGCTGCCGTCGCCAGCATTGAGGAGGTGTATGCATAATGGCAAACATTCAATATTATGATGTGATCCTCAAACCGGTAGTGACCGAGAAGAGCATGAATGCAATGGCAGACAGGAAATATACTTTCCTGGTTCATCCGGAAGCCAACAAGAGCATGATTAAGGAAGCGGTTGAGAAGATGTTCCCGGGAACGAAAGTGGAGCATGTCAACACCATGAACAGCGAAGGCAAGACAAAAAGAAGGGGCATGACCTTCGGAAAGACTGCCAAGACCAAGAAGGCCATTGTCAAGCTTACCGAGGACAGCAAAGAGATCGAGATCTTTGCAGGCCTGTAAAAATGACGGAAGCCCAAATTTACAGCGCAGCCATGCGTTGTAAGAAAAGATACACGCGGATGCGTTGAACGTCAGGCGAAGAATATTGGAATTTATCGGAAGCCCTCCGGATAAAACAGGGCGAAACAGACAAGACGAGAGGAGTTTACAGTCATGGGAATAAAGACCTATAACCCATATACACCGTCCAGAAGACACATGACCAGCTCAGACTTCAGTGAGATCACCAAATCCACACCGGAGAAGTCTCTGGTCACTTCCTTAAAAAAGAATGCAGGACGTAATAACCAGGGTAAGATTACCGTAAGACACCGCGGAGGCGGCAGCAGAAGAAAATACAGAATCATTGATTTCAAGAGAAATTCAAAGGACGGCATTCCGGCAACCGTGATCGGCATTGAGTACGATCCTAACAGAAGCGCAAATATTGCCCTGATCTGTTATGCGGACGGGACCAAGTCCTATATCCTTGCTCCGGCAGGACTGACAGACGGCATGAAAGTCATGAGCGGCGAGACCGCTGAAGCCAAGACCGGCAACTGCCTGCCTCTGGCCAATGTCCCGGTCGGCGCTCAGATTCACAACATTGAGCTCCATCCCGGAAAGGGAGGCCAGCTTGTGCGTTCCGCAGGCAACGCGGCGCAGCTCATGGCAAAAGAAGGCAAGTATGCTACCTTAAGGCTGCCCTCCGGCGAGATGAGAATGGTTCCCATCGTATGCCGCGCAACCATCGGCGTGGTGGGCAACGGGGAGCACAACCTGATTAATATCGGTAAAGCAGGAAGAAAACGTCATATGGGTATCCGTCCTACGGTCCGCGGTTCCGTCATGAACCCCAACGACCATCCGCACGGCGGTGGTGAGGGCAAGACCGGTATCGGCCGTCCAGGTCCGAGCACCCCGTGGGGCAAGCCGGCACTGGGCCTTAAGACCAGGAAGAAGAACAAACAGTCCAACAAGCTCATCATCAGAAGACGTGATGGCAAGACGATCAAATAGTTGAAGGAGGATCAAACCCTATGGGACGTTCATTAAAAAAAGGACCATTTGCAGACGCACATCTGTTAAAAAAGATTGATGCACTGAACGCTTCAGGCCAGCATCAGGTGATTAAGACCTGGTCCCGCCGTTCCACCATCTTTCCTCAGATGGTAGGACATACCATCGCGGTTCATGACGGCAGAAAGCATGTTCCGGTATATGTGACCGAGGATATGGTCGGCCACAAGCTGGGTGAGTTTGTCGCTACCAGAACCTACAGGGGCCACGGAAAAGACGAGAAGAAATCCAAACGGTAATCACCGCATTTGAAAGGAGGTTATTAGCAATGGCTAAGGGACATAGAAGTCAGATTAAGAGAGAAAGAAACGCCAACAAGGACACCAGGCCGTCTGCCAAGTTGTCCTATGCCCGCGTATCCGTCCAGAAGGCGTGTTTCGTTTTGGACGCTATCCGGGGCAAGGATCTGGAGACTGCGATCGGAATTGTTACCTACAATCCCAGATATGCTTCTACTTTAATTAAGAAATTACTGGAATCGGCAGCGGCAAACGCCGAGAACAACAATGGTATGGACCGCTCCAAACTGTATGTGGAGGAGTGCTACGCCAACAAGGGACCGACCATGAAGAGAGTAAAACCAAGGGCACAGGGCAGAGCTTACAGGATCGAGAAGAGAATGAGCCACATCACCGTTGTGCTGAATGAAAGATAGGAGGCAAATATGGGACAGAAAGTTAATCCACATGGCTTGAGAGTCGGTGTTATCAAGGACTGGGATTCCAAATGGTACGCAGAGGGCGACTTCGCCGACTGTCTGATAGAAGATTATAATATCCGTAAATTTCTGAAGAAAAGGCTGTTTGATTCAGGAATCTCCAAGATTGAGATTGAGAGAGCTTCCGAGAGAGTGAAGGTCATTATCTATACGGCAAAGCCGGGCGTTGTAATCGGCAAGGGCGGATCTGCCATTGAAAAGCTTAAAGGCGAGGTCCAGAAGCTGACAGACAAAAAGCTTCTGATCGATATTAAGGAGATTAAAAGGCCTGAGCGGGATGCGCAGCTTGTTGCCGAGAGTATTGCACAGCAGCTTGAAAACCGTGTGTCTTTCCGTCGTGCCATGAAGTCTACCATGGGACGTTCCATGAAAGCAGGCGTAAAGGGAATCAAGGCTGCCGTAGGCGGCCGTCTGGGCGGCGCTGATATTGCCCGTACCGAGTTTTACAGCGAGGGTACCATTCCGCTGCAGACCTTAAGAGCAGATATTGACTATGGGTTCGCTGAGGCAGACACTACCTACGGCAAGCTTGGCGTTAAGGTGTGGATCTACAAGGGCGAAGTACTTCCTGCTAAGGGAAACAAGGAAGGGAGCGATAAATAATGTTAATGCCAAAAAGAGTGAAACGCCGTAAACAGTTCCGCGGAAGCATGGCGGGCAAGGCGATGAGAGGAAACACCATCAGCTATGGTGAGTACGGCCTGGTGGCAACCGAGCCCTGCTGGATCAAATCCAACCAGATTGAGGCGGCCCGTGTGGCTATGACCCGTTATATCAAGCGTGGCGGTAAAGTATGGATTAAGATTTTTCCGGATAAGCCGGTTACTGCAAAGCCTGCCGAGACTCGTATGGGTTCCGGTAAAGGAGCCCTGGAGTACTGGGTTGCTGTTGTGAAGCCGGGCAGAGTGATGTTTGAGATCGCAGGCGTTCCGGAAGAAACGGCCCGCGAGGCATTGCGTCTTGCCATGCATAAGTTGCCCTGCAAATGTAAGATTGCTGCTAAAGCAGATTTAGAAGGCGGTGAATAACAGTGAAGACTAATAAATTTGTAGAAGGATTAAAGGGTAAAACGGCTGCAGAGCTGCAGGAAGAACTGGTAGCTGCAAAGAAGGAACTGTTCAACTTGAGATTCCAGAACGCGACCAATCAGCTGGACAACACCAGCAGAATCAAAGAGGTCCGCAAGAATATCGCCAGGATTCAGACTGTTATCACAGAAAAGTCAAAGCTGGCCTGATTGAAGAGAGGAGATTTTAGACATGGAAAGAAATCTTAGAAAGACCCGTGTCGGTAAAGTCGTTAGCGATAAGATGGATAAAACGATTGTGGTTGCCATCGAGGATCATGTAAAGCATCCGTTATATGGCAAGATCGTGAAAAAGACCGTTAAGCTGAAAGCCCATGATGAGAAGAATGAGTGCGGCCAAGGCGATACCGTGAAAGTGATGGAGACCAGGCCCCTGTCCAAAGACAAGAGATGGAGACTGGTGGAGATTATTGAAAAAGCGAAGTAAAGAACAGCTAAATCTTGAAAGGAGTTGGCAGGCATGATTCAGCAGGAGACCAGACTGAGGGTTGCCGATAATACCGGGGCAAAAGAGCTTCTTTGCATCCGTGTTATGGGCGGCTCCACGAGAAGATATGCGAATATTGGCGATATTATTGTTGCGTCCGTCAAAGATGCAACACCAGGCGGCGTTGTAAAGAAGGGCGATGTGGTAAAGGCAGTCGTAGTGCGTACCGTTAAGGGCGCCCGCCGTAAAGACGGATCTTATATCCGGTTTGATGAGAATGCAGCAGTGATCATCAAGGACGACAAGACCCCGAGAGGCACCCGTATCTTTGGACCGGTTGCCAGAGAGCTGCGTGAGAAACAGTTTATGAAGATTGTTTCCTTAGCGCCAGAAGTACTGTAAGGAGGTATGGACCGTGCATAAAATTAAGAGAGATGACCTGGTAAAGGTGATCGCAGGAAAAGATAAAGATAAAACCGGCAAAGTGCTGCACGTTCATGACGGCAAGGTGATCGTTGAGGGCTGTAATATGGTGACAAAGCATTCCAAACCGAGCGCAGGCAATCCTCAGGGAGGCATTGTCAAGCAGGAAGCCCCCCTGGATATTTCCAATGTCATGCTGGTTGTAGACGGGAAAGCCACGAGAGTCGGATTTCAGGTAAAAGATGGCAAGAAGGTCCGTGTTGCCAAGGCAACCGGCAAAGTCATTGACTGATTTTGATAAGGAGGAACGTAAGAGTGGCTAGATTAAAAGAAATGTATCAGAACGAGATGGTTGACGCTCTGATGAAAAAATTTGGTTATAAGAACATCATGCAGGTTCCGAAGCTGGATAAGATCGTGGTCAACATGGGCGTGGGCGAGGCCAAGGAGAATGCCAAGATCCTGGATTCCGCAGTCCGTGATTTGGAGCTGATCACCGGCCAGAAGGCGATTACCACCAAGGCTAAAAAGTCGGTTGCGAACTTTAAGCTGAGAGAGGGAATGGCCATTGGCTGTAAAGTTACTCTGCGCGGTGAGAAGATGTATGAGTTTGCAGACCGTCTGATCAACTTAGCGCTGCCGCGTGTCCGCGACTTCCGCGGCGTGAACCCCAATGCTTTTGACGGCAGAGGCAACTATGCGCTGGGTATTAAGGAACAATTGATCTTCCCGGAGATTGAATACGATAAAGTTGACAAGGTGAGAGGTATGGATATTATTTTCGTTACCACTGCCAAGACTGATGAAGAAGCCCGTGAACTTTTGACATTATTCAATATGCCATTTGCTAAATAACAGGAGGAATGATCCATGGCGAAAACTTCAATGAAGATTAAACAGCAGCGTCCGGCGAAATTCTCCAGCAGAGAATACAACCGCTGCAGAATCTGCGGACGTCCGCACGCATATTTGAGAAAGTATGGGATTTGCCGTATATGCTTCCGTGAGCTGGCATACAAGGGACAGATTCCTGGAGTAAAGAAAGCTAGCTGGTGACCTTTTGCGGCTTAACCGGTTTTCCTGTCAGTACAGAGAACCGGCGAAAGCCAGAATCAGGGCCGCCTGTAAAGGCCGGAGATATTTCCCTGCGGCTATAGGGGAACTGCGGACAGAGCAGGCTATCGCGCAGAGCGCGTGAAAATCAGCACAATAATCAAGGAGGAAAATATCTACCATGACAATGAGTGATCCCATCGCAGATATGCTTACAAGAATCCGTAACGCAAATACTGCCAAGCATGATACAGTAGACGTACCTTCATCCAAAATGAAGTTGGCGATTGCCGACATTCTGGTAAAAGAGGGATATGTCCAGAAATATGATATGGTTGAAGACGGCACGTTTAAGACCATCCGTATCACTTTAAAGTACGGTGCCGACAAGAATGAGAAGATCATAACCGGCATCAAGAGAATCTCCAAGCCAGGTCTGCGTGTATACGCGAATAAAGAGGACCTGCCAAAGGTATTAGGCGGTCTTGGAACCGCTATCATTTCTACAAACCAGGGCGTGGTGACAGATAAGGAAGCCCGTCAGTTAGGTGTAGGTGGCGAAGTACTGGCATTTGTGTGGTAGTCGCAGGAAAAACCTGTAAAAACACGAATTATACTCGCGAGTATACTTATTTGCCAAATGATTCGGTGTATTTTATGGAAAGCCGGAAACTGTGTTGGCAAATCATTTGACTCACGGGTATAAGAAAAGCAGAACTGAAAACAGAAAGGAAGCACATTCCTTTCCGAAAATCTAAGTAGGAGGTAAAATGGCATGTCACGTATCGGAAGAATGCCAATCGCGATTCCGGCAGGTGTGACCGTGACGATCGCGGAGAATAATAAAGTGACTGTAAAAGGTCCTAAGGGAACTCTGGAAAGAGAGCTTCCCACGGAGATGTCAATCAAGGAAGAAGATGGACATATCGTTGTAACCAGGCCCAATGACTTAAAGAAGATGAAATCTCTTCACGGCCTTACCAGAACCCTGATCAACAATATGGTGGTCGGCGTGACTAACGGATACGAGAAGGTTCTTGAGGTAAACGGCGTTGGTTATCGTGCATCCAAACAGGGAAAGAAATTAACCTTGAACCTGGGTTATTCTCACCCGGTCGAGATGGAAGATCCGGAAGGATTGGAAACCGTCCTGGAAGGGCAGAATAAGATTACGGTAAAGGGTATCGATAAAGAAAAGGTTGGCCAGTATGCTGCCGAAATCAGAGACAAGAGAAGACCTGAGCCGTATAAGGGCAAGGGAATCAAGTACGCTGACGAGACAATCAGACGTAAAGTTGGTAAGACTGGTAAGAAATAATTAAGGAGAGTGCGAAAATGGTTAGTAAGAAATCAAGAAAAGAAGTTCGCGTAAAAAAACATACCAGATTACGTAACCGCTTTGCAGGGACTGCAGAGAGACCGCGTCTGGCTGTGTTCAGAAGCAATAATCATATGTATGCACAGATTATTGACGATTCCGTCGGCAATACTCTGGCAGCGGCATCTACCTTGGAGAAGGCGGCAAAAGAGGAACTGGAACATACCAATGATGTGGCTGCCGCCAGCTATGTTGGGACTCTGATCGCTAAGAGAGCGCTGGAGAAGGGAATCGAGGAGGTCGTATTTGACCGGGGCGGTTTCATTTACCAGGGTAAGATTCAGGCACTTGCAGATGCGGCCCGTGAAGCCGGTCTGAAATTCTAGTAGAGAGGAGAGCAGCATGAAGCGTACAATTATTGACGCAAGTCAGTTAGAGTTAAATGACAATGTAGTAGCAATCAAGCGTGTATCGAAGACGGTAAAAGGCGGTCGTACCATGAGATTCTCTGCTCTGGTAGTGGTTGGCGACGGCAACGGCCATGTAGGTGCAGGCTTAGGAAAGGCCGGCGAGGTTCCGGAGGCTATCCGTAAAGGAAAAGAAGCGGCAGCCAAGAATCTTGTACAGGTTCCGGTAGACGAGAATCAGAGTATTCCCCATGATATCCTCGCTCAGTTTGGCAGTGCCAGCGTGCTGATGAAAAAGGCTCCGGAAGGTACCGGTATCATCGCAGGCGGCCCGGCCCGTGCCGTGCTGGAGCTGGCAGGAATCAAGAATGTCCGTGCCAAGTCTTTAGGTTCCAACAACAAGACCAATGTGGTTCTTGCCGTGATTGAGGGACTGACCCAGCTTAAGACTCCGGAGGAGTATGCCAGACTGCGCGGCAAATCCGTAGACGAGATTGTGGGCTAAGGAGGAGAATGAGATGGCAGAGAAGTTAAAAGTGACATTAGTCAAATCCCCCATCGGGGCGGTTCCCAAACACAGGGCTACGGTGGAAGCCCTGGGACTCAGGAAGCTGAACAAGACCGTGGAGCTGCCGGATAATGATGCAGTGAGAGGCATGATCTGGCATGTGAAACATCTGGTGAAAGTAGAAGAAGTCTAATTACCGAAGTAAGGAGGTGCAATGTGATGGATTTATCGAATTTACAACCGGCTGCCGGTTCCAAGCACAGCGATAATTTCAGAAGAGGGCGCGGCCACGGCTCAGGCAACGGCAAGACTGCCGGCAAAGGCCACAAAGGCCAGAAAGCCCGCTCCGGAGCTCCAAGGCCCGGATTTGAAGGCGGTCAGATGCCTCTGTATCGCCGTATTCCAAAGAGAGGATTTACAAACCGCAATACAAAAGAGATCGTTGCGATCAATGTGAGCGCTTTAGAGTGTTTTGACAATGATGCAGTGGTTACGGTAGAGTCCCTGATGGAGTGCGGTATCGTCAAGAATCCGAGAGACGGTGTCAAGATTCTTGGTGATGGAGAATTAACCAAAAAGCTGACCGTAAAAGTAGATGCATTCAGCGAGGGTGCAAAAACAAAGATTGAGGCTTTAGGTGGAACCTGCGAGGTGATCTAATATGTTAAAGACACTCCGAAATGCATGGAAGGAGAAAGAGATCCGTAAAAAGATTCTTTATACTTTCATGATGCTGGTGGTGATTCGCTTCGGGTCGGAACTTCCGATTCCCGGAGTGAACACTTCCTATTTTGCAGATTTCTTTGCGAAACAGAGCGGCGATGCATTCAACTTTTTTGATGCTATGACAGGAGGTTCTTTTACTTCCATGTCTGTGCTGGCTTTAAGCATTACCCCGTATATCACATCTTCCATTATTATGCAGCTTTTGACGATTGCGATCCCGAAGCTGGAGGAGATGCAGCGGGAGGGTGAGGATGGCAGGAAGAAGATTGCAGAGTACACCCGTTATTTGACGGTAGTGCTGGCTTTGGTGGAATCTACCGCTATGGCGGTTGGTTTCGGAGGTCAGGGGCTGCTGATCCAGTACAATGTGTGGAGTGTGGTCATTGCCGTGATGACTATGACTGCAGGAAGCGCATTTCTCATGTGGGTCGGTGAGCGGATTACGGAGAAGGGCGTGGGAAACGGAATTTCCATTGTTCTGTTGTTTAATATTGTTTCCTCACTGCCTCAGGATGTCAGTACCTTATACAATACCTTTATGAATGGCAGGATTATCGCCGTGCAGGTGGTGGCGGTGCTGATGATGCTGGCAGTGGCAGTGGCTATGGTAGTGTTTGTCGTATATCTTCAGGACGGCGAGCGCAGGATACCTGTACAGTATTCGAAAAAGATGGTGGGAAGAAAGATGGTAGGCGGCCAGTCTTCTCATATTCCCTTAAAAGTAAATACTGCCGGCGTTATCCCGGTGATTTTTGCTTCTTCCATTTTATCGTTTCCGGTAGTGATCGCTCAGTTCTTTAAACCGGATTATAGTACCATTCCAGGTAAGATTCTGATGATGCTCAATTCTTCATCCTGGTTCCGTCCGGAGATGCCCTGGTATTCGGTAGGGCTGGTGATCTATATTGTGCTGATTGTCCTTTTTGCGTATTTTTACACTTCCATTACCTTTAACCCGCTGGAGGTAGCAAATAATATGAAGAAATCCGGCGGTTTTATTCCAGGCATCCGTCCAGGCAAACCGACCTCGGAATATCTGGATAAGATTTTGAATTATATTATTTTTATCGGTGCCGTAGGACTGATTATTATCAGTGTGATCCCGATCATGATCTCCGGTGTGTTTGGCGTGAGCCGGCTATCATTTTTAGGCACTTCCCTGATAATTATTGTAAGTGTTATCCTGGAGACCATCAAGGCGATTGAGTCTCAGGTGATTGTACGGAATTACAAAGGATTTTTAAACGATTAGGATGAACCGGGAGAGCTGCTGCGCAGGAAGAATAATGGGCGGCAGCTTTTTCTGCTATAAATTGGAGAAAAGACATTGGAACCACAATATTTTCATATTAAATGAGGAGGAGGAAAAAATGAAGATTATCATGTTGGGAGCTCCAGGAGCAGGAAAAGGCACTCAGGCTAAGAAGATTGCCGGGAAGTACGGGATTCCGCATATTTCTACCGGTGATATTTTCCGTGCCAATATCAAAGGAGGCACTGAGCTGGGAATGAGAGCCAAATCCTACATGGATCAGGGACAGCTTGTACCGGATGATGTGACGATCGGAATGCTGTTAGACCGGATCAGCGAAGCGGATTGTCAGAACGGTTATGTGCTGGACGGATTTCCGAGAACGATTCCTCAGGCAGAGAGCCTGACGGAAGCGCTTGCGAAGCGTGGAGAAAAGATGGATTTTGCCGTGGATGTCGATGTACCGGACGAGGCGATTGTCACCAGAATGGGAGGCAGAAGAGCCTGCTTAAAGTGCGGCGCCACCTATCATGTTGCTTTTAATCCGCCGAAGACAGAGGGGGTATGTGACAATTGCCAGGATAATCTGGTCCTGCGGGAAGACGACAAGCCGGAGACAGTGCAGAAACGTCTGAGCGTCTATCATGACCAGACGCAGCCTTTGATTGAATATTATAAAGGACAGGGGATTCTTGTGACAGTGGACGGAACCAAAGAACTGAATCAGGTATTCCAGGATATTGTAGCTGTTTTGGAGGCGTAAAGTATGTCGGTATCCATTAAATCAGAGAGAGAGATTGAGCTGATGCGTGAGGCGGGGCGGATCCTTGCACGGGTACATGAGGAGCTGGGGAAAATGATAAAACCCGGAATCTCCACTATGGAAATTGACCGGGCAGGAGAGCATATGATCCGCGGTTATGGATGCATCCCTTCCTTTAAAAATTATAATGGTTATCCGGCATCCATCTGTGTGTCAGTCAATGACGAGGTGGTTCACGGAATTCCTAACAAGCATCGGATTCTCCATGAAGGCGATATTGTCAGCCTGGATGCAGGAGTGATCTACAACGGATATCACTCCGACGCGGCAAGGACACATGCTGTCGGAAAGATTACGCCGGAGGCGGAACAACTGGTAAAAGTGACCAAAGAGTGTTTTTTTGAAGGGATTAAATACGCGAGAGCGGGCAATCATCTCAATGATATTTCCTCAGCGATTCAGGCATATGCGGAACATTTTGGCTATGGGGTGGTTCGCGACCTGGTAGGGCATGGAGTCGGCAGGGCTCTTCATGAAGATCCGGAAGTTCCCAATTTTGCCCAAAAGCGCAGGGGGATACGTCTGCGCCCCGGCATGACTCTTGCCATTGAACCAATGATCAATATGGGGCGCGCGGATGTGGTATGGCTGGATGACAACTGGACCGTGGTGACAGACGATGGTTCTTTTTCAGCCCATTACGAGAATACGATTCTGATCACGGAGGGAGAACCGGAGATTTTATCCCAGTTGTGAGGACGGTGAACAGGATGGATTATCAACCAGGATGTCCGGCAAGATCTCTTGCCGGACATGATAAAGATCGGTATTATATGATTTTGTCCGTAGATGGGGACTGGGTTTTTCTGGCTGACGGGAGAAGAAGAACCCAGGAGAAGCCGAAAAGGAAGAAGAAGAAGCACATTCAGCCGGTAAATGAATGTTTGGTGAGGGAATTTCCTGTGACAGACGAAGAGATTTATGTGCGGTTGAAAAAATATACCTTGTCGTGCGGAGCCTGACGGAGCACGTCCGCCCGAAGGGCATGTATTATGGGATGCCCGGAAGGGTATACCTTGTCGTGCGGAGCCTGACGGAGCACG
>CATKXR010000038.1 GCA_949840805.1 uncultured Lachnospiraceae bacterium | reverse complement strand
AGAGGACTGAAAATCCTCGTGTCACTGGTTCGATTCCGGTCCAAGGCATATGGGCGTGTAGCTCAGGCGGTAGAGCACTTGACTTTTAATCAAGTTGTCCGGGGTTCGAATCCCCGCACGCTCAGGAATGTCGATCTTTCGTAAATGCCAGAAGATCGGCTTTTTTTATTTTAAATCACAATAATAAATATTTTTATAAATAGAAATCGGAAAAAGGGAAAACTCTTTATCCGATTTTTTATTCATTTACATCTTCTAAAATACAATCCAATTATGTAGAAATTTATTATACAAATTGGATATGTATACCCCAATTATATGATTTATGAAATATTGGAAAAATTTGGTATTCTTTATATACAGGATAGTTTATCGTCCTGCTGTATTTCCAATTTGGAATAAACTTATGGAGAAAGGGTGGATGTTTATGAACATATGTGAAGCAACCAGTTACAGGATTGCTGAATTATGCCGGCAGAAAAATTTAAGTGGTTACTCTGTAAGTTATAGAGCGGGAATGCCGTCGTCTACATATAAGAGTATTATTAACGGTAAAAGTAAGAATCCGGGTATTGTAAATATTAATAAAATTGCAGATGGATTAGGTGTCACAATTCGGGAGTTTTATGATTCGGAATTATTTGATGAATTGGAGCCAGACGATTGAGAGTTTGAAGAGGTTGCCTTGAGAGGTGGCCTCTATTTTTGTTGTTTTTCGTTGTATTAGCAATAATGTATAATATTTTATAAAAGAAAAAGATAATTTTAGATGCAAAATTTTTAAATATATATTGACAATTATTTAACAAAGAAGTATAATGCAATTATAACAAGATTGTTAAAAAAATATCGATAGTAAATATCGGTAAAGTGATCACAAAGAAATGTGGAGGAGAGAGTGATGGCAAACAAAGAACAAAATGTTCCCGCAGTCATTGACAGTGTTGAGGCGCTGGAAGCGAAAATGCAGGCAATGAGAGAGGCGCAGAAGGTTTTTTCGACTTTTACCCAGGAGCAGGTAGACAAGATCTTTTATGAGGCGGCTTCCGCAGCCAATAAGCTTCGGATTCCTCTTGCTAAGATGGCTGTAAAGGAAACCGGTATGGGTGTGGTTGAGGATAAGGTAATCAAAAACAACTATGCGTCAGAATATATTTATAATGCTTATAAAGATACGAAGACGTGTGGAGTTATTGAAGAAGACAAGGCATTCGGTATTAAAAAGTTAGCAGAACCGATCGGGTTGGTAGCTGCGGTTATTCCTACTACGAATCCTACCTCCACAGCAATTTTCAAATGCCTGCTCTGTCTGAAGACGCGAAATGCAATTATCATTTCTCCTCATCCAAGGGCAAAGAATTGTACGATTGAGGCTGCGAAAGTGATTTTGGAGGCAGCGGTGAAGGCTGGCGCTCCAAAGGGCATCATTGGTTGGATTGATGTTCCTTCTCTGGATATGACTAATCTAGTTATGAAGGAAGCAGATATTATTCTGGCTACCGGAGGTCCGGGAATGGTACGTGCCGCTTATTCTTCCGGTAAGCCTGCTTTGGGTGTGGGTGCGGGTAATACGCCGGTTATCATTGACGATACGGCTGATATTAAAATGGCAGTCAGCTCCATCATTCATTCCAAGACTTTTGATAATGGTATGATTTGTGCTTCCGAACAGTCTGTTACGGTTCTTGCCTCTATTTATGATGAGGTGAAGAAAGAGTTTGAGTATCGGGGATGCTATTTCTTAAAGCCGGATGAGATTGAGAAAGTAAGAAAGACAATTTTAATCAATGGTTCTTTAAATGCAAAGATTGTGGGCCAAACTGCTCATACGATTGCCAAACTGGCCGGCGTGGATGTGCCGAAGGATACAAAGATCATTATCGGTGAGGTGGAGTCTGTTGATATTCGTGAGGAATTTGCTCATGAGAAGCTGTCACCGGTTCTGGCTATGTATAAGGCTGAGACCTTTGATGAAGCTCTGGCTAAGGCTGAGAGATTGGTTGCTGACGGCGGTTATGGACATACGGCTTCTCTGTATATTAATGTAAATGAGCATGAGAAAATCTTAAAGCATGCGGAGGCTATGAAGACCTGCCGTATTTTGACAAATACTCCTTCTTCTCACGGTGGTATCGGTGATCTTTACAACTTTAAGCTGGCTCCGTCTCTGACTTTGGGATGTGGTTCCTGGGGCGGAAACTCAGTATCTGAGAATGTAGGTGTAAAGCATTTGCTGAATATCAAGACTGTGGCGGAGAGGAGAGAGAATATGCTGTGGTTCCGTGCGCCTGAGAAAGTGTATTTTAAGAAGGGTTGTATGCCAGTAGCGTTGAATGAACTGAAGGAGGTATTGGGCAAGAAGAGAGCATTTATTGTGACAGACTCCTTCCTTTATATGAATGGATATACAAAGCCCATTACCGATAAGCTGGATGAACTGGGAATCGTTTATCAGTGCTTTTCTAATGTACAGCCGGATCCCACGCTGGCCAATGCTCAGGAAGGCGCAAAGGCTATGACAGCATTCCAGCCGGATGTGATTATTGCTTTGGGCGGCGGTTCTGCCATGGATGCAGGTAAGATTATGTGGGTGATGTACGAGCATCCGGAAGTGGATTTCCAGGATATGGCTATGCGGTTTATTGATATCAGAAAACGTGTGTATACATTCCCCAAGATGGGAGAAAAGGCTTATTTTGTGGCCATTCCCACGTCTTCCGGTACTGGTTCCGAGGTAACTCCTTTTGCGGTAATCACGGATCAGGAGACAGGTGTAAAATATCCGCTGGCTGATTATCAGCTTCTGCCCAATATGGCGATTGTGGATACAGACAACATGATGAGCCAGCCTAAGGGACTCACCAGTGCGTCCGGCGTGGATGTTCTGACCCATGCATTGGAGGCTTATGCTTCTGTGATGGCTACGGATTATACGGACGGACTGGCATTGAAGGCAATGAAGAATGTGTTTGAATATCTGCCCGTTTGTTATAATGACGGTTCTAATGTTGAGGCACGTTCGAAGATGGCAGATGCTTCCTGTCTGGCCGGTATGGCTTTTGCCAATGCATTCCTGGGTGTTTGTCACTCCATGGCTCATAAGCTGGGTGCATTCCATCATTTGCCTCATGGAATTGCCAATGCGCTTCTGATTTCTCTGGTGGTGGAGTTTAATGCAGAAGAGTGTCCCAGAAAGATGGGAACCTTCTCCCAGTATCAGTATCCTCACACCCGCGCCAGATACGCAGAATGTGCCCGTTTTGTGGGAATCCAGGCAGACAGTGATGAGGAGGCCGTGAAGAAGCTGATCGAGAAGATCGAGGAACTGAAGGCAGCCGTAGGCGTAAAGAAGACCATTGCAGAGTATGGTGTGGATGAGAAATATTTCCTGGATAATCTGGATGCCATGGTGGAGCAGGCGTTTGACGATCAGTGTACAGGCGCTAACCCCAGATATCCGCTGATGAGCGAGATTAAGGAAATGTATCTGCGGGCTTATTATGGGAAATAAAGAAAACGATTGACGCAGTGTGAAGAAAATACCCCTTAAATCAAAAGTAGATTTAGGGGGTGTTTTTTTATTTTGTGTGAAATGGGGATAGACAGAAATACTTTAGTGTGCTAATATAGTAGCGTGCCGAAGAAAGCCGAGAATAAGCTTTTTCGGCTGTATTTCTGATATTGAAGAAAGAGGAGGAGAACAAAATTATGAAAAAAATAGGAAGTGTATTGTTAATGGGAGTAATGGTAATGTCGTTGGCAGGATGCCAGGGAAAGGCCGGGGAAAGCACAGGGGAAGTGAAAGAGACCACGACGACAGTTGCAGATTCTTCTGAAGATGTTAAGGAGCCGGAAAGCAGCCAGGAAGACAAAGGCGAGACGAATGGAGAGGAATCTGAAACTTTTACGGTTGGATTTGACCAGGATTTTCCTCCTATGGGATTTGTGGGAGATGACGGGGAGTATACAGGGTTTGATCTGGAATTAGCAAAGGAAGCTGCCAACCGTTTAGGGCTGGAATTTGTGCCGCAGCCCATTGCTTGGGACGCTAAGGATATGGAGCTTAATTCCGGGACGATTGATTGTATTTGGAATGGATTTACCATGAATGGTCGTGAGGATGATTATACCTGGAGTGAACCCTATATGGATAACAGCCAGGTATTTGTGGTGACGGCGGATTCCGGAATCAGCAGCTTTAGGGATCTTGCAGGTAAGATTGTGGAGGTTCAGGCAGATTCTTCTGCAGAGGCAGCGTTGAAGGATAATCAGGAGCTTACCGGAAGTTTTGGGACATTACAGACTACGCCGGATTATAATACGGCATTTATGGATTTGGAGATGGGTGCAGTGGATGCTATTGCCATGGATGTGATTGTAGCCGGATATCAGATCGAACAGAGGGAAGATGGAGATCAATATGTAGTGTTGGAGGATACTTTGGCTTCTGAGGAGTATGGAATCGGTTTTAAGAAAGGAAATGAGGAATTGCGGGATAAGATTCAGGGTGTATTGGAGGAAATGGCCGAGGACGGAACATTGAAAGAAATTTCGGAAAAATGGTTTGGTCGGGATGTTACTACAATTGGAAAATAAATTAATTCTAAGTACGATAAAAGAATAAGGAGCAGGGAAAATGTCAGTCAGTATGATGGTATCGCAGTTAGCAGGAGGAATGTTTGTCAGTATTCAGATTTTTGTGGTAACGCTGGTATTTTCCCTGCCTCTTGGTATGATTGTAGCTTTTGGGAGAATGTCAAAAAACTCTTTCCTTCAGGGAATTGTAAAGGTATACATATCGATTATGCGGGGAACGCCTTTAATGCTGCAGTTGATGGTAGTTTATTTTGGACCTTATTATCTGCTGGGGATTAAGATTACCAACAGTTATCGGCTTTGGGCGGCGTTGATCGGATTTGTGATTAATTATGCCGCTTATTTTGCGGAGATTTACCGGAGCGGGATTCAGTCCATGCCGGTGGGGCAGTATGAGGCGGCGAAGCTTTTGGGATATAGAAAATGGCAGACATTTTTTAAAATTATTCTGCCCCAGGTCATTAAGAGGATTCTTCCTTCTGTGACCAATGAGGTGATTACTTTGGTAAAGGATACGTCTCTTGCCTTCACGATCAGTGTATTGGAAATGTTTGCTATTGCCAAGGCGTTGGCGTCTTCCCAAACCAGTTTGATTCCTTTTGTGGCGGCCGGAATATTTTACTATATATTTAATTTGGTAGTAGCAGTTGGAATGGAATATGCGGAGAAGAAACTGGCGTATTATCAATAGGCAGGGAAGGGCGAATCAGTTATGAAGCTTTTGGAAATGAAGCATGTGGAGAAATCTTTTGATGGGGTTTCGGTGATTAAGGATATTTCATTGTCAGTGGGAGAAGGAGAGATTGTTTCCATCATTGGCCCGTCCGGATCGGGGAAATCTACTCTTCTTCGTTGTGCTACTATGCTGGAAACTATGGACAGGGGGGAACTGATCTATTTGGGAGAGAAGGCGGCCTGGAGTGACGGGGAAGGGAAAATGGCCTATGCTTCCAAAAGAGAGATGAAACGGATTCGGGAGAATTATGGGCTGGTATTTCAGAATTTTAATCTGTTTCCTCATTTTTCGGTCATGAAGAATATTACGGATGCGCCTGTTTCGGTTCAAAAGAGGGACAAGGAAGAGGTGTATCGGGCGGCAAGAGAGCTGCTTAAGAAGATGGGGCTGGAAGATAAGGAGCATGCCTATCCCTGCCAGCTTTCCGGGGGACAGTGTCAGCGGGTGGCCATTGCCCGGGCTCTGGCTCTGAATCCGAAGATTTTATTTTTTGACGAACCTACGTCGGCCTTGGATCCGGAGCTTACAGGTGAGGTGTTAAAGGTGATTAAATCCCTTGCGGATTTGGATATTGCCATGGTGATTGTGACTCATGAAATGGCCTTTGCCAAGGATATCTCGGATCGGGTGATCTTTATGGCAGACGGAGTGATTGTGGAGGAGGGAACACCGGAGGTGGTATTTGCTTCGGATAATGAAAGAACCCGCAGTTTTTTGGGGAGATATGGGGAAATGCTGAAGTGAATGAAGATATAAAGCAGAAGGAAGAAGGAAATGAAAAAAAGATTCGTATTTTTGGTTATGACATTTATTTTTGCGGTGTTAATTGGATGTGGATGCGGAATAAAAAAAGAATTAGATGATTCGGCCAAGAAGGCGGAAAGTATATCGGCAGCGATGCAGAAAAAATCGGAGAATGAAGAATCGGAAGAAAAATCAAAGGAAAAAGTAGTTTTTGATGTTGTTCCCTATGATATTTGTTTTACTTTTTCGGATGATTGGGAAAATACTACGGATGATTCTCCGTTTGATCTTCAAATGAAAAGGGACGACCGATATTATTGCAGCATATTTGGATTTAAGGATATTGATTTATCCAACGGAATGGTCCCGGAGGATATTTTTGAACTGCAGAAAGAGGATCTTTTTGGAAAAAGAGATTTTGTGGAATTAGTAAAAAAAGAACCGGTATGGGAGAATGAGAAGAAGAAGATTTATCGGGAATTATATTCCGGGGAGCTTGAGGGGGAAAAATATTATTACTATTGTTGTTTGATTGATTTTAAAGAGCCGGCTGAGGGGCTGGCATGGGTGATTTTTTCGGGGGGACCGTCCTGGATTGAAAATGATATCCAGGATCTTGATGAGATCTTGATGACAGCAGAGGATACAGGTGTTTCCACGAATGATGAAGTTGTCGGTGAAAATGAGATATAAATTGTTTTGTATAAAAAAGACTGTAGCAAAATCACAGGAATGCTGTAATTTGCCACAGTCTTTTATGATTTTCGTTTTAAGCATGGATAGGCTTGGTATCGGCTGTTGTTTTTGCGTAATCAATTTTTTTAAACAGTCCCAGACATAAAATTATTGACAGAATAATGGACAGATAGTCTGCCACAGGCTGGGCATAGATGACGCCGTCCAGGCCGAAAAGCTTGTTTAAAATAAATACGGACGGTATGAAGACCAGTCCCTGACGGCAGATGGTGAGCACCAGAGAGGGGAGCGCTTTTCCCATGCCCTGAATGGTGTTGATACACAGGAAAAGAATCCCGATCACCGGGCCGGATAGCTGGAGGGCAATGACCATCTGGATGCCGTAGGAAATAACTTCCGGGTTATCAATAAAAGCCTGAATCAAAAATTGTCGGGCAATGACCATGGCGGTTGTGAGGACAGTCCCCATAATAATGGAACAGATTCCGGTGAATTGAAAAATTTTTATCAGCCTATCTTTGTTCCGTGCGCCATAGTTATATCCGATCAAAGGCTGGATTCCGGCGCAGAGACCGATCTGCAGCAGGACAACCAGCATATTGGATTTCATGGCAATGCCCATGGCTGCCACAGGGGTATCTCCGTAGCCGGTCAGTGCAAGATTTAAAATAATATTGGCACAGCTCATAAGAATATTGTTGAGGGAGGCGGGAATGCCGATTGCCGTGACGCTGGAAGCAATCTGATTGCCCATGCGGAAATCCTTTATATGAATGGACAGGCTGGATTTCTTCATCAGGAAATAGATGATATAAAAGGCGCTGGCCGCCATATTGCCGATTACTGTGGCAATGGCAGCGCCGGCCACGCCCCAGCCGAAAACAAGAATCATAATTGGATCCAGGATAATGTTGGTGACTGTGCCGATCAGGTTGCCGATCATGGATTCTTTGGAGGCGCCTTCACCTCGGAGGATGTTTCCGAATGCAGTGCCGAACATAATGAAGGGGCCGCCGAATGCAATGTAGCTTAAGTATTCCCGGGCGTAACCGGCGGTGTTTTCACTGGCGCCGATCATCTTTAAGATAAAATCCATGCCGATAAGAAACAGCACTGCCATGATAATTCCTAAGCCAAGAGAACCGTAGCAGCAAAAGGATGAGATATGTTTTGCACGCTCGGGATTTTTTTCGCCTAAAGCCCGGGAGATGGCGGAGCTTCCGCCGATACCGAAGAGGTTTCCCAGAGCCATAAATACCATGAATACGGGAGTAGCCAGGGATACGGCGGCTACCTGCATGGGATCACCGGTCTGGCCTATGAAAAAGGTGTCTGCCATATTGTAGATGACGACCACCAGCATAGAGATCATGGTGGGTATGGCCATGATGGCTACGGCTTTGGGAATTGGCGCGTTTTCAAACAGGTATTTGTTGGTGTTCATGATTGTGTCCTCCTTGAATAGAAATTATTTTCTCAGATCAGTGAGAAATTTTGGTTGAATAGATGTTAGTATACTTACAATTCGGGGGAAAGAAATACCAACAGAAAAGATTTGTTGGCATATAAAGGTTATTTTTAAATATATCATTTTGACAGCCTGGCAGGTTTCAGTGATTGCTTTTATCGGATGTTATCTTCTAATTGCCGGAGAATCTGTTGAAAATGTTTCAGATCCTCCGGGGAAATATGAGATTGAAAAAGATCCTCAAACCGGCAAATACGATCCTGCATGCGTGTCTGTGCTTCCATCCCCTTTTTTGTGATAATCAGCTTTTTCATCCGTGCATCATCAGGGACGGTGATACGTTGGATATAACCGTTTTTTTCCATTAGCTGAAGCATGTGGCTGGCAGTGGAACGGCGGATGGAAAATTTTTTTTCGATATCCCGCTGCATGATGTCCCGATCTTTTTGTTCGGTCAGGTAGTTGAGAACCCAGCCCTGGTGAGCAGTCAGCGTCTCCTCTTCTTCGGCAACCATCTGGTTGATCTTGCGTTTGATAAGGTTGGATAAGGTACGGATTTGAAAGCCAATATGGTCTGTAGGCATGGGCCTGGAATCCTTTCTTGAAAAATAAATGTAAGTGTGCTAACATTTTATCATTAGGGAATGGATTTGTCAATAAAGAAAATTCATAATTTTATGGTGGTTGTGTTATATGTTTTTTATTGAAATATTGTGTAATATTGCATATAATATTTTTACATAAAGGTGAGGAATATAAGCTCTTTCTGTCAAACAAGGAGGACTTTATCATGGATGACCCGGTACAATGCTATCGTATCAGTTCTAATTTTCGAATGTTAGGAAGGCTGCCCATTGAGGACGTGGAGCTTTATTTGACGGTCTGTGGTACAGAACGATGTACTTCGGATAAATTTTATGGGCCGATTGTGCGGAGAGATTATCATGTGCATTTTATATTGTCAGGCGGGGGGACACTGGAAATGGACGGAAAGGTGTACCGTCCTCACAGAGGGCAGATTTTTGTGACTGTGCCGGGGGTGAATCTTTTCTATTATTCGGATCCGGAGGATCCATGGCATTATGCGTGGGTTTCCTTTAATGGCTCTAAGGCGACTCTTTATCTGGAAAAGGCAGGGCTTACGGCGGAGCATCCTGTGAGAGACTGTTATCTGGATCCGGAGGAGTTTTTGGGGATTATTGAGGAGATTTTGAATCATCATGAAATTACAGTGGCTAATGAACTTACCAGGACGGCGTTATTGTATCAGATTCTGGCATTGCTGGTTAATTCACAGAATCAGAATTTGGAGAAACAGAATAAGCCCCTTCCTCATGATTATTCGCCGGATGTCTATGTGGATAATGCTTTGGCTTATATTCATAATCACTATACTGATGCCAAGGTCAGTGATATTGCTTCGTATATAGGAATTACCCGGTCTTATCTGACTCATATTTTTAAGCAGAGAATGGAAATATCTCCCCAGGAGTATCTTTTGAGTTATCGTCTGGAACAGGGTAGCAGGCTTCTTCGGACAACAGGAATGTCTATTCAGGAGATTGCGGAAGCAATTGGGTACGAGAATCCGCTTACGTTCTCCAAGATGTTTAAAAATGTATATGGAATGAGTCCAAAGTATTACCGTCAAAAGGTGTTGGAAAAAGAATCATTATAAAAAAATAATAATTCTGCAGTACGAAATATCTGACCACGAGTCATGGTATCTGGTATTGCAGAATTATTACAGGGTATTATTAAAGGATACTGATGAAAATTATGTATGAAAAGTATTTTTATTCTTCTGCCATTTTTTCATTCATATAGCTGGCAATTTCTTTACAAGCTTCTTCCATGGTTATTTCTGCAGTATATGCCCGTACCATGACCTGCTGGGAATAGTCTTCCCAAATTTTAGTGTTAGCAGTGTATGGGCGAATGACCATGTCCTTTGTCATATCCAGATATGCCTGCAGATTAAAATTAGGAGCGCAATCTACCCACTTATCGGAAGTTCCCATATAGGCGGACATGGTGACGCCGGTTTCGGCCTGCTTTCTCTGGGCTTCCTCGCTGCCTAAATACTCCAAAAGCTTCCAGGCGTTTTCCGTGTTGGGGCCTTCTGCGGCTGCCGCCCAGCCCAGACCGTTATAGATGGTTTTTCTGGTGCCGTCGTTTGCCATGGGAAGGACAGCAACATCAGCATTTGCTGCAATGTACTCATTTTCGGCAAAGGCTTTGACCATCCAGGAGCCCTGCAGAGTCATGGCGGAACGGCCAGAACTAAAGAGGACGTCTGTGGTGTTTTCTCCCATCATCTGCTGGGTTGGCATGCAGACTGTTACCAGATTATCATACCACCAATTCATTGCAGCGATGGTTTCTGGGGCATCCCAGCCAGATGCAGATTTGTCTTCATTAAGAATGTAGCCGCCCATGTCGTAGATCATACTGTAATAACCATCCTGGTTGTAAGCTGCAGGAGAGGCAAAGCCGTACTGGTTGTTGTCCTTATCTGTAAGCTTGGCAGCAGCTTCTGCAAAGGTATCCCAAGTCCAGGTTTCATCTGGATAGGAGATGCCAGCTTTATCAAATATAGTCTTGTTGTACCAAAGTGCGATGGTATCATAATCTTTGGGGATGGCGTAGGTCTTGTTATTATATTGATACAGACCCAGAATATCCTGGTAATAGTTGTCCGGATTGATAACCTCGCTTTGGGCAATTCGGTCGGTCAGATCAAGAAGCATATCATTACGCATGAACCGTTGGCTGTAAGTGGAGTGCATCCAGAATACATCTGGCAGTGTTCCACCTTGAGCGCCTGCTTCCAGAAGAGTCCAGTACTGATCCCAGGGGACGACCTGAATTTCCACAGTGATGCCAGTCTCTTTTGTAAAATCGTCCATAATGGATTTCAGTCCTGAAAGCTGATTGTTGTCCCAGATAGATACGGAAAGAGTGTTGCTGCCGGAACCGTCAGAGTTACCGGCATTTTCAGAATTGCCGCCGGCGCTGCCTCCGCAGGCAGCCAGGGAAGTACACAAGGCGGCAGATAAGATTGTAGATAATATCCGGTTCTTTTTCATAGTTATAATCCTCCTCCACTTGCTTTTTTATTGTTTGATAAATGGATTTTATCATAGGGACGGAAGGAAAAACATAATCGGATGTGTTGTGGATATGGATTAAAAGGCTTTTTATAAATGCAAAATACCTCCAATGGATAAGAAAATCGTGAGTTTTTTATCCACTGAAGGTAGATAGACGTCAGACAGGAAAATTTAAAACAAGGTACATCCAATGTCCTTAAAATACTGAATTTTTGCCTCAATATCTTCTCTTTTCACATCAAAAGCTTCTGCGAGACAATCCGTACAATAATAGACCGTAGTGCCGCGGTTGATAAGTTTTTTGGTCATGGCGATTTCATCCGGAATCAGCAATCTGCCGCATTTTCTGCAATGTGAGGATGTCTGGCGTGGCGTCTGGCTTAACACTTTACCAACCGGCAGCGGAACAGCCGGCAGTCATGGCCTGGAACGGAGATAATGTGATAGTCCCGTTTTACTCCAATCTGTTCTCCTGTAAATACATCTGTCATGTGGAAGCCGTAGCCGGAGGCGTAGGGCAGGCCCACGTCCGCAAAGATGCAGTGCATTTCCTGTTCTTCTTCATAAAGGTTGTAATAGGCAATGGCAAACTCCTGGTTGGAGAGGTGTTTGATAAAGGTCAAAAGTTTATCTTTTACCATGCGCAGGGGTTCTACGGCCTCATCCGTATTTTCTTCGGGAACCATGACGCTTCTTTTGCCTACCAGGTAAGGGGGACGGCATTCCGGATCCTGGTTGATGGCAATCAGTTCTTTATTTAAGAGGAGCTTTTCCATCTGCGGCGGCATATTGCGGATATCGGAGCCCATGATCAGGGGGGTTCCGGCCAGGCACCACAGAGAGAACTGCATCCGGTATTCGCTGTCTGTGCAGGGCTTTCCGATCGCCACGTTTCCCTGGTTGTACATGCCTACGGTCAGCATGTCCATATCATTGAAGCAGTAAGGTCCGGACTGGCTCAGATGCTCTAACTGGGACTGGAAGATACCCATAAAGGAACGGAAATTGTCAAAGATATCCCCGGTGGAGCGGTAGGTGTGGGCGCCGATAGAGCGCATCCAGTTCCAGGAGTTTTCAGAACCCCAGTTGCAGGCAGCAAAAAGAATCTCTCTTCCGGTGGATTTTAAGGCCATGCTCATGGTCTGGTAGCGGTTGATGCAGTCGGCGTTTTTGGGAAAGTTGCAGTAGTCGTATTTCAGGTAGTCAATGCCCCACTGGGCAAACAAGGCGGCGTCCTGAAATTCGTGGTCGTAGCTGGAAGGATAGCCGGCGCAGGTCAGGATGCCGGCGCAGGAGTACATGCCAAATTTCAGTCCTTTGCTGTGAACGTAATCAGCTACGGCTTTCATTCCGTGGGGGAATTTCTCCGGGTCGGGGACAAGATTGCCGGATGGATCTCTTTCTTTTAAGGACCAGCAGTCGTCAATAATGAGATATTCGTATCCGGCGTCACGGTAGCCTTTTTCGGCCATTGTGTCGGCAATCTGAAAGATGAGAGCCTCATTGATGTTGTGTCCAAAGGTATTCCAGGAATTCCAGCCCATAGGGGGTTTTACTGCGATCATGATTGTATCCTCCTTGTGAATCGATTAGAAATGACTTTATCATACTGGTCAGATCGTGGCTTGTACATAGAATATTGTTTTATTTTTATATAAAAATGTGTGGTGGTTTTGGAAGAGTTATGATACAATGATGCAATCTTAATGATTCATAAAAGGGAGGGAGAAGCAGGATGATCTCATTTGAAAGTGATTATACAACCGGTACGCACCCAAAGATTTTGCAGCGTTTGATGGAAACAAACAGGGAAGTGCTGCCTGGCTATGGGAATGATGTTTATTGTGATGCCGCCCGAAGAAAAATCAGGGAGGCGTGTGGCTGCCCTGAAGCGGATGTATTTTTTCTGGTTGGAGGAACCCAGACCAACAGTGTAGTGATTTCTTCTATGCTGCGGGAATATGAGGGTGTGATTGCTGCCAAAACCGGCCATGTAAGCCTGCATGAGGCGGGAGCCGTGGAAATTACAGGACATAAAGTGTTAGAGATTGATCAGGTAGATGGAAAGCTGGAGGCATCTTCTGTCAAACGGTTTATAGAGCAGTTTTATCAGGACGAGAATCATGAACATATGGTATTTCCCGGAATGGTGTATTTGTCTTATCCTACGGAGTATGGAACTTTGTATACAAAGAAGGAGCTGACAGAGATTGCAGAGGTGTGCAGGCAATATGAGATTCCATTGTTTTTGGACGGAGCCAGGCTGGGATATGGCCTGATGAGCCAGGGGGCGGATCTGTCTCTTAAAGATATTGCCAGACTTTGTGATGTGTTTTATATTGGGGGTACTAAGGTTGGCGCTCTTTGCGGGGAGGCTGTGGTGTTTGCGAAGAATTATTCGCCGAAGCATTTTGTGAATCATATGAAGCGCCATGGAGCACTGATGGCAAAGGGACGTGTGCTGGGGATTCAGTTTGATACGTTATTTACTGACGGTCTCTATTTTGAGATCAGCAGCCATGCCATTGAGATGGCAGAGAAGATGAAGGATATTTTTAAGAAAAAGGGATATCGGTTTTATCTGGAATCTCCCACGAACCAGCAGTTTTTTATTGTGGAAAATGAAAAGCTGGAAAAACTGAAGGAAAAGGTAAGATTTGGATTCTGGGAGAAATATGATGAGGCGCATACTGTAGTAAGATTTGCCACAAGCTGGTCAACTACAGAGGAGGACCTGAAGTGGCTGGAAGAGATTTTGTAGAAGAAAATGATCATACGATATTGGTAAAGTATAGAAAATGGAGGAAAATATGGCTATCAGAATTGGAATTTTAGGTTATGGGAATCTGGGAAAAGGGGTGGAGTGTGCCGTTAAGCACAATCCGGATATGGAGCTTGCGGCTGTGTTTACCAGAAGGGATCCGGCCAGCCTCACAATACTGACAGAAGGGGCAAAGGTGTACAGGGCAGCGGATGCCCCTGAAAAAAAGGATGAGATTGATGTGATGATTCTTTGTGGAGGAAGCGCTACGGATCTGCCTTGGCAGACGCCGGATATGGCCAGATATTTTAACGTGGTGGACAGCTTTGATACTCATGCCAGGATTTCGGAGCATTTTGAGGCTGTGGACAAGGCGGCCAGGGAGAGCGGTCATGTGGGAATTATTTCTGTTGGCTGGGATCCGGGAATGTTTTCTTTAAACCGGCTTTATGCCAACGGGATTTTGCCGGGGGGAAAGGATTATACTTTTTGGGGAAAAGGGGTCAGCCAGGGCCATTCGGATGCCATCCGTCGGATTGACGGGGTGAAGGATGCCAGACAGTATACGATCCCTGTGGATCGTGCTTTGGAGGCTGTGCGCAGTGGAGAGAATCCGGAACTTACGGTCAGGGAGAAGCATACCAGGGAGTGTTTTGTGGTGGCAGAAGACGGGGCGGATTTGGATAAAATCCGGGAAACCATTGTGAATATGCCAAATTATTTTTCGGATTATGATACAACGGTACATTTTATCAGTGAAGAAGAACTGCAGCGTGACCATGCAGGGATTCCTCATGGCGGATTTGTAATATGCAGCGGGAAAACAGGATGGAGGGATGAGAATAAGCATGTGATTGAGTACAGCCTGAAGCTGGATTCCAATCCGGAATTTACATCTTCTGTTCTGGTGGCCTATGCACGGGCGGCATATCGTCTCAACAGGGAGGGACAGAGTGGATGTAAGTCTGTGTTTGATATTGCTCCTGCTTATCTAAGTGCGATGGACGGAGCGGAGTTGAGAAAGCGTCTGTTGTAACAGGCCCCTTTCCATGAAAAAAGTTGTCTTCCCGGAACGGATCTCATGAAAAGTTTATGATAATTGTCCTGACCATTGATTTTCCTTGAAAAAATAAGAGTTTTATGTATAATAGAATGAGTGGTAGCAAGATATGAAAATATAGGAAAACAGAGGGTTTGATATGATTAGTGCAAATAATGTCACATTAAGGGTTGGCAAGAAAGCCTTGTTTGAGGATGTGAATATTAAATTCACGGAAGGCAACTGTTATGGCTTGATCGGAGCTAACGGTGCCGGTAAATCTACATTTTTAAAAATCCTCTCCGGGCAGTTGGAGCCGACAAATGGGGATGTGGTGATTTCCCAGGGGCAGCGTCTGTCCTTCCTGCAGCAGGATCATTTTAAATATGATGAGTTTCCCGTACTGGATACGGTGATCATGGGGAATCCCCGGCTGTATCAGGTGATGAAGGAAAAAGATGCTATCTACATGAAAGAAGATTTTACTGATGAGGACGGAATCAAGGCGGCTGACCTGGAAGCGGAATTTGCTGAGATGAACGGCTGGGAGGCAGAGTCAGATGCAGCCAATCTCTTAAATGGATTGGGAGTGGACACGGAATTTCATGATACGATTATGAGTGAGCTGACAGGTGCGCTGAAGGTTAAGGTGCTGTTGGCGCAGGCATTGTTCGGCAACCCGGATATTCTGCTTTTGGACGAGCCTACCAACCATCTGGATTTGGACGCCATTGCCTGGCTGGAGGAGTTTTTGATTAATTTTGAGAATACGGTGATTGTGGTTTCCCATGACCGGTATTTTCTGAATAAAGTATGTACGAATATTGCAGATATTGATTATGGCAAGATTCAGCTTTATGCAGGCAACTATGATTTCTGGTATGAGTCCAGCCAGCTTATGGTGAAGCAGATGAAGGAGGCTAACCGTAAAAAGGAAGAAAAGATCAAGGAGCTGCAGGAGTTTATCCAGCGTTTCTCGGCCAATGCTTCCAAGTCCAAACAGGCTACTTCCAGAAAGCGTGCATTGGAGAAGATTGAGCTGGATGATATTAAGCCGTCCAGCAGGAAATATCCTTATATTGATTTCCGTCCGTTCCGCGAGATTGGAAATGAGGTGCTCAGTGTGGAGAACCTTTCTAAAACTATTGATGGGGTGAAGGTTTTAGACGGTCTGACCTTTACTCTGGGAAGAGAGGATAAGGTGGCTCTGGTGGGTCCCAATGAGCAGGCGAAGACCGTGCTCTTTAAGATTCTTGCCGGGGAGATGGAGCCGGATGAAGGGTCCTATAAATGGGGGCTGACTACCACCCAGTCTTATTTCCCAAAGGATAACAGTGCGGAATTTGACAATGATGATACCATTGTGGACTGGCTGACCCAGTATTCTCCGGAAAAGGATGCTACTTATGTGAGAGGATTTTTGGGGCGTATGCTGTTTGCCGGCGAGGACGGAGTGAAGAAGGTCCGGGTACTTTCCGGTGGTGAGAAGGTGCGTTGCATGCTTTCAAAGCTGATGATTTCCGGCGCTAATGTGCTGATGTTAGACGAACCTACGGATCATCTGGATATGGAAGCCATTACCGCATTGAATACAGGGCTGGTAAAATTTCCGGGAGTGTTGATTTTCTCGTCCCGGGATCATCAGATTGTGCAGACTACGGCCAACCGGATTATGGAGATTGTAGGCGGAAAACTGATTGATAAAATTACTTCTTATGATGAGTATCTGGCTAATGACGAGATGGCAAGAAAGCGTTTTGTGTTCTCTGTGTCAGAGAAGCAGGCGGAAGATAACTGAGGATAGAGAAGTAAGAGGATAAAAAATAAGGGCAATTAAAAGAATTTCTGTTTTGGAATCTTTTAATTGTCCTTTTTTATCTATTGGTTTTCATTGTTCCAGAAAAATCCTTTCGATTTTTTGCTGTGCTGCCAATTCATCTGATCCGTTAAAAAAGAATACCAGTGATTTTGTACGTGCTGATGACAGATCCCGTATCATTTCATCATAGCTTTTTACATTTACCTGCTTATCATTGCAACGTATATAGATATCGCAGTCAAAGGCGCGTGCTGTGTGGATAAGAAATGAAATTGGTACCGGAGTGTAGCGGTTACATGTGTTGATTTTTCTACTGATCATACTCCATCGACCTCCTTTTATGGGAGAATCCCATATGAAATGTAAATGAATAAGTTGAAGAAAAATACCATACCAAACAGCATATTGATAAATATGAAATTAGTATATCACAAAAAAAGTGAGAAAACAATAAGAAATTTGTTAGTAATTAATAAAATTTTTACATTTCTATTATAATACACTTATTTTTAAAATTATTTGATGTTATTAATGGAAATGTCTTTTGAATTGACGTTATGATTTTATAGAAAATGATACGGCACAGTTTATTACTTCTTGACTTTAATCTGTTAAATTGCTATAATTTTTAAGATGTATCGACAGGAACAGAAAAACGTGTGCAAAAAGGAGGAACTGAAAAATGTCTTATGTAGACGAGATTTATGCCAAGGTTGTGGAGCAGAACCCGGGAGAGGCAGAGTTCCATCAGGCAGTGAAGGAAGTGCTGGATTCTTTAAAGCTGGTGATTGATGCCAATGAGGAAAAATATCGCAAGATGGCTCTTTTAGAGAGATTGGTTGAGCCGGAACGGATTATTTCTTTCCGTGTGCCGTGGGTAGATGACCAGGGACAGGTTCAGGTAAATAAGGGATACCGGGTACAGTTTAACAGCGCGATCGGCCCATATAAAGGCGGATTACGGCTTCATCCTTCTGTGAACCAGGGTATTTTGAAATTCCTGGGTTTTGAGCAGGTGTTTAAGAATTCACTGACCGGGCTTCCGATCGGAGGCGGAAAAGGCGGTTCCAATTTTGATCCGAAAGGAAAATCCGACCGTGAAGTAATGGCATTCTGCCAGAGTTTTATGACGGAATTAAGCAAGTATATCGGCGCTGACCAGGATGTACCGGCCGGTGATATCGGCGTGGGCGCCCGTGAGATTGGTTTCCTGTACGGACAATATAAGAGGCTGACAGGGTTATATGAGGGTGTGCTGACCGGTAAGGGATTGAATTATGGCGGTTCTCTGGTAAGGACTCAGGCTACCGGTTATGGCCTGGTTTATATTCTGGATGAGATGTTGAAGAATAACAACAAGGAGCTGGCTGGGAAGACGGTTGTGGTATCCGGTTCCGGCAACGTGGCTATCTATGCTACGGAGAAGACACAGCAGCTTGGCGCAAAGGTTGTGGCTCTGAGTGATTCTAACGGTTATGTATATGATAAGGACGGAATCAAGCTGGATGTAGTGAAGGAGATCAAGGAAGTACGCCGTGGCCGTATTAAAGAGTATGTGGATGCGGTGCCGTCAGCCGTTTACACGGAAGGTAAGGGAATCTGGACGGTTAAGTGCGATATTGCTCTTCCGTGTGCAACTCAGAATGAGCTGAATCTGGAAGACGCAAAAGCATTGAAAGCAAATGGATGTTTTGCTGTTGCGGAAGGTGCTAATATGCCGTCTACAAGAGAGGCTACGGATTTCTTCCTGGAAAACGGCATGCTGTTTATGCCTGGTAAGGCGGCAAATGCAGGCGGCGTGGCTACGTCGGCTTTGGAAATGAGCCAGAACAGCCAGAGACTTTCCTGGACCTTTGACGAAGTGGACGCCAAGCTTAAAGATATTATGGTGAATATATTTGCTAAGGCGGATGATGCAGCAAAGCGTTATGGCGTGGCCGGAAATTATGTGGCAGGCGCTAATATTGCCGGATTCGAGAAGGTCGTGGATGCTATGATGGCTCAGGGGATTGTGTAAATTAAAAAATTGTTTTCAAATAAAAATACCCTTGAAGGAGGCCTTTAGAGGTTTCCTTTAAGGGTATTTTTGAGATCAGGATTTATTGATGGAATGTCATTAGTTTTTTCTTACCAGGTGGAACTGGAATGCCGAATATTCCGGAACTTCCCGGTCGATGGGAAGGCCGGCATTCATCAGGGCAGAGCCGGAACGAAGCTCTTTGCTTCCGTTAATGGAGTACATACCGTCAGGATCCAAACCTTTGGCACGTATGTATTCCTGTGGGCCGTTACAGGTAAGGTTTGTGACGACTACGCTTAAAAGCGACTCGTCTTTGTCTTTGGATACATGCTGCCAGGCAGTCATATTGCCTGTTTTAAAAGGATTCGTCAAACGATAGAAGTCGCCTTTAAAAGTAATGTGGTAATATTTACGGAATAAGTCACTTTGCTTTTTGCAGATTTTCTGCTCTTCTTCGGAAAGGTGGGTGGCATCCAACTCATACCCAAAGGTTCCGCACATAGCCACTACTGCCTTGGTTTCTAACGGAACAAACTTACCGCTGTCGGAAATATGTGCTCCCATGGTACATGTCGGATACACAAAGGAAGTGCCATAATGGAGCTTCAACCGGTCAATGGGATTATTATTATCGCTGACCCAGTACTGGGGATAATAGTGAAGCATTGCCGGGTCATACCGTCCGCCGCCTCCGCTGCAGCCTTCAAACAAAATATCGGGATGTGTCAGTATGATCTCGTCCATGACACGATATAAGCCTAAAATATAACGATGGTAAACCTCTCCCTGTTTTTCAGCAGGAAGTACGTTGGACCAGATATCGGCCAGAGAGCGGTTGATATCCCATTTGACGTAATAAATATTGGCATCGTCCAGAATGGCATTGATCTTTTCAATCAGATAGTCCTGAACTTCCCTGCGGCTCATATCCAATGCAATCTGGTTCCGGCTGCGCACGGCATGCCTGCCAGGAATCTGCATGGCCCAGTCGGGATGTGTACGGTAAAGATCGCTGTCTTCGGAAACCATTTCCGGTTCAAACCAGATTCCAAATTTCATATCCAGGTCATTGATCTGTTCTACCAGTTTATGAAGTCCGCATTTGATCTTATTTTCATTGACAAACCAGTCACCCAGGCCGCTGTTGTCATCGTCCCGTTTGCCGAACCAGCCGTCATCCATGACCAGCAGGTCTACTCCCATATTTTTGGCAGCTTTTGCGATTTCCACCAATTTTACATCATCAAAATCCATAAAAGCTGCTTCCCAGCTATTGATCAGCACCGGGCGCTGTACATCGTTTACGAATTTACTGCGGCAAAGATTGGAACGGTAAAAATCGTGATAAAGATGGCTTAGTCCGGTAAAACCGTGAGTGGTAAATGCCATTACCACTTCCGGCCCTTCGAAGATTTCTCCGGGTTTTAACTCATACATAAATTGCTTGGGATTGATACCCATTACCAGACGAAGCTGATCATATTGATCCAGTTCGACCTCTGCGAGAAAATTGCCGCTGTACATCAGAGAAAAGCCATAGCATTTTCCATAGTCTTCCGAAGCTTCCCGGTCGCAAAGGATGATAAAGGGATTCTGTTGGTGGCTGGAGGAACCACGGACGCTGCCTATGGTATGTATATGGTGGGTCATAGGCTGCCGTTCTACCTGCCGTTCCTGGCCGTAACGCCCGGGAAGGCTTACCAAGTCAAAGTCTGCTCCGTTTAAAAAGTCGAGGCAGACAGACATGATCTTCTTTAGATGAATTGGCTTGTCCCCGTCATTGATTACTTTTATGGCACGGGTGATAATATCAGCTTCCTCGAATACTCCGTAGAGAAGTATTACTTTTATGTTGCTTACTTTGTCGCAGAGGGTGATCTCTAAAGTATCTGCTGTGTCCGTGTCATTGGCAAATACACAGGGAAGAGTATCTAATTGGTATTTTCCTTTGGAAATTTTGTGGTCTTCGGCTTTTCCGTGGTAGGAATAGCTTCCGTCACTGTTGACCACCTCTATGCTGGATGTCCGGAAATCTCCCTGTTGCTGGGTGGAAAATTCCTGAGGCTGGGCGTCTAAAGAGAAGGTCCGGGCGTTTCGTGACTCATATGGATTGCCGGAAAATCCCCGGTCGTATTGCATGACCTGATAATTCATGTCCTCATCCGGAATGGAAGGTCCATAATACAGGTGCAGCAGGTAGTTCAGATTGCCGATTTTCATCTGGTACGATGTGTTTTTGGTGTGAAGGGTGATTGTTTTTGTCTTCTCATTAAATATAATTGCCATGTGCCGCTCCTTTTGTGTTCGGGAAAGAAAGATATTCTTTCTCTTGACACCGTGTATTTATATAGAGATAGTTTAACATATTTTCCTGAAAATTCCTTTATATTAATGAGGGAAAAAACAGGAAAAATGTAAAGTAACAGATAAATAATTTTTAGTTGCATTTGTCATATTGTAAAGTGACATATAGCCTCTGTAAAAATGAAAATTATTTTTATATAATAATCGTAAGAAATAGAGGATTGAGAAAGAAGGGACAGGCAGGTGAAAGAAATGCAAGAGCGCAGAAAAATAATCTGGTATGGAATTCCTGCATATGGACATGTGTATTCAAATCTTTATTTGGCTAATTACTTGACGGAAAATAATTTTACCGTAATCTATTATGCAACGGATGAATTCCAATCAATCATCGAAGCAAACGGATGTGAATATCGCAGGTATCCTGTTAAGCAAAATGAAATTGACATGACAGACGGAAAGAGAATTTTAAAGTTATATCGTTTGATTCTGCAGTATACGGAAAATATGATGCCGCAGCTTATGAAAGAGGCAATAAGGGAACAGCCTTGTGCAGTGATTTTTGAATCCATGGCGTTGTGGGGCAGATTGACAGGGGAATTACTGAAAGTTCCGTTCTTCAGTTTTTACAGTATCGCGGCTATTGACAGGGTAGGGAGTAAAGCGTTTTTTGAATATGTCAGAGGTTTTTCTTTAGAATTTTTGTGGCATGTGGGAGAAATTCCCCGGATTTGGGAAATTCGCCATAGAATAAGTCATCAATGGAAAGGAAAAAAACTGGATTTGCTTTCGGTCCTTATGGGACAGGGGGATTGGAATCTGATGGGATATTCTCGTTTGTTTCAGCCGGGAGGAAATAAATTTGACGAGAAATATCGATTTTTGGGGCCTTTGTCGGTTCACAGGATTATTGACCAGGAAAAATTTTCACAAAAAGCAGTCGCTTGTTCAGAAAATATGTGTGTCAGTGAGTATAATCATTGGAATAAAAAGGTGATTTATATTTCTCTAGGGACGATATTCAATCAGAATGAAAAATTATTTCAGGAAATGATAAAGCAGTTTGGAAGAAAAGAAACAAGGAACAGAGTTGTAAACAGAAAAGAAGACGTTAGAGAAGAGGAAGAAAACGGGGATTATTTAGTAGTTATGGTTTGGAGAGGAAAAAATCAAAATGAAAAAATAAAGTTTCCGGATAATTTTATTGTACGGGAATTTGTAAACCAGAAGGAGGTAATGAAGCAGGCGTCTTTGTTTATCAGCGCCGGAGGAATGAACAGCATACATGAGGCATTGTATTATGGGGTGCCATGTCTGATATGCCCGCAGCAGGGGGAGCAGCTTATAAATGCCAGACGATTTGAACAGTTGGGATTCGGAAGAATTTTGAGAAATGCGAAGAAATTAAGAGAGGAGGCTGAATTTACAATGGAGCTTAAACATGCATGGGATGAAGGTAAAAGAATAGAGATGACAGAGGTTTGTCTGGGGAAGGAGACAGGGATATTTCCTAAATTGGAAAATACGGTTAATAATAAAAAGGAAACTGTTTTGGTGACAGGGGCTACGGGATTTTTGGGAGAATATCTGGTACGGAGGCTGACGGAAAAGTACCGTGTGCTTGCGTTGGGGAGAAATTATGAAAAGGGTAAGAAGCTGGAAAAGTTGGGAGCCGAGTTTTGTCCGGGAGATTTTACGGACGAGAATAGCTGTGGAAAGTATTTTTGTGGAGTGAAATATGTTATACATGCAGGTGCATTGTCTTCAGTATGGGGAAAATGGGATGATTTTTATAAAACGAATGTTCTGGGAACGGATCTGACGGCCAGATTGTGCTATGAAAATGGTGTTCAAAGGATAGTTTATATTTCTTCTCCCAGTATTTACACGATGAGAGAGGATCAGTATGGAATTAAGGAAGAACAGATACCGGAGAAAAATGACCTGAATTATTATATTAAGTCCAAACTGATGGCAGAGGAGATAATCAGAAAGTGGAAAAGGCGGGGATTGGAGACGGTGATTCTGCGTCCCCGTGGGTTAATTGGAATCGGAGATACCAGTTTGGTGCCGCGGCTTTTGCGTGCCAATGACGGAGTCGGGATCCCGTTGTTTCGCGGGGGAAGAAATCTGGTGGATTTGACCAGTGTGGAAAATGTGGCATTGGCCTGTGAACTGGCAATGACGGCAAAAGGGGCTGAGGGGCAGGTGTTTAATGTTACAAATGGTGAGCCGATGGAGTTTCGGGTACTTTTGGAAAGTTTTTTAAAGTCTGCAGGAGAGATTCCTCATTATCGGAAAATGCCTTTTAAAATAGTGTATAATATGGCAGCAGGAATGGAATGGATCTATAAAAAATTTCATCTGAAAGGCGAGCCTCCTCTGACAAAATATACGGTCTGCACACTGGGATTTGCCCAGACTATGGATATCAGCCGCGCCAGGGAAATTTTGGGATATTCTCCGGAAAAAACATTGATGGAATCTATAGAAGAGTACGGAAAATGGTGGCGGGAAGTACATAATAGGGAGAAGACAAATGGCAGGAACCATATACCGGAAAAAATTCAGAAGGTAGTGTTCTATCAATGTGGTTTTTGTACGAATAATCTGGCAGCGATGTTTCGAAAAGTACCGTGGCAAAAGCGAAGATTTCCTGCCCGGGCAGTGTTGATTCAACATAAGGAACTCGGAAATATTTTGTATGATACCGGATATTCAGAGAAGATATTTGGAAAAGAAGAAAATGAAAACAGTGGTATCCTGGAAAAATTACTTTTAAAGATATATTGTTTTTTTAATCCGGTGTCTCTGAAACCTGGGGATCGGATTGACGAAAAGCTTATACAGGACGGAATCAGTCCCAATAGTATCAGAACCGTTATTTTGTCTCATGGTCATCCGGATCATACAGGTGGCCTTTCACGGTTTTCACAATATGAACTTATAGTTACGAAAGAAGTTTTAAAATCCATAAAAAATCCTCGTATTCAAAATCTTGTTTTTTCCAGTCAGGTTCCAAAGATTGAGGATGGAAGGATTCGTTTAATATCAGGGAAAGGAACGGCCGGACATTTTCTATGCCGGTACTTTGAATATGTTTATGATTTGTTTGGGGACGGAAGTGTCATTGGAGTGAAATTGGACGGCCATTGTAAGGGGCAGATGGGGATTTGGATACCGGATGTAAATTTGTTTTTGGCGGCGGATGCCTGTTGGGGAGGCGATCTGGTGAAATATACAAGACAGATGAGAACGATTCCGAGAATGATACAGAATAATTTTAAGGAATATCAAGATACACTCAGGAGAATTTGCCAGATGAAGAAAGAGTGTCCTGAAATTCGGGTGGTATTTGCTCATCAGGCAGGGAGGGAGAAGATTTATGTCAGAACATATTAGGATATTGAAATATTATCTTTTTTATAAATATTTCCTGAATCCAGGCAGCAGGAAAATGCTGAAAAAATGGCAGGCGCGGAGAATAAAAAGACATATCAGGTATGTAGAAAGAAATTCTGAAATTTATAAGGGAAAGAAAAAGTTTAAGGATTATCCTGTTGTGGATAAAAAGTTTATGATGGAACATTTTCAGGAATTAAATACGGCCGGTATTGGACGGGAGGAAGCGGAGAGATTTGCGGTGAGAGCGGAACGGGAGAGGAATTTTGTGCCGAAACTTAAGGGAATAACTGTGGGATTGAGTTCCGGGACATCAGGACGGAGGGGGATTTTTCTGGTTTCGGATGAAGAGAGGATACGTTGGGCGGGATATATTTTGGCAAAGTTTCTGCCGGGAAAAATTTGGGATAAATGCACGATCGGTTTTTTTATGAGGGCAGACAGCAATTTGTACCAGGCTATTCAATCAAGGAGAATTTCATTTCATTTTTTTGATATTTATCAGGATATGAAGGGACATCTGGAACGGCTGGAAGAAATCTGTCCTCAAATCCTGGTAGGCCAGCCATCTGTGTTGCTGGAGATAGGGAAGGAAATGGAAGAGGGAAGATTAAAGATCAGTCCCCAAATGGTGATCTCGATTGCGGAAGTTTTGGAAGAACAGGATGAAAAACGCCTGAAGTATCTGTTTGGCTTGAATATAATTCATCAGATCTATCAATGTACGGAAGGATTTTTGGCTTCTACCTGCCGTTGTGGAACATTACATTTAAATGAGGATATTGTATATATTGAAAGAGAATATTTAGATGAACATCGATTTGTTCCGGTGGTTACGGACTTTGAGAGAAGAACACAGCCGATCATCCGATACCGGCTGAATGATATCCTGGTGGAGAAGAAGGGAAAATGCCGATGCGGGAGTCCCTGTGCGGCATTGAAAAAGATTGAGGGGAGGGAGGACGACAGGTTCTTTTTTGTGGGGAAGGATGGGAAAATAAGGATTATATTCCCGGATTTTATACGAAGATGTATTTTGTTTGCAGAGTGTGAAGACGAGATTCATAGCAGAAAAACAGCCGGCGATTACCGTGTGGTTCAGGAGAATGGGAAGATTACGGTTTATGCGGATCTGACGGAAAAGGAGAAGGATAAGGTAAAAAGGGAATTTGAAAAGCTGGCAGAGGATCGGGAATTTATCATGCCGGAGATGATTTTTATGGATTATAGCTTTGAAAAAGGCAGGAAAATGAAACGGGTGGAGCAAAAAGGCCCAATTGATATCATGGATCAGAAAAATAATCAGATATTTGGCAGATAAGCATGTTTGTGAGTATAAAAGGAGTGTGTACACAGATGATGGAGCAAAAGAGAAAAAGTGAAAAGGCAATTTTGGAAAGAAGAGTAAAATTGACAGGTATGGGCAAAGCTCTTGCAGGAAAAAAAGTTTGTTTTGGGGATCAGACCAGATATCGGCTTTTATCAGGGCAGACAATTTTGGATCTTGCGGTAGAAGCGGCCGGTCAGGCGCTTATGAATGCCGGAGTAAGAATAGAAGAGATAGATTGTATTGTATGTGCCATGGCAACGCCTCTTCAGGCTATCCCTTGTAACGCGGCCCTTGTTCATGAAAGAATGGCGAAGGGGTTGTCGATTCCTGCTGTTGATATTAACACAACCTGCACAAGTTTTATATCTGCTGTGGATATCTTTTCTTGTCTTGTGGATATTGGGAGGTATGAAAGAGTGTTGATTTTGTCCGGCGATACGGCTTCGGCAGCATTGAACCCGGGTCAAAAAGAAAGTTTTGAATTGTTTTCTGATGGTGCCGCGGCATGTGTATTGGAAAGGGCAGAGGAGAAAGAGGGATCAAAGGTTATCTACAGCCGTCAGATTACCTGGTCGGAGGGAGCCCATGACACGGAAATCCGGGGAGGCTGCGGACTGATGCCATCCTTTTGTATGGATGACAAGAACAGAGAGGATTATTATTTTGATATGAAGGGCCATCGGATATTGAAGTTGTGTGCAAGAAGGCTTCCGGATTTTGTGGAAGGGTGCCTGAGAGAGGCGCAGGTTTCCCGGGAAGAGATACATATGGTGATACCCCATCAGGCGAGCCGGGCTTTGGGAATGATTATGCCAAGGTTGGGATTTTCTAAGGAAAAATATATTGACAAAGTTGCTTTATATGGGAATATGGTTTCTGCATCCATACCGTTTGTATTGTGTGAGGCGGTGGAGACGGGAAAAATACGACGGGGAGATTTGCTGCTTTTGATAGGGACGGCTGCCGGGCTTACGGTGAATTTTATGTTGATTCGATATTAGAAGGTGTAAAGTCCTTGTAAATTTCTCCCACATATAGTATGATAAGTTCGTGAGGAGGTGAGTCAGATGAGAAGACATGTGATGACTGTAATAACAGCAGCATTTCTTGCAGTAATTTGTGCTGTTCCGACATTTGCCCATTGTCATGGAAGAAGAGAACAGAGAACCTATTGCTACAATAATGCATGCGAGTCCTATTGTGAGGATGGATATTTATGTGGCGTAGATGGGCATTACTGTGATGATCATCGGGATGGGGATGCTTGCGAGGGATATGAGGCGTGTGCGCCTGTACACAGAAGAAGCTACCATCATCATAGATAATGTTTTGTTGACCGCTATGATACGGCAGAACAGAGTGGGCGGATTCTCTAAAATATGGAGAATCCGCTTGTTTATGACAGATCCTATTGGCCGGACAGACATAAAATAATGCCGGATAGTTGGTGAGGTGATATATTATGCATAAATATTTGTGCAGTGTCGGATTTGGGAAATATCAGAAGAAAAAAGAGATCACCAGATTGTTGGATGAACTTGAGAAGAGCGCGGTGGAGCGCAGGCGGATTCAGATTGAACCAGACAGTAATTTGTGTGAAATTCGCGCTGAAGTGGCTCCGGGGATGGGAATCGTGATGGCAGGTGAAACGGATGAGGATGGGATTTTCCGGCGGGAGTATTATTATCCTTATCTGATGGCTGACGATGTGTCGTCAGAGGTGGAATGCAGTATCCAGCGCCATGCGGAAAAGGAAACTTTTGCGGGATTGCTGGATGAGGCAAGGGTAGGGATTTCTTTGATCTTTTATCTTGATAATGGTTTTGAGTACATGGAGCGAAGAATGGACCAGGCTTCTCTTAAAGTAAAGTCCGTAAAGCTGACCGGATTGTCGGAGGAGGGGAAAATTCTTCTTCCTCTTCATAAAACACGCAAGCAGATCGAGAAGGCTCAGGTAGCGGCAAAGGACCGCAGCAGTCTTTTAGAGGCGGCCCGTAATGGAGATGAGGATGCTATGGAGACATTAACCATTGAAGATATCGATATGTATTCTCAGATTTCCCGACGGGTGATGAAGGAAGATATTTATTCTATTGTAGATTCCAGCTTTATGCCCAGCGGAATTGAGTGTGATCACTATATGGTGATCGGGGAAATCGTCGGAGTGAAGGAGAAGATAAATCGGATTAGCGAAGAGATGGTCTATGACCTTACTTTGAATTGCAATGACATGGTGTTTCATGTGGGAATTTCAAAAAGGAATCTGCTGGGTGAGCCGGTAGTTGGAAGAAGATTTAAAGGGCAGATTTGGATGCAGGGAATCGCAGTGTTTGATGAGTGAGGAAAATAGAAATTCTGCTTGACGGCAGAGCGTTTTACTAATATAATAAGAGAGGATTCCAGAGAGGAAATCTGCTGGGATCCTTAAGTGATGTGTGTTTTATGTAAAGAATGATAAGTTTCCGTAGCTCAGTTGGATAGAGCGACCGCCTCCTAAGCGGTAGGTCGGGTGTTCAAGTCACCTCGGGAACGCTGGAAACAAAGCCGAAAGCCTTGATTTTAGCGGGTTTTCGGCTTTCTTCATTTTAGCGTCAAAACTCGGATTTGCTAATATGCTAATACATCTGAAACTCGAACCTGCATGCTAATACAAGTTAAATGGTCGGATGTTCAAATAATCCGGTCCATTTTTCTGCTAATAGATTTATTCTGATATAATTTCCTATATAGAAAAAATAAAGCGGAAAGGAATCGTTCTATAAATACACATGTACGGTGATAGCGGTGGCCGACATTAAGACCGCAAGAAAATTTTATGAGGATCTGTTTGGACTGGAAGTATTTCAGGACTACGGAAGGAATATCGCTTTTACCTGCGGCCTGGCATTGCAGCAGGAGTTTGACTGGCTTGTGAATCTTCCAAAAGAAAAGGTATTAAAAAAATCCAACAATGCGGAAATCGTTTTTGAGGAACAGGACTTTGACGGTTTTCTGAACAGGATGAAAGAATACCCGGACATGGAATACCTGGGAGAAGTGATCGAACATAGCTGGGGTCAGCGGGTGATCCGTTTTTATGATCCGGATGGGTATATCATAGAGGTCGGTGAGGATATGAAAATGGTGATAAAGCGTTTTCTTGCTTCTCGGGTATGACGATGGAGGAGATCTCTGTGAAAATGGACGATTCCGTGGAGGATTTGACGAAACTTCTGGATAGTGAATGCATGGTGGACGAATAAGCAAATTGAAATGGATGGAGGAATTAACAATGAACAGATATGAAGAAGGAATGAAATTAATTGAAGAAAGTTGTGGCAACAAGAAAGATAGGGAAATATGGACGATTAGCTGATAATAGAAAAGATCGAAGATGTTGTTGCAGGAACGAGTATTCCCTACAATTACGAAAAATCGAGGTTTTAGAAATGGCAATGTGGGACCCGTGGCGTGGCTGCCATAAATGCAGCGAAGGCTGTTTATACTGTTATATACATAAAGGTGACGGAAAGCGTGGTATCAATACGGCTGAAATTGTAAAGACAAAGGATTTTACAAAACCCGTAGAGAAAAAGAAAAATGGTGAATATAAGGTAAAATCAGGAATTGTCTATCTGGGCTTTTCTACTGATTTTCTCATAGAGGAAGCAGATGACTGGCGTAGTGACTGTTGGCAGATGATAAGACAGCGGCAGGACTGCACATTCCTTTTTCTTACAAAACGCATAGACCGATTTATGGATTGCATTCCCGATGATTGGGGCAGCGGATATGAAAATGTTGTAGTCTGCTGCACCGTAGAAAATCAGAAAAATACAGATTACAGGCTCAATATATTCAATGAACTGCCAATCAAACATAAGTGTATTACTGCACAGCCTTTAATCGAACCAATTCGTCTTGAAAACTATCTTGACGGCATTGAGCTTGTTGTGGTTGGCGGCGAATCGGACAGAAATGCCCGTTCTCTTGATTACGATTGGGTATTGGATATTCGAGAGCAATGTATTCAGAAAAAAGTCAATTTTGAGTTTCGTCAATGTGGTACACACTTTATAAAAGATGGAAAGAATTACACAATTCAAACAAAGGATTTAACGAGGCAGGCAAAACTTGCCAATATTGATTACAAGGTGAATGAGTAATCAGAGTGGCAGCTTCCAGTTTTCATTATCAAACTGTCAAACACCCGAAGACTTATTGAAGAAATTTTAGGCCAGACTTGACAAGACATGACGGGGGGGTATAATGAAAATCTAATACAGGTTTAAGGAGGAAGCAATGAAAGGAAAATGGATGAAAATGATAACCGCAGGTGCTGTTTTTTCTGTGCTTTTTGCAGAAGCCGCGTTTGCTGGAGTATGGCTGAAAGGAGAGGGAGTAAACCAGGATAAATGGTGGTATGCCAACGAGGATGGAACCTGGGCAAACAGCGGATGGTTCTGGATCGATGGAAACAACGACGGCATTGCAGAGAACTACTATTTTGACGCCCAGGGATGGATGTATGCCAACACCACTACTCCAGACGGGTATGTGGTGAATGAAAACGGGGCCATGGTTTTAGACGGCCAGATTGCGATCCAGGCAGTACAAGCGCCGGAGACAGCTCCGGCTGTGGATGCGGCGGCAGATTCCATAAGTGGAGTTTATAATCATACCAAAACAAGTAGAGTGGCTGACTCAGGGAATGTACGTACAATTATGCCTATTCTTCCGGATAATGTAACCATCACCGCGGTTGATGGGAATACCATTCATCTTGTTTTTGGGCAAGGGTATTTCACAGGCACGTTTGTATTAAAGAAAAATGGGGATATTTATGAATATGATTCCTACCTTGGAAGCGAAACGAGAGACTCTTTTCACAGATGGGCGGAGATAGTGCGTTTTGACGGAAATAAGGTGGAAGTGAGCGTTTTCAACCCGAGGGCTGGCATAATAACAGAATATGAGATTTATGAGCGCTGATTCGTTTAAGATTATAAGATCGAGAGAATATTTAAGTGTTTCCTATAAGGAGAAATGTATGAAGAAGTTTTTGGCACTGTCATTGAGTCTTCTTATGTTGTTTAGTTTCTGTTTTACCAGCCAGGCATATACTGTATGGGACTTGGGTACAGATACGTCTGCTACCCCTGTTGATGAGATGAAAAATTCCAAGTGGAAATGCTTGGGGCTGGATTACCCGAATCTTGTGGGCGATACAGCGTCTATGAAGCAGATTATGTCAAAACATAAAGCAAGAGTGGACTTACTATTTTACAATTTGAATCTTCCGGCTGAATACACGGTGACAGAAGCATACAGGGATAGCAGCGGCGGTGTTTATCTGTTCCTTACGGATATAAGTGGCCAGACATACTTTGTAGACCTTGATGACAGTGGGATTCTTGATTATTATAATGCGTCCAGGGTGACGGCTCCCACAGAATCCTTTAAAAAAACATATCCCAACAAGGAATGGATGTGGGAAGACATCACCGGATACTTAGTAGGTACGGTTTCTTTAGCGGAAAATAAGGCAGTTCCTGGAAACGCCTTTTTGCCCCTTGCCAATATCCAGCTTACCACAGAGGTGAAAGTGGGGAATAAGCTTACGGACTGCCAGAATATCGTAGCAGTAGGGGAAGTGGGTGATTACTTGTATAACGGCATGGTAAACGGGGAATGGTGGAACAGCATATTGAACTGTATTGCGGACTGCACTGTGCCTGGCGATGCCGTAGCTGTCAAATTTCTAGGGGATTTGGAAACATATAAGATCGGCAGAGGGATTAGGGTAAATTACGTCAGATGGGATGGACGTCTGTGTCAGGAATACTCTGTTCTGATCGATAAGGATTATGATAATACAGAAAGATGGAAACAGCGTTTTTCAGACAGTCAGATCGTTGCAATGCCGAATGAGTTTATCAGTAACGCGGCATTCACAGACTGGTCCTATTTGCTGCCAAAGGGTTCCTATTATCCGAAAAACGGGATTATGTCCTATCCGCGTATTGATCTGGATTTCAGAAAGAACAGCGAATCCAAATAAGAATAATGCTCTGCATATTAAAATAAGCCCATGGTAAGTTATAGAAATATAACGGCTGGTGGGCTTATTTTGATTGATTTAATTCATCAGCAGGCAGCTTTTTCTCTGCCTATTTCTCTGAGCTTCTGTCTGATAAAACCTGGAAATTGAGTCAAATTTTGAAATTTTAGGCAAGACTTGACAAGACCTGACGGAGGGGGATATAATAAAATTTAATACAGGTTTAAAGAGGAAGCAATGAAAAGGAAATGGAGGAAAATGATGGCCGCAGGTGCTGCTTTTTCTGTGCTTTTCGCAGAAACCGCGTTTGCTGGAGTATGGCTGAAAGGAGAGGGAGTAAACCAGAATAAATGGTGGTATGCCAACACCACTACTCCTAACAGGTATGTGGTGAATGAAAACGGAGCAATGGTTTTAGACGGCCAGGTTTCGATTCAGGCAGTACAAGCGCCGGAGACAGCTCCGGCTGTGGATGCGGCGGCGTAGCGCACTATGAGATCTATGAGCGCTGATTCGTTTAAGATTATAAGATCGAGAGAACATTTAAGTGTTTCCTATAAGGAGGAATGTATGAAGAAGTTTTTGGCACTGTCATTGAGTCTTTTTATGATGTTTAATTTCTGCATTACCAGCCAGGCAAGGGTTGCGTGGAGCCTGGCGACGGATACATCTGCCACCCCGGTTGAACAGATGAAAAATTCCAGGTGGAAATGCTTGGGCTACGATTATCCTAATCTTGTTGGCGATGCCCAGGCGGTGAACCAGATCATGTCAAAACATAAGGACAGGATTGATCTGATGTTTTATAATTTGAATCTTCCGGCTGAATACACGGTGACAGAAGCATACAGGCCTGGCAACGACGGTGCTTCTCTGTTCCTTACAGATATAAATGGCCAGACATACTTTGTAGAGCTTGATGACAGAGGGATTCTTGATTATTATAATGCATCCAGGGTGGCAGCTCCCACAGAAGACTTTAAAAAACTTTATCCTAACAAGGAATGGATGTGGGAAGATATCACCAGATACTTAGTGGGTACGGATTCCTTAGCAGAAAATAAGGCAGTTCCTGGAAACGCCTTTTTGCCCCTTGCCAATATCCAGCTCACCACAGAGGAGAAAGTGGGGAATAAGCTTACGGACTGCCAGAACATCATAGCAGGCCCTGAGGACAACGTCCAGTATCCGAGTGGGAATTTCTGGTTTAATGGCGCGTTAAATGGGGAATGGAGAAACAGTGTATTGAATGTGATCGCCGACTGTACCACGCCTGGAGATGCCATAGCTGTCACATTTCTGGGGGATTTGGAAAAATATAAGGACGGCAGAGGGATTCGGGTAAATTACGTCAGATGGGATGGACGTCTGTGTCAGGAATACTCTGTTCTGATCGATAAGGATTATGATAATACAGAAAGATGGAAACAGCGTTTTTCCGATAGCCAGATCATCACAAAGCCATATGAGTTTATCGGAGATGCGGTATCCACAGACTGGTCCTATTTGCTGCCAAAGGGCTCCTACCGTCCCAAAAACGGGATTGCGCCCTATCCGCGTATTGATCTGGATTTCAGAAAGAACAGCGAATCCAAATAGTAATAAAGATGAGAAAATGGTTGGAATGAGATATTCTGAATGGAATCCGGATGGTAATTTTGAACAGTGGCTAGAAGGGAAGACAAAAGAATAGTGGAGGTATTAGAGTGATAATTCTATAGGCAGTATGAAAGGCATATGCATGTGAGCACATGCCTTTTATTTTTTGCTAAATATTTAGCAGATCGGCAATCTCGGAAAAATTAATAAGCAGATCTTCGTAAATATTGACCTTGATAATGGAATCGAAAGGATACTGAACGCTTACGATATTGCCTTCGAAGTAATTGACAGTCACAGTCTTGCGATGTGGGTCCACGATCCAGTACTCACGAACTCCGGCATTTTTGTAGTAATAGAGTTTGCGAATGTAATCATCTGCTGGATTGATGGGGGAAACAATTTTAATGATGAAATCTGGGGCACCGTTGCAGCGTTTTCCATCCAGTTTATCCTTGTTACAGATAACCATAATATCAGGTTGAACAATTATAAGGGGCTTGTCGGATAGCTTTACGTCAAATGGGGCAATAAATACCTGGCAGGATCCCTTTTTATTTTTAGTGTAGTTGTAGATGATATTGGACAGTTCCATAGATAATGCCGCTTAAAATCACAACTGCAACTTGGAAAAATTAATTTCCAAATTATCATAAATATTTACTTTGATTGTATCGGAAAAAGAGTAAATGACAGGCGCTGCGGCCTGCTCCATGTCATATACAAGGCTGGTCTGCTTCATCGGGTCAACGATCCAGTCCGGGGTACCTTTACAGCCATGTTCATCTAGTTTGCTTTTATCACAGATCACGGATATATCCGGTTCCAGGTATTTGGACGCACAAAGGAATACGGCAAAAGGAGCCGGAAAGACTTCACAAGTCCCTCCTTTTGAACGGATGTAATTCCTATTTCCAGATGCAAAAATGACAATATTCGCTGATGTTTGGTGCTGGGCGGCGTCATATAGAAAATCTGCCCGTCAATGAGTTCGGCTCTGGTTCCATCAGGTAGATCGTAGATATCATCTATAGTATAGCCTCTCTCTTTTGGTAATGGCATGATAACACGTCCTTTCTTAATTATATATTTCATCAACTGTATATAATCGCTTTTTCTGTGTTTTCATAGAGTCATGTTTATAGGAATCTGCCTTTTGCAGTAATTCTTGTAATGTTGGCATTGTATGGCCTCTTGCTATTCTGTGCTACCCGTATGGTTGGGTATATATTCCATAATGTCCCCTGGCTGACAATTAAGGGCTTCGCATATATTGCTTAATATCTCTGTTGTAACAGTTTCACCCTTCGATAATTTGGCAAGTGTAGGAGAAGAAATGATTTTATTATTTAATAAATCGGTTTTTTCATCCCTTTACGTGTCAATAAATCGAAAAGTTTATAGTACTTCATGCTCATAGTACCACCTCCTCACATTTAGTATACACTAAAAAAATTATGAGCTTCAATTAATAATTTTTTAGTGAAAGTTATTGATAAATAAATTAACATATACTAATATAAATTTAGTGAAAACGAAATAAAACACAAAAAACGCTAAAAAGAAGCAAAGGTAGACGCAAGTATCCGGGCGATCAAGAAACTATCTCCATAGGAGCGAGAGAATTCATGCCCATTTTCTCATTTGTTTCTTATCGCTGTTGGTTTACCGGCTGCTGGAGAAGAAACTGGACAAGAAATATACTTGCGCAGATATACTCAATACCCTTCAAAACTATGAGTTTGCAGATGTTCAGGGGCAGGGATTTATCCCTCTTTATGAGTCTACGAAACTGACGGATGAATTACATCAAATAAGCGGGTTTGAAACGGACTATGAATTCCTCATAAAAAGAAAGATGAAAGAGATTCAAAAATGCAGCAAACAAAGATAAGTGTAAAAATTTTCTAACACTTCTTTATCGGAAAAAAGACTATATATCAAAACGAAACGGCACCGCTGGAAATCCCTGGTAGAATGGGCATTTCAATGGTGTTTTGTCTTGTTTGACTGTCAAAGATGGGATTATAGCATAAATACTCAAATATAAGAAGCAATAAATAAAACAGATCCTATTATTTTTTTCAATATTGTCGATTACTCAGGTAAACAGATTTACAAGCGGCCTGTTGTTTTCGACTGTTATCTATGTAGGAATGCTAAATGGATATGTTGGTGATATCAACGAGTATTTAATCTGATTACAAGATTTAAAAGAAACCGTATACTGCCTAGAAGATACGAAAAGCTGAAAACACATTCATTTTATAAATAAACAGGGAGATTTTGTTATGGCATTTACTTTGCAGAAAATTGAAAAAGGTCTTGTGGGACTGGTGGAAGCTGCACCAAACCCGGATGACAGAGGGAGCAGATGATGAGGAAAAATAACAAAACAGGAAAACGGCTGCGGCTGACACCTCTTATATTGGGAGGCTATGCTGCATTTCTGGGTTTTGGTCTGGTAGTGATCGGACTTGCTGAAATGAAGGAAGGAATTGGTATTGTCCGGCTCCTGATCGGGCTTGGTATGGCAGGCTTTGGTTTATTGGGGATATGGGACGGGGTGCGTGATCTGATTAGGCCGGATAAGAAGCCGGAACAGGCACCGGCCAGACAGTTTATCCTTACAGACACATCCGGTAACAGGACTTCCAATGTAACGGTGGAGGTTTTACAAAAACAGATGGAAAGCCTGATGGGAAGTGATAAAGGGGGTGTTTTCAGACTCCAGATCCTGCCGCCTTTTGCCGTACAGGAGATAGGGAATATAAGCCAGATTTTCTGCATGTATCACGAACTCTTTGAATTAACAGTATTTTTGGACGAATCTGAGGGCGGATATGAATCGTACCGTAAAAGCGCAGAATTTGACGAGGCGAAGGACTGGTTTGAAAAACTCCTGACTGGCAGCGCTGATCTTTCGGGGTGGAAAAAAATAGAGAATGGATATGACGATGAAGAGGAAAGCAGCGAGGAAGAGGACATCGAATGGGAGGAAAGCAGTACTTGCCCAGGCGAAATGGAGGATGGCCTGGAAGATACAGAAGAAGCTGGGGCGGGAAAAAGCGAGGCCGATACCCGGCAGACTGAGGAACATATAAAGTCTTTCTGGCAGCAGCTTCAAAGAGAACAGAAAGGCCAAATGCGGAACTGGCGCCAGCTTCTGGTGATTTTTGGAGAGAGCTGGCATGATGAACATAACTTTTTTTCCGTCAGGGATGTGGAACTGGCCATTGATGGCATCCATGAGGGAAAATACACAAAGGTATTCCTGGAATGGGGAACACAGGCTTTTGACTTCTTTCCAGGTGTTCAAAATGACCTGATGGTAATCTGGTGTACCAATAACATGGGAAAGGGAAACTCTCGGTTTCTGGCAAAAGAAGGAACTGTGGCACAGGTGAAATTCTGGCTGGTCAAATATTTGAATTCTGGTGTTTTTGAAGAAATAAACAGCTGGACTGATATTACTGACCAGATAGAAAAAGCAAACAGAAAGGGGAAAAAGAAAAATGGGTAAGTATTTTAGCGATGTAGTGGATAAGGCCATTGAGGATCTTTATTATTGCTGTGATAACGACAAGGCAAAAGAAGCTGCGGATGCATTATTGCTTGCAGCAAAGGAAGACGACGGGGACGCCTGCTATATCCTCTCCCGCTGCTTTTCCGGTTCCTGTTACAGTTGGGAATATCATCCCTTTGAAGAAAACGAGGCAGCGGCCTATGCCATGCTCCATCAGGCAATCTCCCTGGGCAGCGCCGCCGCGGTTCTGGGGGCGCTGCGTATGGATATGCTGACACCGGAGCTGCGGGAGATCATGCCTTTTGAGAGCATAAAAGAAGCATGGGATGTCATCTATGAAAAGGCCGAAAATGGCTGCGCTTTCTGTCAGTACATGATTGGGAACACCTATTATTTTCTGGACATCATAGAGATTGAAGATCACAAGGAAAGTGACTTTGCAAATAAGGGAGCCTGGAACGAATGGAAACGCTTGCAAATTAAACAGTGCCTCCCCTGGTTTGAGAAAGCATTTTCCGGCGGCATGATACTGGCGGGGCGGAATTATAGTCATTATTACCAGTATGGACGGGGAGAATACATTCCGGCAGAGCCGGGAAAGGAAGTTCCCATTATGCGCCAGGGTGCAGAGCGGGGCTACCCGGAGTGGATGTACGCCTATGCCCATTATCTGGCCTATACAGAGGATAACGATAAAGAAGCTCTTCCCTGGGCGCTGAAGGCAGCAGAGGCAGGACATCTCTGGAGCTGGCATATTATAGGGGATATTTATTGGAACGGCAAGGCGGTGGAGCGCAGTCTGCCCTATGCTTTAGAGTGCTACGAAAAAACCGCCAGCTATGGCAATGACAGCTATGCCTGCCGTCAGTTGGGACGTTTGTATTTCCACGGCTGGGGGACGGAAGTGGACTATGCGCGGGCGGTCCAGTGGTTGGAGAGGGATGAGGAATCAGAATATGTTAAGTATGATCTTCTGGGAATCTGCTATCTGTTGGGGCGCGGCTGCCAGCAGAACCCGGTACGAGGGAAAGCATTTCTGGAGAAAAGCCAGGATTCACCCTATAAAAGCTATGGGCTGGGGATGATGTATGCCGAAGGAATTGGTGTATGGGAAAACATTGAAAAAGGTGTGGAGTATCTGAAAGCGGCGGGGAATTACGGGCCGGCAGTGGAGGCGCTGAAGCATTACAAGAAAAGCCTGTTTGGGGTATGGCGGAGGAAATAAGAACATTTGGAAAAGGAGTGTGACAGTTTATGAGATGAGAGTGTAAGGAATTTTTTCCGAAAATGTTATAATGGAGAAAAGCGGAACGGGGGATTGGCAATATTGGTTATTACGGATTGTTAAAATCGAAGCGCTGAATGGAAAAAATTAAATCATCAAAAACTCACCAAAGGATGCAGGTTTGCATGCAGGGAGAATTTTTGCAAGTTATGTTGCAGAAATTCTCTTTTTTATTTGGAATCGATGAAGAAAACAAAATTTGTTTCTCAGTTCGTTGACGGAGGAAGAAGAGAAAGTTAAAATTAGGGCATCAGATAAAGGGGTAGTTCTACGTTTTATTTTTTAGGGATCAAAGGTGATGAATATACGTGAATTATAAGAACTTTAGAAAACTTTTATCTTTTTGTTAAATTTATGTTACCTATGTATGTCATAATAAAGCGTTAAAACCAGGAAGGGATGGATGACAAGGAATGAGATTTTTAAAAGGGCTGATATACTTTACAACAGTAATATTTGTCATTTCCTGTATTCTAAGTGGGATATCTATATTCAGGTCGGATATTACGGATAAAATCGAGACATTTTTCTATTCGGAGCAGGAAAGCGCTGAAACAATAGAGGGAGATTATGATTTTAAGAAAGAAACAACCAGTCATCCTGATGAAAGCACGGAAAATGAAGAAACCGGGCAGAAGGCAGAAGCACTTGAAACGGATGGAATGGAACCTCTGAAAAATGATGTGATAGCGGAATCTCTTGTATCAGACTATATTTTGCCGAACCAGTCCGAGATCGTTGTGCCGGAGAATGTATTGGGCAGAAATGGATATCAGCAGATACAGGAAAACCGTGAGCAGATCGATGATAAGGCTGCAGAGGAACTTCAAAACCAGATTGATATAGGGTACACAGGTGAGGGATTGGATTTTGATGGTGTACGGTACCCTTATTATGCTATGCTGGATGACAGGGGAAAACGTATGTATCGCCAGATTTATGCTAATGCCAATGAATTGTATTCTGCGTTTATGCCAGTGGAGCAGCAGATAACATCAGACCAGCTTAAGAATGTGTTTTCTGCAGTTTATAATGATCACCCGGAACTGTTCTGGCTGGAGACAGCGTATTCCTGCAAGTATATGAGCGATGGAAGGTGTGTGGAGATTGATCTGAAATTTAACCGCACCGCACAGAATATAGATAACACAAGGGCTGTTTTTGAGGAGAATGCCGGCCAGCTTGTTTCAGAAGCGCAGAATTTGTCCAGCGATTATGAAAAAGAGAAATATGTCCACGATAAGCTGATCGAAAAGGTTTCCTATCATTTAGGTGCGGAAATGAATCAAAGCGCATACAGTGCGCTGATAAACGGACAGACCGTTTGTGCGGGGTATGCAAGAGCTTTTCAGTATCTTATGCAGCAGCTGGGTATTCCTTGCTATTATTGTACCGGCTATGCAGGAGAAGAACATGCATGGAATATCGTTGCATTGGATGACGGGTACTATAATGTGGATGTTACATGGGATGATTCGGATGGGGGACGCTATGATTACTTTAACAAGACAGACATGGATTACGCGAGCAGCCATGTCAGGCAGGATTTATCCGTCTACCTGCCGCCTTGTAACGGAACAATTTACCGTAATCTGGAGCAGAATCCGGAAGAAAGTACTTTGAGAAGCATTGCGGATTTAGGAGTGACGGAAGATCAGGTTCTTATGGATATGGACAGTTACTATAGGAATTGTTATGAGCAGATGTTACAGAATGGCCGGGGAACCTATACTTTTCATAACGTAATCGGGGATGCGCAGTTATTGGAGGAATGGCAGAGGGATTATCAGGCGGAACGCTACAGGCAGGCATATATGGAAGACGCCATGATTTATCTAGGAATATCTTCTTGTGAGATGAAATTGGAGGTGGAAGAACTGCAGGATGGGAAATTCCTAATTTCTCATAGGGTTTCTGCCTGGTAAGGATGTACTAGGGAGGGAAAATCATGAAATATACAAAACTGGGAAATACCAACATTGAAATATCAAAATTATGTGTGGGCTGCATGAGCTTCGGCAAGGCGGGAACCATGCATGACTGGACTCTTAATGAGGAGAAAAGCGAAGAAATCATCCAGCATGCGCTGGAACTGGGGATTAATTTCTTTGATACGGCCAACGGCTATTCTGCCGGAACCAGCGAGTAATATCTGGGACGGGCAATCAAAAACTATGGGGTAAGGAACTAGGTTGTCATTGCTTCAAAAGTGTATTTCAATGAAGGAAGGCTGTCTAAGAAGGTGATTATGCGGGAAATTTAGGGGAGTCTTAGGAGGCTTGGCACGGATTATCTGGATCTGTACATCATCCACCGCTTTGACTATGACATCCCTATTGAGGAAACCATGGAAGCCTTGCATGAACTGGTAAAGCAGGGAAAAGTGCGGGTCCTGGGCGCTTCTGCCATGTACGGGTATCAGTTCCACAATATGCAGCTTGCGGCAAGAGATCACGGCTGGACTTTGTTTTCTGCCATGGAGAATCACTATAACCTGCTGTACCGGGAGGATGAGAGAGAATTGATTCCCATCTGCAGGCAGATGGGAGTGTGTTCCCCGATTATCGGAGCAACCAGGCTTAAGTATCTGGATAAAGCCGCAGGGGCTCTGGCAATCCAGCTAAAGCCGGAGGATGTAAAATATCTGGAGGAATGCTATGTACCCCACCCGGTTATAGGAGCAATCGATAAAAATCCGGAGCAAGAGGTGATCCTGCTGGACGAAAAAAGTAACGGGACAGAAATGTAAAAATGCCTGAAAGGCATTGGATGAAAGAAAAATCAAGCATTTTACTTGAAGCCTCAATTTCGGTAAGATATAGGTATCAGAGGCGCGCCTGATGAACGATAAAACGAAAGGCATAAGGGTAAAATGAGCAAAGAGTATGAAGGACTTGCCCGGGAAATTCTGAATAAAGTGGGCGGAAAAGAAAATGTGCTGGATGTATATCACTGCCAGACCAGGCTGAGGTTCCGGCTGGCGGATGAAGGAAAGGCGGATCAGGCCGGGCTTGATTCCATGGACGGGGTGGCCAAGGTGCTGATCAGCGGAGGCGTGTTCCAGGTGGTGATCGGTACCCATGTGAAATATGTGTTTGAGGAGATTGACAGGCTGGTGGGGCCGAAAAAGGCAGAGGAGAGCGCAGGAGGAAACCTGGGCGGGGCAAAGAGAAATCCGGCGGAAGTGGTGATTGATTTTGTATCCGGAACGTTCCAGCCTATTATTCCGGCTCTTTCCGGAGCAGGAATGGTGAAAGCCTTGCTGGCGCTGCTGGTAGTATTTGAGATGATTGACAACCAGTCCCAGACTTATTATCTTCTTAACCTGTTTGCGGATGGGGTATTCTACTATCTGCCGCTTCTTTTGGCAGTGACTGAGGCGCAGAAGCTGAAATGCAACCCGATTCTGGCAGCGGGAGTGGCGGCGATTATGCTTCATCCCAACTGGGCGGCACTGGTAACCGCGGGGGAAGCGGTTCATTTCTTTCGAATCATACCGTTTACGCTGACTACCTATACGGGCAGTGTAATCCCCATTATCCTGGTGGTGCTGGTGCAGGCGTATGTGGAGAAATGGCTGGACCGGCTGATTCCCAAGGCAGTGAAGCTGGTATTTGTCCCCATGCTGACGTTCCTGATTATGGGTACCCTGGCACTTTCGCTTCTGGGACCCATAGGAAGTGTCCTTGGAAACGGCCTGGGTGTGTTCTTCACCTTCCTGAGCACTAACGCAAGCTGGGCTCCGGCTGTTGTAATAGGAGGGTTTTTGCCGCTGATGGTTATGTTCGGGCTTCACAACGGCGTGGCTCCTCTTGGTGTTATGCAAATGGCAGATCTTGGGTATGACAGTATTTTCGGGCCGGGATGTGTGTGCTCCAATATTGCCCAGGGAGTTGCCTGTCTGGTGGTGTGTCTGCGGACAAAAGATGCAAAGATGAAACAGATTGCCGGTTCCGCCAGTGTGACCGGCCTGATGGGAATCACGGAACCAGCCCTTTATGGCGTGAACCTGCCGAAGAAATACCCGCTGATAGCGGCCATGATCGGCGGCGGATGTGGGGGCTTATATGCAGGGCTGACTCATACCCACCGCTTTGCCACAGGCTCTTCCGGGCTTCCGGCCGTGCTGCTTTACATAGGCGACAATTCCATGACCTGTTTTTACAATATTTTGATTGCGCTGGTTATTTCTGCAGTGGTTTCCGGCGTACTGACCTATATTTTGTCATTGAAATTTGAGGCAGCCCCGGATTTTGCAAGGAAAGGGGAGAGCCGGCAGGAAGCCATTGCTCCTGCAGGGAAAGAGGAGAACCTGCAGGAAGCCCCTGCCCCTGCCCCTGCAGGGAAAGGGGAAAACCGGCAGGAAGTTTTGGCAGCGGAAGGGACAGTATTGCCGGAAGCGGGCAGCAGGGCTTGCGAGGACGGAACGGTTTACAGTCCCATGAACGGCGAGATTATTCCATTGGAAGAAATTGGGGACGGTGTGTTTTCCGCAGGCGTTCTTGGACAGGGCTGTGGAATCCGGCCGGCGGAGGGGAAGGTCTATGCTCCCTTTGACGGGGAAGTGATCCTGGTGGCGGACACCAGGCATGCTATTGGAGTCCGGAGCAGGGACGGAATGGAGATCATGATCCATGTGGGGCTGGAAACTGTGGAACTGGGCGGAGAGGGCTTTGACCCGGTGGTGAAAACAGGGGATTTGGTGACAAAGGGAGAGCTTCTCATGAATTTTGACCTGGAAAAGATCGGGGAGAAATACCCTACGGTCACGGCATTTCTGATTACCAACAGTTTTGCGTATCAGTCAATATCACTAGTAAAACAGGGCGGCAGCCAGGCTGGAGAAGTGATGATAAAAGCAGAGAAACAGTAGGGGGAGAGAAGATGGGAAAAGGAATGAAGGAAGGCTTTTTGTGGGGAGGCGCTACGGCTGCCAACCAGTTTGAGGGTGGCTGGCAGGAGGGCGGAAAGGGAATTTCGGTTCCTGATGTGATGACGGGCGGAACCAAATCCTCCCCCCGCCATGTGACGGACGGGATTTTCGGGAACTACCATTATCCCAGCCATGAGGCAGTGGATTTTTATCATCGTTATAAAGAGGATATTGCCCTGTACGGGGAGATGGGCTTTCGGGTGTTCCGCATGTCGGTCAACTGGACGCGGCTGTTTCCAAGAGGGGACGAGGAGGAGCCTAACCAGGAGGGAATCAGGTTTTATCGGAATGTATTTTCGGAGTGCAGGAAATATGGGATTGAGCCACTTGTGACAATCAGCCATTATGAGCTGCCTTATTACCTGGCAAAGGAGTACGGCGGGTGGAGCAATCGGAAACTGATTGATTTTTATTTAAAGTACTGCGGCGTGCTTTTCAGGGAGTATAGGGATCTGGTGCGTTACTGGCTGACCTTTAATGAGATCAATATTCTGCTGATGGGGGCCTACGGAAATATTATGGGAGGAGGAATCCTGCCTCCGGGGAAGGATACCCAAGTGGGAGTCCTGGCAGGCCTGGATGAAAGCTGGGATGATGAACAGCGGCGCTACACGGCTCTTCACCACCAGCTTGTGGCAAGCGCGAAGGCGGTGAAGCTGGCCCATGAAATCAACGGGGAGAATCAGGTGGGCTGCATGATTCTCAGCCGCATTGCCTACCCTTATACCTGCCGTCCGGATGATGTGCTCAAGGGCCAGCGTACCATGGAGCTTGCCAATTATTACTGCGGCGATGTCCACGTGCGGGGGGCGTATCCGGCTTTTGCCAGGCGGCTGTGGAGGGAGAAGGGGATTGAGATTCCTTTTGCGCCGGGAGATAAGGAAGTGATGAAGGAGGGAACCGTGGATTTCCTCAGTTTCAGCTATTACTCCAGCAGCACGGCCACGGATGATATGACAGTTCCGGTGGCTGCGGGAAATATGATGCGGGGGCCGGCTAACCCTTACCTGGAGCAGAGCCAGTGGGGCTGGACCATTGATCCGAAAGGGCTGCGTTATCTTTTGAATGAATTTTACGGGCGGTATCAGATTCCCCTCATGGTGGTGGAGAATGGCCTGGGGGCGGAAGATAAGGTGGAGGCAGACGGCAGTATCCATGATCCTTACCGCATTGAATATATGAGGGAGCATATCCGGCAGATGGAAGAGGCTGTGGAGGACGGCGTGGATCTGATGGGCTACACGGTCTGGGGCTGCACCGACCTGGTAAGTGCGGGAACCGGGGAGATGGCGAAACGCTACGGGCTTGTGTATGTGGACAAGGACAACCAGGGCAAAGGGACTCTGGAGCGCAGGAGAAAGGACAGCTTTTACTGGTATCAGAAGGTGATTGCTTCCAACGGGAAGGATTTATCATAGTTACCGTTCACGGAATGGAGAAAAACGGAGGTAAACAGACGTCTGCTGTGGATGACAGCAAATAATGATTCAGACAGGGGAGTTTGAAATATAGCGGCTGCTTTGGGGCAGCCGCCAATGTTATACGAAAACCATATGGAACAGTGAATGGGAAATCTGCATGCGCCCGGCAGAGGATGCGCCGTTGCTCATGAAAGTCAGGCGAGCATATTGAGCATACCTGAATGTATGCCGGTTGTTTGACGGCGGAATCATATGCGAGGAAAGGAGGCATGGTTTATATGGAACTTCGGGTACTGGAGTACTATCTGATGGTGGCAAGGGAAGAAAATATTACAAAAGCAGCAGAGCTTCTGCATATTACACAGCCGACTCTTTCCAGGCAGCTTGCACAGATGGAGGAGGAGCTGGGCGTTCGGCTGTTTCAGCGGGGGAAGCACCATATTATTCTTACGGAAGAAGGGCTTTTTTTGAAGCGGCGAGCCCAGGAGCTGATTGACCTGGCGGATAAGACAAAATCCGAACTGAAACGGAGTGAAGAAAACTTAAGCGGGACAATCGCCATTGGCAGCGGGGAAACGAAAAGCATGGGTCTGCTGGCAGACTGGATGACCGGTTTTCACCAGGAACATCCCCAGGTGATTTTTGATATTTACAGTTCTACTGCTGACCGTATTAAGGACCGTATTGAAAAAGGATTGACGGATATCGGCCTTTTGACAGAGCCGGTGGAAGTGGGGAAATACCAGTTTATCCGCCTGCCGGGGAAGGCCAGATGGGGGGTATTGGTGCGGAATGATTCTGAACTTGGGAGAAAAGCGTCCATAAAAGCGGAAGATTTGTCGAAGGTTCCTGTTTTGCTGCCCATACGTGATTCTGTGAAAAATGAATTGGCAAACTGGTTTGGCGACAGTTATGACAGTCTGAACCTGCTGGGGACGTATAATCTGATCTATAATGCGGCTGTGATGGCGGACAGCTCTGGCGGAGCTGTTCTCTGTATGGAACATGACAAGCTTTACCGGAATCTGCGATTCGTGCCTCTGGAGCCGGTTTTGTCAACAGGGGCCGTGCTGGTGTGGAAGAAAGGGCAGTTCCTTTCACCGGTTATGAATCACTTTGTACGATATTTGAGAAATGCCGAAAAGGCATTAAATAGAATATAATACAGGTATTAGACTTATTTAACATACTGATTTAAAATCCCATCTTTGACAGTCAAACAAAACAAAGCACCGTTGAAATGCCCATTCTGCCAGGGATTTCCAGCGGTGCCGTTTCGTTTTGATATATAGTCTTTTTTCTGATAAAGAAATGTTAGAAAATTT